>NZ_JBBKZU010000007.1:0-397158 GCF_037889935.1 Variovorax ureilyticus
GCCCGTCATGAGGATGAGCGTGTTGCCATCGGGCCTCGCGCGGGCTGCGGCGGCGCTCGCGATGTTGCCGCCGGCGCCCGTCTTCGCATCGACGATGACCGGCTGGCCGAGCTCGCGCGACAGGCCCTGCGCGACGAGGCGCGCGATGGTGTCGGCATTGCCACCCGGCGCGAAGCCTTGCAGCAGGGTGATGGGCTGGTCCGGCGCGGCGGCGGCGCCTGTCGCGATGCAGGCGGCGAAGGCCGCCTGCAGCAAGGCTCTGATCATTTGTGTCTCCTGTTCTTTTGATGGGGCGAACCGCGGATCGCCCTTCTCTCTCTCTCTCTCTCTCGATGCGAGCCGCGGCTCAGCCGCCTTGCCGCTCGTAGCCGGTGCTGCCGCCGAAGAGCGTGTGGCGCTGCGACCAGTCGTGCGTCTTCTCCCACAGCGCGAGGACCTGCGGCGCCTCGTCGACGAAGGACTGCAGGCGCTTCGCGTCGCGGCAGGTGCGGGTGGTCAGCTCCAGCCGATGGCCCGAGGGATCGAAGAAGTAGATCGAGCTGATGAAGTCGTCATGGTTGGTCGGCCCGACCACCTTGAGCCCCTTCGCCTCCAGGTCGGCCTTGGCCTTGACCAGCGTGTCCATGTCCTCGACCTCGAAGGCGAAGTGCTGGATCCAGTCGGGCGATTCCATGTCCTTGACGTTGCCCGGATCGCGCGGGCATTCGAAGAAGGCGATGTTGCTGCCGTCCTCCATCTCGAAAAAGATGTGCACGTGCGGGCTGTACTTGCCGGTGGAGGGCACATGGTCCTCGCCCATCGCATGGGAGAACTTCAGGCCCAGCACCTCGGTGTAGAAGGTGGTCGTCTCGCGCGCGTCGCGGCAGCGGTACGCGGCATGGTGGAGTTTCTTGCACAGCATGGCGTCCTCCTCAGGCCTTCGCGACGGCGTTGTCGATCGCGCCGAAGATCGACGCGCCCCCGGCGTCGAGCATCTCGATGCGCACGCGATCGCCAAAGCGCAGCCATGGCGTCGTCGCACGGCCGGCGGCGAGTTCCTCGTCCGCGCGTTTTTCGGCAAGGCAGGCGTAGCCGGTCTCCGGATCGAGGTTCGACACCGCGCCCGCGCCGATGATCGTGCCCGCGCTCAGGCTGCGCGTGCGTGCCGCATGCGCGATGAGCGCCCGGTAGGTGAAGAACATGTCGCGCGCTGTGTTGGCGCGGCCCATCGGCTGGCCGTTGATCGACGAGAGGATCGGCAGGTCGAGCTTCTCGCCATCCCAGGCCGCGCCGAGTTCCTCCGGCGTCACGGCCACCGGCGAGAACGAGCTCGTCGGCTTGGCCTGCATGAAGCCGAAGCCCTTGGGCAGCTCGGTGCGCGTGATCGTGCGCAGCGTGAAGTCGTTGAGCAGCATCAGCAGCTTGATGTGGCCCGAGGCCTGCGCGGCGGACGTGCCCATCGGCACATCGCCCACCACCACCGCGAGCTCGGCCTCGTAGTCCAGGCCCAGTGACTCGTCGGGAACGACCATCGGATCGCGCGGACCGATGAAGCGGTCCGACAGACCCTGGTACATCAGCGGGTCGGTCTTGTAGTTCGGCGGCATGTCCGCGCCGCGCGCCTTGCGTGCCTTCTCCATGTGATGCAGGTACACCGAGCCGTCGAGGAACTGGAATGCGCGCGGCAGCGGGCTTGCGAGCTGCTGCGGATCGATCGCGAAGGACCGCGGCTCGTCGCCCCGGGTCAGCGCGGCGTACACCTCGGCCAGCGCGGGCGCGGCGCGGTCCCAGTCTTCGATGGCCTGTTGCAGCGTGGCGGCGATCTGCGGGACCCGCACGCCGCGCGAGAGATCGCGGCTGACCACGACCAGGGTGCCATCGCGGCCGCCTTCCTTGAGGCTTGCCAGTTTCATGTGTGTTTCTCCAGATGCGTTGTTCGACGCAAATTGTGGAAACACGCGCATCGCGGCAAGCCCGGATTTCCGCCCAGCGGAAACGACTTGCGAGGGCCGCCTCGCCCGCTATCCGCCCGGGCGCAAAGGCACTGGCGCGACCGTGATCTCGTTGCGACGATGGTCCGGAGAATTCAGAGGGCTCGATTCTGAAATGACCAGCCAGGTTGCACTGACGCCGAACAGCGCAATTGCAAGCCAACGCACGGCGCGCGCCTTCCAGACCGCCAGGATTCCAAGTGTTGCTGAACTTGCAGCCAGGCCGAGCAAGGCAGGATCGTGCATGGAATGAGTATTTCTTCGCCGAGGTCGGGGAGGTCAGCGGAGGTCAGTGGGAGCGATGTTCACGGGCGTCGCGCGGCGCGAAGCTGCGCGATGGCCGAAACCACCGCATACCGATGGCGGGGTACGCGAGCGGGCCGCTGGGAAGCAGACGCATACGATCCTATCGACCCTGGCTCAACCGTCGGGCACCTTGTTCGGTGAGATAGACGCATCCATGTCGATCGACCGCCACAAGCCCATTGGAGAGCAGGCGACGTGATATGCCTTTTGCTTCCTCCGGAGTCGACTCGCCCGATCGCCCTGCCAGCGCCTGAAGTCGGTTCCACTGCGCATCGTTCAGTTGAATCTTCCTGTCCGGTCTCATGATCTACAAAGCGCATCCTGCCCTCAGGGCGCCATTCTTATGGCCCCGCAGGGGCACGACGTATGTCATTTGACATGGACCCCATGCTCCGAAACCCTAAGGTGCTTGACCCGCGCGCAGGCGTTCCGGCAGACGCTCGCGCTTCCCTCCTACGTCTCATCCGCGTGCTCGGACGGAGCCTGCGTCTCCCATGTGCACGGTTGTCGGGACTTGCGTTTGTCGCGCATCGAAGCGCGGCGAGGCGGTCGCGGCGTGAGGTGACTGGCGAGGCCGATCCGGCCGTACTTCGCAGCATGAAAGGAGAACGGGATGACCGACAACGAGGGCCCCGAGATGGCGCGCGCCGAGTTGGCGCGGTCGAGAGCGGCGCTGCTGTCGCTGATGGGCTACAGAAAGGTCGATGAGCCCTCGGGCGTGGCAAGGATGGAACGACTCCCCACGTTGCGGCCGGAACGGGAGACGGCGCTTTCGCTCGCTCGCCCCGTGGTCGGCAGATGGTGGACTCATCATCCGGCCCATGACGCCGTCGAGCTCGCAAAGCCTCTCATGGAGGATCTCGCACGCAAGCATCCTTGGCGGTTCGTCGCGTTCGGCGCCGGCGCGGGTGTCGCGATGGTGCTGCTCAAGCCGTGGAAATGGGTGCCTGCGGTCGCGGCGGCAGGCCTGCTGCTCGGATGGAGCATGCGCTGAGCGCGAAGAGCCGGCGGTCCCTGTGTGCGTCGTCGCTTACCTGCTTTGAAGGCTCGACCCTACTTGCGCGTTTCGAGGACTCCAAAGAATCGCACGATGTCCAACACGGAGAAACCAAATGCTCAGATGGGCCATCATCTTCGCGATCATTTCCCTGGTTGCCGGAGTCTTCGGTTTCACCGGCATCAGCGCCGGCGCTGCCGGCATCGCCAAGTTCTTCTTCTTCATCTTTCTGATCGTCACGATCATCTTCTTCGTGCTCGTAGCCATGGGAATTGGCGCAGTTGCCTGAATCGAGTACGCCAGCGGCCTCTGCCGCTCGAACCGCAGACGTGAGCGGCTCAGGAGGCCTTCCCTCTCAAGGAAAAATCAAATGTCTAATCCCTGGACGACAAGCAATCCATTCATGAGCATGTGGCTCACCGCCGCGAATCAGGTGATGGCGGCGACACGCGGCGTGATGGCCGCGGAGATGCAGCGCCAGACCGCAGCGATGCAGGCAGAGTTCGAAAGACAAGTCGTCGACTTCTGGACGGGTGGCTGGATGACGAGTCCCCAGATGAAACCGCGCCGTCGGCGCTGAGCCGGGGGCTTGCGCCGGAATGATCTTTTCAGCCAAGGAGAAACACCATGGGACTGCTCGACTTGCTACACCAGGCGGTCGCCGGAAATCCGGAGGCCCACTTCGATCAGGTGGTGCAGAAGGCATCGCCCGATGAGCTCGGAGCAGGACTCGCTGCTGCGATGCGCTCCGACCAGACGCCGCCTTTCGGCGACATTGTCGGAAAGCTCTTCAACGTATCTTCTTCGGCGCAGAAGGCAGGCTTGGTGAACCAGATACTTGCTTCGCTGGGACCGGCGGCACTGTCAGCGGCGGAGGGCGTCCTGGGGCATCTCCTCTCCCCCGGTCAGACACAGTTGACTCCGGACCAGGCATCACAACTGACGCCCGGGCAGGTCACCAGCATCGCCTCGCACGCGGAGCAGGCGCATCCAGGCGTGGTCGACGAGGTGAGCCGGTTCTATGCGCAACACGCGGGGCTCATCAAGCTGATCGGCGGTGCAGCCTTGGCGGTGACGCTCGCCAAGATGAAGGAGCACGCGACACAAAGCCCGCCTGAGAAGCCGTGATCTGCGGACCCCCGGATTCCACCTGATCTTCCTTCGATCCCGTTCGCCCGTGGCCGCCGCGCAGGGATGGCGCCGGGGCCCTCGTCGATGCACACGGCGGGGCGTCGTGCTCGGGCCGTGCAGGGACTCGCCATCGTGGCGGGTCGATCGACTGGACCTTCTGGCGCACGGTGCCGGATGCATGGACGCTCGCCGGCGCGGCGCTCATCATCGCGAGCGGCATCTACCTCGTGCGGCGCGAATTGCCGCCGGGCGATCGGCTCTGAGGCGCCCTCAGGCATCGACGCCCGTATGGCGAGACGCGAGCGACGCGCGGGTCGCCTCCAGAAGCTTCCTGGCCCCGACGACCTTCCGCGTCGCCGTGATGCCGCCCAGGAAACCGAGAAGGGAAACGACCACCACCAGGGCGGCAACGAGGGGGTGATTCGTGCCCACCAGGTGATAGGCCCAGAGACCCCCCAGCACCACGGCTCCGATACCGCCGAGATTCGACCCGGCAGGCCTGCAGGCGATTTCACCCGTCTCGTGATTCACCCATCCGATCAGGCTCTGCCAATCGCCGGGGCGTTCGAGCACCGCGGTGATCGTCATGCCGGCCTCGATCCGCGGCGATCCGGCAACCGCGACGCCGCGCACCTCGACCTCTTTGGCCTGAAAACCGAACACCGTCGATGGCACGCGGCCTCGCCGCGCTCCGCGAACGATGTCGAAGACCCGGTCGAAGGTGATGGTGATCTCGTGCATGCGCCAAGGCTATCCGGTTTCAAGCCGGCGGCGGCGGCCTCAGGCCCTGCGCTCCAGCACCTGCAACGTGGGGCGCTCGCCGCTGGCCTTGCCGGTGATGGGTGGGTTCGGCAGCCGGGCCTCGCCCGGTTCGATGACGAAGTGATGGTCGAGCGAATACCACGGGCCGCCGACATCGGCGTCCGGCGCCGGCTCGTCGGTGTGCAGCACGTACTGGCCGATCAAGGCTTGCGTCACGCCGAACTGCACATCGGTGTCGAGCCGCGGGTCGTCGCTCGAATAGACCTGCGAGAACTGTGTCTTGAAGCCCGGCTTGTAGATCATGAAATGGATGTGGGCCGGCCGCATGTTATGGCGGCCTTGCGCGCGCAGCAGCGCCCCGACCGGGCCGCTCAAGGGGATCGGGTAGCCCGCGGGCTTCACGCTCCTGAACGCGATGTGGCCGCGCGCATCGGTGGTGAGCTTGCCGCGCAGGTTCATGTCGGCCTGCGCCGGGTCCTGGTTCTCGTAGAAGCCCTCCGCCGAGGTATGCCACACATCGACCTCGGCGCCTTCCACCGGGCGGCCTGCGTTGTCGCGCACCCAGGCGTTGACGAAGATCGGCGCGCCCGGCGTGGGCGAGCGGACGATCGACTCCCCGTTCGCCGTCGCCGGCGAATGCATGCGCCAGAAGGGGCCCATGAGGTTCGCAGTCGTCTCCGTCTGGCCGTGGTCGCCGTTGTTGAGCAGGCAGACCAGCGCCGATACACCCAGCGATCCGGCGGCGAGGACCACTTCGTTGTGCGATGCGGTGGTCAACTGCCCGAGCTGGGCGATGAGGCCACAGGCCTGATGGAATTCGGCCTCGGTCAGCCTGGCATCGCGCACGAAGCCGTGCAGGTGCTGCACCGCCGCGGTCATGATGTCCTTGAACCGCGGGTCGTCGCTGCGCGCCAGTTCGTTCAGCACCGCGGTCGTCACGTCCTGTTGCGTCTTGATGATCACGGGGAGACTCCTTGCCTTGGCGGATCACGATACTACCGAGTGCGAAGGGGCTTGTTGCGGAAGGACCGGAGGCGTCTTCAATATGGTCCGCCGGAAGTCAGGAAGGCGCCGGAAGCTCGGGTCCGAGTGAAATTCCTTCGCTCATCGACCACTGGAGAACCATCATGGGATTGCTCGATTTGCTGCAGCAGGCAGTTGGCGGAAATCCGGAAGCTCACTTCGACCAGGTCGTGCAGAACGCATCGACCGACCAGCTCGGCGCAGGTCTCGCCGCCGCGATGCGCTCCGACCAGACCCCGCCTTTCGGCGACCTCGTCGGAAAGCTGTTCAACGTCTCCTCGTCATCGCAGCAGGCGGGCATGCTGAACCAGATCCTCGCCACGCTGGGCCCGGCCGCGGTGTCGGCGGCGGCGGGCGGCGCCCTGGGCCGCGTCCTCGCGCCGGGACAGACCCAGTTGACGCCGGACCAGGCCTCGCAGCTGACGCCCGGGCAGGTCACCGAGATCGCGGCGCACGCCGAGCAGGCGCATCCGGGCATCGTCGACGAGGTGAGCCAGTTCTACGCGCAGCACGCCGGGCTCATCAAGATGATCGGCGGCGCGGCGCTGGCAGTGACGCTCGCGAAGATGAAAGAGCACGCGACCCAGCGCTGAGCGCGTCGCGGCCGCCAGCGACTTGCCATCGGACCCGCCGGCCCGGAGAATTCCTCCCAGCACGGCCGCATGCGGCTGGCGGATGCGATGAACCCCGACCCTGCCCCTCCCGTCGCACTGGTCGTCGACGACGAGCCGGTGACCCGCCTGATGGTGAAGCGGGCACTGGAGAAGCTCGGCTGCGCACCGGTTCTCGATGCCCCCGACGGCATCGCCGCGCAGAAGATCCTGCGCGAGCGCCCGGATGTCGCGCTGGTGCTGACGGACATCATGATGCCCCGCATGGACGGCCTGGAACTGCTGCGCTGGGGGCGCGAGGCGGTGCCGGACGCCATGTGGATCGTGCTGTCAGGCCTTGAAACCTTCGACTCGGCAGTGACCGCGATCCGGCTGGGCGCCTTCGACTTCCTGCCGAAGTCGCCCCATTCGGAAGAGATGGCCGTTGCAGTGCGCAACGCGCTGGAGCGGCGCCACCTGCTGGCCGAACGCGAGCGCCTGCATGGCGAACTGCAACGCAAGGTCCGACAGCTCGAGGAGACCTCCGAGGTGCTGCGCCGCGACCTCGAACGGGCGGAGGTGATCCAGCGCGCCCTGCTGCCTCGCAGCCCGCCGCCAATGGAGGGTTATTGCATCCAGGCGGTCTACCGGCCGGGGCAGCACGTCGGCGGCGACCTCTACGACGTGGTGCGCCTGGGTGAGCGGCATCTGGCCTTCTACCTGGCCGATGCCACCGGGCACGGGGTGACCTCGGCGATGCTCTCGGTGCTCTTCAAGCAGCGGCTGGTGCTGGTGGACCCCGCGACAGGCATCGCGCTGCCGCCGGCCGAGGTGCTGGCCGCGGTCAATCGCTCGATCTGCGAGGCGCATGCCGCACCGGGCCTGTTCCTGACCGCCGTCTTCGGCCTGCTGGACACGGGGGAGTCCAGCCTCACGCTGGCATCGGCCGGCCACCCGCCGGTGCTGCACGCTCGCGAGGGCCGGCCCACGCGCCTGATCCGCCGCACGGGCCCGGCGCTCGGGCTCGCGCAGGATGCGCAATTCGGCGAGGAGCGGATGCAGCTCCTGGCGGGGGACCGCATTCTTCTCTACACCGACGGGCTCCTGCCCTCGGGCTCGGAGCGCGAACTGGACCTGCTGCAACAGGTGCTCGAGAGGCCGCTCGCCAGTGCGCAGGAAGTGATGACGGATCTTCACCGCCAGGCGCCGGCAGACGCCGACCGGGACGACGTGACCATCCTGCTCATCGATGCGCACGCGGGCGCCTCCTGGTTCGACAACGGCGCCGAGACCCCTGCAAGCGACGCGCGTGGCGCCCTGCGGGCCGGGGATGAAGTCGTCTTCTACGGCGAGACGGACCATGCCGCCTACGTGGGGCTGCGCGGTCGCGCGACATGGATGCATTGCGATGCCTTCCACGAAACCGCGCTGACCGTGCTCGATGGCGGCCGCCGCCTGGTGCTGGACCTCTCCGGGTGCGAGTACCTGGACAGCACCTGTCTGGGCACGGTGCACGAGCTGGTCGCCCGCGGCGGCGTGTCGCTCGCGGGCGTGGCACCTGCGGTGCGCGGGCTTTTCGAGGAGCTGAGCATGCAGCAGGTGCTCGACGCGATCCGCGATGACCTGCCCGCCGCGCCCGAGATGCACCCGTTGGGTACGGCGAGCGACCACGCCGCCCCGCAGGAGCGGATCCTGCGCGCGCACGAGGCGCTGTCCGCGCTGAGCGAACGCAATCGCGAAGAGTTCAAGGACGTCGTCGAATCGCTGCGCAGCGAACAGGGTGGGCCCGCATGAGCCGCCCGGCCGCTCCGAAGGCGAATACCGAAGCGCTGCTGCGCGGAGATTACCCAATGACCACCGCCGTTCGCGTACTGCATCTGGAGGACGACCCGGCCGATGCGGAACGCATCCGCAATGGACTGCGGGGCGAGGACGTGACCTTCGAGATCGTGTGGGTCCGCAACCGCGAAGACTTCGCCGCCGCACTGCAGCAGCAACCCTTCGACCTGGCGCTGATCGACAACGAGGCGGGCGGCGTCGACCTGATGCACCGGGTGCGTCAGCAGCATCCGGAGATGCCGCTCATCATGATCACCGCGCACCTCCTGACCGAGGAGGAGGCGCTGGACTGCATGAAGGCCGGCGCGACGGACTATGTGCTCAAGGACCGCCTGCGTCGTCTGGGTTTCTCGATGCGGCGGGCGTTCACCGAAAGGCAGCAGCGCAAGGCGCTGCGGCAGGCCGAAGAGGAATTGCGCGCCCTGAACGCCGACCTGGAGGCGCGCGTGCACCAGCGCACCGCCGAACTCGAAACCGCCAATGCGTTCCTGAACTCGGTGCTCTATCACATCCCCTATCACATCATTGTCAAGAACGCCGACGACCTGACGATCGTGCGCGTCAACCGCAGCTTCGAGGAATTGAACGGGCGCCGCGAAGAGGAGGTCGTGGGGAAGACCGTCCACGACTTCGTGGTCTCCAAGGAAGAGGCCGACTTCTTCGCCGCCAAGGACAGGGAAGCCATCGCGCTGGGCCGCGAAGTGGACATTCCCGCGGAGCCCCTGCATGCGCGCGACGGCAGCGTGCGCGTGCTCCATGCGAAGAAGCTCCCGATCCTCGACGAGACCGGCCGCGCGCGCTACGTGCTGACCCTGTCGGAGGACGTGACGGAAAAGAAGCGCAAGGAGCGCGAGATCGAGCGGCTCAACGCCGCGCTGGCGCAGCGAAGCGAAGAGGTGGAAGCCGCCAACCGCGCCAAGGGCACCTTCCTGGCGACCATGAGCCACGAGATCCGCACGCCCATGAACGGCATGCTGGGCATGCTGGAGCTCCTGAGCCTGACCGAGCTCGACGCCGAGCAGCGCGAGACGCTCGGCTTGGTGCGCGAATCGAGCCGCTCGCTCTTGCGGGTCATCGACGACATCCTCGACTTCTCGAAGATGGAGGCCGGCAAGCTGGAGGTGCGCCCCGAGGTCGTCTCGATCAAGCGCCTGATCGAGGAGGTGCACAGCATCTATCTCGGCAACGCCAGCAGCAAGGGACTGATCGTGCGGCGAATGGTGGACGCGCGCATCAGTCCGGCGCTCCGGGTCGATCCGGTGCGCCTGCGGCAGATCCTCAACAACTTCGTCAGCAACGCGATCAAGTTCACCACCGAAGGCTGGATCGACATCAGCGTGCAATGGCTGGGACGTGCGGACGGACAGGAGCGCCTGCGCTTCGAGGTCAAGGACACCGGCGTCGGCATCTCGCCGGAAGACCAGCAGCGGCTGTTCCAGCCTTTCACGCAGGCGGAAGGCGATGCGGCGCGGCGGCGGCCGAGCGGCACCGGGCTGGGGCTGGTCATCTCGCGGCAGCTGGCGCAGTTGATGGGCGGCTCGATCCGCCTGGAAAGCGAGCACGGCCGGGGCACGACGCTCATCCTGGAGCTGTCGCTGCCCATCGCGGAGCAGCCGCCCGGCAGCGGCGACGGGACCACGGGCGCGCATGCGGTCGACACCGCCGCGCGCCGCATGGCGCCCAGCACCGCGCAGGCCGAGACGGAAGGCACCCTCGTGCTGCTCGTCGACGACCACCCGGTCAACCGCATGCTGCTCATGCGGCAGGTGCGGGCGCTCGGCTATGCCGCCCAGACCGCCGACGACGGCGTGCAGGCGCTGGAGATGTGGAAGTCAGGCCGCTTCGGGCTCGTCATCACCGACTGCCACATGCCGCACATGGACGGCTACGACCTCGCGCGCAACATCCGCAGGCTGGAGCCCGGGATCGGGCGCGCACGCGTGCCGATCGTTGCGTGCACCGCGAACGCGATGCAGGGCGAGGCGGAGTCGTGCCTCGCCGCCGGGATGGACGACTTCCTCGTCAAGCCGGTGGAGCTGGCGCAGCTCAGCGAGAAGCTCGATCGATGGCTTCCGCTCGCAGGCGCCGCCCCGATGCCCACGGCATCGGTCGACGCGAGCCGCGGCGACGCGCCCTCCTCCAGCCCGATCGACGAGGCGCTCCTCGGCGCGAAATGCGCGGGCGATGCGTCGATGATGGCCGAGGTCATCGCCGCCTTCCGGCGAACCTGCGAGGACGACTCGACCGCGCTCAGGCAGGCCGTGACCGCCGACGACGTCGCCCAGGTCACCCAGTTCGCCCATCGCATGGCGGGCGCCGGGAAGATGGTCGGTGCGCTCGCCTTCGCATCCGCATGCGAAAACATCGAGCGCGCCAGCCGCACCGGCCAGTGGAAGAGCGTGGTCGCCGGCATGCCGGTGTTCGAACACGAACTGGCGCTTCTCGCCGCCTACTTCGAACGCCACGCGCAGCAGCAGGTGCTCGGGGGCGCGTGATCAGAACACGTGACGAATGCCGAAGTCGTAGCCGTAGGCGGTGTCGGCGCGATAGCCGGCGCCCGGACTGACCAGCTCTGCAATGCCGGGATTGATGTAGCCGACGTTTCCGTTGGGCGGCAGGGCCGGCGGAATGGCCGCGCCGTTCTTGTTCTTCGTGTAGGCCACCGTTGCGTAGAGCAAGGTGCGCTTGGAGAGGTTGTGCACGTAGCCCAGCGCCAGCTTGTCGGCCTTGGGGTCCGGCACGCCGAAGACCGGGACCTGAGCGACGTTGTTGAGGTCCGCCTGAAGGTGCGAGTACGTAGCGCGGATCATCCCTGGGCCGATGGGCACGGTCACGCCCAGCAGATAGCCGGTGATCGTGATGTCGCCTGACGGCCCGGACAGCAGCGGAACCGAGCGGTCGTTCTGCAGTTCGACGTGCGAATACTCGCCGTACAGCTTCGCCGGCCCGAAGTCGTAGGAGGCGCCGACGTTTCCGGTGTTGAGGTATCTCGTGAGCCCGGCGAAATAGTTGTCGCCGATCACGCTCGAACCGTAGGCCGCGGCCACGTCGACCGGACCGTTCGCGTAGCCCACGCGGCCCCCGGCGTAGCGCCCGGTGCGCTGGGTGTTCGGGAGATCCGGGGTCACGCTGCCGGGGTCGTACTTGGTGTTCTCGCCAAGGGCGTACATCACGTGGCCGTAGAAGCCGCCCAGGTTCGGAGGCAGCCAGTAGCTGACGCTGTTGCTGGCACGCACGTAGTTCGGGTTGACGATCTGGCTGCCGATCGTGCCCGCGCTGCCTGCGCCGCCGAGCAGCATGCTGATCGCCACGGCGCCGACCCCGACGGTCTGGAAGGGGTCGAAGACGTTGTCGTTCCAGAAGGTGGGGGTGTAGTCGCGGCCCAGCCGCACCTCGCCGAAGGCACCTGACAGGCTGACCGTCGAACGCCGGTTGAAGGCCAGGCCGATCGGCGTGACGCTCGCGCCCGTGTCGTTGGCAATGCCGGCTTCGAGCCAGAAACTGGCGGCCAGGCCGCCTCCGAGGTCCTCTGTCCCGCGAAAGCCGACCCGGCTGCCCGTGTAGTTGCCGGACGAGAGCACCCACTGGCTCTGGCGCACGTCCGGGCGTGGCAGCGCCGCTGCGGGATTGGACGGGTTGAACACGTTGAGCGCCGTGTTCACGTACTTGCTGTTGGTCTGGTAGTAGCTCACCGCCGCATCGACGACGCCGAACAGCGTGACCGAGGACTGCGCAGAAGCCGAACCGGCAGCGACCAGGGCCGCCAAGGCGGCGAGGGATTTCTTCACGGGCATGCCTCCTGACCTCGAAGCAGCCATCCTGCATGAGCACCGCCCTGGGTGCAAGCCCGGCGCCGGCATCCGTGGCGAACGCGCCGCAGTGTCATCCGGCAGCGACGGTGCCTTGGCAATAATCGCCTGGCTGAAACCCACACTTGCGACATGCACACGCCCCAACACCCGGACCGCATCGCCCTTCACAACGAAGTCCACGCCCGGCCGCCCGAAGCCATGACGCCGCCGCTGGCGATTGCGCATCTCGTGATGCTGGCGGACCCGTCGCAGCGCGAAGAAAGCCGCCGGCACCTCGCCTCGCTGCTGCGCGACCACCATGTCCCGCCGCCCGACGAACAGGTGACGCACCTGCGCACCGAACTGGGCGCGCTCCGGCTGCGCTGGGAAATGCACACCGAGTTCGTCACCTGGACGTTCACCCTGCGGATCCGGGAGGACCAGCTCGCCGCGGCGGATCTCGCCAGCGCGCTGGACGCCGCCCCCCGCGAATGGCTCGACGGACTGCCGGGCCAGTGCATCAGCAGCCTCGACCTCTGGGTGCTTCCCGGGGCCCGCTGCAACGGCGACGACCGCTTCCGGCAGCGCCTGCTGCACGAGGACCTGCTGGTGGGCTCGGCCGTGGCGGGCGAGCAGGCGCAGGTGTTCACGGACTTCGCGATCCATCCGAACGGCTCCTCCCGCCTCCTGCTCTACGCCGGCGACCTGCCCAGCCGGCGGCTCGGACGGCTGGTGCAGCGACTGCTGGAGATCGAGACCTACCGGATGGCCGCGATGCTGGGCCTGCCCACCGCGCGAAAGACGGGCATCGCCCTCGCGAGCGCGGAGAGCGACCTCGCAGGGCTCGCCCTGGCCATCCAGAGCGCCGAGCGGCAGGAAGAAGCGCAGCTCCTGGACCGCCTCACGCGCCTGGCGGCCCAGGTGGAGAGCCAGTACGCCGCGACCCATTCGCGCTTCTCAGCAAGCAGCGCGTATTTCGAACTGCTCGATCAACGCATCGCGCAGGTCGGTGAAGTGCGTCTCGAAGGACTCCAGACGATCGGCGAATTCATCGATCGGAGGCTGTCCCCGGCGCGTAAGACTTGCGAGTGGGCGACGCGGCGGCAGGACGCGCTCTCCAGGCGCATCTCTCGCGTGAGCAGCCTGCTACGCACCCGCGTGGAGATCGAGCAGCAGCAAAGCAGCCAGGCACTGCTGGCGGCGCTCAACCAGCGGCAGGACCTCCAGCTGAAGCTGCAGGCCACGGTGGAAGGCCTCTCGGTCGCGGCGATCACCTACTACATCGTGGGGCTGGTGAGCTACCTCGCCAAGGGCGGCCAGAAACTGGGCTGGCCGCTGTCGGCGGAATCGACGGCGGCGTTGGCGATCCCGGTGGTGGCGGGGTCCGTCTGGTGGTCGCTGCGACGGCTGCATCGGAGCATGTTCTCGCATTGAAGCCATCGCTTCGCACGCCACTGGGCTGACGGGCGCCCTTGGCAGTGGTCGCGGCTGATCTGCGTGCGCGCTCTAATCGGAACCAGCAGCTGCGGCGACTCGCTGTCAGGCGTGGTGGAGGGCCGAAGCGAACTCGCCGAAATTCAAAGCACAAACGGCACCAGCGCCGCCACGCGCCGGCTGTAGTCCACATACGCCTCGCCGAACTGCTCGCGCATCCAGCGCTCCTCCATGCGCAGCTTTCGCCACAGCGCCCCGGTGGCCAGTGCCAGGGCGACAACGCCTCCGAGCTCGCCGCGAGCGATGACCGATCCGACGAAGGCCAGCAGCAGGCCCGTGTAGATCGGATGGCGCACGACGCTGTACGGCCCCGTGGTGATCAGCTCGTGATCCCGCTTGACCGTCACGATGCCGCTCCAGTTCCTCCCCAGATACCGGCGCGCCCAAACGCTGAACATCAAGCCGGCCAGAGTGAGCGCCGCTCCAATCCAGAAGGTCCACGCAGCGCGAGGCAAGATCCGCAGGCCGAGCCACGGCCACTGCGCACTCGAATGCCATACCAGGCCGACGGCCACCACGAGCGGCACGATATGCAACAGCCGCGAGCCAACCGGCTCCTGGCGCGCGGTGGCCTTGACGTCGCGCGACATCGCCCACCAGTACGCAGCCCAGGCGATCCACATGGCGGGAATCATGTTTCGATAGACGAGGCCCATGGGTACTTCCCTCTGCGTCGAGCATCCAGTCTATTGAACCGTTTCCCCTTTGGCGGGAATGAACCGTTCCCGCCGTGCGAGACATCGAGACATCGAATGACGCCAGGAACACCTCCGAAAGCCCTCCCTCGACGCGAGGAGTACAGTCCCCTGCACGCTCCCTCCCAGGAGGCTTCCATGCCCAGCAGGCCCCTCGATGCCATTCGGCCGCACGACGAGGGAATGGCCGTGGCCGATCGCGCCGAGGCGAGCCTCGTGCACCGGACCGCGGAGGGCGAATTGCAGTCCTTCGAGCAGCTCTACCGCGCCTATCACCCGCGACTCACACGCTTCCTGGACCGGTTGACGCGCCGCCCCGCACTCGTCGGGGAACTGCTCAACGACACGATGCTGGTCGTCTGGAACCGCGCCGCGAGCTACAACGGCCAGAGCAAGGTATCGACCTGGATCTTCGCGATCGCCTACCGCAAGGCCATGAAGGCCCTCAGTCGCCTGGACGAGCCGTTGCCGGACGAGCCCGACGACGATCAGCCCGCGCCGCCCGAGTCGGGCCCCGAATACCACGCAGCCCAAGCGCAGATTCGCGAGGTGCTGGCGCAGGCCATGGATCACCTCTCGTTCGAGCAGCGCGCGATCGTCCACCTGGCCTACTTCCACGGCATCAGCTGCCGAGAAATCAGCGAGATCGTGGGCTGCCCCGTCGACACGGTGAAGACGCGCATGTTCCACGCCAGGCGCAGACTGAAGACGCTGCTGGCGGGCCGGCTGGAGGATTGGCTGTGAGCCGCCCGGCCGCTCCGAAGGCGAATACCGAAGCGCTGCTGCGCGAAGGTACTCCAATGAGCCCCCGCCCGGCCGCTCCGAAGGGGGCTCGCACCGCAGTGCGCAGCACGGAGGTCAACCCATGACCGGACGGGTGGTTCAACTCGGCACGGATCTGCATCAAAAGGTGCAGGCCCTGCTGCCCTGGTACGTCAGCGCGAGCCTCGACGACGAAGATCGCGCCCGCGTCGAGGCGCACATCGCCGAGTGCCCGCGTTGCCAGGCCGAGCTGGCCTGGGAGCGGGAGGTGCAGGCCGCATATGCGCAATCGACGCCGGGCACCGTCGGTGATGCCGCCCAGGGATTCGCGCAGTTGCGCGAGCGCATCGCTGCCCGGGCATCCCCGCCGCAGGGCCGCGGCCTCCTGGCGCGACTGAAGGCGCACTGGCGCGAAACCCCCGCGTGGACACGCTGGGCATTGGCGGGCCAGTGCGCCGTGGTCGCGGCGTTGGGCAGCGCGCTGCTCATCGCACCGACGCCCGAGCCCGGGTTCCGGGCACTCGGCGAACCGCCGAGCGGTTCCGGCGCCGGGACACGGGGCAATCTGATCGTCAGATTCCGGCCCGAAGCCACCGAGCAGGACATGCGGCGCGTGCTGCGCGACAGCGCGGCCAGGCTCGTCTACGGGCCGACCACCACCGATGCCTACCTGCTGGCGGTGCCGGCCGGTTTCGAATCCGAGGCGGTGAGACGACTGCGCAGCGAACGCGCTGTGCTGCTCGTCGAATCGCTCGATGGCCGGGCAGCGCCATGAGGCGGCTCCTCCTTTTGGGAGCCTGGGCCCTCGCCTTCGGCGTGGCGGAGCCGCTTGCGCTCGCCGCACCGGATGAGCCAACCGCGGCGGTGGCAGCCGCGGCTGTGTCGGCGCCCGCGCCCAACCAGCAGGTGCTGCTGCTGTTGCGCCTTCCGCCGGAGCATTACCGGCCCGAGAACGCCTATTCGGGCGGCTACGGCGACGGCCCGGCGCATGGCGCACGTCGCCGCATGGCCGCCGCGCTGGCTCAGGAACACGGGCTGACGCTCGTCACCGACTGGGCGATGCCGCTGCTGGGCCTGGACTGCTTCGTGATGCAGGTGCCGGACGACCAAGTGCCCGAGAACGTCGCCCAGGCCCTGTCCCACGACCCGCGCGTCGCCTGGGCCCAGCCGATGAACCTGTTCCGCGCTCGCGGCCACGACGATCCCCTGTACCCGCTGCAGCCGGCGGCGCAGGCCTGGCACCTGCTGGATCTGCATGCGATCTCGACCGGGCGCGACGTGCGCGTCGCCGTCGTCGACAGCAGCGTCGACGCGCGGCACCCGGACCTCGCCGGCCAGGTCGTGCTGAAGGAGAACTTCGTCGACAACCACCGGGACGTTCCCGAGGACCACGGCACCGCGGTCGCCGGCGTCATCGCCGCGCGCGCCGACAACGGCATCGGCATCGTCGGCGTGGCGCCGAATGCACGGCTGCTCGCGCTGCGCGCCTGCTGGCAGGAAAGCACGCAGGCCACGCTGTGCACGAGCCTGAGCCTTGCGATGGCGTTGCACTTCGCGATCACGCACGACGCCGCGGTCATCAACCTGAGCCTGAGCGGGCCGCCCGATCGGCTGCTGGACGGGTTGCTGGAGGTGGCGCTGTCGCGCCACATCAGCGTCATCGCCGCCCTCGACCGGAAACTGCCGGACGGCGGTTTTCCTGCCTCGCATGCGGGCGTCGTGGCCGTCGCCGACGACACCGGCGAGCCGGCCTTGCGCGGCGCACTGCTCGCGCCCGGCCGCGATGTGCCGACCACTCTGCCGGACGGCCGTTGGAACCTCGTGTCGGGCTCGTCCTATGCCGCGGCCCATGTTGCGGGGCTTTTTGCATTGATGCGCGAACGGGCGCCGGCCAGCATGGCGGCGCCGTCCGTCGCCAGCGTCGTCTCCTTTCCCGGTGGAGGAATCGACGCCTGTGCCACACTGGCACACGTCGCAGGCGATGACGCCTGCGCGCGCACCGTGACACGCTCGATGGCACATTCCAACGTCCGTCAGTGACATGCCGACCGCCGGTTCGCGTGCGGCGCTGTGTCCCTCGTTGTTCCTCGTCTGCGGCATGGCGTTCGCGCAGGTCGGCGGGAACATCGCGTTCCTCTCGGACGACCGCTATCGCGGCATCTCGCTCAGCCAGGAAAAGCCCACGCTGCGCCTGAGCGCCGCCTACGACCATGAGGACGGCTGGTTCGGCGGCGGATCGCTCACCGAGGTGATGCTCTACCGTCCGCGCTGGCAAGTGCAGGTGCTCGGCTACGCAGGCTATGCGGGCCGGCTCTCGGATCGATTCGGCTGGGAAGCAGGCGCCACCGTCGTTCACTTCGGCGCGGACTCGCACTACGACTACCTGGAGGCGTTCGGCGGCCTGAGCGGTGAACGCTGGAACACGCGATTGCACTACTCGCCCGACTATTTCGGAAGCGACGTGCGCACCGCATACGCCGAATTCAATGTCGGGCTGCCGATCTCGCCCCTCGTGCGCGTGACGGCCCATGCCGGGGCCTTGATGCGGATCGGCGGCGCGCCCGTCGAAGGCCGGCGCGTCACCTTCGACGGAAGCCTGGGACTCGCGATGGCGCGCGATGCATGGGAAGCGCAGATCGCCTGGGTGGCGGGCGGGCGCAGCGCCATCTATCCGACGGCCTATGGGCGCGCCTCGCAGGGCACGCTGATGCTGAGCGCCTCGCTGTCCTTCTGATTCGCGGGCGTGAACCTTTGGAGCCCGGGCCGGAATACACCGAGCCCGAACCGAAGGAGATGCAATGAGCGCCAATCGCCCGAAGCTGTACCGGCTCGCCTGTGCGGGCACATTGTTCCTGGCTGCCTGCGGCGGCGGGGGTGGATACGGAGGCCGCGGCGCGATCGCGCCGGGCTTCAGCCCCATGACCGGCATGGGCACCGTCACCGGCGCGAGCTTTGCCGCGACCACCCTCGTGTCGGACCTCCCTGCTGCGAACTCGCTGTACAGCAACTCCAACACCGACCCGCACCTCATCAAGCCATGGGGCGTGGCCTTCAATCCGAGCGGCTTCGTCTGGGTCGCGAACAACGGCACGTCGACCTCGACGCTCTACGACGGCAACGGCGTTCCCCAATCGCTGGTGGTGTCGATTCCGTCGGGGGCTACCGGCATCGTCTTCAACGGGCATCAGGACTTCATGGTCACGCGCGGCGGTGTCTCGGGCGCGAGCGCCTTCATCTTCGTCGGCCAGGGCGGCACCCTGTCGGGCTGGTCGCCCGGCGTCGACATGACGCATGCGATCACCGTCTTCGACGGCGGCGGCGCGGGCACGGTCTACACGGGCCTCGCGATCGCGAGCCAGGGCGCATCCGACTTCCTGTACGCGGCGGACTTCCGTCATGCAGCGGTCGACATGTTCGACTCGACTTTCACGAAGATGAGTGTCGCCGGTAGCTTCATCGATCCGGCCATTCCCTCCGGCTACGCGCCGTTCGGCATCCAGGCGATCGGCGGCCTGATCTACGTCAGCTATGCCAGGCAGGGTGCGCAGGCACTCGACGCGGTCGCGGGTGCCGGCCTCGGCGCGGTCGATGCCTTCGACACCTCGGGCCGTCTCGTCCGCAGGGTGGTTCCGCCTGGCGGCCCGGTCAATGCGCCATGGGGCATGGCGATGGCGCCGGCGAGCTTCGGACCGTTCGGCAACGCCCTGCTCGTCGCGAACAGCGGCGACGGGACCATCGGCGCATTCAACCCGACCACCGGTGCGTTCATGGGGACGCTCTCCACGTCGACCGGAAGCCCGATCGCGATCGAAGGCCTGCGCGGCATCGCTTTCGGCAACGGCCTCAACAACCAGCCGACGAGCACCCTGTTCTTCGCCGCAGGGCCCGGCGGAGGATCCCATGGCGTCTATGGCCGCATCGACGTCCGTTGATTTCGCTGTCACTGTTCTCGAGGAGCAACGCACCATGAAACAAGCCATCGTGATGTTCATTTCCGGCGTGTCGCTGGCCTTCAGCCTGTCCGCGCTGGCGGCAGGCGGCGGAGGGGGAGGAGGCGGAGGGGGAGGAGGCGGGGGTGGAGGAGGCGGGGGTGGACCCGGCGACCTGATGTCCAATCCGGATCCCGACTTCAGGGCCGGCATGGCCGCCGTCCGCAAGGGGGACTGGAAGCAGGTCGAAGCGCACATGGCCGTTTACGTCGTGCGCAGCCCCGGCGATGCCGATGCCTGGAACGAGCTCGGCCACGCCCATCGAAAACTGGGCAACATGGAGGCGGCACTGAGCGACTACGACAAGGCGCTGAAGATCGACCCGAAGCACAAGGGCGCGCACGAGTACCTCGGCGAGGCCTATCTGCAGATGGGCGATCTTCCGCGCGCCGAGCGGGAGCTGAAGGTGCTCGATTCGCTCTGCTTCTTCCCGTGCGAGGAGCACACCGACCTCAAGAACGAGATCGCGAAGTACCGGAGCCGGCAGGCGAAGACGGGTATGTGATGCTTCCGATGCGCGCGCGCTTCGTGGGCCTCACGCTTGCCGGGGCGATGTGCGCTGCGGCATCCGCGAACGTGCCGCAGGTCGAAATCGAGACCAACGGCCAGGGCGACGACATCACCGTGACCGCGTCCGCCGAAATGCTGGTGGATGCGCGCATCGCATGGGACGTCATCACCGACTACGACCATCTCGCCGAATTCATCCCCTACATGCGCAGCTCGCACGTGGTGCGGCGCGACGCCGACCGGGTCGTCATCGAGCAGACCGGCGTCTTCAGCTTTCTTTTCTACCGGCAGCCAGTGCAGGCGCAACTGGCCGTGGTCGAGTCGCCTCCGCGGCGCGTCATGGCACACGCCGTCGGCGGGAACCTTCGCGAGATGGAGGGCCGCTACACGCTCGAGAAGCTGCCCGCCGGCACCGTGCGCCTGAGTTATTCGGCGCGGCTGGTGCCTGACTTCGCGCTCCCGCCCGTCATCGGCAGGGCGGTGATTCGCTCGGTGCTCGCGAACCAGTTCAGCGCCATGGTCAAGGAAATCGAACGCCGCGACGCCGAAAAGGAGCGTTGAGCGCCCCTACTGCAGCGCGACGCTGAAGCCGACGGTCGTGATCCCCCCCACGGAGCGCGCGAACACGGTGCCGTTGTGCATCACCGCCACCGCCTTGACGATCGACAGGCCCAGCCCGTGGTTCTCCCCGCTGTTGCGGCGCGAGGTGTCGATGCGATAGAAGCGGTCGAAGAGCCGCGCGAGCTGTTCGGGCGCGATCGGCGCACTCGGGTTCGAGAAGCTCACCTCGGCCGAACGTCCATGGCTTCCGATGCGCACCAGCACCTGCGCGCCGGGACGCGAATGCTGGATCGCGTTCTGCAGCAGGTTGGTCAGCGCACGGCGGAACAGCGATGTTTCGATCGGCGCCACCGCATCGCCCTCGACCTGCACCGTCATGCCGGCCTCGTCCAGCAAGAGATCGAGGAACTCGACGGTCTTGCCGACCTCCTGCGCGATCGACGACGCGACCAGGCCGCGCGCACGCACGCCCTGCTCGGCACGCGCGAGGAACAGCATGTCGGCGACGATCGCGCGCAGGCGCTCCACTTCCTCCAGGTTCGATTGCAGCACTTCGCGCAGCTCGGGCGCGTTGCGCTCGCGCCCGAGCGCGACCTGCGTCTGGCCGATGAGGTTCGCGAGCGGCGTGCGCAACTCGTGCGCCACGTCGTCGCTGAAGGTCGCGAGCTGCGCGTAGGCGGCATCGAGCCGGTCGAGCGCGGCGTTGAAGGAAACGCCGAGCCGCGCCAACTCACGCGGCAGCGCGGGCAGCTGCAGGCGCAGCGCGCGGTTGTCGGGGCCGATCCGCTGCGCCTCTTCCGACAGCCGCTCCACCGGTCCGAGACCGATGCGCGCGATCCAGTAACCCAGCGCCGCCGCCAGCCCGGTGCCGGCCAGCGTCAGCAGCAGCAGCGCGGTCTCGAAATTGCGCAGCGTGTCGCGGAACGGCTGCGCATCGACGCCGGCCATGAAGCGCACCGCCGGCCGTGCCGCCGTTGCGGGCATGGTCCGGCTGTGCACGCGCATGCGGAGCGTCTTCGCCGAATCGGGCAGGCGCACCTCCACGCTGTCGCGGCCGGCGTCGATCGCAGACATGACCTCCGCCGCGTCGTCGCCGAAGCGGTAGGCCGGGTCGTCGCTCCACATCCAGGTGCGCGTGCGCGAGTCGGCACTGCCAAGGGTGTCGAGCTTCTCCTGGATGCGCTTACCGAGGTTCGGCGCGCGCCCGTACTGGAGCATGTACGAGATGTCCTCCAGCCGCGCATCGATCTCCGCCTGCTGGTGGCGCACCAGCTCGCCGGCCAGCACATGGTGCAGCGCGAAGCCCAGCAGCGCGAAGACCGCCAGCGCCGCAGCGGCGAACATCAGCGCCAGTCGGGTGGCGATCGAGTTCCTCATTCCGGCTCCGTGCCGCCGCGGTCCTCCAGGACGTAGCCCATGCCCCGGATGGTGTGCAGCAGGCTGTGGCCGAAGGGTGCATCGATCTTGGCGCGCAGGCGCTTGATCGCGACTTCGACCACGTTGGTGTTGCTGTCGAAATTCATGTCCCACACCAGCTCGGCGATCACGGTCTTGGAGAGGATCTCGCCCTGCCGCCGCGCCAGCACCGCGAGCAGCGCGAATTCCTTGGCCGTGAGGTCGATGCGCTGGTCCTGCCGCCACGCCTTGCGGCTGATGAGGTCCACGCGCAGGTCGCCCACGCGCAGCAGCGTCGATTCGTGGCTGCGCCCGCGCCGCGTGAGCGCCTGCAGCCGCGCGAGCAGTTCCAGGAACGAGAAGGGCTTGACGAGGTAGTCGTCCGCGCCGTCCTGCAGCCCGCGCACCCGGTCGGCGACGCCGTCGCGCGCAGTGAGCATGATGACCGGCGTGTTCTTCACGCTGCGCAGCGACTTCAGGATCGAGAAGCCGTCCAGCCCCGGCAGCATCACGTCGAGCACGATCACGTCGAAGTCGTAGTGCAAGGCCATGTGCTGGCCGTCGATGCCGTCGAAGGCGAGGTCGACGACGCAGCCCTGCTCGGTCAAGCCCTGGCAGAGGTAGTCGGCGGTCTTGCGCTCGTCTTCGACGATCAGCACTTTCATTCGGCGATGGCTCCCGCGGGAGCGTCAGGCAACCGGCGCTCGCGGCGCGCCGCCTTGCGGCGCACGTACCAGTGATGCGCGCGGTCGAGGTACAGGTAGATCACGGGCGTGGTGAACAGGGTCAGCATCTGCGACAGGATCAGCCCGCCCACCATCGCGTAGCCCAGCGGCCGGCGCAGCTCCGAGCCCGAACCGTGGCCGAGCATCAGCGGCAGGCCGCTCAGCAGCGCGCACATGGTGGTCATCATGATCGGCCGGAAGCGCAGCAGGCAGGCCTCGAAGATGGCGTCGCGCGGCGACATGCCCCTGTCGCGCTCGGCGTGCAAGGCAAAGTCGACCATCATGATGCCGTTCTTCTTCACGATGCCGATCAAAAGGATGATCCCGATCAGCGCAATCACGCTCAGATCGTACCCGCCGGCCATCAGGATCAGCAATGCGCCCACGCCGGCCGACGGCAGCGTCGAGAGAATCGTGAGCGGGTGGATGTAGCTCTCGTACAGCAGCCCGAGCACGATGTACACCGACACCAGTGCCGCGAGGATGAGGTAGGGCTGCGTGCGCAGCGAATCGCCGAAGGCCTGCGCGGTGCCCTGGAAGGTGCCGCTCAGCGTGGCCGGCACGCCCATCTGCGCCTGCGCGGCGTTGATGGCGTCCACCGCCTGCCCCAGCGACGTGCCGGGCCGCAGGTTGAACGAGAGCGTCACCGCCGGGAACTGGCCCTGGTGGCTGATGGAAAGATAGCCGGTGTGGCTGGTGTCCAGCTTGACGAAGGTCGACAGCGGCACCTGCTGGCCGCTGATCGGCGAGGTCAGGTAAAGGTGGTCGAAGAGCGTCGGATCGCGCTGCAGCTCGGGCGTGACTTCCAGCACCACGTTGTAGCTGTTGAGCTGCGTGAAGTACTGCGCCACCTGGCGCTGGCCGACCGCGTCGTAGATCGTGGCGTCGACCATGGCCGGCGTGATGCCGTAGCTGGAGGCGCGCTGGCGGTCGATGGTCACCATCGCGGTCGGCGCGGCGTTCTGCTGGTCCGATGTGACGTCGGTGAGCCCGGGCAGCTGCCGCAGGCGCGCGAGCAGCTTCGGCGCCCACTGGTTGAGCTCGTCGAGGTTCGAGTCGGTCAGCGTGTACTGGTATTGCGTGCGCGAGAGCCGGCCGCCCACGTTGATGTCCTGCCCGGCCTGCATGTAGAGCGTGATGCCCTGCACCGGCGCCAGCTTGGGCCGCAGGCGCGCGATGATCTCGTCGGCGCTCGCGGTGCGGCCTTCGTCCTTGGGCCTGAGGCCGATGAAGAAGTTGCCCGAGTTGAAGGTGCTCGCGCCGGCCTGCATGCCGAAGCTGGTGATGTCCGGATCGTCACGGATGATGTCCGCGAGCTTGAGCATGCGGTCGTGCATGGCCTGCGACGACGAATCCTGCGCGGCGTCGGCCGAGCCGAAGATGAAGCCGGTGTCCTGCTGCGGGAAGAAGCCCTTCGGGATCGCGACGAAGAGCAGCACCGTCGCCGCCACCGTGGCGATGAAGCTCATGAGCGTGATGAACGGATGCCGCAGCACCACGGCGAGGCCGCGCTTGTAGCCGTTCAGCATCGCGTCGAAGCCGTCCTCGAACCACTGGTAGAGCTTGCCGTGCTTCTCGCCTTCCGTGTGCGGCTTCAGGAAGCGCGCGCACAGCATCGGCGTGAGCGTGAGCGAGATCAGCACCGACACCACGATCGTCAGCGTCACCGTCACCGCGAACTCGCGGAACAGCCGCCCGACGATGCCGCCCATCAAGAGCAGCGGAATGAACACCGCCACCAGCGACACCGAGATCGACACGATGGTGAAGCCGATCTCGCCCGCGCCCTTGAGCGCCGCCTCCATCGGCGGCATGCCCTCTTCGACATGGCGGTAGATGTTCTCCAGCATCACGATCGCGTCGTCGACCACGAAGCCGACCGCGATGGTCAGCGCCATCAGCGAGAGGTTGTCGAGGCTGTAGCCCACCACATACATCACCGCCGCCGTGCCCAGCAGCGCGAGCGGCACCGTGACGCTCGGGATGATGGTCACCGTGAGGTTGCGCAGGAAGACGAAGATCACCGCGACCACCAGCGCGATCGACAGCAGCAGCGTGAACTCCACGTCCTTCACCGAGGCACGGATGGTCTGCGTGCGGTCGATCAGCGTGTTGACCGTCACGCTCGGCGGGATCGAGGCCTTGAGCTTGGGCAGCGCGGCCTGGATGCGGTCCACCGTCTCGATCACGTTCGCGCCGGGCTGCTTGGTGATCGCGAGCATGATCGCGCGGCCGTTGTCGATGTCGCTGTCCCCGCTCGCGCCCTTGCCGGCATAGCCCCAGGCCGCGACCTTGGCGTTCTCGGGCCCGTCCACCGCCACGCCGACATCGCGCACGCGGATGGGCGCGCCGTTGCGCCAGGCCAGCACCATGTCGTTCCACGGCGCGGCTTTCAGCAGCTGGTCGTTGGTATAGACGTTGAACGCCTGCCGCTCGCCGTCGATGGTGCCGGTCGGCTGGCTCACCGTGGTGTTGGCGATCACGCCGCGCACCTCCTCCAGGCCGAGGCCGACCGCCTTGAGCTTGGCCGGATCGATCTGGATGCGCACCGCCGGCTTCTGCACGCCGAAGATGTTGACCAGCCCCACGCCCTGGATGCGCGAGATCTGCTGCGCGAGCACGTTGTCCGCGTAGTCGTTGACCTGCGTGAGCGGCAGCACCTGCGACTGCACCCCGAGGATCAGCACCGCCGAATCGGCCGGGTTGATCTTGCGGAAGCTCGGCGGGCTCGGCAGGTTCTGCGGCAACTGGCCGCCGGCCGCGTTGATCGCGCTCTGCACGTCGAGCGCGGCGGCGTCGATGTTGCGGTCGAGGTCGAACTGCAGCGTGATCTGCGACAGCCCGAGCGAGCTGGTCGAGGTCATCTGCGCGAGCCCCGGGATCAGCGAGAACTGCCGCTCCAGCGGCTGGGCCACGCTCGCGGCCATGGTCTCCGGACTCGCGCCCGGCAATCGGCCCGTGACCTGGATCGTCGGGAAGTCGACCTGCGGCAGCGGCGCCACCGGCAGCAGCGGCCAGGCGACCAGGCCGATCAACAGCAGCGCCGCGGCGAGCAGCGAGGTGCCGATCGGGCGCTTGATGAAGGCGGCGGAGATGCTCAACGCTTTTCTCCTCGGGCCTGTTCTCCGGCCTCGGCGACCTCGGCCTTGCCGTTGAGGCCGCTGCCCTGCTGCCGCTCGACGATGCGCGCGCCCGGCGTCAGACGGTACTGCCCGTCGGTCACCACGCGGTCACCCGCCGCAAGGCCCTTGGCGACCACCGCCTTGCCGCCCACCGTATCGGTCACTTCGATCAGCCGCGCGTCGACCTTTTCATCCGTGCCGACCACATAGACGAAGAAGCCATCCTGGCTGCGCTGCACGGCGGCCGAAGGCACCGTGAGCGCATCGGCGCGCTCGCCGAGCACCAGCCGCGCATCGACCGACTGGCCCGGCCACAGCTTGTGCGCCGAGTTCGCGAACTGCGCCTTCATCGAGATGGTGCCGGTCGCCGTGTCGATCTGGTTGTTCAGCAGCACCAGCTTGCCGCTGGCGAGCACCTCGTGCGTGTCGCGGTCGATGGCGTCCACGCGCAACGGCTCGTGCTGCGTGTCGAGCGCCCTGTTCACGGCCTGGAAGCTGCCCTCCGGAAGGGTGAACTGCACCGCGATCGGATCGATCTGGTTGATGACCAGGAGCCCGTTGGCATCCGCCGCGTGCACGATGTTGCCCGGGTCGACCAGCCGCGCGCCCACCCGGCCGCCGAGCGGCGCGGTGATGGTCGTGTAGCCGAGCTGCACCTGCGCGACATGGACCTGCGCGTCGTCGCTCTTCACCGCCGCCTGCAGCTGGTTGACGAGCGCGCGCTGCGTGTCCAGCGTCTGCTGGGTGGTCGCGTCTTCCTTGATCAGGTCGCCGTAGCGTTGCAGGTCGGCGCGTGCATTGGCGAGCTGGGCCTCGTCCTTGGACTTCTGCGCGAGGCTCTGTTCGAGCTGCGCTTGATAGGTGCGCGGATCGATGCGCGCGAGCACCTGGCCGGTCTTCACGTCCTGCCCTTCCTTGAACTCCACGCTGTCGAGCTGGCCGTCGATGCGCGTGCGCACGGTGACCGACGCGACCGTCATCACCGTGCCCACGCCGGTGCGCGCGATCGGCACGGTTTCGCTCGCGACCCGGGCCGTGCTTGCGGGCACGGGCGGCGGGCCCGCCGTCGGCGCAGCGTGCGGCCGCCACATGCGCCACGCACCGGCAGCGATGATCAGCACGGCCAGCAGCGCGATCGTGCCGGCGAACCACCCGCGCCGGCGCGGATGGGCTTGGGGTGTGGGGGTGTCCATGTCGTTCATTCGTTCGTCGAAGCCACCGGGCCGGATGCCGCGGCGGAGGGGGTCATCGGACTCGCGCCCGAGGCGGCCTGGAGCTGGCTCGTGTCCCAGCCGCCGCCGATCGCCTTGATGAGCGCCACGCTGGCCGCGTACTGGCGGCCCTGCAGCTGGAGGGCGGTGCGTTCGTTGTTCAATGCGAGCGCCTGCGCGGTGATGACCGCGAGGTACGGGGCGGTGCCGGCGCGGAACTGGCTCAGCGTCACGCGTTCGGCATTGCGCGCAGAGCGCACCGCGCCGTCCTGCACGCCGCGCTCCTCTGCAATCAGGCTGAGCGCGGCGAGGTTGTCCTCGACCTCCTGGAAGCCCGAGAGCACCGTCTTGCGGTATGTCGCCGCCGAGGCATCGAAGACCGCGCGCGATTGCTCGACCTGCGAGGCGCGCAGGCCGCCGTCGAAGATCGTCCCCGCAAGCGCGGCGCCGAGCGCCCAGACGCGGTCAGGCGTCGCGAACCAGGGCCCGAAGCCCGCACCGCTGAAGCCGCCCGCCGCCGTGAGCGCGAGCGTCGGATAGCGCGCGGCCTGCGCAACGCCGATCCCGGCATTCGCCGAGGCGACGCGGCGCTCGGCGGCGGCAATGTCGGGCCGGCGCTCCAGCAGTTCGGAGGGCACGACCGCAGGCACCTGCGGCAGCGTGAGCGCGAAGCTGTCGGGCGCGATCGAGAAGCCCGCCGGCGTGCGGCCCAGCAGCACCGCGATCGCGTGTTCGGCCTGCCGGCGCGCGAGTTCGATGTCGATGGCCTGGGCCTGCGTCGATTGCAGCGTCGTGTTGGCGAGCTCGACATCGGCGCGCGTGGCGACGCCGCCGCGGTACTGGCTCTGCGTGATCTGGAGCGACTTCCGGTAGGCCTCGACCGTGCGCGCGTAGAGCTGCTGCTGCGTGTCGGCCACGCGCAGCAGGATGTAGTCGCTGACGACCTCGGCCTGGATCGCGAGCCGCGCGGCCGCGAGGTCGGCCTCGCTGGCCTGGGCGTTGTCGCTCGCACCTTCGATGGCGCGCCGCGCGCGGCCCCAGATGTCGGCCTCCCAGCCTGCTTGCAGCGACCAGGCGTGCGAGTCGCCGAGCTTCGAGCCGAGCACGGTCTGGCTTTGGCCACGGTTCACCGAGGCATTGGCCGTGAGCGTCGGGAAGAGCGCCGAGCGGGCGTTCTGCACCAGCGCCTGCGCTTCGCGGTATTGCGCCTCGGCGACGCGAACGTCCTGGTTGGCGCGATTGGCCTCGTCCACCAGTCCGTTCAGGCGGCTGTCGCCGAATGCCGTCCACCACGGTTGGACGGCATCGACGCTGCCGGGCGCTGCCGGCTTCCAGTCGGCGCCTTCCTTGAACACGGGCGCCGAGACGCCTTCCGGCAACGAGGGGCGCTGGTAATCGGGTCCGACAGCGCAAGCCGTCAGCGATGCGGCCAGGGCCAGACACAGTATTCGCATGCGGCCACTCTAGGTGGCGACCCGGAACGCCAGGCTGACAGCGAGATGACAATCCTGTCAGGTGAAGGCGCGGGTCGGCTGCGCAGTTGCCGGGCAGGTCTTGTGGCGGTCGGGAACCAATCAAATATTCGTCCTGCCATTGAGCGACCCGGATGCCCGGCGGCGGTCGTTCGGCTCGTCTTCGCAGGCAGAATGGTGCTCACTTGGACCCGCCCGAAGGTGCCTCATGGTCTGTTTTCGGTTGCTGCTTGTCGTGTGGCTTGCCTCTTGTGGCGGCCTGGCTCACGCGGCCGCCTGGCGGTGCACCCTTCACCACGTCTACGAGGTCAAGCCTGGCGGCGCGCTCGAGCAGCAGAAAGAAGATCCAGTCCTGATGCACTTCCAGCGCGTGGGTGAAATGCTGCTGTATGACGAGGCCACGGGATCGGTTCGCTACCTGAGCGCCGGAAGCACCGTGTGGCGACTGACCTTCCAGGTCTGGCAAAAGGGTGACGACCACAAGGACTCTGCGATGGCGCTCTTCATGGACCCCGCCGGTGGCTCGGTGATCGTGCTGAGGATCCATACCGGCAACAAGGAATCCCGTGACGCGAACAGGTTCTCGTTCGTGGATATGAGAGGGTCGATCGGGACCGGGACTTGCGCGCAGATGGCCAGCGGCTGACGGCGGCAGTTCTTGTCTGCGCACGCACTCTGTTCAAGCAGTTCCTTCAACACCGCAGTCTTCGCGGCGCATGCCGAGGCAGCGGTCGCCGCGCTACGCCGCGCGCGGCGAGGCGGGCACCAGACCATAGCGGGCCATGACCGAAATCAAGGCCGATTTGTCCGGCGGACCTCCAGCGTTCACGACTGCGCCCACGTCCCGAAAGTACTGGGCTCCGATATCCGGCGACTGCACGATGAGGGCTCGGACTTCTGCGCCGAAAGGGTTCGAGAACTGGTGGACGCTCCCCCTGGGGCTGTACATGCACTCTCCAGCGGCGAGGTCTCGAACTTCGGCGTCGACGCAATACCGGAGGGTTCCTTCGAGAACGTAGATGCATTCGTCGTTCTTCGTATGGCTGTGCGGCGGCGGCACGTTGGAGCCCGGCGGCACCTTGAGTTCGAACATGCCGACGCTGTCCGTCTCCGAGCCGTCGACAAGATAGCGAATGGACAGTTGACCAACCTTGATGGGTGAGGAATCGGTCATTTCAGATCCTCCATCGACGATGACGCAGCATGATGCCGCAATCGGCCTTCGACTGGAACCGCCGGTGCGGGCCGACGAGGTCGGGGAACAATCGGGGACATGAAAGTGAGCTTCCTCCTTTATCTGGCCGCACTCGCAACAGGCGTGCTGCATGCCGCTCCCCGGGCGGGCGACGTCACTGCGGGAAGGGCAGCGTTTGCAGCCTGTGCGTCATGTCACCAGGTCGGCCCTGCCGCACGCCACGGATTTGGTCCTCGACTGAACGGCATCCTCGGTCGTCGCGCCGGCACCGAACCGGGCTTCGCGTACTCGCCGGCGATGCGGAAGTCGGGAGTCGTCTGGTCGGAGCAGACACTGGCTGCGTACATCCGTCGCCCCGACGATGTCGTGCCCGGAACGATCATGCGTTTCAGCGGATGGTCGTATGGCGATCAGAAGCTGGCCGACCTGTTCGCCTATCTGCGGACATTCCCGCCGACCGACTGAGCGGGAAGCGCGTTCCAGTCGCGCCTGCGCGAGAACCCCAAGCGGGCTTGCTACGGCGTCGTGACCACCTGCGACCGGCCGTTCGGCGGCAGTGAGCGCGAGCGCTGCGCTCAACTGCCGGGCAGCGAAAGCTTCGCCGAATTCTTGACCTCTTCCATCACCGCATAGGTGCGGGTCTCGCGCACGCCCGGCAGTTGCCAGAGAACGGTGCCGGCGAAGTTCCGGTAGTCGTTCATGTCCGAACTGCGCGTCTTCAGCAGGTAGTCGAAGCCGCCCGCGACCATGTGGCATTCCATGATCTCGGGCCGCACCTGCACCGCCGCCTTGAACTCGTCGAACACATTGGGCGTGGTGCGATCGAGCAGCACTTCCACGAACACCAGCATGCCCGCGCCGAGCTTCAAGGGATTCAGGCGCGCCTCGTATCCCAGGATGTAGTTCTCGCGCGTGAGCCGCTGCACGCGCGCCAGCACCGCGGTGGGCGACAGCCCGATCTCCTCGGCCAGCTTGAGGTTCGTCATGCGGCCGTCGTCCTGCAGCGCCGAGAGGATGCGCAGGTCCAGCCGGTCCAGTCCGAGCTGTTCGGCTGCGCGTTCTAGAGATTTATTCGGTCTGCTCGTAGACATTCGAAGCAATATTCGGATCGATTGGCGGAATTATGCGAGTTGTCACCACCGAACAGCCATTTCCATGTCAATCCCGGCACCCTTCGATCCTTCCGCCCCCTTCCGCGGCTTTGCCGGCGGCCCCTCCGAGCCCTCCGCGCTTCGACAACGCATCACGCAGGCCTATCGGGAGGACGAGCCGGCAGCCGTCGAAAGCCTGTTGTCCCAGGCCAGGATGCCCGCTGGCATGGCGAGAGACGCCAATGCGCTGGCGATGCGACTCGCGAAGGTTCTGCGCGAACGCAAGGGCTCCGCGGGACGCGCCGGGATCGTGCAGGGGCTCCTGCAGGAATACGCGCTGTCTTCGCAAGAGGGCGTGGCGCTGATGTGCCTGGCAGAAGCCCTGCTGCGCATCCCCGACACCGAGACGCGCGACGCGTTGATCCGCGACAAGATCTCGCACGGCCAGTGGCAGGACCATGCGGGCCGCAGTCCATCGCTCTTCGTCAATGCCGCGACGTGGGGCCTGTTGCTGACGGGCAAGCTGGTGTCCACGCACAGCGAGTCGTCGCTCTCCAGCCTGCTCACGCGCCTGATCGCCAAGGGCGGCGAGCCGCTGATCCGCAAGGGCGTGGACATGGCCATGCGCATGATGGGCGAGCAGTTCGTGACGGGCGAGACCATTCAGGAAGCGCTCGAGCACGCACGTTCGCTGGAGGCCGAAGGCTTTCGCTATTCGTACGACATGCTCGGCGAGGCGGCGATGACTGCCGCGGATGCGGATCGCTACCGGCTGTCCTATGAACAGGCGATCCACGCCATCGGCAAGGCTTCGGCAGGCCGCGGTGTGTACGAGGGCCCCGGCATCTCGCTCAAGCTGTCGGCGCTGCACCCGCGCTACAGCCGCGCGCAGTACGCACGCGTCATGGACGAGCTCTATCCGGTGGTGCGCAGCCTCGCGACGCTCGCGCAGCGCTACGACATCGGCCTGAACATCGATGCCGAAGAGGCAGACCGGCTCGAACTCTCGCTCGATCTGCTCGAGAGGCTGTGCTTCGAGCCCGCGCTCGCGGGATGGAACGGCATCGGCTTCGTCATCCAGGCCTACCAGAAGCGCTGCCCCTTCGTCATCGATTCCGTGATCGACCTCGCCCGGCGCAGCCGTCACCGCGTGATGGTGCGGCTCGTCAAGGGCGCCTACTGGGACAGCGAAATCAAGCGAGCGCAGGTGGAGGGCCAATCCGGCTTCCCGGTCTACACGCGCAAGGTCTTCACCGACGTGTCCTACCTCGCCTGCGCACGCAAGCTGCTCTCGGCACCGGCGGAGATCTATCCGCAGTTCGCGACGCACAACGCCCACACGATGGCGGCCATCTACACGCTGGCCGACCCCGGCAGCTACAAGCCCGGACAGTACGAATTCCAGTGCCTGCACGGCATGGGAGAGCCCCTCTACGAGCAGGTGGTCGGGCGCACCGAAGCCGGGAAGCTCGGGCGCCCCTGCCGCATCTATGCGCCGGTCGGCACCCACGAGACGCTGCTGGCCTACCTGGTTCGCCGACTGCTGGAAAACGGTGCCAACACGTCGTTCGTGAACCGCATCGCCGACCCCTCGATCCCGCTGGAGTCGCTCGTGGAAGACCCCGTGGCGGCCGTCGAACGCATGGCGAAGGAAGAAGGCCGCGTCGGGCTGCCTCACCCGTCGATCCCTGCCCCGTCCGATCTGTACGGAAAGGCGCGACGCAACTCGGACGGCCTGGACCTCACGAACGAAGAGACGCTTCGCGCGCTCGAGGCCGTTCTCCAGGAAGGCGCGCACGGCAGATGGACGGCCGCGCCGATGCTGGAGCGGTCGTTCGGCGCGGACCTGGCACCTTGGGAGCCGGTGCTCAATCCGTCGGACCACCGCGACGTCGTGGGCAAGGTCCGGCCAGCGACGCCGGCCGAGGTGGATGCCGCGGTGCAGTCCGCATCCGAATTCGCCGGCGCGTGGGCGGGCACTCCCGCGACGCAAAGGGCCGCCGCACTCGAGCGCGCCGCGGATCTCCTGCAGGCACGACTGCCGCAACTGCTCGGCCTGCTGGCCCGTGAAGCGGGCAAGACCTACGCCAATGGCGTGGCCGAAGTCCGCGAGGCCATCGACTTCCTGCGCTTCTACGCCGCACAGGCACGATCGGACTTCGATCCGCAGACCCATCGTCCTCTCGGACCGGTGCTGTGCATCAGCCCGTGGAACTTCCCGCTGGCCATCTTCGTCGGCCAGATCGCGGCGGCGCTGGCTGCCGGCAACACGGTTCTCGCCAAGCCCGCCGAACAGACGCCGCTGGTGGCTGCCGAGGCTGTCCGGCTGTTGCACGAAGGTGGCGTTCCGCCGGCCGCCATCCAGCTTCTGCCGGGCGAAGGCGGCACGGTCGGCGCCCGCCTGGTGGCCGACGCGCGGATCCAGGCCGTGATGTTCACCGGCTCGACCGAGGTCGCGCGCATCCTGCAGCGCACGCTCGCACAGCGACTGGGCCCTACGGGAGCGCCCGTACCCTTGATCGCCGAAACCGGCGGCCAGAACGCGATGGTGGTGGACTCGTCGGCGCTGGTCGAACAGGTGGTCGCCGACGTCGTGGCGTCCGCGTTCGATAGCGCAGGCCAGCGCTGCTCAGCGCTGCGGGTGCTCTGCGTGCAGGAGGACGTGGCGGATCGCCTGCTGCACATGCTGCAGGGCGCGATGGCCGAAGCGACGGTCGGCAACCCGGCGGCGCTGCGCACCGATGTCGGGCCGGTCATCGATGCGCAAGCGCGCGAGACGATCGAAGCGCACGTGCGCGAGATGCAATCGCGCGGTCGGCGGGTCAAGCGACTCGGCCGATGCGATCAGGACGCCGTGCACAACGGGACCTTCGTGGTGCCCACGCTCATCGAACTGGACAGCATCGGCGAGCTCAAGCGCGAGGTGTTCGGGCCCGTGTTGCACGTGGTGCGCTATCGCCGCCAGGACCTCGATGCATTGATGGCCCAGATCGCAGGCACCGGCTATGGCCTGACCATGGGCATCCACACGCGGATCGACGAAACCATCGAGCGGGTGCTGTCGCAGGCGCACGTGGGCAATGTGTACGTGAACCGCAACGTCGTCGGCGCCGTGGTGGGTGTGCAGCCGTTCGGTGGCGAAGGCCTCTCCGGCACCGGGCCCAAGGCGGGTGGTCCGCTTTACATGTACCGGCTCCTGTCGGCGCGCCCGCAGGATGTTCTGGCGCGGGCATGTGCGAAAGCACTGCCTGGGGCGGTCGAGATGGACGAGCAGGCGCCCGCGGCACCTGCGTTCGAATCGCTGGTGCGCTGGACCGCCAGCCATCGGACTCGCGAGCTCGCGGCGCAGTGCGAGCAAATCCTTCGGATGGCGGGCGAGCGGCGGCCGCACGTCCTTGCGGGTCCGACGGGCGAGAAGAACGTCTACTCGATCCTTGCGCGCGAGGCGGCGCTCTGCCTCGCGGACAACGAGGATTCGCTGCTGCTCCAGCTCGCCGGGGCGCTCGCGGTGGGCTGCAGGGTCATCTGGCCCCTCCATGCGGAGACGCGGAAGCTGCTCGCGAGCCTGCCGCTGGACGTGCAGGAATCGATCGCGCTCGCGAACGATTGGACTGCGCCGGGCGTCGAGTTCGATGTCGCGCTGTACCAGGGGGCCCAGGCGGGACTTCTCGATCTCTGCGCTCGGCTGTCCAGGCGCGATGGTCCGATCGTGGGCGTTCGGCGCTTCGACGCCGAGGCCGGCGAATTGCCCCTGGAGGCACTGGTGATCGAGCGGGCAGTCAGCACCAACACGGCAGCAGCAGGCGGCAACGCGAGCCTGATGACCATCTCCTGACGGCCAAGGGCCTTCTCCGCCGTCGGGTCGACGACCCAAGCCGCCTTCCTTGCATGGCGGCGGGCGATCGATCAGATGTGCATGGCAGCCAGGCCGCCGACGACCAGGCCGATGCCCGCAACGGCAAGCATGCCCCACTCCAGCCACTTCCTTCTCGTCAGCAATGCCATGGCAGCCAATGCGATGGAGACCTGCAGCGCGGTGGTCGCCTGCGCCCACCGGTGATGCTGATGCATGGCCGCTTCCGATTTCTGGTCCCAGTCGGTGGCCTCGGCTTCGAGCTTCTGCGCGACCAGCAGGATCTCGGCTTTCTCCTGTTCGTACCGCGAGACCTTCGTCTGCCATTCCCGCCTGCGTTCTTCGGGCGACATGTCCCTGGCGAACTCGGCGAGCGACTGCTTCGTGCTCTTCGACTGGAAGTAGTTCCATTGATTCGAGGCTTCGGTCTTCTTCATGCCGGCGTTGTTCTTGTAGAGCCCCGCGTTGGCCTGGGTGAGCCCTCCCATGTACGCGAAGATCGCTCCCACCGTGGCGATGACAGCCGTCCACACGGCGATCTGACTGGTCATGCTTCTATGGGCGGTGCTTGCAGACCCTGATTCAGCGTCGTCGTGGGCACCAGCGTGCTCGAGTTCATGGTCGTGCGGGCCGTGCACGTGAAAACTGCCTGCGGACATGGATTTCCTTGTGGTCGTGGGGGAAGCAAGTATGGCGAGGAGATGGCGCTCGGCGGTGCGACCCGGGAACAATCGGGCGTTGCGTGTCGCTTTTTTGCAAGAACTTCGGACAGCGCCGAGCGCGCGCTTCAGGTCAGACGATGGTGATGCGTGTCTCGCGCTGCGAAGGTGCCCGTCTGGTGCTTGACATCCGAGGCGTCACGCCCTGGCGCGGGTACCGGCAAACGCAGGCACAGGCAGGTCTGTCCCGGCTGCGAGCGCAGCATGAGCATGCCCCCAAGAGCAGCGGCGCGCGTGCGCATGTTCGTCAGACCTCTGCCGGGCGGCGCGACATTCGCATCGAAGCCATGGCCGTTGTCGCGCAGCTCGACCTCGATGACTTCACCGCCCGAATCGTCGGCGGGCACCACTCGGGCGTTCAGGTGGGCCTCGGTCGCCGCCGAGTGCGTCATCATGTTCGAGAACGCCTCGAACAGCAGCATCTGCACTTGGTGGCATTCGCGCACGCCCCAGCCCGTCATGACCGGCAGAGGGCTCACGTCCCAATGCAGATCGATACCGGCAGCCTGCAGGCGCGGCCCCAGCCGGTAGCGGACGGCCCCGAGGGCCGAGGCCACGTCGCCATCGCCGTCATGCATGGCGTCCACGGTGAGCTTGAGCTGATCCACCGCGTCGCGCAGATGCAGTGCGACGTCGTCGCGCGCCGCCCCGGGCTGCTGGGCAATCCGCAGCAGCCCGACGAGTTGCGCCCCGAGGCCGTCGTGCAGGTCCCGCATCACGCGCTGGCGCTCCTCGAGCGCGCCGCGCGCCTTCTCTCCATCTCGCTCCCGCGCGAACGCGTCCTCCAGGGCCGCGTTGCGCCGGTCGAGCTCCGCTTCCAGCGAAGCGTTCATCTGCGCCATCGAGCGAGCGTCCTTGCGCATGCGCTCGGCGATCACCCAGGCCAGCGAGATCGCGAAGCCAACCCAGGCAAAGCGGATCCAGGGCACCATGTCGTAGGCTTGGGGCGAGTAGCGCATCACCCACATGTCGCGCGCACCGGTCAGGACGATCAGCACCACGGCCAGGCCGAGCACGCGGTGCTCCAGCACCCCACTGCGCAGGGCCACGCGCAAGACGGTGACCATCATCGCGAGCCCGACGACGAGGTTCAGCACGTGCCACAGCGGCATCAGCCACAGCCACGGACCGAGGATGCCCAGCGCCGCCGCGAGCGGCGCCACCCAGGCCATGAGGCCGAGGAAGCGCGCCAGACGGGAATCGTCCCGCCCCACCACGGCCAGGGCGAAGCGGCACAGCAGGGGAATCGCCGCCTGGAAAGCCGCCAGCGGCAGAACGCCCCACCAGGGCCAGGGCAGCGGCGCGTGCGTGAAAAGCACACGCACGGTCTGCACGGACCAGAGCAATTCGCCGAGTCCGTAGTACAGGTAGATCGATTCACGCTGGCGCAGCCACACCAGCAAGGAAAGCGCTCCGAGGACGCCGCTCACGATGGCGATGAAGCGGCCCCCGCTGATATGCCAGAACTCGGCGCGTTCATACAGCGGACGCACCTCGTCCACGCTGCCCGTCACGATCGGCGACAGTCCGCCCTGCCGCGCCGCCTGGGCCGCGATGGTGACTTCCACGCGGCGCGGCGACGCCGAGCGCGAAGGCGGCAGTTCGAAGTACTGCGGCGCGAAGGAAGCGTCGTCGTAGGGCCCGGGCGGAATGGCGCCGAAACGCGCGAGTTCCCGTCCGTCCACGGACACGCGGAAACTGTTGCCCAAGCGGGGCACGAAGAGCGCCATCGGAACGGCGGGATCGGCCACGGGCAGGTCGAACGCAAAACGGGCCTCCCCGTCGACTGCCCCCTGCCGTTGGTCCCAGTGATAGGGCAGGACCACGGTGTTCGGCGTTTCGGCGCGGGCTGGCGCCTGGCCCTGCAGGGTCAGCGTGAGCGCAGCCTCTTCGATCACTGTCACGGCATGTGCCGAGATGCTCCACGAGAGACCCAGGATCGCGAACAACAGTGTTAGCAGGCGCCACCGCAGCGCTTCGTTTTGTCGGTCCATTGCGCGGGGACTTTAGCAACAAATTGTTGCAGGCCGCCACGCTTCGAGAACCAGAGCTCCGGGCGAAAAATTCTTCCGCGCTGCTCTTTGCTTGAGCATCGCAGTCGAAGCCAAGCTGGGCGCGGCTCCGGCGAGATGCTCATCCCGTTATCCACAAGGTCATCCACCGGCGACGGGGAAAAAGCAGCCTTGACTTCTCCAGCCCCTGTAGACGCCCGCGCTGAATTCGGGCGCGATGAGCCGCGTCGATCGCCCGTCCAGCCCAGCGTGGGGCGAAGCGGCAGGCCATTGTTTCCGGACGCTGAACACTACTGTTCCAACTGCCGCGTTTTCGCCCGGGTGATATGCCCCAAACTCTCGTCACACGGAGGCAGCAATGAACACGACATGGAACTTCATCTTGGCCGGCGCAGTGACCTTGGCTTGCGCGGCGGGCGTCATCGACGGCGAGGCCGCGAAGGGCGAACTGCGACTCGCCGAGGCGGCGACGTCCATCAGCGCGGGCTCTGCAACGCTCGATTTACTGGCCGGCGCCACCACCGCCGTCGCTACCGCGGCCCGATGACCCTCGTCGGGCGGATCCTGGCGGGAACCTGTCCAGGGATCGCATCGGGTCCGGACACCGCTTAAGTTCCGCCTAAGGCGCGCGGCACAGACTCATCCCCGGCAGCCCGCTTTTCTCCTCCCCCCTCCCTCCCTCGAGGGCTGCTGTTAACCCGCTCCGGCGGGTTTTTCTTTGCCCATCTGCGGTTCACGATGGCCGGATCGGCAAGACGCGCGGAAGGCGGCAGGGCTACACTGCCCCTCCCAGCCAAGCGCGCTCCGGGAGGCAAGCTCCGATGCTGAAGCGATCCCTGTTCTCCATCGCCCTGTCGGCCTGTGCCGGTTTCGCAAGCGCCGCCAGCAATTGCGACGACATCGCGGCCCAGATCGACGCGAAGATTCGCAGCGCCGGCGTCACGCGCTTCACGCTCACCACGGTGACGGCCGATGCCGCGGCCCGCGGCAAGGTCGTCGGCACCTGCGAGCGTGGTACCCGGAAGATCGTCTACGAAGCGGAGGCCACCACCTCCTCCTCCTCTCCCCCCTCGTCACCGTCCGGGCGCAGCAACGACGGCATCCTGACCGAATGCAAGGACGGCTCGGTATCGATCGGAGGGGACTGCAGGAAGTGAGCGCGCGAAGGCCGAGGCTCAGACGCTCAGCGAGCCCCTGAATCCGCGCGCTGCGTAGTAGGACTCGGCCCCGTTGTGGTAGACGAAGACCTTGCCGTAACGCCTGTCGCAGAAAAGAGCACCACCGAGTTCTCTGACTTCGGGCGGCGTCGCCACCCAGCTGGACGTCTTCATGTCGAACTCCCCGAGCTTCTGAAGCTCGCGGTATTGCGTCTCCGTCAGCAACGAAACGCCCATGGCCGCAGCCATGTCGACGGCGTTGTCCCGCGGCTTGTTCTGCTTGCGGGATCTCAAGGCTTCTGCGTCGTAGCACAGGCTTCTGCGCCCCTCCGGGCTTTCGCTGGCGCAGTCGAAGAACAGATAGGCACCGCCATCGTCCGCGACCCCGATGACATCGGGTTCGCCCCCCGTCGTTTCCATCTCGAAGAGCGACCTCAGCTTCTCGGGGTGGTTTCGCAAGCGACCATGGACATCGGCCCAGTCGACCCCTGTGTGCCTGTGCATGTTCCGCTCGAACCGAGCCTTCAGTGTGTCGATGAGGGTATCGCGTTGCTGTGCCTTCATGTCGCTTGCTATCGTTCCTTTGCGCCCATGCCCAAACGCGCGCGAATCGGCGGGTCGCCCACCGCGGAGCGGACCAACGGCCCGAGAGGATGCGTGCCTTCGGCCTGCACCTTGGCTTTCTTACGAGCTCTGGCTTCTCATTTGCTCCAGCGTCTTTCCTTCTGCAATGGCCTCTTTGAGCCAGCGTGGCTGCGGGCCCCGGCCGGTCCACGAATGACCCGCACCGTCGCTGTAGAGAACACCGGAAGGCCGCCGCTTCTTCATGTTCTTTCTGGTGGCAGGCTTTGTAGCCTGCGCACTCACTTGAAAGTCCTCGAGTTTCTTTCCGGCAGCCAGAGCTTCGCGTAGCCAGGTCGGCCGCTTGCCCCAGCCGCCCCAGGTGTTGCCCTGCCCATCGCCGTAAGCAATTCGGCCTTGCTTCTTCTGCCCGGGGACTTTCGCGGCACGTTCCTTGGTGGGCTTTGTCGCGGTTCTTCCGAAGAGCTGATCGGGCGTCAAACCGTAATGAGTAATCGCCACTCGAATACGGTCAATGACTCCGGCCACTTCCCTCGCCAATGCCGCGTCCGCTTCTTTCTGCAGTGCGGCAATCTTCTTCTGAATCTCCGCGTAACTATTCGCCATGGAACTGGCCCTTTCAGTTGAATGAGTCCGCAAGCTTAATGGCTCCGGACATTCAAAGCTGCATGGGGCCTGACTGCCAATTGGCTCAGTGATCGGCGGCCACGGCAGTGCTTCCCACTGCCGAGCGGCTCATGCGATCGCTGTACCGCGACCGGAGCAACGCCGCGGCGCCCCACAGCAGCGCGACGTTGGCGAACAGCCCGGTGCAGACAACCAGAGCAGCGCGGTCGGCAAAACCTCCGCTCAGATCGAAAGCAAGCATGGCAAGCGACCACGGCAGCGCGCAAAGGATCGCAGCGATCAGAAGAACGTCGTGCTCGCGAGGCCACAGGGCCGTCACGGCGAGTACCAGCGCGATTGCCGTTGCGACGCCGGGCACCCACCACGCGCAGCGATACCACAGCGGCTCTTTGTAGGGCGATGACATGACGAAATTCTGCGACGCGCCAACGAACTGCGCCCGATAAATTTCGCACGGAGCGCGTGAGCTTCATCGACTGTCGCGCGGCACCGACATCCCGTCTGCGTGCGTACCCGTTGACGACCTTCAACTAAGCGCCAAGCGCCTGCAGCAGGACGTCCAGCATCGCGTCGGCCGTGGCCGCGCCCGACAGGGCCAGCCTCCCGTCGAACACGAAGAAGGGCACACCGGGGACCGCATACCGCGCGCCGGCAGGACGCTCTTCATCGGCGCCGCGAATCTCGGTCTGCAGCGCGCATTCCAGCGCCAGTCGCTCGAGCACGGACTCATCGCCAATGTCTTCGCCTTCGAGGAAATAGGCCGTGAAGATGCGATCGATGAACTTTGCCTGCTGGGCCTGGGCGGTGCGCGCAACCCACGCATGCGCCTTGGCGGTGTTCGGCAGCAGCTCGATCCGATCGAAGGCGAATTGCACTCCCGCGGCGGTCCCGGCCTGCTGCACCTGGGCGCGGCGCCGTGTGACGGCTTCGGGACTGCCGAGGCGTGCCACATAGAAAGCCTGGTAGGGCACGCCGCCGACGGGCGTGTCGGGAAGCAAGGCATGCGAGCGCCAGACGACATGGGGCTGCGCGTCGGGCCGCAGTTCGGCCAGTTTGCGCACCGCCGCGTCGAACTGGCGCTTGCCGATCAGGCACCACGGGCAGACGAAATCGAAGAAGACCTCGACCGTCATCGGGCGCGTTGCAATCGCGCCCTTCGCGCCCTTCGGTACGACCATCGACTCGGACACATCCATGTAACAGGTTCCCTTCATTCCGGCCGCCGCGCCGACCCTGCGTATTCAGGGAAAGCCGATCGCGCCAGTGGGCAAATCTATCCTCCGGCCGTTCGGGCGGCCCCCTCCGCCATGGAGGGGGCCCCAGACCGGTTCGCCGCCCAGAATTCCGTATCGCCAATGTGCAGTGCTTGCTGCGCGTCGAGCCCCTCCATCACGAACATTCGAGGACACACCACCATGACCTACCAGGCGCCCGTCAAAGACATGCTGTTCTGCATGAACGAACTGGCCGGCATCGAGCGCATCGCCACCCTGCCCGGCTTCGAGGACGCCGGCATCGATACCGCACAGGCCGTGCTGGAGGAATGCGCCCGCTTCACCGAAGGCGTGATCGCGCCGCTCAACGCCGCCGGCGACAGGCAACCTTCCTGGTGGCAGGACGGCCGCGTCACCACCACGCCGGGCTTCGCCGACGCCTACCGGCAGTTCGGCGAGGGTGGCTGGCAGGGCCTGCAGCACCCCGCCGAGTTCGGCGGGCAGGCGCTCCCGAGGACCATCTCGGCCGCCTGCGCCGAGATGCTCAACAGCGCCAACCTGAGCTTCGCGCTGTGCGCGATCCTGACCGACGGCGCCATCGAGGCGCTGCTGACCGCAGGTTCCCAGGCACTGAAGGAGCTCTACCTGCCCCGCATGATCTCGGGCGAATGGACCGGCACCATGAACCTCACCGAGCCGCAGGCCGGCAGCGATCTGGCACTGGTTCGCACCCGCGCCGAGCCGCAGCGCGACGGCACTTACAAGGTGTTCGGCACCAAGATCTTCATCACCTACGGCGACCATGACATGGCGCAGAACATCGTCCATCTCGTGCTCGCGCGCCTGCCCGGCGCACCCGAGGGCGTCAAGGGCATCTCGCTGTTCGTGGTGCCGAAGTTTTTGGTGAGCGCGGACGGCACGCTCGGCGAGCGCAACGACGTGCAATGCGTGAGCATCGAGCACAAGCTCGGCATCAAGGCCAGCCCGACCGCCGTCCTGCAGTTCGGCGACGGCACCGCGGGGAGCATCGCGGACCGCAGCGGTGCCGGCGCCATCGGCTACCTGGTAGGCGAGGAGAACCGCGGCCTGGAGTACATGTTCGTGATGATGAACGCGGCCCGCTACGCGGTCGGCCTGCAGGGCATCGCGGTGGCAGAGCGTGCGCGCCAGCTCGCGGCGGCCTATGCACGCGAGCGCGTCCAGTCGCGCCCGGTAGATGGGTCGCTGCCCGGCGCGGCGCCGATCGTCCACCACCCGGACGTGCAGCGCATGCTGCTCACGATGCGCGCCCAGACCGAAGGCTGCCGCGCGCTGGCCATTGCCGCGGCCGCAGCCGGCGACGCGGCGCATGCGCATCCGCAGGCCGATGTGCGCCGCCGCGAACAGGCGCTCTACGAGTTCCTGGTGCCGCTGGTCAAGGGCTACTCGACGGAAATGAGCCAGGAAGTCACGAGCCTGGGCGTGCAGGTGCATGGCGGCATGGGCTTCATCGAGGAGACCGGCGCCGCGCAGCACTACCGCGACGCGCGCATCCTGACCATCTACGAGGGCACCACCGCGATCCAGGCCAACGACCTCGTGGGCCGCAAGACGGTGCGCGACGGTGGTGCCGTGGCACGCGCCTTTGCCGAAGAGGTCGCGGCGGTGGAAGCCCAGCTGCGTCAACGCGACAGCGATGCCGCACAAGCGATGGCCCAGCGCCTGGCCGTGGGCCGGGAGGCCTTCCTCGAGGTCGTCGACTGGGTACTGGCACGTTTCAAGTCCGACCCGAATGCGGTGTTCGCCGGCTCGGTGCCCTATCTGCTGCTCACCGGCCAGCTCGCGGTCGGCTGGCAACTGGGGCGCTCGCTTCTCGCGGCGGAAGACCGCCTCGCCGCTGGCGACGATCCGGCGTTCATGCGCAGCAAGATCACCGTGGCGCGCTTCTATGCCGATCACATCCTCACCCGCGTGCCGGGCCTGCGCGACAGCATCGTCTCGGGCTCGGAGGCGATCGTGGAGATGGCGCTCGAGGACTTCTAGGACAGAGAGCTTCGCGCACGGCGCAGCGGAGAAGCGCAGTGAAGGCGCGACATTCTCATCGGCTGCGCCTCACGCACCGTCGAGTGCCGGAGCCGCCACGCGCCGTCCGACCTCAGCGCAGATAGGCCTGCACGAGCGAGACCCAGTAGCTCGCCGTACTCGGCAGGATCTCGTCGTTGAAGTCGTACCCCGTGTTGTGCACCATGCAGCCCGGTCCGCTGCCGGGCTTGCCGTCGCCGTTGCCGACGATGAAGTAGCTGCCCGGCACCGCATTCAGCATGAACGCGAAATCGTCGCTGGCCTGCAGCGGCGCCATGTCGGGGATCAGCGCCTTCTCGCCCATCGATGCGAGCGCCACCTGACGTGCGAACGCGGTCGCGGCCTCGTCGTTCACGCAGGGCGGCATCTTCCACTGGTAATCGACGGTGGCGGTGGCGCCATGCACCGCGGCCTGGCCTTGCGCCATCGCGATGATCCGGTCGCGCAGGAAGGCCCGCACCTCCGGCTTTCGCGCGCGGATCGACAGCTTGAGTTCCGCGCTGGCGGGGATGACGTTGGGCGCCTTGCCGGCGCTCATTGCGCCCACCGTGACGACCGCCATGTCGTTGGGATCGACCTCGCGCGACACCAGCGTCTGCAGCGCGAGGATCAGGTGCGCCGCGACCATGATCGGATCGACCGTCGTATGCGGCATCGCCCCATGGCCGCCCTTGCCTTCGATGGTGATCACGGCGGTGTCCGAAGAGCTGTAGATCACGCCCGGCAGAAAACCGAACTGCCCGGCGGGAAAGCCGGGCTCGTTGTGATAGGCGTACACCGCATCGCACGGGAAGCGTTCGAAGAGGCCCTCTTCGACCATCTTCTTCGCGCCCATCAGGCCTTCCTCGGCGGGCTGGAAGATGAGGTTGAGCGTGCCATTGAAACCCTTGGTGACCGCCAGCAGTTGCGCCGCAGCGAGCAAGGTGGCGGTGTGTCCGTCGTGGCCGCACGCATGCATGGCGCCCGGCTTGCGGCTGGCCCACGCGAGGCCCGTGGTTTCGGTCATCGGGAGGGCATCCATGTCGGCGCGCAGCCCCAGCCGCCTGGCCCCATCGCCGACTGTGAGCGTGCCCACCACGCCGGTGCCGCCGATGCCGCGATGGACCGTGTAGCCCCATCGCGCGAGGCGCTCGGCCACCAGCTCGCTGGTCTGGAACTCCTCGTAGCCGAGTTCGGGATTCGCATGGATCTGCCGCCGCAGGCCGACCATCTCCTCGGTCGAGGCCCGGATGCCTGGATGGATGGGAACTGAAATCATCGGGGAGCCGCCTTCAACGCACTGGGATCGCATTTTCCACGCCAATAATGCGGGCTGCCGCGATGGCCTCGATATTGCTTCGGAAAGCGGCTCCGCAGGAATGTCCCCGACGATGACTGATCATTTGAAGAACCCCACGCTCCCTCGCCTGACCCGCCGCCAGCTGACCCTCGGCGCGCTTGCCGCCGCCGGCGGCCTCGCCACCACGCGCTACGGCCGCGCGGCCACCGGCAAGGGAACCGCGGTGCTCGCCATCGACGCCGATCCGCCGACGCTGAACCTCGGCACGACCACCGACTTCGCGGCCGGCGATGTCTCGGCCAAGATCCTCGAAGGCCTGGTATGGCTCGATCCTCAATACAACGCGAAGCCCTCGCTCGCCACCGCATGGACGGTGTCGCCCGACGGCAAGACCTACCGCTTCACATTGCGCCCGGGCGTGAAGTGGCATGACGGCAAGGACTTCACGAGCGCCGACGTCAAGTTCACCCTGATGGAAGTCATCGGCAAGCTGCATCCGCGCGCGGCTCCGGTGTTCAAGAACCTCGGCGTCGAGGTCGACACGCCCGACGCGCTGACCGTGGTGGTCAGGTTGCAGAAGCCTTACGCCCCCCTGCTGTCGCAGATGACGGTGTTCGATGCGCCCATCCTCCCTCGCCACCTCTACGAGGGCAGCAACATCGGCACCAACCCGGCCAACCAGAAGCCGGTGGGCACCGGTCCTTTCAAGTTCGGCGAATGGAAGCGCGGGGCCAGCATCAAGCTCGTGCGCAACGACCAGTACTGGGACGGCGACAAGCCCTTTCTCGAATCGATCATCTTCCAGGTGATTCCACAGGCGGCCAACCGGGTGCCCGCATTGCAGACCGGCGAGATCGACGAGCTGCTCGACTTCTACACGCCCAAGCCCGAAGTGCCCCGCATCCTCGCGGACAAGAACCTGGCGCCGCGCCGCGGCGTGAACATCCCGGCGGTCTACTTCCTGATGTTCAACACGCAGTCACCGCTGTTCTCGAAGATCGAGGCGCGCCATGCCGCGGCCCTGGCGATCGACCGGCAGCGGCTCGTCAAGCAGGCCATGAACGGTATCGCCCGACCGGGCGCGGGTGCCTTCGGCGATGGTTTCAAGTGGCTCTTCAACGATGAGGTGAGCTACGCGAAGAAGTACCCGCTCGATCCTGCGCGCGCCAAGGCCCTGTTCGAGAAGGCCGGCGCCAAGGCCGGCAGCACGACGGTGCGCATGCCCTTCGACGCGAGCCGTGCGCAGATGCGCGCACAGGCGCAGATCATCCAGGACAACCTCCGCCAGATCGGCCTCGAAGTGAAGCTGGAGCCGCTGGAACGCTCGGTGTACTACGACCGCGTGTTCGCCAAGCGCGACTACGACATGATGCTGGGCTCGTACTTCTCGGCCGGCGATCCGGCCATCGGCTATACGCGCCTGTACAACACCTACACCGGCACCGCGCCCAACACCAACGCGAGCGGCTATTCGAATCCGAAGGTCGATGACCTGCTGGGCCGCGCCGCGACGGCCACCGATCGCGACGTCCGCGCCAAGCTCTACAAGGAGCTGCAGGTGATCCTCAACGAGGACCTGCCGACGCTGGTGCTGTTCGATGAAGAGACGGTCGACACGGCGAGCAAGAAGCTCACGGGTGTGTTCCCCGCGCTCGATGCCCGCGACCAATGGGCCGGCGTGAAGCGCACGGACTGACCGCGGTCAATGTCCTCCTTCATCCTGCGGCGCCTGCTGCACGCGATCCCGCTGCTGCTCGCGGTGGTGGTGCTCAACTTCCTGCTGATCGCCTTCACGCCGGGTGATCCGATCACGCTGCTGGTGGGCGACTTTCCCGCGCCGCCCGAATACCTCGAGCAGATGCGCCGCGAGTTCGGGCTGGACCAGCCGCTGTGGATCCAGCTGCTGCGCTACCTGGGCAAGGTGGCGCAGGGCGACTTCGGCTATTCGTTCGCCAACCAGCAGCCGGTGGCGGCGCTCATCCTCGAACGGCTGGGCGCCACGCTGGAGCTCACCATGACCGCGCTCGCCTTCGCGAGCGTGCTGGGCATCGTCTTCGGCGTCATCGCCGCGCGTTCGGCTGCACGCACGGGCCCCGGGCTGGTCGACTCGGCGATCCAGGGGGTGTCGTCGGCGGGCTATTCCATTCCGGATTTCTGGCTCGGCCAGTTGCTGATCCTCGTGTTCGCGATCTGGCTGGGATGGCTGCCCTCGCAAGGCAACAACCCGGTTCGCGGCACGGCGCCGGGCTTCGAAGGCTTCGTCCAGCATCTGTCGTACCTGGTGCTGCCGGCCTTCGCCCTGTCGCTGCGCTATCTCACGCTGATCACGCGCATCACGCGCGCCGCGATGCTGGAGGTGATGAACGCCGACTTCATCCTGGCCTCTCGCTCGCGCGGCGCATCGGAGTGGACGGTCGTCGTGGTGCATGCGCTGCGCAATGCCGCGGCGCCGGTGTTGACGGTGATCGGCTACAACGTCGGCTTCGTGCTTGCAGGCTCGGCGTTGATCGAGGCCGTGTTCGCGTGGCCCGGCATCGGACGGCTGCTGTATGAATCGATCTCCAAGCGCGACTATCCGGTGATGCTGGCGATCCTGCTGATGGTGTCGGTCACGGTGGTCATCGCGAATCTCGTCACCGACATCATTCATCGACTGATCGATCCGCGGATCGAAAGAGCATGAGCGAAGCGCCGGGCCGCCCCAAGCAAGCTCGCGCCGCAGTGCGAAGCACGAAGGTTTCTCGATGAGCGAAGCGGCACTGACTCCTGTTGCGGTCCCGGCAGTGGGCACGCCCTTTCGCAAGGCCGTCTTCTGGCGACGCCTGTTGCGCCGGCCGACGACGCTGCTTGCGCTCGTCTTTGTCACGCTGCTCTTCGCGTTCGCGATCCTCGCGCCGCTGGTCACTGCCTACGACCCGCTCGGCGGCGGCGACAGCTCGCTGCTCGAACCGCTCTCGCCCGGCCACTGGCTCGGCACCGACGACCTCGGCCGCGACATCTGGGCGCGCGTGGTCTTCGGCACGCGCATCTCGCTCACGGTCGGCGTCATGAGCGCCCTGTGCGCGGTCGTCGTCGGCGTGATCGTCGGTGCGCTGGCGGGCTACTTCGGCGGCTGGCTCGACGCGCTCCTGATGCGCATCGCCGAGTTCTTCCAGACGCTGCCGCGCTTCGTCGTGGCGCTGATCGTGATCGCGCTGTTCGGCACCAGCGTCTTCAAGATGATCGTGGTCATCGCGGCGCTCTCGTGGCCGCAGCTCGCACGGGTGGTGCGCGCCTCGGTGGCCGCGCTCGGGCAGTCGCAGTTCGTGGATGCGGCGCGGGTGGCCGGCATGGGGCACGGCGCGATCATCGTGCGCGAGATCCTGCCCAACGTGGCGGCGCCGATCGTCGTGCTCGGCTCGCTCGACATCGCGATGGCGATCCTGATCGAGGCGAGCCTGAGCTTCTTCGGGCTCGGCGACCCGAATCATGTGTCATGGGGCGCGATGCTCAACGACGCGCAGCAGTACCTGCGTAGCGCGTGGTGGATGTCGGCATTTCCGGGTCTCGCCATCGCGCTCACGGTGCTGTCGTTCAACGTGCTCGGCGATGCCTTGAACGATGCACTGAATCCGAGGGGGCCGAAATGAGCGCAGCGCCGGGCCGTCCCAAGCAAGCTCGCGCCCCCTCGGGGGGCAGCGAGGACACGAAGTGCCGAGCGTGGGGGTCGAAATGAGCATCGCGGATCTCCTGCTCGACCTGCGCGGCCTGTCGGTCGACATTGGCCGGGGCCCGACCGCACTGCGGGTGGTAAACGATTTGTCGCTGACGGTGCGCCGCGGCGAAGCAGTAGGCCTCGTCGGCGAATCGGGCTCGGGCAAGTCGATGACCGCCTTCGCGATCATGAACCTCTTCCCGTCACCGCTGGCGCGGGTGGCCTCGGGACAGGTCCTCCTCGAAGGCCGCGACCTCGCGCAGCTGAACCCCGCCGAACTGCGCGCGGTGCGCGGCGCGCGCGTGGGCATGGTCTTCCAGGACCCGACGAGCTACCTCGACCCGCTGATGCCGGTCGGACGCCAGATCGCCGAGCCGCTGCGTGCGCACGGGCGCACCGAAGGGCTGGAGGCGCGGGTGCTCGAACTGCTCGACATGATGGAGCTGCCCAACGCCGCGCGGGTCGCGCGCCAGTACCCGCACGAGCTCTCCGGCGGCATGCGCCAGCGCATCCTGATCGCGGCAGCGCTCGCGATGCGGCCCGCGCTGCTGATCGCCGACGAGCCGACCACCGCCCTCGACGTGACCGTGCAGGCGGGCATCCTGAAGCTGCTGATGCGCCTGCGCAGGGAGCTCGACCTCGGGATCCTGCTGATCACGCACGACCTCGCGGTGGTGGCCGAGACATGCCAGCGCGTCAACGTGATGTACGCCGGCCAGGTGGTCGAGTCGAACGAAGTCGCACCGCTCTTCGCGGCGCCGCGCCATCCCTACACGCAGGGCCTGTTGGGCAGCATCCTGAGCCCGCGCTCCCGTGCGCATTCGCTGTTCTCGATTCCAGGCAGCGTGCCCATCGCGGGCCACTGGCCGCCAGGGTGCCGTTTCCATCCGCGATGCCCGATCGCCCGCGACGGGATTTGCGACAGCGCGGTGCCGGCGCTGCGACCGCGCGCGGCGGGCGCCGACCGCTGCCACCTGAGCGACGAGCCGATCGCGGCCGACGCGTGGCGGCGCAACGAGGTCACGTCAGCATGAACGCAGGCACGAACGCACCGCTTCTCGAAGCCCGCGACCTGACCCGGCTCTTTCCGGTGCGCGCGAGCGGCGGGCTGTTCGGCGCGCGGCAGATGCAGCGCGCGGTGGATCGCGTGTCCCTCACGATCGGCGCCGGTGAAGTGCTGGCGCTGGTCGGCGAAAGCGGCAGCGGCAAGACCACGCTCGGCCGCATGCTGCTGGGCCTCACCGCACCGAGCGAAGGAAGCATCCTCTACAAGGGCATGGACGTCGCGACGCGGTCCGGCGAAGCGGCGCGCAGTTTTCGCCGCGAGGTCCAGGTGGTCTTCCAGGACACCGGTGGGTCGCTGAATCCGCGCCGCACCATCGGCCAGAGCGTGGCGCTGCCGCTGACCTATCACCGTGGACTCGACCGGCCCGCAGCGGCGGCCGAGGTCGATGCACTGCTCGATCAGGTCGGACTGCCGGCCGCGCACTTTCGCGACCGGCTTCCGCACGAGCTCTCCGGCGGCCAGCGCCAGCGCGTGGGCATTGCGCGCGCGCTCGCATCGAACCCCGCGCTGATCGTGGCCGACGAGCCGGTGTCCGCGCTCGACGTCTCGGTGCGCGCGCAGATCCTCAGGCTGATGTTCGACCTGCAGCGCGAGCGGAGTCTTTCGTACCTCTTCATCACGCACGACCTGGGCGTGGTGCGCGCCATGGCCGACCGAGTGATGGTGATGCACCAGGGCCGCGTGGTGGAAAGCGGCGATGCGGACATCGTGCTCAACGCGCCGCGCGATCCCTACACCCAGCGATTGCTGGCTGCCACGCCGATTCCCGATCCGTCGCGCCAGCTCGAAGCGTTCTGACCTCGCCATGAACCGTCACTTCACCGAACCCACCACCGGCTATTGGCAGCACATTGTTCCGGCCAACGTGGTCGATCGGATGGAGGCGCCCTGGCAGTTCGGCTACCCGGCACGCCTGCCGGACGGGCGGGTGCTCGTGCTGCCGATCCGGCAGCTTGCCAACGAGCCCTCGCATGCCGTCGCTTCGCTGCTGGTCAATCACGCGTCGCTGGAGGTTGTCGACACGCTGGGCGCGATGCTGGCCGAACGCCTGTCGGTACATGCGCCCGAACTGGTGATCGGGCTGCCCACGCTCGGGCTCGCGCTCGCGCCCGTCGTGGCGCGGGCGCTCGGTCATGCGCGCTATGTGCCGATGGGCTACTCGCGCAAGTTCTGGTATGACGAAGCGCTGTCCGCCGCGGTGCATTCGATCACTTCGCCGACGCCGGGCAAGCGCATCTACCTCGACCCCAACCTCCGACCGCTGATCGACGGCAAACGGCTCGTGCTGGTCGACGACGCCGTCAGCACGGGCACGACCTTGCTCGCGGCGTGGAACCTCATCGAGTCGCTGGGCGGCCAGGTGGTCGCGTGCGGCGTCGCGATGCTGCAGGGCCGCCGCTGGATCGAGCGACTCGGCGCCGAACGCGCCACGCGGGTGGTCGGCGTGTTCGAGAGTCCCTTGCTGAAAGCCGTGCCCGACGGCTGGGTGCTGCGGGAATAGCCCCCACGCTCCCCCACTGCGTGTGAGTCGCTGCCCCCCAAGGGGGCCGCAGGCCGCCTTGGGGCGGCCCGGCGCCGGCCTTGATCAGCTGGCAGCGCGCGCGAGCGCATCCAGCACCACGCGACGCAGCAATGGCTCGTCGGCCACACTGGCCACCTGTGCATTGGGCTGGGCACGCCTCGGTACGCGCCATTCGACCACCGTCATGCCGCGGGTGTGCTCGCCCTTGCATTCGGCCACCACATGCGCCGGCCGGAAGCTCATCCCCTCGGGCGCGACCAGCACAGCCGCGGCCGTCGGGTCATAGAGCGACATCGGCAGCGCGCCCGCGGGGCTCGCGATGCGCACGTAGCCGAGCAGCAGGTCGGCCAGCACCTCGGCCTTGTCGGAGCCGAGCGCCCGCAGCGCTTCGGCATCGCTCGCGTGCACGCGTACCTGCCGGCATGCATCGAGCCCGACCATGTGCAGCGAAACGCCCGCATCGAGCACGACATTGATCGCTTCCGGGTCCACCGCGGCGTTGAATTCCGCCGCCGCGGTGTGGTTGCCCGGCCCGGCACTGCCGCCCATCCACAGGAGCCGGCCGATCCGCGCTGCAAGCGCGGGGCGCCCCTGCAGCACGAGCGCGAGATTGGTGAGCGGGCCCAGCGCCAGCACCGTGGCCGGCTCGGAGGTGGACTCAAGATAGTCCCCAAGCGCGGCCACCGCATCGCCCGACGCCAGCGCCGCCCGCGTCTTCGGCAGGCTGCGACCCGCCGAGGCCATGGCATCCGCGCCGAGGATGTTCTGCGCCGTGACCAGTTCGCTTGCGATCGGCTGCGCACTGCCTGCGTGGATCGGGAACTCCCATTCGAAGAGAGCGGCAGCCCGCAGCGCGTTGTCGATCACCATGTCGAGCGGTGCGTTGCCGGCGACGAGCGACATGCCGTCCACGCGCCAGGGCGGCGTCCGCGCGACCGTGAGCACGGCGGCGAGATCGTCGAAGCCCATGTCGGTGTCGATCCAGACGCGCTTCGATGGCTTGGGGTGTCCGTTCATGCGCCGTATTGTCCCGCAGGGCTCTGCGTCCGATTCGTTCGGCTTGCCATCGCCTCGCGCCGGCGGGACACTGGAAAACCAACTGAATCAGGAGGTCCCGATGCGTCGCCTTTTCGCCAACCGCCTGGCCGTCGTCACCGCCATCGCCGTGGTGCTCGGGTCGCTCGTCTTTGCGGCCGTGCGCGTCGGCAACTAGGCACCAGGGCCGGCGAGACGCGCCGCGGACTTCGCGCAGCACCCGCTCGCGCGTTCGCCTGACGCAGGGGGCTATCCGCTCCGGGCTTCAATCGGATTGCCGTAGATCGGCTTCGCTCCGAACTGCGTGCTGATCGCGTGCGCCACCCCGCACGCGAGCATGACCGGCACCGTGAGCTGGAACTGGTCCGTCATCTCCAGCACCATGACGATGGACATCAAGGGGGCATGCGTCACCGCGGCCAGCACGGCCGCCATCCCCACCACCGCGAACGCGCGCGGATCGCCGACCCATGCCACCGGCATCCAGCTCGCAGCGATCTGGGCCAGCACGCTGCCGGCGGTTGCGCCGACGAACAGCGAAGGCGTGAACACGCCGCCGATAGCACCGCTGCCTGAGCTCAGCGCGGTCGCCGCGACCTTGGCGACGAGGATCACAGCCAGCCACTGCCACAGGTGCTCGCCCTGGAGCACCTGCGAGACGACGCTGTAGCCATTGCCCCAGACCTGGGGAATCGCCGCCGAGATCAGCCCCACCAGCACGCCGCCGATGCCCAGCCGGATCGGCATCGACTTGATTCGCGCGAAGAGATCGCGCGTCTTGTCGAGGAGACCGAGCCATACCCATCCGATGCCGCCGAACACGATGCCGGACAACAGCGCGACGCCCAGTCCCGTCGGCAGCACCGGCTTGCCCGACAGGACGTACAGAGGCGTGGGCTCGACCAGCCAGTAGATCAGCGCACTCGCCGTCGCGGATGCGATCAGCACCGGCGCGACCGTGCTGCGCGCGAAGAACCCCAGCGCCAGTTCGAGCACGAACACCACGCCGGCAATCGGTGCGTGATACGCGGACCCGATGCCCGAGGCGATGCCGCAGACCATGATGGTGTTGCGCTGCTCGGGCGACAGGGCCACCCAGCGCGCCAGCCATGAACTCACCCAGGCCGCGAGCTGCACCATCGGACCCTCGCGCCCGATCGCTGCACCCGTTCCGATCGAGAACAACGCCGACAGCGTGCGGGTGAAGGTCGTGCGGTCGTTCAGGTCGACGCGGCCGGCGCGTGCGGCCTCGATGTAGTCGAGATTGCGATCGCCACGCGGGCCCTTCGCGGCCCATCGGCCGCCCCAATGCAACACGAGCCCGGCCAGCAGGCCGCCGACGGCGCAGACCGCCGCGCGATGCCAGGCCGACAGCGAGATGGCCGTCTCCACGAGTCCGCCGGTGTGCCCGGTCGCCAGCCACTCGACCTGCTGCGTCAGCCAGCGAAAGCCGATCGTCGATGCGGCGCCCAGTGCGCCGGCGATCGCCGCCCAGATCCAGAGCTTGATCGCTTGAATTGTTGGCCTCAGCACGTCGATACGTTCGCGCGAACGAATTGCAGCGTCTCGTCGCGATGCAACGCTATTCGTCCGGCTCCAGGAAGCGCACGCGGCCGGTCTGCAGTTCGTAGACGGCGCCAACGAGTTTCATCACGCCTTCGCGCTCGCGCGCCTGGGCTTCCGGGGTGGCGCGCAAGGCTCGCACGGTGTGGCGCACGTTCGCCTCGACGGCCTGATGGAGCAGCGTCATGCGGGGCAGCGTGCCATCGAGACCTTCGAGGGCCGGCTCGATGTCCTCGAGCAGGATCTCGATCCTGCTTTTCTGCCGGGCACCGTGGAACCGCGAACCGATCGCGGCTTCCACCGCGCCGCACCCCTCGTGCCCCAGCACGACGAACAGCGGTGTCTTCAGGTGCGAGCCGGCGTACTGCAGCGTGCCGAGAATGCTCGGCCCGAGGACGTTGCCCGCCACGCGGATGACGAACAGCTCGCCGAAGGAGGCGTCGAAGACCAGTTCGGGCGGCACCCGGCTGTCGCTGCATCCGAGGATGGTCGCGAACGGCTGCTGTCCCTTGGCGAGTTCGGCCAGGACTTCCTTCTGGACCGTCGGAAAACGCGCGCGGCCCTGGATGAAACGCTCGTTGCCTTCCTGAAGGCGGGTCAGCGCTTCGGCGGCGGTGCAAGGTGGGGATGAAGTTGACATGACGTCGGCGGTGTCCAGCGCCGAACATAGAGGCGCTGGCCGACATGTGTCAACACGACGCCGCGGGCATTGCGCCGTCGCACTCAAATTCCCTCACCGGCACGCGAAGCTCGCTGCCTTGTCCGCATCTCCCCCGACATATTGCGCAGACTGCGGATAAGGACACAGCGGCCGGCTTCGCTCCGACCCGTCGGGCCGCTGTTGCACGGCGATGAGCGAAGCCGGCGCCCGGCCCGCCTCGACCCAGTCGATGACGGCGGTCACCGCATCGAGCACGTTCGGTGCGTTCCCGTTCCCGCAGTGCTGCATGCCCGGAGCCATGAACAGGCGATAGCTGTCGTCGAGCTTGACGGTGGCACGACCGGCCTCCTCGTAGTAGCCGATGGTCATCATCGGATTGAGCGCCGGGTCGGCCCAGCCGTGATAGGTGATCATCTTTCCGCCACGCGCCTTGAACGCGCCGAGGTCGGGATTGCGAGCATCCAGCATCTGGCTCATGAAGCTCGTGGACCGATAGCCCTCGTCGAGGTTGAACGTGCGCCAGTCGGCATCCGGACGGCTCGCGGGCTGATCGGCGAAGTAGCGCAGGAAGGTCTGCGCGTAGGCGCTCTGGCGCGTTTCGCCGGGCGGCAAGGCCTGCCCGACGGATGCAAGGCGCGCCCCCGGCGGCGGGGGCGGCGGTGGAATGGACACGAACCACTCGGCCCAGCCGCTGATCCCGTTGGTGTCGGGTGCCTCCGAGCCCCAGGGCCACGCCGGGAACACGCTCTTGCCCTTGTGCTGCATGTCGGCGTGCACCGCCTCCAGCGCCGCGATCTGCGCTTCGCTGAGGCCCTGCAGGTCGGTCCTCGGATTGATCCTGCACTGGCGCGGATCGTTGATCACGCCGTCCTGCAGCCCGTCGGCCGCGTCGCACTTCGCGACGATGGCGCGGCCGATCTCCGAAAGCTGCGCCGAGGTGAAGCCCGCCTTGCTCACCAGCGGTGCGTACGACACGTAGTCATACATCGTCCCGGTGAAGTTGAGCACCGGCGCGCCCGCAGCGATGCCGTCGAAATCGGCCGGATAGCGCTGTGCGGACATCAGCCCCTGCCGCCCCCCGGTCGAGCAGCCGTCGAAATACGACCTGGCGGGCTTGCGTCCATAGAACGCGGCCGCCAGGTCCTTGGATGCCTGGGCGGTCAGGTGAACCGCGCGATGGCTGTAGTCGACGAGCCTGGCGAGATTGTTCTGCGCGAAGGTGCCGAGCGGCTGGGCAACGGCGTCGTGGCCGGTGTTCGTCTGCGCCGCCACGAAGCCCCGCTTGAGCGCTTCGTCGCGCAAGGCCGCGCGGTTGGGCGCGTCGATCCGCTCGCCGGCATAGCCGCCGTTGCCGCGCATGTAGAGGCGGCCGTTCCACCGCATGGGCAGCGCGACTTCGATCAGCACTTCAGGGTCGAGCATCGCGACGATGCGGCAGAAGTCGGGCACGCCCTGCGCGGCCGTCATGACTTCCGAGGTGAGGACGGTCATCCGCGCTCCGTCGACCGACACCACCTGTTGCCCGAGCTTCGCGCAGTCGCCCGTCGACGTGGCGACCGGATTGGTGTAGTTCGCCGCCGACTTGCCGGCGTCCCTGAAGCTGCCGACGTTCTGCGCATGCGCCGCAAGGCCCAGGGCCGCGAGGCACAGCGCCGGGCCCAGACTCTTCCGCTGGATCATTGCCTTGTCTCCTTCTTGTGATTGGCTTGGTGAGGCAATGGCTATTTGACACGACGGCCGAGGAAATCGAGCACGTGTCGGTTGAACTCCACCGGCTTCTCGAAATAGGTCGAGTGCCCCGCATCGGCGACCACCACGACTTCGCTGCCGGGGATCCAGCCGGTCAGCTCGTTCACGACGGACACAGGAACGATGGGGTCTTCGCTGCCCACAAGCAGCAGCGTCGGGCAGTGCACGTCGCGCAACGCGGCCATGGGGATCACGCGGCCGGGCTGCATCAAGGAAGCGAGCGTGGCGCCCCAATCCGCCGCAGCGACCGAATGCGTGCTGGGGTTGAAGTGATTGATCTGCGCGTAGAGCGCCGCCTTGTCGGGATGCGTCTCGAGAAACCAGCGGCCCAGCGAACGCTGCTCGATGGAGGCCGCGCGCTGGCTGATCTGGCGCTTTTCCAGGATGCCGAGCAGCCCCGGATGATCGATGGCGAGCGAACTGTCGCAGGCCACGAACGCGGCCACGCGCTGCGGATGCGTCAGCGCCGTCTTCAGGCCGATCATCCCGCCCAGCGACTGTCCCACGATGCTCACCTGATCGATGTGCTCGCGGTCGAGGACGGCGATCACGTCGGCAACGAAGTTCTCCAGGGAGAACTCATCCAGCGGCGCCACCGACCGACCGAAGCAGCGGATATCCATCGTGAGGCAGGTGCGGTGGGGACTGAACACCGGCAACTGCTGCCACCATGTGGCGGCGTTCGAGCCGGCCCCGTGCAGGAAGAGCACGGCCGGCCCCTGCCCGTGGCGTTCGTAGTAGAGGCGGCGGTCCCGCGAATCGGCGAATGGCATGGCGTGTCGGATCAGTTGGCTTTGAGATTGAGACTGCGCACCAGTTGGCCCCAGCGCTCGGTGTCGGCGCGCACCATCCGCGCGTACTGCGCCGACGTGCCGCCGAGAGCGGTCAAGCCTTCGGCTTCGAGCTGCTTGAGCACTGCCGGGTCCTTGAGTGCCACTTCGAGCGCGTCGTGCACCTTGTCGACGACGGGCTTGGGCGTTCCCTTCGGTGCGGAGAGGCCGACCCAGGAAGTCACCGTGAGCTGCTTGTAGCCGAGCTCCGCGAAGGTGGGCACGTCGGGTGCGCCGGGCACACGCGCGGCACTCGACGTGGCCAGCACTTTCAGCTTGCCGCTCTGGACCATCGGCGCCACCGACGTCGGCGGCACGACGATCACCGAGACCACGCCGGCCAGCACATCCTGCAGCGCCGGTGCAGCGCCCTTGTAGGGCACATGGGTGAGCTGGATCTGCGCCGCACGCTGGAGCTGCTCCATGACCAGGTGGCCGGTGCTGCCCGCACCCGAGCTCGCATAGTTGATCTTGCCCGGCTCGCGGCGCGCCTGCTGCACCAGGTCCTGCAGGCTCGAGATGCCCGCGTCGCTGCGCACCACCAGCCATTGCGCACCTTCGCCGATGACCCCGATGTGCTCGAAGTCCTTGACGATGTCGAAGGACAGGTTGTCATACATGCTCTGCGCGATGGTGTTGAGCATCCCCGTCATCGTGAGTGTGTAGCCGTCGGGCGGCGCGCTGGCGCCGACCTGCGTGCCGACCACATTGCCGGCACTCGGGCGGTTGTCGATCACCACCGGCTGCTTGAGCGCCTGCGCCATCCGCTGCGCGACCGGACGGATCGTGCGGTCGTAGGGGCCGCCGGCCGGTGCGGGGACCACGATCTTGATGGGGCGCGACGGCCAGTCCGCAGGCTGCGCGGAGACCGCACCACAGGCGAGTGCCTGAAAGACGAGCGCCGTGGCGGCCACGGCGCGAACGACGCGAATGAGGGGCTTCATGGTGTCTCCAACTGTTGAACGCCGCCGAAGCGGCTGCAGGTACGTGGCCCGCAGCACGCATCTTCGCCAGAGCAAGGTATCGGTGACAAATTAATAATCGGCCCAAGCCATTAGACTTCCCGAATCCTCATGCAAACGCCCTCCGCCCTGCTCAATCGCCTGCTGGCGCGCGGCAAGTTCCGGCACATCCAGGTGCTGCTGTTCCTGGCCGAACTGGGCAGCGTGCAGCGGACCGCGCAGGCGATCGGCATGACGCAGTCGTCGGTGACCCAGACGCTGGCCTATCTCGAAGCCCTGCTCGACATCCGCTTGTTCGACCGGCACGCCCGGGGCGTTCGTCCCACGGCGGCCTGCGCGGACCTGCTGCCTGTTGCGCGCCAGCTCCTGCTGGGCCTGGCCGACGGCGCGGCCGCGCTGGCCGCGCGCCAGAACCAGGGCGAGGGCTACGTGCGGCTGATCGCTTCGGCCTCCGCAGTGCACGGGCTGCTGCTCGATGCGCTGCCGCAATTCAGCGAGCGCCATCCGATGATCCAGGTGCGTCTGGACGAGGCGGAAGGCGAAGACCAGTTGCTGGCCATCGCGCGCGGCGAGGTCGACCTGGCCATTTGCCGCGAGCCCGCGGTCGTGCCCGAAGGATGGATGTTCGAACCCCTGCGCGCCGACCGCTTCGTGGTCGTGTGCAGGCCGGACCATCCGCTGGCACGCACGCGCGCGCCCAGCATGAAAGCGCTGGCCTCGCATCGCTGGCTGCTGCTGCCCGCGTCGCTGTCGGCGCGCAGACGCTTCGACGAGCTCGCGGAGCGCTTTCCCGCCATGCCGGCCACCTACCCGATCGTGACGCGGTCGGCGCCGATGCTGTGGCAGCTTCTACAGCAGCAGGACCTGCTCGCGCTGCTGCCGCTGAATCTCGTCAGGCCTTTGCTCGACGCTGGACGGCTCGTGCATCTGCGCGGGGGCGACGCGCATCCGCTTGCGCCCATCGGGGCGTTGCGGCCCGCCAGCGGGCTGGGAGCGGCCGCGGCGCGCCTCTATGAAGCGCTCCGAACCCGCGCAGCCGCAACGCATTGAGCAGAGGCGCTGCACAGCGCCCAGACATCAGTCCCGATCGTAGTCGCCGCGCTCGTGATGGCGATGACGCCATTCGCCGCGGCGGTAGTAGACAGGCGCGGGAGGCGCGTCGTAGTAGGCCGGACCTTCGTAGACCGGCGCAGGCGCGTAGTACGCGGGCGGCGCGCGGTAGTAGGCCGCGGGGGCGGGCCTGTAGTAGACGGGCGGCGGCGGTGCATACACCGGCTCTGGCGCCACATAGACCGGTGCAGGCTCGGAGACGACAACGCCGGGAACGCCCACGTTGACGGACCAGTTCACTTCCGCATTGGCGGCGGTCGCCATCAACGCAAGACAGGTCGAGACAACACCGGCGGCAGCACACTTGAGAAGAGAAAGGTTCACATTGACTCGCATGGTCTTAGAGGCAACCACGGCCTCTTTGCTTTTGAACGCGCGAGCAGGCGAGGCGGCGGACAACGGACGCCAGTCATTTACAAGTATGTCGATCGAGCCCCGATCAGCGGTGGCCCGGTGCATCGTCGGCGCCGTGACCCACGCCGTGCGGACCCACGGCATCGGCGTGGCCCGGTGCATCGTCCGCACCGTGTCCGATGCCATGGCCGGCACCCTCGCCCGCGCCGTGGCCGCTTCCGCCACTGCTTGCGGTTGCCGATCCGGAGGAACCGGATCCGCTCGATCCGCTGGAGCCGCTGGAGCCGCTGGAGCCGCTGGATCCGCTGGATCCGCTTGTACCGCCCGATCCACCTGAGCTCCCTCCTCCCCCGCTGCCGCTGCCGCTTCCACCACTGCCACTGCCACCTCCACTGCCACCTCCACCTCCACCTCCACCTCCACCGCCTCCGCCACCGCCGCCACCGCCACCGCCACCGCCGCCACCGCCACCACCACCACCACCTCCATGCGCCATCGCGGGACCTGCGATCACCCCCAAAGCCAACGCAAAGATGCTCGCAGTGGCCGTCCTTCTGAACTTGTCCATGTCGATCTCCTGTAAGTTGAAGACGTGGGAAATTTGCCCACGCCTGCGTCTCAGAATATGTGGGAATTTTCCCCACGTCAATATGTGTGTGACAATTTCCCACAAGAACCACCCAACCTCTCTTTCGTCCCTCGTGTCATGCCCAACGACGCCACCCCCTCCGATGCCAGTCCGCCTCGTGCTTTCGTCCGCGCACTGATTCATGCGCTGCGGCCCCTGGTGAAGCTCATGCTCTCGCGCGGCGTGACGTTCACCTATGCCAGCGAGCTCCTCAAGTCACTCTTCGTCGAAGTCGCCGACCGTGACTTCCGGATCGATGGCATGCCACCCACGGACAGCCGGGTGAGCCTCGTGTCCGGCGTGCATCGCAAAGAAGTCAGCCGGCTGCGCCAGGCGATGGAGTCCGGCGAAGAAACAGTGCCCGAAGTGGTTTCGCTCGGCGCGCAAGTGGTCGCGCAGTGGATGGGCGCGCGGCCGTACATCGATCGGTCCGGCACGCCCCTGCCGCTGACCCGTTTTGCAAGCGAGGGCGGCGAGTTGTCGTTCGAGGCGCTGGTGGCTCGCGTGAACCGGGACATTCGTCCGCGCGTCGTGCTGGACGAATGGCTGCGTCTGGGCGTCGTGCATATCGACGATGAAGGGCGCGTGCGCCTGAATGCCGGCGCGTTCGTGCCGACCAAGGGCTTCGATGAAATGAGCTTCTATCTTGGCCACAACCTCCACGACCATGCGGCGGCCGCGGCGCACAACCTCGCGGGCGGCCAGCCGCCTTTTCTCGAGCGCAGCGTGCACTACGACGGTCTGCGCGCCGACACGGTGGCGAAACTGGCAGAACAGGCCGCTGCGCTGGGGATGCAGGCACTGGTCGCGGTCAACAAGAGTGCGCTTGCATCGACGAAGCGCATCAACAGCGAAGACTCGCAACGCCAGCGAATGACCTTCGGGGTCTACTTCTACGCCGAGGATTCAGCCGCGCCCCCCGCCCGCGCGCCGGCATCGAGAAAGAAAGCAAAGGGGTCGAAATGACCAGCCGCCTCCGTCGTGCACTCGCTTGCGCCATGCTGCTCGCCACCACGGCGGCCTGGGCGCAGGGCCCCGACGTCTGCGAGACCGGCGCGTCACAGGTGAACCCGATCGGGCGGACTGCAGGTGCGTCGGGCGGCGACAACAGCGGCAGCGGCAGCGGCACGGGCACGGGCGGCATCGGCGGCACAGGCATCAGTGCGCGCGCCGGCGGCGAAGGCGCCACGGGCGGTATCGGAGGCACGGGCGTCACGGCGCAGGCAGGAGACCCGACGGGTGGCATCGGCGGCACCGGCATTGTCGGCGTGGTGACCGGTTTCGCCAGCATTTGCGTCAACGGCGTCGAGGTGCACTTCGACGCCCGCACGCCGGTCTCGGACAACGGCAGGCCGTCATCGGCCGGGGCCCTGGCCGTGGGCCAGATGGTGGTGGTACGGGCGACGCACACAAGCAACGACCTGCGTGCGCAAAGGATCGCCGTGCTCCACGCGCTCGTGGGGCCGATGGAAGCCATCGATGCCGTCGCCGGGACCGTGCGCGTGCTCGGCCAGACAGCGACCGTGCGGCCGGCCGGTGCGTTGAACGGCAAGCGGATCGGCGATTGGGTGCGCCTGAGCGGCCATCGGCAATCCGACGGCGTGCTCGTCGCGTCGCGCATCGAGGAGCTTGCGCCGACCTCCAGGGCGCAGATGGCGCAGATCATGGGGCGCGTGGAGGCCGTGACGGACGATGCAATGCAAGTCAGTGGGACGCGCGTGCAACTGAATCCCGGTGCGGCACCGCCCAATGTCGAACGCGGCGCCGAAGTGCTTGTGGCCGGCCGCTGGAATGGCGAGATGCTGCTGGCTCAGCGAGTGACGCCGGATCCGACGGCCGATCAGCTGGGCAGGGTGCGAGACGTCCTCATCGAAGGCTATGTGCAGGACGTGGCGGGCGGCTCGCTCAGCCTCGACAAGGGCGCCAGCCTGCAACTCGATCCGCAGGTGATCGTGAAGGGCGGCGGTTCGGCGTATCTCGCGGTGAATCAGTTCGTTCGCGTGACGGGGCGCATGGATGCGCAGCGGCGCGTTGTTGTCAACGAGGTCTTGATCGAGCCGGGAGGCCCTGGCGGTGGATCGGGAGGCGGTTCGAGCGCTTCCGGCTCGTCCTCCGGGCACGGATCGAGCGGATCGAGCGGATCGAGCGGGTCGAGCGGATCGAGCGGGTCGAGCGGATCGAGCGGATCGAGCGGATCGAGTGGATCGAGTGGATCGAGTGGATCGAGTGGATCGAGTGGATCGAGTGGGTCGAGTGGATCGAGTGGATCGAGCGGGTCGAGTGGATCGAGCGGGTCGAGTGGATCGAGTGGATCGAGTGGATCGAGCGGGTCGAGCGGGTCGAGCGGGTCGAGCGGGTCGAGTGGATCGAGCGGGTCGAGTGGGTCGAGCGGGTCGAGTGGATCGAGCGGGTCGAGCGGGTCGAGCGGGTCGAGTGGCTCGAGTGGCTCGAGTGGGTCGAGTGGGTCGAGCGGATCAGGCTCCTCCGGTGGCTCAAGTGGCGGCGGTGGTAGTGGCTCCGGCTCCGGATCTGGCGGCGGTGGCGGCGGCGGTGGCGGCGGCGGTGGCGGCGGCGGCGGCGGCGGCGGTGGCGGTGGTGGTGGCGGCGGCAGCGGCAAATAGACGAGCCGACCTACGCCCTGGCCCACGATGGCCCAAAGACAGGCCAGCAGTTCGCAAGCGACCGCGAGGCATCCGCCTCCTGGATCTGCGGCAGATCAGCCATCGTGCAGCACGATCGTCACGAGCGCCGACGCATCCGTTTCCGCGGAGACATCGTGCATCGCATCGCCCTCGAGAAAGAGGATCTGCCCCGCTTCGAGTCTTCGCGGACCGCTCCCGAGACCGACAACCATCGTCCCTTCGATGCATTGGATGGTGATCTCGCCCGGGACCTTGTGCGGCGGCAGCTTCCTGCCGGCGCGCAGTACCAGGCGCATGACCTCGATTTGCCGCGACTTGAAGAGTGCTGCCGTCTTCTGGTCGGCCAGCGCCGCGCCAAAAGGTCGGACATCGCGGGGCTCGCCCGGTGCGGCGTGTTCGAGTGCCATGCTGAACTCCTTCGGGGTCGCGTCCGCCTGCTGTTCGGTCACTCCGACGGCGTGCCGGCCTTGCGCGCGTAGAACACCGACACTTCCTCGATCTCCTGATCGGTCATCGTGCGGGCCACGTTGCGCATCTGCGCCTCGGAATCGTTGCCGCGCTCGCCCGACCGGAAGGCCTTGAGCTGCAGCGCGAGATAGCCCTTGGGCATGCCTTCCAGCCACGGGGCGCCGAACTTCTGGTCGATGCCGCCATGACACGAGACGCAGGGCGCGATGTTGCGCAGCGGCGCGCCGACCCGCACCAGCGCCGGCAGCGCCTCGTCGTAGGTCGTCGGCGCGGTTCGCGCCTTCGGCAGGGAGGCGTAGTAGGCCGCGAGGTCGGCGATGTCCGCGTCCGACAGGTTCGCCGCGAGCGCCACCATGATGGGACTGCTGCGCTTGCCGCCGCGATAGTCCATCAGCTGCTTGATGATCACCTCCGGGTACTGGCCGGCCAGGTTGGGCGCATCGGAGGTGCTCATCCCCTGCGCGCCGTGGCACATGGTGCAGTTCAGCGCCAGCGTGGCACCGCGGCCGATCGCCTGCCGCGAGCCCTCCTTGCCCATCGCGCGGTCGAGCACCACGTCCGTGGCGGTCGGCGCCTCGCGCGGTTTGGCGCCGAACGACCAGTCGCTGGGCACCCCTGCCGCCCGGCAGATGCTCGCCCACAGCCCCTTCGCGCTGAAGTCGCCGTGCACCGAAGGCAGCAGCACGAAGCCCACGAGAAATGCGCCCACGGTCAGCACGATCAGCCAGATGACGCTCTTGCGGAACCATGGATTGCTCCAGCCGGGCATGCCGTGTACTTTCATCACCGGCTCCCGATCGGTATGACCGGCACCGAGGCTTCCTTCAGCGAAGCCAGCTGCACGATCGGATAGCCATAGTTGACGATCGTGAGGCCGATCATCATCGCGACCCAGAGGCCGAAGCCGTTCAGCGCGACCGGCGTGTGCGCCACCGGGTGCGCGGTGCGGCTGAAGGTGAAGGGCGCCAGGGTGGTGCCTTCCTTCTTGCGCGCAGTGGCGAGCGTGTACACGAGCAGGATGCCGGACGCGAGCAGGATGAACCCGCCGATCGCCGAGACGGTGACGGTCCAGGCCTGCGGCTGCAGCTCGGGATGCGTGTAGTCGTAGTAGGCCATGCGGCGCGGCATGCCGAGCAAGCCGACCAGATGCCACGGCATCGACAGCACCATCATCCCGACGAACCACAGCCAGATCTGGGTCTTGACGAGCCCGCCCGACAGCGGCGCGCATCCGGTGAGCTGCGGCCACAGCTCGTAGGCGATCATGAAATACATCAGCACGATCGCGCCGGCGAAGATCAGGTGGAAGTGCCCCGTCACCCACTGCGTGTTGTGGACCGTCTCGTTGAGCTGGTAGCTCATGTTGATGATGCCGCCGGCGCCGCCGAAGCCGAGCATGATGAAGGAGAAGGTCACCGCAAGCATCATCGGGTTGTCCCACGGCAGCGCCTTGAGCCAGCCGAAGGTTCCCTGGCCGCCGCGCAGCCGGCCCGCGATCTCGACCGAGGCCACGATGGTGAACACCGTGAGCAGCGTGGGCACCGACACCATCGCGGTCATCACTGCGTGCACGAACTTGAATCCCGCGCCCACCTGCGGGTCCGCGAACAGATGGTGGATGCCGATCGGCATCGAGAACACGAGGAACAGCACGAACGCCACCCGCCCCATCGTGTCGCTGTACAGCCGCCCGCCGATGGCCCGCGGCACGATCGTGTAGAACGCGATGTACGACGGCATCAGCCAGAAGTACACGATGGCATGCAGCGTCCACGAGAAGAAGACGCGCGCAAGGCCGGCGTTGATCGTGTCCGTGAGCCCCAGCGACGCCGGCAGGATCAGCACGAGGACCTCGATCGCCGCGCCGAGCGAGGTCCACGCCCACAGGTAGGCACCGGCCACGTTGCCGAACATCGCCAGCGGAACGGGCTCGCCGGGGTGCTCCTTCTTCCATGCGCGCAGGTTGATGGACATGAGCGCGACCCAGATCCACGAGCCCACGACCACCAGCACCACGCCCAGGTAGTAGAACGGGCTCGCGAGCATCGGGGGGTAAAAGGTGTAGAGCACCGACGCCTTGCCCAGTGCCATCGTCACGGCCGCCACCGCGGTGCCGACCACGACGAGCCAGAAGCCGGCCCACGCCCAGCGCATGCCGATCAGCGGCTTCTTCAGCGCGAGCTCGGAGATGGCATAGCCGAAACCCATCGCGACCAGCGTGGGCAGCACGTAGGCCATGACGGTGCCGTGGCCCGTGACCGAACGGTAGTAGTGCTCGGGGTTGTTGATCCACGTCGACAAGGGACTGCGGACGTACATCTGCCACGCACCCAGCACCAGCGCCCCCAGAAAGGCGACGAAGGCCACCCAGAAGTGGGCCAGAACGAGTTTTCTAGCGTGCAACACAACTGAGCCTTTCACCCGGCCGCGCCTTGGCCATGAATTCGCCCTGCGGCAGCACCTGCACGCGGGCCCACATCGCCTCGTGCCCGGTGCCGCAGTACTCGTGGCATGGCATCAGTTGCTCGCCGGTGCGACCGAACGATGTGGTGAAGGTCGCCACGAAGCCCGGCACGACCATCGTGTTGGCGTTGGTGCGGCCGATGATGAATCCGTGAATGGCGTCGGTCGCCGTCGCGCGAAAGGTCACGGGCGTGTCGGCCGGGACCACGATGCACTGCGGCTCGAACGAATACTGCTGCGCGACGAGGCGGACCACCACCCGGCCGTCCGCTTCGACCGCTGTGCCGAGATTGCGCTCGACGAACTCGCCGCGCAGATGAAGCGTCTTCACGTCCACCGTCTCCACGCGCGACGGCGGCATCGAGGCCCAGTGCAGGCCGGTGACGATCATCATGAGCATCAGCACCGCGATGATGGCCCCGACGATCCAGGTCCAGCGTCGCTCGGCGGCGACGGCAATCGCCTCGGACTCGTGCGAAGGCAAGGTTGCGCTCATGGGTGCCCCCACGCTCGGCACTTCGTGTCCTCGCTGCCCCCCGAGGGGGCGCGAGCTTGCTTGGAGCGGTCCGTCGTTGCGCTCATTGCACCGCACCGCGCGGCAGGTACACCGCGAAATAGAAGATGAAGTAGATCGCCACGACGATGGCGGTGGCGATGCCCGCGACCGCGAAAGCGCCCATCGGCCCCCGGCGCACGATGTCGTCGACGCGGCGGTCTTCTTCTTGCTCGTCGATGCTTGACATGGATGGTTTCCTCACTCGGGCAGCAACTTGCGCAGTTCGCTGATCTGGGATGTGTCGACCGGCGTGCCGCTGTTCTCCCATGCCACGCGGATGTAGGTCACGACGGCCGCCACTTCCTCGTCGTCGAGGATGTGGCTGAAGGGCGGCATGCCGTGCGGACGCGGGTTCTTTCGCGTTCCGGGCGCGTAGCCGCCGTTGAGCACCATGCGGATCGAATTGACCGGCGAGGCCATCGTGATCGACTGGTTGCCCGCCAGTGGCGGAAAGGACGGCGGATGCCCCTTGCCCTCTTCGCCATGGCACACCGCACACTGCGTGCCGTAGATCTTGCGCCCCGTCTCCATCACCCCCGGGCTCACGAGCCGGGCCTGGCTCGTCGGCGGCGGCTCGGAGTCGCGCTGCGGCAAGGCCTTGAGGTAGACCGCCATTGCACGGACGTCCTCGTCGCTGAGGTACTGCAGGCTGTTGTAGACCACTTCCGCCATCGGGCCGTAGGTGGTGCCACGGTGCGAAACGCCGACCTGCAGCAGGTCCGCGATTTCCTGGATCTCCCAGTTGCCCAGCCCCGCTTCGCGGTTGGAGGTGAGCGACGGCGCGTACCAGTTCTGGTTGGGGATCATGCCGCCTTCGAAGGCCTTCGACTCGCTCGATCCGCCCAGCGCATTGATCGCGGTGTGGCACATCGCGCAGTGGCCGAGCCCTTGCACCAGGTACGCGCCGCGGTTCCATTCGGCGTTCTGCTTCGGGTCCGGAACGAATTCGCCTTCCTTGAAGTAGAGCGTCCGCCATCCGATCAGCAGGTCGCGGTTGTTGAACGGGAACTTGAGCTCGTGCGGCCGGTTCTGCTGGCGCACCGGCGACACCGACATCAGGTACGCAAAGATGGCGTCGCTGTCCGCACGGGTGACCTTGGTGTAGGAGGCGAAAGGCATCGCGGGATAGAGCAGCGTGCCGTCCTTGGAGACGCCCGTATGCATCATCCGGTAGAAGTCGTCCGGGGTCCATCGACCGATGCCGGTCTCGTCGTCGGGGGTGATGTTGGGCACGAACAGTGCGCCGAATGGCGTGGGCATGGCGCGGCCGCCCGCGAACGGCTTGCCGGTGGCCTCGGTGTGGCAGGCCACGCAGTCGCCGGCGCGCGCCAGGTATTCGCCGCGGGCGATGATCTCGCTGGTCGCATCCTTGGGGGCCGTGCTGGTCCGGCCGGGCTCGGGCAACGCGGCCGGGCGCAGCCACCACAGGACCGCGGCGCCCGCGAGCGCCAGCACGACGAGCGCGAGGAGGATCCTGAATACCAGCTTCATGACCGTCCCTGCTGGCTGCCGCAGGCCAGCGGCATGCGCACGAGGTTGGCAGGTTCCGGCGATGGATCCTTGGGTGCGCCCTGCTGGGACAGCCACGCGGCGACGGCGTTCATGTCCGAATCCGAGAGGCGCGTCGCCACGCGCTTCATGCAGTCGGGCTCGGCCGCATGGCGCTCGCCGACGCGCCAGCGCGTGAGCTGCGCGACCACATAGTTCGGCCGCAGTCCGACGAGGCCGGGGATTCCCGGCTCCATCCCCGTGAGCCCGACGCCGTGGCAGGCGACACATGCGGGGATGCCCTTGCCGGCGTCCCCGGCCGCCACGAGGGTCGCGCCCCGGCGCAACGTGTCCTGATCGGCCTTCATCGCTTCGGCCGGCGCGAACGGCGGCCGCTGGCTCGCGAAGTGCTGGGCGATCTCCTTCAGGTAGGCATCCGGCAGATACGCGACGAGGTAGTTCATCGGCGCGTAATGCCGCGTACCGTCACGAAAGGCCACGAGCTGGTTGTACAGATAGCCCGCGGGCTTGCCGGCAATGCGGGGGAAGTAGCCGTTCTCGGTGCCCTGGCCGCTTTGGCCGTGGCAGGTCACGCAGCCCTGGACGCGGGCCTCCATGGAATCGACTTCCTTGAACGATGGCGTGGCCCCCGTCTGCGCGAGCGCAGGAAGGCTGGCGCTGCCCCCTGCGACTGCGATTGCAGCCCCGATCGTTCGCCAGGCTGCCGAACGGCGGGTGACGCGAAACTTCATCGTGGCGCTCCTGTTCCTTGGTATGACCGAGAGCGGGCGGGGTGATCGTAGCGGCGGCCAACATGCTGCGCAAGAACTGCTTGCAGGGGGAGCGGCCGGGCGCGGGCTACTTACTTCTTGAGTTCGACACTCGCCAGCAGCGCCTTGAAGTACGCAGCCTGACCATTCATGAAGACCTGGAACTGGTCGCCCTCCATGTAGGCCGGCTGCAGGTTGGCCTTCACCAGTGCATCGTTGAACGCCGGGTCCTGGGCCGTCTTGCGTGCGGCGTCGCGCAGGTACTTCACGATTTCGGGCGGCGTGTTGAGCGGCACACCCAGGCCGCGCCAGGTGCCGATCACGAGATCGGTGCCCTTCTCCTTGAAAGTCACGACCTTGTCGTAGGGCGGCGGCAGCCGCTTGTCGGCCATGGCGACCAGCACGCGCACCTTGCCGCCGGCAACGTGAGGACCGATCTCCGCCGGGCTGACCGTGATCGCATCCACATGGCCACCGACAAGCGCCAGCACGCTCGGTGCCGCGCCCTGGAACGGGACGTGATTGAACTTGACGCCCGTCTTCTGCTCGACCGCGGCCGCGGCGAGATGCCATATCGTGCCGCTGCCCGCATTGCCCATCGACACGGCGCCTTCCTGCTTGCGCGCGGCGGCCAACAGGTCGTCGATGGTCTGGTAAGGCGAGTCGGCACGCACCGCGATCAAGCCCGGGTCGCCATTGAGACGCGCGATCGGGATGAAGTCGGCCGTCGTCACCTTGGTCATGTTCAGGTAGGGAATGATCGCAAGCTCGGAGATGAGCACCCCGATCTTGTAACCGTCCGGCGCCGCACGCTGCGCCTCCGTCATGCCGATGCCGCCGCCGGCGCCCGCCTTGTTGGTCACGATGAACGGCTGCGGAACGTACTTCTTGGCGCTGTCCGCGAACACGCGCGCCATCATGTCGGTTCCGCCGCCGGGGGAGGACGGCACGACGATTTCGATGGGATGCGTCGGATAATCGGCCGCATGGGATGCGAAAGGCGTGAGCAGCGCCGCCGCGATCGATGCCGCGGCCATGCCGAGAGTGCGGAAGTTCTTCATGTCTTGTCTCCTGGTGGTGGGAATGTCAGAGCACCGACGCCATGCCGCCATCGACATAGATGATCTGGCCGCTCACGTAGTTGGACGCATCCGATGCGAGGAAGATGGCCGTGCCGATGAGCTCGTCGGGCTTGCCCCAGCGCCCAGCCGGGGTACGGCCCTTGACCCAGGCATCGAAGCTCGGGTTGTCGATCAGCGCCTGGTTCATGTCGGTCAGCATGTAGCCGGGGCCGATGGCGTTGGCCTGGATGTTGTGCACGGCCCATTCGGCCGTCATCGCACGCGTCAGCATGCGGATGCCGCCCTTGGCCACGGTGTAGGGCGCGACGGTCGCACGCGCCAGTTCGCTCGTGAGCGAACCGATGTTGATGACCTTGCCGCGCCTGCGCGGGATCATGCGTCTGGCCGCTTCGCGGCCGACCACGAAGGCGCTGGTCAGGTTGGTCTCGATCACGCGCCGCCAGTCCTCGGTGGCGAGTTCGACCATGGGCTTGCGGTACTGGATCCCCGCGTTGTTGACCAGGATGTCGACCTCGATGCCCTGGGCGTCGAAGCGTTCGAAGGCAGAGACGACGGCCGCCTCGTCGCACACGTCGAAGGCATGAGCCTCGGCCTGGTAGCCGCGCTCGCGCAGCGTGCCGGCTGCTGCCTGCAGGCGCGATTCGTCGACGCCGTTGAGCAGCAGCCGCGCGCCGGCCGCGGCCATGCCCTCGGCGATGGAAAAGCCGAGCCCGCGCGACGAGCCGGTGACAAGTGCGGTCTTGCCCGCGAGACTGAAGAGCGATGTGGACATGTCGTCGTTCCGTTCAGGGGGTTTGCAGCGATCCGTCCACCAGGCGCGTCTGCGTCCAGGTGGTCACGGTCTTCTCGCAGGGGTACTTGCGCGCCTCGGCCTCGTCGATGTCGACGCCGAGGCCGGGCTTGTCATTTGCATACACGTAGCCTTCGCGGAACTCCGGCAAGCCCGGGAACACGTCGAGCAGCGCGCCGCGCGGCCCCTTCAGTTCCTGGATCACGAAGTTCGGCGGCTCGATGCCGGACCATTCCTGCACCCCGAAATTGCGCGCAGCGAGGTCGACGTGGATGTTGGCCGCATGGCCCAGCGGCGACATGTCGCCCGGCCCGTGCCATGCCGTGCGCACGCCGTACTGCTCTGCGAACAGTTGCAGCTTGCGCCCCGGCGTGATGCCGCCGATCTGGCTCAGATGCACACGGATGAAGTCGATGAGCTGTTCGGCGATGAGCGTCTTCCACTCGTAGGGGTTGGTGAACAGTTCGCCTTGCGCCAGCGGAATGCGCGTCTTCTCGCGCAACTGGCGCAGCCACTTGCCCTCCTCCAGCGGAATCGCGTCCTCGAGGAAGAACAGATCGAATTTCTCCATCTCGCAGGCGAAGCGGATCGCATCGACAGGGCTCAGCCGCTCGTGCACGTCATGGCACAGCTGGACGCCGAAGCCCACCTTGGCGCGGATGCCTTCGAAGAGCTCGAGCGTGTTGCGCATGTAGGCACGGCTGTCGAGATAGATACCGTCGGGCGCGCCGTGCGGTGCGGTCTTCGGCGCAGCGCCGTAGCCACCGCCGCCATAGCCGCCGCTCTGGCAGCGGATGTGCGTGATGCCCTGGGCCTGGTACTTCTGGATGTTGTCGCAGAGCTCCGCCAGGTCGCGCCCGTCGGCGTGGCGGTACACCGGTACGCCTTCGCGCACCTTGCCGCCAAAAAGCTGGTAGAGCGGCATGCCGGCCATCTTGCCCTTGATGTCCCACAGCGCCATGTCGACGCCGGAGATCGCGCTGTTCTCGATCGGTCCATGGCGCCAGTAGGCGTTCTGGTGCATCAGTTGCCACAGCTCCTCGATGGCGCCGACATCGCGGCCGACCAGGAGGGGCTTGAGGTATTCCTCGACGAGGCACTGCACGACGAGGTGGCGGTAGGCAAAGGTGGCGCAGCCCAGGCCATGCAGGCCGGGCTGGTTGGTCTCCACCTTGACGACCACGAGGTTGATGCCCTCGGGCGCGGTGAGGATGACCTTGACGTCGGTGATGAGAGTGGCCATGTCGTGATGCCTTCAATCGAAGTTCAGCAGAACCTTCATGGCCTGCGAGCGATCCGCCGCCAGCGCGAAGGCGCGGGCCGGGTCGCGGTAGGAAAGCGTGGCCGAGATCAGCGGCTTGACGTCCACCAGGCCCTTGTTGAGCAGCTCGACTGCCACGGCGAATTCCTGGTGAAAGCGGAACACGCCGCGCAGGTCGAACTCCTTGGCGACGATGGTGTTGATCGGCAGCGTCATCTCGCCACCACTCAGGCCAAGCTGCACGACGATGCCGCGCGGGCGCAGCACATCGAATGCGCTGCGCAGCGCGGCCGCATTGCCGCTGGCTTCCAGCAGCACGTCGAACTGGCCCTTGTCGCTCGCGAAGCGCGCGAGGCCGCTCGGCTCCTCGGCCACGTTGACGATCTCGTCGGCGCCCACCTTGAGCGCCTTGCCCAAGGGATGCGCGCTGACATCGGTGGCGACGATGTGCGCGGCACCCGCACGGCGCGCGGCGATGATGGCCAGCGCGCCGATCGGCCCGCAACCGGTCACCAGCACCTTCTTGCCCAGCAGGTCCCCTGCCCTTCGCACGCCATGCAGCGCGACGGAGAGCGGCTCGGCCATCGCACCCTCGGCATCGCTGAGGGAATCCGCGAGACGATGCGCCTGGTATTCCTCGATCACGATTTCCTGGCGGAACGCGCCCTGCACATGCGGGTTGCGCATCGCGCTGCCGTAGTAGCGCATCTCCAGGCAGTGGTTTTGCAGGCCTTCCTGGCAGAAGCGGCACAGGCCGCAGGGCCGGCTCGGGCTGATGGCCACGCGGTCTCCGGGCTTGTATGCCGTGACGCCGGGGCCGACCTCGTCGATCACCCCGGCCACCTCGTGGCCCAGCACCATCGGTTCGTTGATCCGGACGGTGCCGAACCCGCCGTGCTGGTAGTAGTGCAGGTCCGAGCCGCAGATGCCGCCGCAGCGCACGCGCACGCGCATCTGGCCGGCGCCGACTTCGGCCGTGGGATAGCTCTCGACGCGCAGGTCGCCGGGAGCGTGGATGACCAGGGCTTCCATGTTCTTCCTGATCTTCACTTGATGGCCAGCACGCGCTTGACCAGGTCCTTGCCCTTGTCGCTGCTGACCAGGTCGATCTGGTCGTATTTGATGGCGTTCTTGAACGAGGCGATGTCGGGCTGCACGACGGTCAGCTTGCTCTTGAGCTTCTCGCGCGCTTCCTTGTCGCGTGCGATGGTGAGCTGCAGGTCGTACTTCTCGGCTTCGGCCGCGGCGGCCACCAGCGCGTTCTGGTACTCGGGCGGCAGCTTCTTGAAGGCCTGGTCGGACATCGACAGCGTGGTCGGGCCCTCGAGGTGGTTGGTCACGTTCATGTACTTGGTGACTTCCTGCAGCGAGGCGGTCTGGATCGCCTCGGGCGTGTTCTCCACGCCCTTGGCGACGCCGGTCTGCAAGGCCGCATAGACCTCGCCCCATGCGAGCGGCGTGGGCACCGCGCCGAACTGCTTGAACGCGGCGACGTAGATCGGGGACTCCGGCACCCGCATCTTCAAACCCTTGAGATCGGCGGCCGACTTGATCTCCTTGTCGACAGTGAACATCTGGCGGAAGGCGAGCGGCAGGAAGGTCAGCACGCGGATGTTGGTCTTCTCGCGGATCATGGTGGCCACGTCCTTGGCGACGTCGCTGTTGAGCACGCGATCGACATGTTCGTAGTCGGTGTAGAGGTACGGCAGGACCAGCACGGCCGACTCGGGCACGAAGGACGGGTATTGCTCGACCGCCACGATGCCGATGTCCAGCAGGCCCGACTTCAGGCCCGCCGCGTTGTCCTTCTCGGCGCCAAGCGCGCCGGACGGGAACACCTTCACGGTCACGTTGCCGCCCGTCTTCTCCTTCACCAGTTCGGCGAACTTGAGCGCGACCAGCTGGAGCGTGTGGTCCGGCGCCATCTGGTGGCTGAGCTTGAAGGTGAATTTCTGGTCCGCGGCGACGGCGCTCCCGGACAGGAGCGCGGCAACGGCCACCGAGACGAGGGCGGAGGTCAGCTTTTTCATGGAGGTTCCTTGTGGACGAGGGAGAGGTAGGGGACGGCCGCTCAGGCCATGCCGAACAGACGTGGCAGGACGAGGCTGAACCAGGGCACGAAGGCCACCAGCAGCAGGCCGATGAACAGCAGGATCGCGTAGGGCACCATCGCACGCGAGGCCGCCTCGACCTTGGTGCCCGTGACCGAGCAGGAGATGTACATGCCCACGCCGATCAGTGGCGCGAAGCAGCCGATGCCCATGGCGATCAGCAGCACGATTCCATATTGGACCGGCGAGACGCCGAACTTGGGCGCCAGCGGCATCAGGATCGGCGCGAAGACGAGCAGCGCCGGCAGTCCTTCGAGCAGCGCACCCATCACGACCAGGATCAGCAGGCTGGCCAGCATGAAGAGCCAGCTCGTATGCCCGGCCATCTTGATCATGAGGTCCGCGATCTCGGCCGGGATGCCCGCGGCCGTCAGCGTGTAGGCGAAGGAACTCGCGGTGCTGGTGATGAACAGGATCATCCCGCCCTTCACGGCGGTGTCGGACACCGTGCTCCAGAACTTGCGCACCGTCAGCTCGCGGTACAGCACGACCGACAGCACCAGCCCGTAGATCACCGCCACCGACGAGATCTCGGTGGGCGTCGCCAGGCCCGTGACGATGCCCACCACCAGCAGCACCGGCACCAGCAGGGCCGGGGCGGCCAGCAGGGTGTTCCTGCGCACGACGGCCATCGGTGTCCTGATGCCGGGGTACTTGTTGCCGATGCGCGCCTTCACGTAGATCGCACCCATCAGGCACAACGCCAGCACCAGCGCCGGCAGCAGTCCCGCCATGAAGAGCGCGCCCATCGAGATGGTGGTGATCGAGCCGAGCACCAGCATCGGCAGACTCGGCGGGATGGTCTCGCCCATCACCGCGCCGGCGGACAGGATGGCCGCGAACTCCGGCTCGTCGTACCCGTTGTCGCGGATCATCTTCTTGAGCGAGGTGCCCACGGCGGCCACGTCAGCCGCCTTCGAGCCGGAGATGCCGGAGAAGATGTACATGCTGACCACGATGACCTGGAACAGTCCTCCACGCACACGGCCGACCACCGAGACGACGAAGTCCGACAGCCGGCTGCTCAGCCCACCCTCGGTCATCACGTAGCCCGCCATCATGAAGAACGGGATGGCCAGCAGCACGAAGTTCGAGACGCCCGCCTGCATCGTCGAGGGGATCGCGATCATCGATTCGCCACCCGAGAAGAAGGTGAACATGGTCGCGACCGTGGCAAGCACGAAACCCACCGGCAGCCCGAGCGCCATGAAGATCGCAAAGAAGGCGATCGTGAGCCAGGTGACGAAGGACGATTCCTCGAACGGCCCCCAGATGGCGTTCATGCCGATCAGCGCACCGAGGCCCACGGCAAACACGATGCCCGCGGCGATCACCGATGCCCTGGCCCGTTGCGAGAGTCGGTAGAGCGCGAAGAACGCCATCAGCACCATTCCGGCGGTCAGCGGCAGCACGAACCAGCGCATCGAGATTTCCATCACCGTCGAGAGTTCTTCGGAGCGGGAGCGCACGACCTCGACCGACACATACGCGATGTAGAGCGACCCGATGGCCACCATCCAGTCGATGAAGGAATCGAGTGTGGGACGCCATGCCTTGGGCAGCCGCTCGATCACCGCGTGCACCGCGATGTGCTCGTTGCGGTTGTAGGCGAGCGCTCCGCCGATGAAGGCGACGACGCCCAGCACCAGATGACCGAACTCGCTGGCCCAGAGAATGGTGAAGTCGAAGAAGGATCGCGTGAGTACGTTCGCGAACAGGATGATCAGCTCGCTGAGAACCGCCATCCCGACGAAGGCCTCCAGGCCCTTGTCGACCCGCTGCACGATGGCATGCTGGTTCTTCGCGGGAGGATGCGTATGCCCTTCGCCGAGCAAGTCTTCGGCCGGGATGCCGGCCTGGATGGGAATGCTCATGGTCGTTGTCTCCGTCAGTGTTGCGCGGCGGTCCCTGCTCACCATTCGGCAATGGCGCCGTCCGGGTGGCGCCAGATCGGGTTGTGCCAGTCGGGCGCGGTCTTGCTGCGCTCGACGACGAGTTCCTCGTTCACCACGACGCCCAGGCCCGGCTTCGCCGGCGGCAGCATGTGGCCGTCATGGAACTGGAAGTCTTCCTTGTTGAGCACGTAGTCGAGGAGTTCGGCGCCCTCGTTGTAGTGAATGCCCATGCTTTGTTCCTGCAGCACGGCATTGCGCGAGACGAAGTCGACATGCAGGCTGGAGGCGAGCGCGAGAGGACCGAGCGGACAGTGCGGCGCGAAGCCGATGTCATGCGCCTCGGCCATCGAGGCGATCTTGTGGCACTCGGTGATGCCCCCCGCATGCGACAGGTCGGGCTGCGCGATGGAGATACCGCCCGCCGCGAACACGCGCTTGAATTCGAAACGCGAGAACATGCGCTCGCCCGCCGCCAGGGGGATGGACGTCTTCGCGGCAAGACGCGGATAGTGCTCGGCCTGCTCCGCCAGCACGGGCTCCTCGATGAAGAGCGGACGAAACGGCTCCAGCTCCTTGATGAGCACCGAAGCCATCGGCGCCGCGACGCGGCCGTGGAAGTCGAGTCCGAACTCGATGCTGCTGCCGAAGGTCTCGCGGATCCCCGCAACCACCTTGACTGCGGCGTCCACCGTCTTGCTGCTGTCGACGAGGCCCATCTTCTCGCAGCCGTTGAGCTTGAAGGTGTCGAAGCCCGCCTCCTGCAGCTTTCGGATGCCGGCGACCACGTCCGTCGGGCGATCGCCGCCGACCCAGCTGTACATCTTCATGCGGTCGCGCACCAAGCCGCCCAGCAGCTGGTAGACCGGCACACCGAGCACCTTTCCCTTGATGTCCCACAGAGCCTGGTCGATGCCGGCGATGGCACTCATGAGGATCGGGCCGCCACGATAGAAGCCGCCGCGGTACATCGTCTGCCACAGGTCGTTGATGCGGGCCGGGTCTTGCCCAACGATGCAAGCGGACAGTTCATGCACTGCGGCTTCCACGCTGCGCGCCCGCCCTTCGATGACTGGCTCGCCCCAACCCGAGACGCCCTCGTCCGTATCGATCTTCAGGAACATCCACCGCGGCGCAAGCCTGTAGGTGGTGAGGCGGGTGACCTTCATCGGCGGATGTCTCTGGTTGTTGGAGGGCTGGTTTCAGACGCCGCCTTCACGGTCCAGCGCTGAACGTGGCGAAAGAATATCGTGATATTTCACGATATTCATAAGTGGATACCCTAGAGATCATCTCGCCCCACATGCGTCATCTCTTCCAATGAAAGGTGGACAATACGGGCCGAACTGGTTGGTATATCAGCGACGCACCGCACCCTGAAGGAACCCATGGCAAGCCGCTCCTCCCCCTCCCGGCCGAAGCTCGTCTCCATCGATGCAGGCGCGCCGGCCTCACCGCGCCGCGGCGACGCGAATCTCTCCCAGTTGGCCTATGAGCGCATCGAGGAACTGCTGGTGACCTGCCAGCTCGCGCCCGGCCGCTTCCTGGCCATGCACGAATTGCAGACCATGGTCGGCTACGGCCGCACGCCCGTGCACCAGGCCGTGAGCCGGCTGGCCGCCGACACGCTGGTGCAGATCACGCCTCGCCATGGCCTGCGCATCACGCCGATCGATCTCACCCGCGACCGCCTCTTGCTGCGGCTGCGCCGCGACATGGAGCGCTTCGTGATCCGGTTGGCCACCGAACGCTCCGGCGCCTCGGAGCGCAACCGCATGCAGCACATCAAGCGCCAGCTGATCGAGCACGGCGCCAGCATGACGGTGGAACAGTTCAACGTGATCGACCGGCACATCGACCAACTGTTCCTGGCGGCGGCGCAGGAGCCCTTCGTCGAGGGCACGCTGCGTCCGCTGCACACGATCTTCCGACGCATCGGCTGGATCTATCACAGGCAGACGGCCGGCCACACCGACCTGCACGACACGGTGCAAGGACACATCGCGGTCATCGACGCCGTGGCGGATGGCAAGGTCGATGACGCCATCGCCGCATCGGATCACCTCATGGATTTCGTCGACACCATGTTCGACGCCCTGGAGCGCGACGTGGCGCCCAGCCTGCTGGATTGCAGCCTGGACACCGATGAAAGCTACCTGGCGCTGTCACTGAAGCGCCCTTGAGTCCGGGACCCGCTACTGCTGGGATACCCCGAACCATCCGACCCGAGGCTCCTGACCCGCCTCCCCCCATCCGGCGGCCACCAGGATCAGGGTCGCGAGGAAGGTTGCGGCAATGAACATGAGCGTCTTCATTTCAGCGCACCATTCGAATTGCCGTGCCGACGGGGACTGGCAACTTCAGGGTGCCCTCCAGGGCAAGTCGTGGATCCTCCAATGTAGGCCGGACGCAATCAGACTGGCTTGCGCCAAATCAAACCGCCGGCGTGTGACATCCAGATACTCGACGCCGATGGGTGCAGACTAGATCCCATGGACAAGCACTACCTCGCACCGTTGCTCGCGCCGCGATCCATCGTGGTTTTCGCAAGCCCCGCCGGGAAAGCCGCGCCGGGCAGCGCGTCCCAGGCGCTGCGTGAGGCTCTGACCGCCACCCGGTTTGCCGGCACGCTGCATTTCCTCGACATCGAGACATCCGGCACGCTGGCCGATCTCGCACAGACCCGGGCCGATCTCGCGATCATCGCGCTGCCTGCCGCGGAGATCGAGGCCGCCCTCGAAGTCGCCGGCCGCATTCGCTGCCGCGCCGCACTGGTGGTTTCTTCCGGCGTCGGTGCGGACCAGGCCGCCTCGCTGCGCCGGATCGCGCGGCGCGACGGCATCCAGCTGCTCGGGCCCAATTCGGCGGGATTCCAGCGGCCATCACTGCAGCTCGACGCCAGCGTCGCCGGCCCCCTGGCCAAGCCGGGACCGCTGGCGCTGGCCGCCCAGTCCGGCGCCCTGACCGCCTCGATGCTCGACTGGGCGCGGCAGAACGAGGTCGGTTTCTCCAGCGTGGTTTCGCTCGGCCCGCACACCTGCGTCGACATCGCCCAGGTGCTCGATTTCTTCGCGGACGATGGCGCCAGCCAGAGCATCATCGTTCACCTCGAAGGCATTTCGAATGCGCGCCAGTTCATGAGCGCACTTCGCTCGGCTTCCCACGCCAAGCCGGTGATCGTGCTGAAGGCTGGCCGCAAGCCTGCCGGCAACGAGGCAGCGCACACGCACAGCGCGTCGATCGTGGGCAGCGACGAAGTGTTCGATGCCGCGCTCCGGCGGGCCGGCGCGGTCCGGGTGCGGTCCTTCGTCGAACTCTTCTCGGCGGCCAAGTGCCTCGCATCCCGTTACCGCCCGGTCGGCCGGCGCCTGGCGATCGTCTCCAACGGCGGCGGTCCGGGCGTGCTCGCGGCGGATTGGGTCAATGAAATCGGCCTGCAGCTGGGCAAGCTGTCGGCCGCTTCGCGGCTGCGGCTTCAGTCCAGGGTGCCTGCGAATGCTTCCCTCGCCGACGTGATCGATCTCTCCGAAGAGGCGCAGCCGGCGCATTTCCGCGCGGCCATCGATGCCACCCTGGAAGACCCGGAGATTGCCGGCGTTCTGGTCATCTTCTCGCCGAAAACCGGGTGCGAACCCGTGGCCATTGCACAGGCGGTGGCCGCGATCCCCCAGCCCATCAGCAAGCCTCTGCTGGCCTGCTGGATGGGCGACGCATCCGTGTCGGCCGGCAGGACGCTGCTGGCACAGGCCGGCATCCCGAGCTTCCGCACGCCCGAGGCAGCGGTCGGCGCATTCGGCAACATCGCGACCTTCTACCGCAACCAGCAGCTGCTGCAGCAGACGCCGCCGCCGCTGTCGCCCCTGGCCAAGCCCGACGTCGAAGGCGCGCGGCTGTTGATCGAGAGCGTGCTGTCGGAACGCCGCCAGGTCCTGACCGAGATGGAGTCCAAGGCGCTGCTGTCGTCGTTTCACATTCCGATCACCCGCACGCTGCTCGCGCGCAGCGCCAACGAGGCGATGATGATCGCGACCCAGTTGGGGTTCCCCGTCGCCCTCAAGATCGATTCGCCCGACATCGCCCACAAGTCGGATGTCGACGGCGTGGCACTCAACGTCATGAATGCGGCGGGTGCGCGCGACACCTATCTGAGCATCGTGGAACGGGTGTCGCAGCTGGACCCTCATGCGCGCATCAACGGTGTGACGGTTCAACCCATGGTGCGCGCCCGGCGCGGCCGCGAGGTTCATGTCGGCGTGGTGACGGACGATCCCTTCGGCCCCGTCATCGTGTTCGGCGCGGGCGGCACCATGATCGAGCTGGTGGACGACCGGGCCATGGAGCTGCCGCCCCTGAACCAGTTCCTGGCACGCAGCCTGATCGAGCGCTCCCGGGTGGCCGAGACGCTGGGCGAATGGCGAGGCGCCGATGCGGCCGACCTGGAAGCCCTCGAACAGGTGCTGCTGCGCGTGTCCGAAATGGTCTGCGAACTGCCGGAACTGCGCGAGATGGACATCAACCCCATCATCGCCGACGAGTCGGGCTGCGTCGCGGTGGATGCCCGGATCGTGATCGGCCGCACGCGCTCGCCCATCGGCGGGGCAGGAACCGACTACCAGCACCTGGCGATCCTGCCCTACCCGTCGCGCTACCGCCGGGAATGGCCGCTGCGCAACGGAACGAACTGCACGGTGCGGCCCGTGCATCCGGACGATGCCCAGATGCTTCAGGCCATGGTGCAGCAACTGTCGCCGGAGAGCCGCTGGTTCCGCTTCGTCTCCCGTTTCCAGGAGCTTCCGCCTGTAATGCTCTCGCGCTTCACCCTCATCGACTACGACCGGGAGATGGCGCTGGTCGCAGTGGTGCGGGAACGCATTGCGTCATCGGAGGGCGCCTCCGCCGACAGGGAGCGGATCGTTGCCGTTTCCCGATACTTCACCAACCCCGACCGTTCGACCTGCGAGTTCTCGCTGGTGGTGGCGGACGACTACAAGGGCCAAGGCCTCGGTTCACGTCTGCTCGAAAGCATCATCGAGGTGGCGCGGGACAAGGGATTGGCGGAGATCCAGGGCCTCGTCCTCTCGGAGAACGCCGAAATGCTCAAGCTCGTGCGTCGTCTGGGATTCACGATCAAGCCTTTCCCCGACGACCCCGAGTTCAGATTGGTCACCCACGCGTTGTGAGCCGCTCCCGATGTGCTCGATGAATCCCCGGCCCGCTCGGGCAGGATGATCCACCCATGTCCCTGCCTGCCTTCCTGCTCGGCGCCATCATGGTGCTGGTGACCCTGCTCGATGCCTTCGAGGTCGTTCTGCTGCCCCGTCCGGTGCGCCGGCGGGTGCGCCTGAATCGCTACTTCTTCAAGTGCACCTGGGACGTCTGGACCCGCTGCGCCCGCCTCTGGCCTGCCGGCCGGCGGCGCGAGGATTTCCTCGGGGTCTACGGGCCGCTCTCGATGGTGATGCTGTTCGGCCTGTGGGCCGCATCGCTGATCATCGGATTCGGGCTGATGCAATGGGCCTTGCACGGGCTCGTGTCCGGCCGCGCCACCGGGATCGAAGCGCTGGTCGGCGACATCATCATCAGCGGCGACGCTTTCTTCACCCTCGGCTACGGCGACAACGTGCCAGGCCACTGGGCGGCACGACTGCTGGTGATCCTCGAAGCCGGCACCGGCTTCGCCTTCATCGCACTGACCATCGGCTATCTGCCGGTGCTCTATCAGCACTTCACCCGCCGCGACCTCCAGCTCATCGAGTTTTCCGCACGGGCCGGCTCGCCACCCACCGCCGCCTCACTGCTCCTCTGGCACGTCCATGGCGGTCCCGAAGAACTGGAACGCTGGCTGAGGGATTGGGAGATCTGGGCCAGCGACCTGATCGAAAGCAATGCCGTCTATCCGATGCTGGCGTTCTACCGGTCGCAGCACGAGGGCCATTCGTGGCTGGGATCGCTGGCCGTGGTGATGGATGTCTGCACGCTGCTGATCGCCGGGGCCGACGACGCGCGGCGCCAGCAGGCCACCGCCACATTCACGGCCTTGAGGCGCGTTCTGGACGAAGCCAGCGAGTCGCTGCGCGTGGCGCCGCTGCGGGAGGTGTCGGCACGCGGGCTCGACCTCGCTTCGCTGGAACTGCTCACGCCCACGATCCGGCGCATCCTGCCCGGATGGCATGACGACTCCCTCGCATCGAGCGCCATCTGGCAATTGCGAGGAACCTACGAGCCACGGCTCGAGGGCCTCGCCGCCTACCTGCTTCTGGAGCTGCCGGACTGGATCGACCCCGAAGCCCCGACGGAGCGGTTCGGCCGGGATGTCATCGTCCGGCAGCTGACGCAGGGGCGCCAGGACTGACGCCGCTTCGCCCCTCGGGGTGTACCTGGCCCGTCAGAACGGCAAACCGACATAGTTCTCGGCGAGCACTCCCTTGGCCCGATCGGAGGACAGCAGGTAATCCAGTTCGGTCTGCTGCAGCTCGTTGTCGTAGCCGCTGTTCTGCGGAAAGGTATGGAGCATCGTGGTCATCCACCAGGAAAACCGCTGCGCCTTCCACACGCGGGCGAGCGCCTTGGCCGAATAGTTGTCCAGTCCGGCGGAGTTGCCCTGGAGATAGTGGTCCACCATGGCGTGGTAGAGGTAGTAGATGTCGGACGCGGCCGTGTTCAGGCCGCGAGCGCCCGTGGGCGGCACGATGTGCGCCGCATCGCCGGCCAGGAAGAGGCGTCCCCAGCGCATCGGTTCCGCGACGAAGGAACGCAACGGTGCGATCGACTTCTCGATCGAGGGCCCGGTGATGAGGTGCCCGGCCACCTCGGCCGGCAGCCGGCGCTTGAGTTCGGCCCAGAAAAGGTCGTCCGACCAATCCTCGACCGCATCCGTGAGCGGCACCTGGATGTAATAGCGGCTGAGCACCTGGGAGCGCATCGAGCACAGGGCGAAGCCGCGCTCATGCTTGGCGTAGATCAGTTCCGGCGAAACCGGCTTGGTACGCGAGAGGACGCCCAGCCAGCCGAAGGGATACACCTTCTCGTACTCGCGAAGCACATCGGCGGGAATCGACTTGCGGCTGACGCCGTGGTAGCCGTCGGCGCCGATCACGAAGTCGCAATCCACGCGCAGGAGCTCATCGCCCTTGCGATAGCTGACCCAGGGCGCATCGGTGTCGAGATCGTTCGGCTTCACGTCCTGCGCGTCATGCACCACCTGGCCTTTCGCGCGATCTCGCGCCTCGTACAGGTCGCGCGTCAACTCGGTCTGGCCGTAGACCATCACCGAGTGCCCGCCGGAATACTTGTGCAGGTCGATCCGATCCAGCCGGCCGTCGTGCGCAATGTGAAAGCCGTGGTGGATTTCCCCCTCGCGATCCATGCGCTCACCGCACCGGGCCTCCCGCATCAACTCGGCGAATCCATGTTCGAGGACGCCCGCCCGGATCCGGGCGAGCACGTACTCGCGACTGTGCTTCTCCAGCACGATGTTCGAGATGCCCTTGAGATCCAGCAACTGGGAGAGCAGCAGACCGGAGGGACCGCCGCCAATGATGCAAACCTGAGTCTTCATGTGATGTCTCCTACATGCGGTTGAATGCGCCGGGATCGGCAGCACGGTCGCTACGTTAGGGCCGACGGGCTTTGCAAGGAATGGCTGGATCGAGCCACTACTTGTACGATTCGAACATCATGCGCGCACCCGGTTCACAGGCGGCCTCCATCCGCTCATACAGCCTCTTCGGCGAATCGAGCCACTTTCCCGATGTGCTGCATTGCGAGACGATCGCCGCGCGATCCATGCTCCATAGTTGGGAACTGGCATCGCACCGGCATTCGCGCCTGCATCAATTGCTCCTCTTGCGGACAGGCCGCGGCAGGGCGTGGCTCGAATCCGGTGAAACGGCGATGGGCCGGCACACGCTGGTCAACATCCCCGTGGGCGACGTGCATGCCTTCTCCTTCTCGCCGGGCACCCAAGGCTGGGTCCTGAGCCTGCCCGATGAACTGCTGGCGCAGCAACTGGCCAACGAGCCGACGCTGCGCCAGGCGCTGGCGAACGCCATCGCGATCCCCGTGAGGCCGGATGTCGCAACGCAGTTGATTTCCTTGTTCTCGTCGCTTTGGGCAGCCTACGGGGAGCACGACATACCCGGCCGTTCGCTCGTACTGCTCGGCTTGGGCTCGGCAGTGCTGGGGCTGGCCGGACGGGCTTTGGCCGAGGCTTCGACGCCGGCTGGCGATTCCGCGAGTTCCCGGGTTCTCGGCCGCTTCGAGGCTCTGCTCGAAAGGAAGTTCGCCTCCCCCTGGCGAGTGGGTGACTACGCGAAGGCCCTGGGTGTCACGCCAACGCATCTGAGCCGCGTGGCGCGCAATGCAACGGGCTCGCCAATTTCGCGCCTGGTGGATTCGCGTCGGATGCGCGAGGCCCGCCGACAGCTCGCCTACACCACCGCGAGCGTGGCGGCGATCGGCGAACTGCTCGGCTTCGAGGACCCCGCCCACTTCAGCAGGGTTTTCAGCCGTACCTGCGGATGCTCCCCCCGCGCATTCCGCGCGAGCGTGACCCAGCTCACATGACGATCGTGACGCTCATGGCGCCTCTCCCCCGCCACGCGACCACCCCGCGGGTCTCGGTCTTCACGCCTTCGATCCCGGCTCGCCCAGCGAAAGCATCAGCCGGTTCGTCCAGTTGAAGAACGCCGCGCCGTGGATCACGTCGGAGATGGCGAGGTCGTCCAGCCCGGCCGCGCGCAGGCGCTCGACATGCTCGGGGCCGAAGGCTGGCGGCGTGGCCGACAGGGCCACGGACGCGGCGACGATGGCATCCCACCGCTCGTCGATGTGCGTGCCCACGCCTTCGTCGAGCAGCCGTTGCACTTCCGCGGTCCGGTGCGAGAAGTGCGAGGCGAATCGCGCGTGGACCGACGCGCAGTAGATGCAGCCGTTGTAGCGCGACGTGGCGGCGGCCGCGAGCTCGCGCTCCGCGCGCGGCAGCCCGTGCTCGGGGTTGTAGAAGATGTCCTTGTCGGTGCGCGTGCGTGCGCCGAGGATGTCCGGATCGCGCGCCAGCAGCATGAAATACGACCAGCAGGCCGGCGAGCCCGCCGAGCGCCGAGGCGATCGCGAACACCGTCTGGTTGACGCGATTCACGTCGACGCCCATCTGCAGCGCGGCATCGCGGTCCTGCGCGGTCGCGCGCACCGCCCAGCCGAGCCGCGTGAAGCGCAGGAAGCCGAACAGCAGCGCGGCACTGGCAAGGCCGATGCCCGCGATCAGCAGGTCGAGCGCGCCGATGGTGCCGCTGCCGATTTGCAGGCGCCAGTCCGGAAGCTGCGTCGGCAATGCGCGCGGATCGGGACTGAAGGCCAGCTGCACCAGGATGTCGAGCACGAAGCTGATGCCGATGGTTGCCAGCAGCGGCGCGATGCGCGCCGCGCCCTGCAGCGGCCTGAGGCCCACGCGCTCGATCAGCATGCCGAGCAGGCCGGCACCGGCGACGACCAGGAGGATCGTCACCGGCAGCGGCGTGCGCAGCCAGGTGATGGCTGCCCACCCGATGTACGCGCCCACCGTGTACACCGATCCGTGCGCGAAGTTGATCAGGTGCGAGACGCCGAAGATCAGCGCCAGACCGACCGCCAGCAGCGCATAGATGTTGCCGATGATCAGGCCGTTGACCGTGTAGTCGAAGAAGGAAGTGAAGCTCATGCGCGGACGTCTCGCGCGACTACTTCGCGGAGGCGACCGCGGGCGGGCTCGTGCCCTACTCGGCGCGCGCTTGCCGGAGCGTGTCGGCGGCGCTCTCCACGCCCGCGCGCGAACAGGCCTGCTCGAGCTCCTCGATCAGCCGGTCGATCTGAGCGAGGAACGTGGTCCGGTCCAGCGGCAAGGGCTGGATGGAAAGGCGCCAGGAAAGATCCGCCAGCGTGCCTTCGCCGGCGCGGCGGGCCCATGGGCGAACCTCGCAGAAGCACAGTGCCGCAAGGTGGCCCAGGTCCAGGCGCTTGCGCGCGACCCCGATTTCCGCCGCGAGATCTTCGAGGCGGTCGCGGAGCTGGGCGGTGACGCTTTCATCGTTCATGTTGCAATGCAACATTGCCAGCCCCGCCCGAGGTCCGTCAAGCGCGCGATTAGTGCGGCAACCCTCGGGAAGAGCTTGACAGCGCCCCTACTGCATGTACGCGAGATCGCGCACATCCGACCGGATCGCATCCCGGTCCGGGCCGTGCAGCGGCAGGCTGACCATCAGTTCCAGGCGCCGGCGCAATGCGTAGAGCATCAAGAGCGCGGCGCGGGCGGACTCCTCGGGATGGCTCATGGCGGCAACGTCCGGAAAGTCCCAGAGCGCCGCATCGGGCTGCCCCGGCCACCGCGGCTGCAGCGACAGCATCTCGGCGTCGAGCGTGATGACGAAGTTGGCCTGCGGCGAACCGCTGCGCGTCAACTCGCTCCAGCTGCGGGGCAACTGGGTCGGCACCGGCATGCGTGCGCTCGCGAGGGCGCTGATGGCTGCGGGATCGATGGTGTCGCGCAGATGCGCGGGATGCCCGCACGAGTACGCTGCGAAGCGCTCGCTTCCGAGATGGGAAAGACAGGCTTGGGCGAGCATGCTGCGCAAGGTGTTGCGACGCGAAACGAAGACCACCACGAACCGCCTGAGGGCCATTGCAAGCTGTCTGAAACCAACGGTAAGACGTAGCGTAAGCAAGCCCGGCGAACTCGGCAATCGAGGGTTGTCCCGAGACAGGCACGGTCGGTCTCGAGCGGCGCGCGAATCCGGGCCATTCATGCACCAACTCCGCTTGCGGTCGCAGCAGTCACAGCAGTCACAGCAGTCACAGCAGTCACAGCAGTCACAGCAGTCAAGTTGACTGCAAATCATTTGAATTCAAATGATTTGTATATAATCACATGCATGGCAACCCCATCCCCTGAACACCATCGACGCATCGGCATCCGCCTCGTCGGGCTCGCCCGCCGCTGGCGGCAGGCGCTGGATGCTCGACTGTCTTCGGCGGGCCTGAGCGACGCCACCTGGTCGGCGCTGGTCCATCTGCACGAAATGGGCGACGGCATCTCGCAAAGCCAGCTCGCCGCTGCGGCCGGGCTCGACGGCTCCAGCCTGGTCAGGCTGCTCGACATCCTGGTGGGCCAGGAACTCGTCGAGCGCCGGCCGCACGCCTCCGACCGCCGCGTGAAGCTGCTCCATCTCACGCCAGCCGGACGCCGCGCAGTCAGCTCGATCCGCAAGCGACTCGGGGCGATCGAGGACGAACTGCTCGCCGACATCGACGACGAAGAGGCCCGCGTTCTGCTGCGTGCATTCGAGAAGATCGAATCGCGCATCGCGGCATCGAACTGAACGCGCGCACGCACCATGACCGCATCACTGCCTGATTCCCGGAATCCGCGCCGCGTCGGGCACGGCGAATCCGCCCGCCTTCTCCTGTCACCGGCACGCATCCGCGAAAGCTTCTCGGTCACATCGTCTCCGCCGCTGCGCAATGCGGCGGTGGCGGGCATGCAGGCCTCGCTGGCGGCGTTGATCGCGGTGTCGCTCGCGCATTTCTCGCCATGGGCGCATCTGGAGGGCTTTCCCGCGCTGGGCGTGCTGGCAGCGCTGTTCGGCCGCTTCGCGCAGCCCGGCCCGCGCATGCGCATCGTCGCGACGGCAGGCGCGCTGCTGCTGGTCTCGGTCGGCCTGCCGACGCTCGCCTCGCGCGCGGGCGCATCGCCGGAAATGATGCTGCTGTGCCTCGCGCTGCTGGCCGGCGCATTGACCGTGGCGGTCACGCAGTGGCGGATCGGCGGACCGGGCGCGGTCATCTTCGTCTTCGCGGCCTCCGCGGCGCTCGGGCCGGTGGATTCATGGCACGCGGCGGCCGCGCGGCTTGCCCTCACGGCGGCCGGATCGATGGTCGCCTGGGTCGTGTGCCGGCTCACGGACGGCTTGCGTTCCGAGACGGCGCCGCCGGTCCCGGCGCCCGGTAGCGTGCGGCCGGCGGGTCACTGGCTCGCCGCGGCGGGCCGCGTGGCCTTCTGCGCCGCCATCGCATCGATGCTGGCGCACGCCGCCGCCCTGCCCTTTCCCGCCTGGGCGGCCATCGGCGCGACGGCGGTGCTGCAAGGTGGCCACCTGCACATCACGATGCACCGGGCGGTGCAGCGCATGTCCGGCACGGTGATCGGCGGCGGCATCGCGGGGCTGATCCTGGCGAACCATCCGTCATTCTGGCTGGTACTTCTCGCAGTGGTCGTGCTGCAGTTCGCGACCGAGGTAGTGATCGGCTTCAACTACGCCTTCGGGCTGGTGTTCGTGACGCCGATGGCCCTGCTGATGACGTCCCTCGCATCGCCTGCCGCCGCGGCTGCGATGCCGATCGCGCGGGTCCTCGACACGGCGCTCGGCGCGCTGGTCGGCATCGCCTTCGCCCTGGTGTTCTCGACGCTGGCCGACCGGGTCCACCTAGCGACGCACCACGCCAGGAAGCAGGCCGGCTGAGGCGCTCAGACCACGCCGGCGTCGCCCAGGTGCGCGGCGACCGCGAGCAGGTCCTCGTCGGTGGGGACGTTCCATCCCGCGCCGATGGTGGCCTCGGCATACATCGCGAGAAAGCGCCCTTTCACCAGCGGATGGGACCAGCCGGCCTTCTTGAAGCGCTTGATGATCTGCGGATGCAGGTCCTGCGCTTCCATGGCCGCGAGCAGATCGCGGATGGTCTGCTGCTGGCTGTCGGGTTGTCGCGCGCGGAAGTCCGCCTCGATGCTGGCGAGCCGGCGCTCCTTCCATGCGGTCTCATAGGCCTGGCGGCGGCGGCCCTGGATCTCGAGCGACTCGGGGCTGTCGGGGTCCTTGCGGGCTTCCCTCGCCACCGCGTTGGCCGTCGCGCGCTGCGCATGGCCCGGCATGAGTGACATCAGATAGCGCTCGGGATCGCGCACCGGCGCGGGGAAGGTGCTCTCGACCCGCCGGCGCAGTTCAGGCAGCGCACTGGCGAGCGCTTCCGAACCGTAGGTGTCGACGATCTTCTCGACGCGCGCATCGGTGATCCCCATTTCCCTCGCCTGCCGCATCGATTCGAGGTCGGCCTTTTCGGGCGCCTGCTGCAGCCCGAGCTGGCGCTGGTCCTTGACCTTGATGTTGAACTGGATCTCGTTGATGAAGCGCCCGCTCTTGTGCTCGACCAGCTCGATCACGAAGTCGGTGTTGGCATTGACCTGCGCGATCGCGGGCTTGAGCACGTCGCGCTTGAAGAAGGAGTAGTCCAGCTTCTCCAGGCGCTCCGGATCAGGCACCCGCCCCGTCATCGGGTCATGCCACCAGCGCCAGGCCTGACGCGGGCTCTTGGCGACGTTCTGGTAGCGGCAGGCCAGCTCGTAGAGAAAGACCGCCGCATGCGTCGTGAGCTGCGAGACCATGGCGAGGTTCATGCGCGCGAAGACGCGCGGATTCAGCAGCTCGTGGCGCAGCGCCGGCGCGAAGGCCCATGACACCCAGACCTGGTTGCGGACTTTCTCCAGCTCGCACTGCGACAGAAGGCCGCAGACCGTCCAGCGGCTGCCCTCCCCCGTCGTCGGCGACTGCCACTCGACGGTGGTCTTGACCATCGAACGCAGGTGTTTCTTGACCACCGCGATGTCGTTCGAGTCGTAGCGCAGCAGATGGACCACCTCTTCCAGCGGGGCGCGATGGACCTCCACCTCCGCACCCTTGCGCAATTCGTCCTGGGCCAGGCTCAGCAGCACGTTGTAGGTCTTGCGCGCGAGCACGGTGATGCGCTCGCTCTGCGCGACGACCGCCAGCGCGTTGACCGGCTTCTTCAGCGGCTGGTAATCGTCGACACCCACGGTGGCCACTTCGTGGCGCGGATCGTTGTCGGCGGTTGAGTAGGAAAGGGGCATGTCGGAAGAGGAAGGCCGGGGGACTGTAACCGCCTTCGGCGTCAGGTGAAAGCGCATTTTCATGTGTGGAGAGGCGGAAGCGCTTGGCCTGAACCGGGGGGTCCTCCTGCGTGGCGCCGGGTTGGGGGCGTCCAAATCCTGTGAAAGCTCATGTTGCTTTGCACCAATTTGCGGCGGCTGGCGACCGTTCGCTCCCGTTGGAGCTCACTTCAGACGCCTCAAATGCGGTGCGAGGCGACGTTTTGAGGCCTTTTCGCGACGCTTCGGGCCCCCCGAACCCACACGGCTGGGCTCCTGCAAGGCCTCGGATCCGGTCCCGAACCCACCGTGTCCGAATCCTGCCGAAGCTCGACAGCTTCCTGTTGTTTCTCGCGAAATCGCCGTAAGTTATTGATTTTATTGAATATTCTTCGCCCTAAAGGTATTAGAGGCTTTCAAGGTATTTCTATTTCTTCAACCCGTACCCCGGGGCTTTTCAGGCAAGAAGACTGAGGGCCAAACCTTCACATGAGTGATTTCGGGATTTGTGTTGGAGGATTTTGGGTGATCGGGGACAATTTGCCCAAATCACACAAAATGGAATGTGTGAAATGCATCTAAGCAAAGGAGTGTGGATGAACGAACTAACTCAAACAAGTCCGACCGAGATCTTTTTGAAGACTTCGACCATGGCGGACATCAAGCTGCAGGCCCAGCGGGCAAGCGAGATGGTCGGCGCGGTGCGGGCCAAGATGCTGGCGCCCTCGGCGCAGAAGAACAGCCCGGTCTTCATCCAGAAGGAAGTCGCTGAGCGTTGCGGGCTGGAGCCAGGCCAGTTCAGCTATCGGATGAAGAACAGCGACCTACCTCCCCTGCCCCAAGGCAACCTCGATCCCAAGAGCCGCCGCAGGGAATTCAGTCTCGCGGAGACGCGAACCTGGGTCAAGGAGTTCCGCCGCAACCGGCTTCGGCCGGCGGGCGCCGAAGCGGTGGTGATCAGCATCGCCAACTTCAAGGGCGGCGTCGGCAAGTCGACCACGGCCATGACGCTTGCCCAGGGACTCACCCTGCTCGGGCATCGGGTTCTGCTGATCGACGCGGATCCGCAGGGATCGTTGTCGACGCTGACCGGTCTTGTGCCGGACCTCGACGTCCAGGAGGAGGACACCTTCATGCTGCTCGCGCTCGGCGAGGAGGACTCCATCCGCTACGCGATCCGGCCGACCTACTGGGATGGCCTCGACATCGTGGCTGCAGCGCCCCTGCTCTTCGGCATCGAATTCAACCTGCCGGCGCGGCAGGTCAAGGAAATGGCCAACGGCTTCGAATTCTGGAACGTGCTGAACCTCGGCATCGACGACGTGCGCGAAGACTATGACGTGATCATCATCGACACGGCGCCGGCGCTCTCTTACGGCACCGTCAATGCGCTCATGGCCAGCAACGGGATCATCATGCCGTTGCCGCCGAACGCCCTGGACTTTGCTTCGGGCGCGCAGTTCTGGACGCTTTTCACCGACCTGACCGAAAACCTGATCGGTGCCGGAGGCAGCACCAAGACCTTCGATTTCATCAATGTGCTGTTGTCGCGGGTCGACAGCGACGACGCGAGCACCATGGTCCGCAAATGGATCATCCAGACCTATGGCGACAAGGTGCTGCCGGCGGAGATCCCGCGCACCGTGGTCACGTCGGCCGCCAGTGCGGAGTTCAACACCGTCTACGACATTTCCCGCTACGACTGGAACGCCCGAACCTACAAGCGTGCCCGCGAGGCCTATGACAACCTGGTTGCCTACATGGAGGGCGTGGTTCGCGCCGTGTGGCTCAAGAACCTGAGTCATGCGTCGGAAGCGGTGGTGCGTCCCGCTGTGATGGAAGGAGTCTGAGATGGCGAGTCGTCGATTTCTCGAGAAGGGCAATGCGATCACGTTGCCGTCCGACGCGCCGAGCTCGCCTGAACCCCATCCGCCGGCAGCCAATTCCCCGGTGCCAGCGGCAGTGCCCTCCGGCATCGGGGCGCGGCCGCCGCGCACCGCGATCGGCGGTATGGCGGCGTTCATGCAGGCGGAGTCGGTCGCGAACAAGCGGCTGGAGCAGCTCGAAAAGGACTATGCGCCTTTCGTGGGTGCGGACCCGGTCAGGCAACTGGACCCGCGGACCATCCGCCGTTCGCGCTGGGCGAATCGCCACCAGACCGCTTTCGCCATGCGTGAGTTTGCCGAACTGAAGGAAGACATCCGCAGCGCAGGCGGGAATGTTCAGGCGATCAAGGTTCGTCCGGTGCGCAGCGAAGACCTGAGCGAAGCGGAGAAGGGCGCCGAGCCGCCGGTTCAGTACGAAGTGGTGTTCGGGCACCGGCGCCATGCCGCTTGCCTCGAACTGGGTCTGCCGGTGAGCGCGGTGATCAAGTCGATGAGCGATCGCGAGCTGTTCGGGGAGATGGACCGCGAAAACCGCAAGCGTGAAGATCTGTCGGCCTACGAGCAGGGCGTGATGTACCTGAACGCCCTGGAGTCCGGCCTGTTCGAATCGATGCGCAAGTTGGCCGAGGCGGTGGGCGTCGACCATGGGCTCGTCAGCAAGGCGGTGGGCGTGGCGCAGTTGCCGGACGTGGTGGTGCAGGCTTTTGATTCGCCGGTCGAGATCCAGTACCGCTGGGCGAAGCCGTTGAGTGAAGCCTTGCAGCGCGACCCGGATGGACTGATGGAGCGTGCGCGGCGTGTCCGGCACAGTGGTGCGACCGTCACCCCCGGGACGATCTATGCGGCGCTGATTGGTGAAGCCTCGGAAGCGGCGTCGGTTTCTGCGGCGTCCGAGATCGTGGGACGCGCCGGCAAGGTGTCCGTGTCGAAGGACAAGAAGGGCCGGCTGTTGCTGAAGTTCGATCGGCCGGTCAGCGCGGTCTTGCAAGCGGAAGTCGAAAAGGCGCTGCGCTCGATCCTGAGCTGAGAAGTCGGAGCAAAAGAGAAGGGGTGGTGAACGGTTCACCACCCCTTTTTTCATGGGCGCGGGGGAGGGTGGTGAACCGTTCACCACCCGTTTCAGGAGGCGGGCCCCCCACGGTTCTCGATGCGTTCGAGCGCTTCCAGCATGTCGCCGATCATCGACTTCAACACCCCCATGTCGCGATCCCGCCGGGCTTCAACCAGCGGGTCGGGCCCAACCCCCGGCGTGCGGCCCGACAATGCGTCCTGGGCGCGAGCGACTGCCTCGTCAAGTCTGGTGATCAGGTTGTTCCGCAGTGCGGAGAACTGCGCCAGCTCACGCTTGACTGCAACCATTTCCTCATGGAGCGCGGCGAGTTGCACCTCGATCTTCTCCAGCGTGGCGTCAGCGCGATTCGCAGCCGCCGACGGAACTTCGGTAGCTGCACCCGACGGCCGCAGACGTTCGACAGCGGACTGCAGGCGATCCGCGGTACGGGCGACCGCCAGTTCGACGATGGCTTGCGTGTCGGTGTGCGTGAGGTGAGGCCATTGATCCCGAACGCGCTGGAGCGCGAGTTCGGTGTGCAAGGCCAGCCCTGGACGTCCTGCGCGGCGGGGGCGGCGCAGGCTTTCCCGGGTGAATGAAGAATCGGCCTCGACCATGTCGCTGGCGCCGTCCGACCTGCAGTCTGCGAAGATGCCCATGGCATTCCACTTCTTTAGCGTAGATTCCGAGGGCGCCTGCGGACCGTGCGTCATCGTCAGGATGCGGCCGAGTTCCGCAAGCGTGCAGGTCGAAGGCCATGGCGGCGATATAGAGGAGGTCTCGGCGGGGGAGGGGGTCCGCCGGTCGAGCATGGCCGAGGGTGGCCAAACGAGATCGGAATCGCTCATGCGGTGAACATAGTTTTGGTTACCAAATAACCCAATTATGAGCTGCTTGTGTGCCAACCGGCAAGAAAGTCCTTTGTTCACCCTGATTTCCGTGGAACATCTCCATCAAAACAGCCAAAAAGCGACCTAACTACTTGTCAGTAATGAAAAAAATCTCACGTATCAAAATGTCGTGAAACAGTGCGTGGGAACGATCTGAAGTGCAGTGGCTGGGTCTGGGGTGGCAGTTCGGATTTGCGGAACGGGGGAGCGGTCCGTTCTCAGACCGAGACCGCCAGATCGAGTTGATGTTCCGGCAAGTGGTGTAAGTCTTCGTTCACTCGCTGCACGGCAAGGCGCGTAGGGCGTAGCCCGAAGCGGCTTGCCGTGCAGCGGCCGCTCTTCGGCGTGGTCATCGTGAAGTCCGGATAAGTTTGAGGTGCGACCCACCAAACCTGTCCATAACGGAAATCACAATGACCACCGCCACGATGGCATTGGCCGAGCTCGCCGAGAAGGGAGCCGACACCACTCGGCTGTCCGCAGTAGCTCGCTGAGCACCGTGCATCTCAGCCCTGTCCGGGCTGTGGACCTACACCACGGGATGGGATGCGACCACTGCCTCGCTGCGGTCTTACGTGCGGAGGCCGATGCCGACAGGCAGAGGTAAGCAAAAGCGACGGTACGCTGTACATCTGCGTGCCGCCGTTGCGATACATTCGCCCGCTTCACTATCCACCGAAGTGCCCATGCCGCGTCCGATTCTTGACGAAGCCCGCATCCATCCCCACATTCGCGGCAAGGTCGCCGAGCATCAGCAGGGCATCGTGCGAGAGGTCATGCATGCGGTGGACACCAACGACGTGGTGGTGGTCGGCATGGGGTTGAATCCCTTCCCCAAGAAAGCGCGCAAGGCGCTAGAAGCCGCTGGCCAGCCGTTTTGTTATCTGGAGTACGGAAGCTATCTCAACACCTGGAGGGAGCGCAATGCGCTCAAGATGTGGACCGGCTGGCCCACATTTCCGATGGTGTTCGTCAAGGGTACGCTGATTGGCGGTGCCTCTGATTTGCAGAAGCTGATCGACAGCGGCGAGTTGAAGGAAGCTCTGGCGCGAAGCGTCGGAGCCTGAGTTCGAATCCGGCGTGGCAAGATTAGGGCGAAGCGCACAGCAAGGTCTTTTCTGAGCGTCCCTTCAGGTTTCGAACCCTTCCCTCGGAGGACAAGTCTCAGTGGCCAATCGTGGGCCGGCATGCTGAGACGCCACACGGCCCTCAAGCAGACGTGAAGTACGAGCCGTCTCAGTGACTCGCTCGCTACTTGTTGTTGCACCGCACTTTCAGTGCTACCCGAATCGAGAATGGGCCGCCGCAGGCAATCAGGTCGCGCGGAGGCCGGCGTACGTTCGGGTTCTAATGCAAGCCATGAGTACGACCTACCGCATGCCCGGGGCAGTTTTGACCGAGCGCGAGCACTCGGTTCCCTTGGTTCACGGCGACCCGCTGCGTGGCACGATCAGCGTGTTCACGCGCGAGCTTGCTGCCCCGGACGGTCTTGATCGCCCCTACCTCGTGTTTCTGCAGGGTGGCCCAGGCTTCGAGGCCGCCCGCCCGACGAGCCCGCCCTCAGGGTGGATGGCGCGTGCCCTTGCGGACTTCCGGGTCCTGCTGCTTGACCAGCGGGGCACAGGGCGCTCCACGCCCGTCGGGCCGGTCATCCCAGGGGCAGTGCCTGCCGACCAAGCCGAGTACCTCACGCATTTCCGCGCCGACTCGATCGTGCGCGACCTCGAACTGATCCGCGCAGAACTCGGCGTCGAGCGCTGGAGTCTGCTCGGTCAGAGCTTCGGGGGATTCACCTCGCTCACCTATCTGTCGCTGGCGCCCGAGGGCCTGCGGGAGGTATTGATCACCGGCGGCCTCGCGCCGATCACGAATCGGCCGGTCGACGAGGTCTACGCGGCGACATGGGCGCGCGTGCGCGAGGCGAATCAGCGCTATCACGCGCGATACCCAGGAGACCTCGATCGTTTGCGGACGATCCTGCGCCGGCTCGACGAGGAAGATGTCCGCTTGCCCAACGGCGACCGCCTCACATCGCGTCGGTTTCGGCAGACCGGAATGTGGCTCGGCGACAGCGCCGGGTTCGAACGGCTGCACCACCTGCTCGAGTTGCCCTTCGGCTCGGCCGCATTCATGGTCGACGCGCAGATGGCATCATCCTGGGAGCGCAATCCGATCTACGCGACGCTCCATGAGTCCTCGTACGCCGACGGGGGTGCCACTCGCTGGTCGGCACACCGGCTCGCGCCCGAGGAGGCGATGACCGGCGCCCTCCTCGGCGCAGAGCACGTCTTCCCTTGGATGTGGGACGACTACGCGGGCTTGCGCGCACACCGCGAGGTGGCGCAGCTTCTGGCCGAGCATCCATGGCCGCGCCTGTACGACGCTGACCGCCTCGCCCGCAATGAGGTCCCAGTGGCAGCGACCGTGTATGTCGACGATGTCTATGTGGAGCGGTCATTTGCCGAGGAGACGGCCCGTGGCGTTCGTGGGCTGCGGGCCTGGGTTACCAACGAGTACGCCCACAACGGCCTGCGGGCCGATGGCGAGCGCATCGTGGGTCGCCTGCTCGACATGGTCCGCGGCCGGGCCTGAACCGATGGACGTGGCCTTCGCGTACTCAGCAATGTCTGCAGAGCGCTGGCTAGGAGTCTGGGCGGCAGAAGCCGGTTTCGTGTCCTCGCCCGAAGGGCGAGGGGCGTTCATGAGCGATGGCCGCGACCTACTTGCCCTACCCTCAGCAGATGCTGCTATTGCCTGAGGCGATGCAGGACTGGTTGCCCGAAGGGCATCTGGCGCACTTCATCAGCGACACGGTAGACATGCTGGACTTGGGCGCGTTCCATGCCCGCTACGACAAGGACGGTCCGCGCAACCAGCCGTTTCACCCGGCCATGATGGTCAAGGTGCTGATCTACGGCGACGCCACGGGCGTATTCAGCTCGCGCAAGATCGCGCGCAAGCTGCACGAGGACGTGGCCTTCCGGGTGCTGGCGGCAGGCAACTTCCCGGCGCACCGCACGATCCGGGACTTCCGCGCCTTGCACCTGTTAGATGGCCTCGTCAGAGCCCTCCAACTTCGGTAGCGTCCACGTTCCGAATTCGCGAGGGGTCACCCCCACCTGGAAACCCTTGTTCGGCTGTGATCGCACGACCCCCGCCGTCTGCAAAAACTGCAGTGCCTTGCGCACGGGCGAGCGCGAAACGCCAAGTTCGCTGCTGAGACGTTGCTCTGTCAGCCGATGACCTACTTCAAACCCTTCGCGTCGGATCATGGCCACAATCTGGTCGGCCAGCGAGTTGACGAGAGGGCTGAAGCTTTGCGGTCGGGGTGAGTTCTTCAATCGACTGCACCTGCCGGACGACCCCAATGCGAGATGAGGATGACTCGCAGGCGGTCACTCATGCGAAACCGTAGAGCCTCGCGGCGTTCTCCGCAAGAATCTCCTGGCGCATACGCGCCTCAGGCACCCATTGCGCGAGGAGGTCAAGCACCTGTCCGTCATTGATGACGCGGAAGGGTTCCACCTGCGAAAGATCGCCGCCCCGATTGGAAGAACTTCCCGTGTGCGGCCAGTCGGACGCCCAGATCAGGTGTTGCGGCGCTGCATCCACCAATGCACGGACATAGGGGGCCAGGTCCGCGTAGTCCGGGTGCTTGGATGCGCGATAGGGCGCCGAGAGCTTCACATAAACGTTTCGCTCGCGAGCCAGGGTGACCAGTTTGGAGAATCCTTCCTGGTTGATGCCCTGCTCAGCGCGAAGGCCGCCGAAGTGGTCGAGAACGATGGGGGTCTTCGCTTCGGCGAGGGTATCCGAGATCCCATCGATGACCTTGAGATCAGCGTAGATTTGAATCGACCACTTCGGGCCAGAGACCACGTCCAGAGCTTGCTTGACCGCGGCACGCGCGCGATCTGCGCTGTGATCCCCACGGACCTCGAGGTTCAGGCGGATCGAGCGCACGCCAGCCGAATGCAAAGCCTCAAGTTCTGCTGCCGTGGTGCGTTGAGGGTCGATAACAGCCACGCCGCGCGCGCGATCCTTGCCCAGTTGAGCAAGTGCGTCCACGAGGCAACGATTGTCTGTCCCGTAGCCGCTTGGTTGGACGAGAACCACGCGCTCAATGCCTAGCCGCCGTTCGAAGGCAAGCAAGTCCTGCACGGTGGCGGTCCCAGGGGTGTAGGTGCGTTGAGGCACGTAGGGGAAGCGTGCCGGATCGAAAATGTGAACATGGCAGTCGCAACTGCGCGGCGGAACCGGCACGCGCGGCGCACTGACGTGGTCAAGGCCGGCGCTGGCGCCGGTCTTCGTGGTCTTTGACATTGAGCTGCAACCCGCAGTGGCGGCCGTGGCGGCGACCGCAATTGCTCCGAGAAATGCGCGACGTGACGTGTGATGAGAGTTCAAGACTTTCTTTCGTGTACTCAGGATGTTGTAGTGGGAAGAACGCGTGCCAGGCGCGCCGTTGCGGCCGCTATAAAGCGCCGCAAGAAGCACAGGATGTGTTTGGGAAGCGACGGCCGGTCAATCGACCTTTACGTTCGCTTCCTTCACCACCTTGGCCCATCGATCGGACTGCGCCTTCATGAACTCCGCCATCTGCGCCGGAGTGCCTCCGACGGGCACTGCGCCGATCGAAACGAGTCGCTCCGCAACCGTCGGATCTTTGAGAACGGCATTGATCTCGGTGTTGAGCCATTGCACAGCGGAGGCGGGCGTGTTGGCCGGCGCAAGGATGCCGTACCAAACAGGAACGTCGAAGTCCTTCAGACCTTGCTCAGCAAAGGTCGGTACGTTCGGAAGCTCCTTCAGTCGCACGTCGCCCGTGACGGCGAGGGCGCGGACCTTGCCGCCTTTGACGTGAGGCAGGGCGGACGAAGCGGTGTCGAACATCATGTCGACTTGCCCTCCGATGAGATCGGTCATCGCAGGAGCGCTGCCCTTGTAGGGAACATGCGTCATGTCGGTCTTGGTCAGCAGCTTGAACAACTCGCCTCCCAAATGCACCGAGGTGCCGGAACCGCCTGAGGCGTAATTGAGTTTGCCTGGCTTGGCCTTGGCAGCGGCGATCACAGCGTTGACGTCCTTGAACGGGGAGTTCGCCGGAACGATCAGCACCGTGGGCGCTGTCGCAATGTGAGCCACTGGCACGAAGCTCTTCTGTGGGTCGTACTTGAGGTTCGGGTAGATGTACGGGTTGATGGACAGCGTGATTTGCCCAAGGAGCAAGGTGTAGCCGTCCGGGGCGGCGCGGGATGCCAGTTCGTTTCCGATGTTCGTCCCTGCGCCGCCGCGGTTGTCGATGATGAACGACTTCCCGCTGCGTTCGCCAAGCTTCGTCACAACGGCGCGGGCAATGTTGTCGCTACCGCCACCGGCGGCGAAGGGCACGATGACGGTCACCGTCTTGGTGGGATAAGCCTGTGCAAGTACCCCGGGCGGGGTAAAAGCCAGAAAGGATGCGGCGGCGGCAGCGCAGAGTGATCGAATGTTCATGAGGCGTCTCGGCTTGGGTTTGAGATGGGTTTCACTTAGAATGCGTTTATTGGAGCGAAAACGCACTAATGCCGTCAATCCAAAATCGTTATTGTTTTCCCTAATACGCTCAAAAAGACAATCTGGGACCCTATGAGGCACTGATCGGGCCTACCGGGTCCGCTTGGCTTGGCAAAATCTGCATCCATGGCTTCTGATCTCACGCTCAATCAGCAAAAGGTCCTGCGTGAAATCGTGGGATACATCCGGCGGGAACGACTGCCCGTTGGTGCCCGGCTGCCTGAATGGACCCTTGCCAATCTGACCGGGACGTCGAGATCTCCGGTGCGCGCTGTTCTGGATCACCTCGTCGAGGCAGGCGTCGTGCGCTACGACAAGAACCGGGGGTACTCGGTACTCACGGATGTGGATCGCCTCGCGAACGATGTCGTCGACGAGATGAATTCGGCTGACGACCCCCTCTACCTGCAAGTTGCGGATGCGCGGCTCAGGGGGCAATTGGAAGAGTCCGTGACGGAAGCGGACCTCACGCGTCTGCTCGGGGCATCCCGCAGTGAAGTCCGTCGCGTCCTGGTCAGGGCACAGGCCGAGGGCTGGGCGGAGCGGGAGGCTGGCTACGGATGGCGCTTCTTGCCGATGATCGATTCGCTGGAGGCGTATGACGACATGTACGCGTTGCGCCTCGCGATCGAGCCCGCCGGGCTGCTCAGTCCAAAGTTCAAACCCGACATGAAAGAACTGCAGGAGTTGCGCGGCCAACAACAAGCCATTCTGGATGGCGCCTACCAAAGCGCCACAGAGCGGTTCGAGTCAAATGCCAGGTTCCATGAGCTGATCGCCGGCTGGTCCGGCAACCGGTTCGCCCTGCAGACGCTCAGGCGCCTGGACCAGCTTCGACGGCTGGCGGAATACCGGCAGGCCAAGCAGGACCTGCCCCGCGCAATCCTCGCCCGGGAACACTTGGAAATCCTTGCGGCCATCGAGGCCGGGGACAGCTTGGCGGCGGCGAGTCTGATGAAGCGACACCTGAGCGGTGCCCGCTTGAAGAAGGTAACTGGCGACGTGTTCGCGCCAGCTCCGGACCAGACGGCGGCCACGCCCACGGATACGTTGCCGGCCTGAGCGTCGGGCACACCCACATCTCCATTTCATCGCGCGCTTTGTTGTGCGTGCGAAGCATCCTTGCTCGTGCTGAGCGGGCGGGTCTCTGCTGAACGGCACGCACCCAGGGCACAGCCCGAGTAAATTGTTCTTTGGTATTGACAAAGACAACTGCCGCATCTACAGTTCATTGTGTTTCTGGAGACAAATGAACATGACAAAGCCCAAGGAAAAGTCGCTGATAGATGCAATCGACACGCACGCGCATGTCTTTCATCGTGGGCTCAAGTTCATCGAATCAAGACGTTTCACTCCGAACTACGACGCGGCGCTTGATCAATACCTGTCTCACTTGGATGAGCAGGGCATCGCCCGGGGCGTCCTGATTGCCTTGAGCGTGCTCGGCACGGACAACAGCTATCTGCTCGACAGTTTGCGCAGCGCGCCAGAGCGCTTGCGTGGTGTCGTGGCGATCGATCCCGCCGAGGATCTCGACCGGCTGGACGATTTCGCTTCGGCGGGCGTGGTCGGGGTGCGCGTCAATCTCACCGGCGGCCTCCCCGTGCCTGATTTCCGGACGGGTGCGTGGTCCGAAGTCGCAGCGGAGCTTGCGCGACGGGACTGGCACCTCGAAATCAACGACCGGTGCGAGCGCTTGACTCAATCGATCGAACCCCTCATCGACGCTGGTGTGCGAGTCGTCGTCGACCACTTTGGCATGCCGGACGCCAAGTCGGGCGTCGATGACCCGGCATTCCAGCAATTGCTGAGCTTCGCAGCCTCGCGCCGCGTGTGGGTCAAGCTCTCTGGCGACTACAGGTTCGGCGCCGAACTCGCGCGGCAGGCGGCGCCTCTGCTCGTGGACTCCTTCAAGGCTGACCGATTGTTGTGGGCCAGTGACTGGCCTTTCACCCAGCACGAAGGCACCGAGAACTACAGGGCCCAGCTTTCAAAGCTCGAAACCTGGGTTCCGAACCAGTCCGACAGACACGTTGTGCTCTGCGAAACACCAGCCGAACTCTTCAAGTTCGACAAGAACCCCTGATTCCGCCTCACGGCAACAACTCCATGAAGACCATGACCATGCAACCCACGCAGTTCGTACGAACCTTTGCCACCCGAGACGGCAAGGAACACCGCTATTTCTCCTTGCCTGCACTTCAGGCCAGTGGATTCGGGGGGATCAAGAGACTGCCGATTGCCATTCGCATCCTGCTCGAATCTGTACTGCGCAACTGCGACGGCACGAAGGTGTTGGAGTCCCATGTGCATCAGCTCGGCAACTGGCAACCCGCCGCGCCACGGGAAGGCGAAGTTCCATTCGTCGCCGGCCGTGTCCTGCTGCAGGACTTCACGGGCATTCCATTGCTGACCGACTTGGCAGCGATGCGCAGCCAGGCCAAGCGACGCGGCGCCGATCCGAAGCTCATCGAGCCGCTGGTGCCGGTGCACATGGTCGTGGACCACTCCGTGCAAACTGAGTTTTCGAACGTGCCGAATGCTCTCCGCAAGAATATGGAGGTCGAGTTCGAGCGCAATCGCGAGCGCTACGAATTCATGAAGTGGGGCATGCAGGCCTTCGACACGTTCAAGGTCCTTCCCCCCGGCACGGGCATCTGCCATCAAATCAACCTTGAGTACCTGGCTCAAGGTGTCATTGAGAAAGACGGCGTTGCCTTTCCGGACACGCTCGTCGGAACGGACTCGCACACCACGATGATCAACGGCATTGGTGTGCTGGGTTGGGGTGTGGGTGGCATCGAGGCCGAAGCCGGCATGCTGGGCCAGCCCATCTACATGCTGATGCCCGACGTGGTCGGCGTGGAACTGCGTGGGGCCCTGCGCGCTGGCGTGACCGCGACCGATGCAGTTCTTCAGGTCACCCAGACGCTTCGCGCGGCAAAGGTCGTCGGAAAACTCGTCGAGTTCTATGGCGAGGGCGCCGCTTCGCTGAGCGCAACTGACCGCGCCACCATCGCGAACATGGCCCCCGAGTACGGAGCCACCAGCGGTTTCTTCGCAGTCGACGAAAACACGCTGCAGTATTACGAGCAGACGGGGCGCAGCGCAGAACAGGTCGAGCTGATCCGCCAGTACTTCAAGGCCCAGGAGATGTTCGGCGCTCCGAAGGCGGGTGAGGTGGACTACTCCTCGAACATCGTCATCGACCTCGATGCCATCAGGCCCAGCTTGTCCGGCCCCAAGCGGCCGCAAGATCGCGTGGATCTGTCGGATCTCGGTGTTCGTTTCGACGAGACGATGCTGAGCGACACCCAGAGCGGCGGTTACGGCAAGACCCGCGAAAATCTGGATACCCGCCATGCGGTGACCGCTGCGCCAGCGGGTGCTCCCGGACCGGTCCAATCCTTCGAGATCGGCCATGGCGACGTGCTGGTCGCTGCGATCACGTCGTGCACCAACACGTCCAACCCGGAGTTGCTGATCACGGCCGGGCTGCTTGCGAAGAAGGCGGTGGCGCGCGGGCTGGTTGCCAAGCCCTGGGTCAAGACACTGTTCACGCCTGGATCGCGTGCGGTGACTGCCTACCTGCAGGATGCCGGCCTGATCGGCGACCTGGAAGCGCTCGGTTTCGGCATCGCGGCCTACGGCTGCGGCGCCTGCGTCGGCAACATCGGTCCGCTGGACCCTGCGCTTGAGCAGACAGTGGTATCGAAGGATCTGGTTTGCTCTGCTGTCCTTTCCGGCAATCGCAACTTTGAAGCCCGTATTCACGGCAACCTGCGTGCAAACTTTCTCGCGAGCCCACCTCTGGTGATCGCCTTTGCAATCGCAGGCACGACGCGTACCGATCTTTCGAAGAATCCCGTTGGACTTGATCGCGAAGGTCGACCTGTGATGCTTTCAGAGATCTGGCCGACGGCAGCCGAGGTTCGTGCGCTTACGCCCTTTGCAGCGAATCCGGAGCACTACACATCGGTGTACGGCAATCTCGCGACGAGCAACGACCTGTGGAATGCCATCGAATCGACCACAGGCGAGGTCTACGACTGGCCCGAATCGACCTATGTCGCCGAACCGGATTTCTTCGGCAGCGCCGGCAGCGGGAACATCTCGGGCGCTCGCGCGCTCGCGATCCTCGGCAATTCGATCACCACCGACCACATCAGCCCGGCCGGCTCGATCGCCAAGAGTCTTCCGGCAGGGGAGTACCTGATCGCACACGGGGTGCAGCCCAAAGACTTCAATACCTATGGCGCGCGGCGGGGCCACTTCGATGTGATGACGCGCGGTACTTTCGGCAACGTTCGGCTGAAGAACCTGATGCTGCCGCCTAGAGCGGATGGATCGCCCGACGAAGGGCCCTTCACGTTGCATCGCCCCTCAGGTGAGCGCACAACGATTTATGAAGCGTCGAGGCGCTATATCGCTGATGGCGTACCCGGCCTGATTTTTGGCGGCGAGGAATACGGCAGCGGCTCCAGTCGCGACTGGGCCGCCAAGGGCACCCGCCTGCTGGGCGTGCGAGCCGTCGTGGCGCGAAGCTACGAGCGGATTCACCGCAGCAATCTGGCGGGCCTTGGCGTGCTCCCACTTCAGTTCCAAGGCGGCGACTGCGCGCAGTCACTGGGCCTGGACGGTTCAGAGTCCTTCGACATCCTCGGGATCGAAGGCGGTGTGAAGCCGTTGCAGACCGTGAAGCTGGTGGTCCACCGAGCCGACGGTTCGAGTTCGACTGTGGAACTGCTCGCCCGCATCGACACGCAGATCGAAGCGGACTACTTCCGGAAAGGGGGCGTTCTTCCCTACGTCCTTGCTAGCCAACTCGAAAACGTCAAGGCGCCAGCCGAGGCCTGAAACATCAAGGACGAACATGACTCAGCTCCGTATTCCTGCCGTCTACATGCGTGGCGGCACCAGCAAGGGCGTTTTCTTTATCGAGGGCGATCTGCCGGCAGATCCCGTGCAGCGCGACAAGATCCTGATGCGCGTGATCGGCAGTCCCGATCGCTACGGCAAGCAGATCGACGGCATGGGTGGTGCCACGTCGAGCACCAGCAAGGTGGTGATCCTGTCGAAGTCGACGAGGCCGGATTGCGACGTGGACTACCGCTTCGGACAGGTCGCCATCGATCAGCCCTTCGTCGACTGGTCCGGCAACTGCGGCAACCTGAGCGCTGCGGTCGGCCCTTTCGCCATCAGCTCCGGCCTGGTGGACGCCCCAAAGGACGGTACTGCTGTCGTGCGCATCTGGCAGGCCAACATTGCAAAGAAGATCATCTCGCATGTACCGATGCGCGACGGGGAGGTGATCGAAGTGGGTGACTTCGAACTGGACGGCGTTGCATTCCCCGCAGCGGAGGTGAAGTTGGAGTTCCTCGATCCCGCAGCGGACGAAGAAGGTGGTGAAGGGGGCGCGATGTTCCCGAGCGGCCGAAAGGTCGACACGCTGGAGGTCCCAGGCGTCGGCAAGGTCGAGGCCACCTTGATCAACGCAGGCAATCCGACCATCTTCGTCGAAGCGGCGTCACTGGGCCTGAAGGGCACGGAGCTGCAGGGGGATGTCAACGGAAACAAGGAACTGCTTGCACGTGCCGAGGCCATTCGCAGCTACGGTGCGTTCGCGATGGGTCTGGTCAAGAGCCCGGAAGAAGCCGCGCAGCGGCTCCATACGCCCAAGCTCGCGTTCATTGCCAAGCCGGCGAGTTACGTCGCTTCGGACGGCAAGAAGGTCGATCCTGAATCGATCGATCTCGCGGCGCGCATTTTCTCGATGGGTCAACTCCATCATGCGATGACTGGCACGGGCGCCGTCGCGATCGCGGCCGCCGCGGCTGTTCCCGGGACCTTGGTACACCGCCTCGCTCCGGCCGGTGCAGATGGGCGAGTGCGCTTCGGCCATCCATCAGGCTCGCTTGCCGTCGGGGCCGAGGCAACAGAAGGTGCCGGCCAGTGGGTCGTCAAGAAAGTCATCATGAGCCGGTCTGCCCGCCGGCTGATGGAAGGGCACGTCCGCGTGCCAGCGGTTGCATAGCTATGCACTCCGAAGCGCAACTGGGCAAGCCCCCCCAGGAAAGGGCTCCAGCTTCTCCCGGCTCATTCTGGCCCGAGGGTTGGTGGAAGATCGTTGAAACCCGGATCGGGGTGATTCCCCTGCCGGTGTACATCGTCCTGATCATTTCGATCGGAGGCTTTATCGCCTTGGGCAAGATGCCGACGGAGATGTCCGTGGTGCTGTCGATCATGGCGGTCGTGGCCTACACGCTGGTGGAGATCGGGCGCCGTACGCCGGTGCTGCGGAACATCGGAGGCGCCGCCATCCTGGTCACCTTCGTGCCGGCGTTCCTGGTCTACAAAGGCTGGTTGCCGGAGCAGCTCGTCAAGCCTGTGGTTGACTTCTTCAAGTCGACCAACATCATGTACATGTCGATCGCCTGCATCATCGTGGGCAGCATCTTCGGCATGGATCGATCGGCCTTGATCAAGGGTTTTCTCAAGATCCTGGTTCCGTTGGCGTCGGGAACCGTCGTGGGTGCGATTGTCGGAACGGCGGTGGGCTCTGCGCTCGGCCTCGGCGCCTTCAACTCGCTGTTCTTCATCGTGGTGCCGATCATGGCCGGCGGGGTGGGCGAAGGTGCAATCCCGCTTGCGCTTGGCTATTCCGACATCCTGCACCAGCCGCAAGGCGATCTGTTGGTCCGGGCACTTCCGGCAGTGATGGTGGGCAATCTCTCGGCGATTCTGTTCGCAGGCATGCTTGCCTTCATCGGGCGCAAGTTCCCGCACCTCACGGGCAACGGGCGCATCCAGCCGGGAGAGCACGACGAAATGGACGCGCACTCCGAAGGCATGCCGGCGAACATGGACCTGACGCACATCGCGGCTGCAGGCATCACGGCCATCTCGTTCTACGTGCTCGGCCTGCTGTGCTACCAGCTCTTCGGTGCCCCGGCACCCGTCGTGATGATCATCGGCGCTGCGGTCGTGAAACTGACTCACGCGGTCTCGCCCAAGCTGCAGGAAGGCTCGTACGTGATCTACAAGTTCTTCACTGGTGTCGTCGCTCTTCCGGTGCTCTTCGCCTTCAGCGCAGCGCTGCTCTCGTGGGAGAAATTGCTGGAAGGTTTTGCGATCCCGAATCTCGTCACGATCGTGGCGACTGTCTTTGCCATCATGACCACTGGATTCGTGGTCGCACGCTGGGTCAAGCTCTATCCGATCGACGCGGCGGTGGTGAATCTCACCCATAGCGGCATGGGTGGCGCAGGCGACATCGCGATCCTTTCGGCATGCGACCGAATGCAGCTGATGCCTTTCGCGCAGATCGCGACGCGTATCGGGGGAGCAATCGTGGTGGTCGTCGCACTCTTCTCGATGGGGCGGATGATCTGAATGAACAAGCTCCTATCCCCAATGGTGGCGTCTTTCGCGCCCACTGGCGTCTTGCGCGCCTCGATCAATCTCGGCAATCCAACTCTCGCCCGTCGAAATGCATCCACGGATGACCCAGAGGGTGTGTCGGTGGACCTGGCACATGCGTTCGCTGACAAGCTCGGTGTAGGCCTCGAGCTCGTGGTCTTCGACGCCGCAGGAAAATCTGTCGCCGCGGTGGCGGCCGAAGAGGCGGACATCGGGTTCTTCGCAGTCGATCCTTTGCGCAGCCAGGGAATTCGCTTCACTGCGCCTTATGTGCTAATCGAAGGTGCCTACCTCGTACGTGACGATTCGCCGATCCACGCGAATGAGGAAGTCGACAGGCCGGGGACGCGGGTGACGGTGGGCAAGGGGAGTGCCTATGACCTGTACCTGACGCGCACGCTAAAGGTGGCCAGCATCGAACGCGCGAGCACTTCACCTGCCGTTGTCGACACTTTCCTGGCTGAGAACGGGGATGTCGCTGCCGGGGTCAAGCAGCAGTTGGAAGCAGATGCGCAGCGTCTCGGAGGCCTTCGCCTGCTGCCCGGTCGCTTCATGGAGATCCGTCAGGCGATGGGTCTGCCGAGCAGCCGCGGCGCTGCGACTGGCGCCGCATTGGCGAGTTTTGTGGAAGAAATGAAAGCCAGCGGCTTCGTGGCCGAAGCGTTGGCGCGCCATGGCATTCAAGGTGCGACTGTCGCCGGGCCTAGCGAAGTTCGGGAGTAACCCATGGACATGCCTGCACATCAACTTTCGATGAGCGTCCTCATGACGCCGGACACCGCGAATTTCTCGGGCAACGTGCACGGCGGCACGATCCTGAAGCTCCTCGATCAGGTGGCCTACGCATGCGCGGCGCGGTATGCGGGCTGCTATGTGGTGACAATGTCCGTCGACCAAGTCGTGTTTCGCCAGCCGATCCACGTGGGCGAACTGGTGACGTTTCTTGCCTCGATCAATCACACAGGCACGTCCTCGATGGAGGTCGGCATCAAGGTCGTGGCGGAAAACATCCGCAGCCAGGAAGCGCGCCATGTGAACAGTTGCTTCTTCACGATGGTGGCTGTCGACGAACACCGGAAGCCGGTGCCAGTCACACCACTGCGGCCATTCAGTCCGGACGAAAAGCGGCGCTTCACGGAGGCGATCAGCAGGAAGGAACTGCGGCGGGAGATGGAGAGGCGCGCTAAATAATATAAAAGGCACCTTGCGCCCCAATGTTGTCGCAAACAGATCGAGCCGAGGGATGCTCGTTGATGGCCGACCGCTTCATGCCCGAGCCCCGCCATTCCTGGTCGGAGGCTAGGACTGCAACGAGCCCAAACTCGAACTCCGGCGCTGGACAACGGAGTAGGGCGCTATGAATGTCGGCCGTGCGCCAGCTTGCAGCCCTCCGTGCTTGCCCTCCTGGACGTGTGGCGCAGTACGCTACGCCGCGGAAGACTCCTTCGACTACGCGGCAATTTGCCATTGCGCCAACTGCCGGCGGGCGACCGGCTCGGCATTCAAGCCTTCTTGCCGGCATCGCGCGAGAGGCGCTGCGCCTGACACATGGCGAAGATTTAACCCTTTTGTTCGGCGAAGCCACGAACCACGACCTGCATTGCAAGACGTGCGGATCGCTTCTGTACTCGGTGGTGCGTAACGGGCGCTTCGCCCACGTGGCGATGGGAACGCTGATCGACGCGCCCAGAATTCGCCCGACACATCACATCTTCGTAGGATCGAAGGCGCTGGTTCAGAATCTTCGCTTCCGGGAAAGCTCGCGCTGCACATGCGACCGGGACCCACCAATCTCTCTGGCATGTTCGCGTTGCTCTTCCGCGCGGTCGGAATGCATGCTGGCGATATAGGCTCCGAGAGCAATGCCGCCGCAGACGAGGGCAATGGGAATAAAACTGAGCGAGAGAATGAGGGCCGTGTGCATGACGCGATCCTTCGTCTGACGGCTCGCATTGCATGTCAGACCCGTCTGAAAAAGGCGTCAGTTCAGCTTTTGGAGGTCGAAGCAACAAAGGGTACCGACTTGACGTCGGGCGCTAACAGCAGAGTAGGTCGGTGAGCATGTCTTGAAGCGCCAGCTTGCGGTCCTCCGTGCGCTTGCCTCCCTGGATGACCGCTAACGCTGCGCCGCAGCTCTCCGCATGCCCTTGTCAAATGTGTCGATGCGCTGCACTCTCCCCGCATGGCATCGCCCATCATCATCAGCATTCCACACCAACTCGGCCGCGCAGAGGCGCGACGTCGCATAGGGGCCGGTTTCGGGAAGATTGTCAACCTGCTGCCCGGCAGCAGCGGGCGCGCCAGCGAGCGCTGGGATGGTGATCGTCTCACCTTCAGCGTCGCGGCGCTAGGCCAATCCGTCTGCGGCGTCATCGAAGTGTTCGATGCCACAGTGACGATGGAAATCGAACTGCCCGGAGTGCTCAGAGTCATCGCCAGCGGCCTCAAGGAGAGACTTCAGAAGATGGGTCAACTGCTACTGACGAAGAAGTAGCGCAAGGGGTGGTTCCGGCTCAATCGTCAAAGCGCGCACGCAGCGTTCCAACAAGCGCCTCGGCGCCACAGGAAGCGGATAAACGCGTTGTCAAGCACGGCTGTGGGCTCATCAACTAAGGTCAACGCGTCCCGAAGCGAGCGCGGCCGCGAGCCAAGCCGATGACGCAGCCGCAGCACTGAAGCTGCTGGATGCGCATCCCGACGTTGCGCTGCTGCTCACCGACGTGGTGATGCCCGAAGTGAACGGCCACAAGCTGGCCGAAGAAGCCCTGCGCCGTGGTCCAGGACTTCGGGTGTTGTTCACCACCGGCAACACGCGCGACGCGGCGGCGCACCACGGCGTGCTCGATCCCGGCGTGCAGCTCATCGGCAAGCCCTTCACGGTGGAGGAGCTGGCCACGCGGGTGCGCGAGTGCCGGATGCGCCCACCCCGGCGCGCGGCGGCCTCTTCATAGCCTGGCAATGCTCAGGATGAGCCCGATGACGGCCGATTAAGCATTTAGTGCAACTTTTTCACATTGCATGAGAGTTCGACCAAGCGACGCCCGCGATTTTGTTGAAACATTAGTTCACACTTTGCATCACTTTTAAACAAGGAGTGAGGCATGGGTCGATCAATAGACGGGCGCTCGATTAATTTGCTGGCCGCGGCATGGCTGTGCGCCTTGGCGCTCGCCGGCTGTGGCGGCGGCGGTGGTGGCGGCGCGACCGGCGCAGCCGGCTTTGTAAGCGCGGCCGGTGCAACCAGCGCTGTAAACGCGCCCGGCGCGTCCGGCTCTATGAGTGCGACCGGCGATACCGGCGCTACGAGCGGGGCCGGGAGTGCGAGCGACAGCGGCGCCGGGAGTGCGAGCGGGAGTGGTGCCGGGAGCACGGGCGGGAGTGGTGCCGGGAGCACGGGCGGCAATGGTGCCGGGAGCGCGGGCGGCGGTGGTGCCGGGAGCGCGGGCGGCGGTGGGTCCGGGAGCGTCAACGTCGCCCCCGTCGCCGCGGTGAGCACGTCGAGCGGCGCCCAGGCCCCCGTGAAGCTCGCCGTGACCTTCGACGGCACGGGCAGTGCGGATGCCGATGGCGATGCCTTGAGCTTCCGTTGGACCCTGGCATCGCGCCCTGCGGGCAGCGCCGCGGCACTGGATGGCAGCGCAGGCCCCACGGTGAACCTCACACCCGACGTGCCCGGCGACTTCGTTGTCACCCTCGTGGTCAACGACGGCAAGGTCGACAGCAGTGCGACATCGAGCACTGTGCGTGCCGTCAATGTCGCGCCCGTGGCCAACGCCGGGCTCGACCACTCCCTCCAAGTCGGCGACACAGGCGTGCTCGACGGCTCGGCCAGCTCCGATCTCAACGGCGACGCGCTGACCTATAAGTGGTCGGTCATCGCGGGGCCGAGCGGAAGCCAACTGATCGGTGACACTCAGGGTTTGGCGCAGTTCGTGCCCAGCGTTGCGGGCGTCTACACCTTGGGCCTGGTGGTCAATGACGGTGCGTTGGACAGCGCGCAGGCCACCGTGCGGTTGACGGCGGTGGCGATCGGCTTGAATCGCGCGCCAACGGCTGATGCGGGCATTGACCAGAACGTGCCCCTGGGCACGGTCGTCACGTTGGATGGCAGTGCGAGCTTGGATCCCGATGGCAACTCCATCACTTACGCGTGGACGCTGGATACCAAGCCAGCGAACAGCACGGCGGCCATCGTCGACGCCTCGTCGCCGCGTCCTTCGCTGACACCTGACCAGGCCGGGACATACATTGCATCGCTCGTGGTCACCGATAGCTCGAGTGCGACGAGCGTCGCCGACCAGGTGGTCGTTACCGTGAACCCGGTGAACAAGAACAATGCCCCCGTTGCGGTGGCTGGCCCCGCGCAGAACGTGCTGGTCGGCGCAATTGTCGAACTCGACGGCAGCGGCAGCTCGGATGCCGACGGTGACCTTCTTTCCTACAGCTGGAGCATCACGTCTAAGCCGGCGGGCAGCGCGGCTCAGCTCTCCTTCATCGATGCCTACGATCCTGCGCCGACCTTCATGGCCGATATGCCGGGGGTCTACGTGATCGGGCTCGTCGTCGGCGATGGCAAGACCTACTCGACGCAGGCATCGGTGACGGTCACCGCAGCGCCGGGTAACGTGGCGCCGGTGGCCAACGCGGGCGATGACGTGTCGACGGTTGTGCTCAACACGGTAAGTCTCAGCGGCGCGCTGAGCAGCGATGCGAATGCCGGCGACACACTGACCTATGCGTGGACGCTCGTCAGCAGCCCGACCGGCAGCGCTGCCGTCCCGGGCAATACGAGCAACGTGACCGCCACGTTGACGCCCGACGTGCCGGGCATCTATGTCGTCCAACTCGTCGTGTCCGACGGCACGCTCTCGAGTGTCCCCGACAGCGTCGTCGTGACCGCCGGCGCCGCGGGCGTCAACCTGGCGCCTGTTGCGAAGGCTGGACCGCGTCAACGCAGCGCCATCGGCCAGACCGTCACGTTGGACGGCTCAAAGAGCTACGACCCGAACGGAACCCCGGTCACGTACGCGTGGAAGTTCAAATCGAAGCCGAAGAAGAGCACGGCGACGCTGAACGGTGCCACGACCGTCGCGCCGACCTTCGTCCCCGACGTCCGCGGGAACTACGTGGTGCAACTCGTCGTCAGCGATGGGCAGTTCACGAGCGTGGCCAGCTCCGTGATGATTCAGGTCAGGCGCTAGCCTGGATCTCCCGCGATTCCTCGCGGGGGCCTCTCCCCGATACGCCCCGCCATGGACGGGGCGTCCGGAGGAGCCCTGTGTAATCGCGGCTCTTCGGCATGTCCCGATGTTGGGACGAGGGGCTGCAGCAAGGCTAACAAGGCGATGTCATCGCCATCTGCGCTTGGAACATCCGCGTAAAGTCGCAGCTCTCCTGTGCCAGCGCCACAATGGACGAGGTGAGCGCGCTGCGGTGCGCGCCTTTGTGCATGGCCACGTAGCGCACCGCGGGCAGGGCTGGCACCACGTCGAGCACCGCAAGCATGCCAGCGGCCACGAGCGGCTGCAGGCACTCACGCGGCAGGTAGCTCACGCCAAGTCCCGACACGGTGAGCGCGGTCAGCGCCACCAGATTGCTCACCACGATCACGTTGGCAGGCTGCACCCCCTGCTCCTTCATCCACGCGTCGTAGGCGCGACCAGTGCCTGAGTTTTGGCCCTGCACCAGCATGCGGTGGCGCGCCAGTTCGTGCAGCCGCACGGGGCCGCCTGTGGGTACTACGCCAGGCTTGCACATCCAGGCACTGTTCACCTGACCAATGACCTTGTGCGGCAGGCGTGGATCGGCAAAGGTGTCAGGCACGATGGCCAGATCGAGTTCGTCCGCCTGCAGCTTGTCGCGCAATTGCAGGCTGTCGTCCACGTCGGGTTCGAGGATCACCTTGGGATAGTGCCGCTGGATCAGGCCGATCAGTCGTGGCAGCCACGTCATCGCGCTCAGTTCGGTCACACCGAGGCGAATGCGGCGCTCCACCACGCCAGGCTTGCCGAACTGCTCCACAGCAGCATCGCGCTGCTCCAGCAGCTTGCTGGCGAGCACGAACATTTCCTCGCCCTTTTCCGTGAGGCGGGCAGTGCGCTGGCTGCGATCGAACAGCTCGGTGTCGAACAACTGCTCCAGCTCGCGCACGCGCTTGGAAATGGCCGACTGCGAGGTATGGAGGTGGCTGGCCGCCTGCGCGAAGCCGCCGAGCCGGGCAATCCAGTACAGGGCCTCGAGCTGCTTGAAGGTCATCATGGCATTGGACGTAAAAACACTTTTTCTCATGTAATTCGATCACAAAAAATCGCTTTTGGAAATTCATTGCGGCATCGAAGATGCGCTGGAACCCACCGTCATCGAATCCCAAGGAACCTGCCATGAACTTCAAGAAACGGCCCCTCGTGCTTGGACTCGCCGTCGCCCTCTGCTGCGGTGCCGCCAGTGCCCAGGGCAGCGGCACGCTGCAGAAAATCAGGGAGAGCGGCACGATTCAGATCGGCGCACGCGAAAGCCAGATTCCGTTCTCCTACAAGCTCAGCGCCGATAGCGCGCCCATTGGCTTCACCACCGACATCTGCCTGAAGATCGTTGACGCCGTGAAGGCCAAGTTGGGTCTGCCGAAGATCGAGGTGCAATATGTCATGCTCAACTCGACCAACCGCATCCCGCTGCTGCAGAACGGCACCGTCGACCTGGACTGCGCCACGACCACCAACAGTACGCAGCGCCAGCAGCAGGTCGACTTCGCACCCAGCCACTTTGTCACCAACATCACTGCCGCGGTGAAGAAGACTTCGGGTATCAACAGTCTTGCGGATCTCAACGGCAAGAACGTGGCGACCGTCTCGGGCAGCACCTCGATCCAGCTGCTGCGCGTCGCGCGCAAGAGCGGCAGCATCGAGGTGAACGAGATCGCGGGCAAGGACACCTCCGACGGCTTCCTGCTGCTGTCCACCGGCCGCGCCGACGCTTACGTGCTTGACGACGTGCAGCTCGCCGGCATGATCGCCAACGCGCCGAATCCAGGTGACTACAAGATCCTGAAGGAGTCGCTGCGACAGGAGCCCTACGGGATCATGCTGCGCAAGGAAGACCCGCAGTTCAAGGCGCTCGTCGACGAGACCGTCACCGGCCTGATGAAATCGGGTGCCATCGAACAGCTCTACACCAAGTGGTTCCTCTCGCCCATTCCGCCGAAGAACGCAAATCTCAACTTCCCGATGACGGACGCGGTGCGCGAGACCTACAAGAACCCCAACAACAAGGGCGTCTGAGCGATGAGCATCGAGCAAGAAAGTCCGAAGCTCGCCCGCGGCCAACTTTTCTCCGACGCGCTGATGCGCGAGGTGAAGGCGCGCTTCCTTCAGGTCGATCACGACCATCACGGCCGCGAGCGCCTGTACTTTGACAACGCCGGTGGTTCCTTTCGTCTGAAGGCGGCGGCCGAGCGCTTCGCGCAGGTCGATGCCATTCCCGACAATACCGAGCGCATTCACGCGACCGCGGTGGAGTTGCAAGACATTCAGGCCAAGGGCTGTGCCGACCTGCGCACGATCCTGAACGCCCAGGGCGGCAGCGTGTACGCCTCGTTCAGCGCCTCGGGCGCCATGTTCGACATGGTGCGTGCGGTGGCCGAGAACGTGCCGGGCACGAACATGGTCACGACCGTGCTCGAACATCCATCGGCCTTCGATGCGATGAGCCTCTACGCCCAGCGCCTGGGTCGTGAACTGCGCGTGGCCAGGAGCAACCCGGTGACGGGTGGGGTGGACGTGGACGAGATCGTGCGGCTGGTCGACGGGAACACCAGCCTGCTCAACGTCATCCATGCGTCGAACATCTCTGGCGCCAAGCTCGACATGGAAGCGATCGTGCGCCGCGCGCGCGCGATCAAGCCCGATCTCTACATCCTGGTGGACGCGGTGCAGCACGCGCCGCACGGACTCATCGATTTGCAGAAGACGCCGGTAGACGGCATCAACCTCGCGCCCTACAAGTTCTTCGGCTGCCGGGGATCGGGCCTGTCGTGGCTGTCCGAGCGCGCGTCCGTGCTACCGCACCACAAGCTCGCGGGCAAGAAACCCGATTACTGGGACCTGGGCAGCGCCGCGCCGTGGCAGTTTGCGGTTCTCACCGAGATCGTCGATTACGTGTGCTGGCTGGGCGGCCAATTCGTAGACGCGACGGATCGCCGCGCACAGTTCATTGCGGGCATCACGCACATCGAGTTGCACGAGCGAGCGCTGCTGGCTGTGCTGCTCGACGGCAATGGAAACGCAACCGGCATGCGCAAGCTCGAAGGCGTCAGCGTCTTCCTGGACCATGAAGACTTGACCCGGCGCGACCTGATCTTGGGCATCGGGTTCGACCGCATCGACTGCACGCAGGCCGTCGTGGAGTACGCAAAGCGCGGCGTGACGGTCTACGAACGGGTCGCGACCAGCATCTATTCGAAGCGCATGCTCGAGTCCTTTGGACTGGCGGGTACCGTGCGCGTATCACCTCTGCACTGCCATTCAGTCGCCGACGTCGAAAAATTTCTACGCATCACCCGGGACATCGCCACTGGCGACTAGGGTTGCAGAGCACATCGGCAGTCTTGTCTCCGTGTGCCATGGATGCGCGGCGCCCATGTTTGACCATCGCGCATAGTCAAACAAAAGAGCGGTGGCCCTGAAGCATCGGGCGTCGTTCGCAGGCCCGCTGGCTTCCGGCATGGCGGCGAACGCCTCGCTGTAGGGGCTGGCCGAAAGTATGCGCTCCAAGGCGCCGCTGAGGAGCTTGCAGGCCGAGGAGCCCGACGCTCGCGTGCGCACCCTGGTCATCCGAGGCAGACGAGGCGACCTGCCGGTCCAGAAAGTGGTCGGACCAGTGAAGCCCGACCCACCGGATAACGATGGTGCCAAAATCCAGCCCATACTGAAGAAAGCGGGGCACGCAATGAGGGAGGGCAATCCTGACCTCGAGACGCAGATCGCAGACGCAGTCGCTGGACGCATCGAGAGACTGATCGCCGACGGCGAACTGAAGCCGGGGCAGGCCATCCCCTCCGAGCGCCGTCTCACGGTCAAGCTCGGTGTTTCGCGATCGGCCTTGCGGGAGGGGCTCAAGGTCTTGCGTACGCGCGGGATCATCGCCACCACGCAAGGGCGGGGTTCGTTCGTGGCGGTGCTGACCAAACAGCCGCTGCCGACGCCGATGATGCATCTGCTGGGCTCCCAGCCCCGAACCCTCTACGACATCTTCGAAGTGCGCGAGATGCTCGAGTCCGAATCGGCGCGCCTGGCCGCGCTGCGGGGCACGCCGGCCGACTTCGCGCTGATCAGCCGCCGCTACGAAGAAATGCGCGAGGCCAATGAACGCAAGATCGGCGAGTCGATGCAGGCGCAGCACGACTACGCGTTCCATCTCGCTATCAGCCAGGCATCGCACAACCCGGTGCTGGTGCACATGCTGAGCTCGGTCACCGAGCTGCTGCTGAGCTCGGTGTTTGCCTCGGTGAACAACCTTTACTGCCGGGAGGCGGAGAAGCGGGTGATCGACAAGCAGCACGCGCGCCTCTACAAGGCCGTCATCGAGCGACAGTCCGAGCAGGCGCGCAAGGTCGCGAGCGAGCACATCGACACCACGGTCGCGTGTCTGCGGGAGATCGAGGCGGAAGGATCGCCTTTGGTGCGCGCCCCGCTTCAGTCGGGCGCGTGAGGCCCGCCCCTCATCCGGTGGCCGGGCGGGGCAACAACTGGTCGGACCGGCCCTGAAGGGCATTCCAGACTCCTTTCCGCGCGGAACAATCCGGCGCACGGCTTCACACGACATGAAGAACTGCGCGACCTGAAGCCGCCGTCGCGCAGGACAAGGAGACTGCAATTGAATCCGCACAACCTGGCTGGCACTGCCGCTCGGCCCGCTGCCTGCCTCGAGCCCGCGACAAGGACTTTCGAAGACGCGACGTACGCGAAAGTGACGTGGCGCCTCTTGCCCTTTCTTTTCATCTGCTACGTCGCGGCCTACCTGGATCGCGTCAACGTGGGCTTCGCCAAGCTGCAGATGCTGAACGACCTGCAGTTCAGCGAAGCGGTGTACGGATTGGGCGCAGGCATCTTCTTCATCGGCTACTTCCTGTTCGAGGTGCCGAGCAACATCCTGATGCATCGCCTGGGCGCGCGGGTGTGGATCGCCCGCATCATGGTGACCTGGGCCGTGGTGTCGGCGCTGACGATGTTCGTCAAGACGCCGGCGATGTTCTACGTATTGCGCTTCGTGCTCGGGCTGGCCGAGGCCGGCTTCTTTCCGGGCATCGTGCTGTATCTGACCTACTGGTTTCCATCGGCGCGCCGGGGCCGGATGAACGCCTTCTTCATGATCGGCATCCCTGTGGCCGGGGTGATCGGCGGCCCGCTGTCGGGCTGGATCATGCAGGTCTTCAACGGCGTGCATGGCCTCGCCAACTGGCAATGGCTCTTCCTGCTGGAGGCGCTCCCTTCGCTCGTCCTGGGCATCGCGGTGCTGTTCCTGCTGCCCAATGGCATCCGCTCCGCGGCGTGGCTCGATGAGCGCGAGAAGCTGCTGCTCGAAGCCAACATCGCGCGTGAAGCGCCTGCCAGCCCGGATCATTCCCTGAAAGGCGTCATCTCGAACCGTCGCGTGTGGTGGCTCGCCGCGATCTACTTCTGCTGCATGATGGGCTTGTACGGCGTGAGCTTCTATCTGCCTACGCTGATCGCGACCTCGGGAGTCAAGGATCCGCTGCAGGTGGGCCTCCTGACGGCAGTTCCCTACACGGCTGGCATCTTCGCGATGATCCTGGTCGCGCGCAGTTCCGATCGCAGCAAGGAACGCCGTTGGCATCTTGCTTTGGCGGCGATCGCTGCGGCGATCGGGTTCTACGCCAGCACGCTCCATTCCGGCAGTGTGGGGCTCTCGCTGCTCACATTGTCGATTGCCACGGCGGGTGTGCTGTCGATGATGCCTGTCTTCTGGACCTACCCCAGCGCCCTGTTGACGGGCACGGCCGCCGCAGCCGGCATCGCACTGATCAACTCGATCGGCAATCTGGCCGGCTTCGTCAGTCCTTCGGTCATCGGATGGATGAAGCAAGCGACGCAGAGCACGAACGCCGGGCTGATCGTGGTGGCGATCGCGCTGCTGGTGGGCTCCGTTCTGATCCTGGCTCAACGCACCGCGTCGAGCCGGGGCTGAGCCGAGGCCATCGTGTCCGCGATCGCATCGACTCCCGCACCCGCGAGGATCGCGAGTACAGACCTGCTGGCATCGCTGCGAGGCATCGTCGGCGGCCGCCATGTCCTGACCGGCGATTCCCCAACGCGCCGCTACCGCACGGGCTACCGCTTCGGCGCGGGCCGCGTGCTGGCGGTGGCGCGGCCCGGAACACTCGTCGAGCAGTGGCGTGTGCTGAGGGCCTGCGTCGAAGCACGCACGATCATCATCACTCAGGCCTCGAACACCGGGCTGACCGGTGGCTCGACGCCCGATGGGAACGACTACGACCGTGACGTGGTGATCGTCAGCACGACGCGCATCCGGCGCGTGCATCTTCTCGATGGAGGGCGACAGGTGGTCTGCATCGGCGGCACCACGCTGGATCAACTCGAACGCACGCTGAAGCCGCTCGGGCGCGAGCCGCACTCGGTGATCGGCTCGTCGTGCATCGGTGCATCGGTGCTGGGCGGCATCAGCAACAACTCGGGCGGCTCGCTCGTCCATCGTGGGCCGGCCTACACGGAGATGGCGCTGTTCGCCGCGGTCGATTCATCCGGCGTCCCGCATCTGGTGAACCACCTGGGCATCGAACTGGGCAGGACGCCCGAAGAGATGCTCAGGCGTATCGAGGAGGGCTCGTTCCCGGAGCCCGTCATGGGCGACGGCGCCGCGGCAGCATCGGACCACGATTACGCGAACCATGTTCGCGACGTCGATGCGCCGACGCCCGCGCGATTCAATGCCGACCCGCGGCGGCTGTACGAGGCCTCCGGCTCGGCCGGCAAGGTGATGGTCTTCGCGGTTCGTCTCGACACCTTCGCTGCGCAGCAGGGTGCGAAGGTGTTCTACATCGGCACGAACGACACGAGCGTGCTGACCGACATCCGGCGCCATGCGCTCTCCGGGTTCACGCACCTGCCGATCGCGGGCGAGTACCTGCATCGTGACGCCTTCGATGTGGCGCGCAAGTATGGCAAGGATCTGTTCGTCATCATCGACAAGCTCGGGACGGGCTGGCTACCCCTTTTCTTCGGTTGGAAGACGCGTTGCGATGCCTTGCTCGAGCGTGTCGGCTTCCTGCCGAAGCACCTGCCCGACCGCATGCTGCAGTGGTTCAGCGAGCGCCTGCCCGACCATCTCCCCGCTCGCCTGACGACGTACCGCGACAGGTATGAGCATCACCTGATGTTGAAGGTGGGGGCGCAGGGCGTCGATGAAGCGCGCGCCTTCCTGTCGAAGCACTTTGCGAAGTCGGACGGTGCCTTCTTCGAATGCGACGACGAGGAAGGGCGCAAGGCCTTTCTTCATCGCTTTGCCGCGGCCAGCGCAGCGGTGCGCTACCGCGCCGTGCATCGCAAGGAGGTGGAAGACATCGTCGCGCTTGACATCGCGTTGCGACGCAACGACCGCGACTGGTTCGAGCGCCTGCCGCCGGAGATCGAGCAACCGATCGTTCTGAAGCTGTACTACGGGCATTTCCTGTGCCACGTCTTCCACCAGGACTACATCGTCGCCAGGGGCAACGACTGCCACGCCCTGGAGCGAGAGATGCTCGCATTGCTCGACCGGCGTGGCGCCGAATACCCCGCCGAGCACAACGTGGGGCACCTGTACGAGGCCAGGCCGAAGCTGGCCGAGTTCTACCAGCGCCTCGATCCATGCAACTGTTTCAACCCGGGCATCGGCAAGACATCCAAGTTCGCCGCATACCGCGAAAGGACCTGCGCTGCAGATGATCCGGTGCTCACTGCCCGCTGAGCGCCCACGAAGCGCCCGGCCCCACTCCCCATGAGCGGCCGGTCATCGTTGGCCGGCCGCCGGCCCGGCGGCGAGTTTGCCGTCGGGCTCCTGATCTCCGCCGAGGCCCGCGCAGCGCGCCGGTAGCCTCCATCACGAGCCGTCCGGCCTCAGCCGGTGTCCGCGCCTCGAAGTCCGCCAGCCGTCGCGAAACCGAAGGTCGAGGCATCCCTTCGGCTGCTTCCCATCGTGATCCGTACCGCATCACCGCACGCCGCCTCCATCATGCTGAGCCCCCACTCGGTGCCTGGAATAGATTCCAGCCACGCACAGTCAACGCTTCGTGTGCACCGACGACAGGACTTCCAGATGCCCCCGAGCACCCATCACCTTCGCCTGGGCTCCGGCCTGGTCCTGATGAGCTACATCTCGCTGCATCTGTTCAATCACATGCTGGGCATCGTGTCACTGTCGCTCGCGGAAGCGGGGTTGCGCCTCTCGATCCGGCTGTGGCAAAGCCTGCCCGGCACGGTGCTGCTCTACGGGGCTTTCGCGCTGCACTTTGCGTTGGCCTTGCAGACAATTCACCAGCGCCGCCACTGGCAGTTGCCGGCCCGGGAGTGGCTGCGCCTGTGGTCGGGCTTCAGCCTGCCCCTGCTGCTGATCGGCCACGCGGTGAACACACGGGTCGCAACCTCGTTCTACGGCTTCCATCCGAGCTACGAGAAGATCATCGCCGGACCGATCTCCGGCGGCTCGCAAGGCTGGCAGATCGCCCTGCTCGCGCCGGGCTGGGTGCACGGTTGCATGGGCCTGTGGATCACCGTGCGTCGTCACGTCCAGTCGCGCCGCACCCGAGTGGCGTTAGCCACGGTCTTTGTCGCGGTGCCGTTGCTCTCCGCCGCGGGGTTCCTGCGATTGGCCCGCACCATCGAGCCGCACGAAACCCTCCTCGTGGCCCATGCGGCAGAGGCACGCCCCCGTGCAGCGTCGCTCGCTTCATGGCGCCATGTCTTGCTGGGCACCTACCTCCTGCTGATCGTCGGCTCGTTCGTCGCCGGCCGATGGCGCGATGCCAGGACGGGTGACGCCACGGCACCCTGAGCCGCGTCTTCCGGCAGTTGTTCACGCTTTCGGAGCCCCTGCATGCGAGGGCGCGAATATTCCGGGGCGCACCACCGTACTGCACCACGAGGCTGAGAGGCCTCGACCACGGCACAGGTGGTGCCGCTCAACCCAGGAGATCATCATGCGTACATCCAAACTCGCCCGCGCCACTGGCACGCTGTTCCTTCTCGCCGCACTCGGTGCAGCCGCCCATGCCGACGGCGGCCTGACACGCGCGCAGGTCAAGGCCGATCTGGCCGAGGCAATGCGAACGGGCAACATGCTCGCCGCGGGCGAAAGCGGCATGACGCTGCGGGAGCTGAACCCGCAGCGCTACCCCGCTCCAGCCGTGGCAGAGGGCAAGACACGCGCACAGGTCCAGGCCGAACTGGCCGACGCCATCCGGACGGGCGACATCATGGCCAATGACGAGAGCGGGCTGAAGGCCAACGAGGAGAACCCGCAGCGCTACCCTGCGCGCGTCATCGCGGCGAGCAAGACGCGCGCACAGGTCCGGGCCGAGTTGGCCGAAGCGATCCGGACAGGCGACATGCTCGCGAGCGACGAAAGCGGCATGAGGCTCAACGAGGAACACCCGCAGCGCTACGCCAGGGCGCGGGCGACAACGGCCGCCGAGGCAGCCACGGCCTCGAACGTTGCCACGCAGTGAAGCATCTGCACGGGCTGGCTCGCGATGGTCGCGGCCGCCCGGATCGTCCGAACCGGAGTGCCGGCGTGCCAGTAGTGCCAGCGTTGCCGCACAATTCGTGCGCAAGCACATGCCAGGTTTCAGACGCCTTCGCACCCTGCGACCGGCCGGAGCGCGTTCCGTTCGGCTGGCGAGCGGGCTCGTGCTGTTCGTCTATATCGGGACGCACCTGCTGAATCATTCGCTCGGCAATGCCTCCTTGGCATGGCTCGAAAGAGGCCTGCTGGTGCAGAAGCTCATCTGGCAGGGGCGGCCCGGCACGATCCTGCTGTACAGCGCACTGGCGATCCATTTCTGCCTCGGACTGTGGGCACTGTATGAGCGCCGTTCGCTGCACTGGACGCCAGGCGAAGTCGCCCAGCTCACGCTGGGCTTGTGCATACCGCCGCTGCTGGCCAACCATCTCGTCAACACGCGCATCGCCTTTGCCGCGTTCGGCCTGAACAAGGGCTATGCCCAGCTGCTGTACTCGTTGTGGATTGCCCAGCCGGCGTTCGGCAGGGTGCAGCTGATGCTGCTCGTGGTGGCCTGGGCGCACGGGTGCTACGGCATCTGGTTCTGGTTGCGATCGAAGCCGTGGTTCGGCAAGTGGCGCAGTGTGCTGGCGAGCCTCGCGGTGCTCTTGCCGGTACTCGCCTTGCTGGGCTATCTGCAAGGCGGCCGGGAGGTGATGGCGCTGGCTCAGGACCCGGGCTGGCGTGCAGGGGCGCTCGCGACGACCGTCATCGGGACGGCAGCGCAAGATCGCTGGCTCGTCGACTTGCGCAATAACTTCCTTCTCTTCGCCGGTGGCGCTCTGTTGCTGGTGCTTTCGGCGCGAGGCGCGCGCTCGCTGTGGGAGCGCAAGAGAGGCCGCGTCTGCGTACGCTATCCGGATGGGCGGCAGGTCCACATACCCCTCGGGTTCTCGGTGCTGGAGGCAAGCAGGATGGCCCGCATTCCCCATGCAAGCGCCTGCGGCGGCCGTGCCCGGTGCTCGCTGTGCCGGGTGCGTGTGGTCGGCGACGCAAAGCTACCGGCGCCGCGAGAGGCGGAACGACGCGTGCTGGCACGACTCGACGCGGACTCACGCTTCGTGCGCCTCGCATGCCAGCTGCGTCCGAAGGCGGATCTTTCCGTGTGGCCCCTGGTGCCGACGTCGACCAACGTGACCTTCGAGCCCGGTCGGCGATGGGGCGTCATGCCGAAGGAGCGATTCGGTGCGTTCATGTTCGTGGACATGCGTGACTCCACGCGGCTCGCAGCAGAGCAATTGCCGTTCGACAGCCTGTTCTTCGTCAGTCGCTTCCTGGCTGCGACCTGCGCTGCGATCGTGCAGGAAGGCGGGTTGCCGAACCAGTTCCTGGGCGACGGGGTCCTCGCCATATTCGGCCTGGACACCGAGCCCGCCATCGCATGCCGCCAGGCGCTCGACGCGGTGCCGCGGATCGCCACGAACATCGCGGCGCTGAACGATGCGATCGAACCCCAGTTGCGACAGCCCATCCGCTTCGGCATCGGCGTGCATTGTGGCCGCGCCGTCATGGGCGAGATCGGCTTTCGCGAGCACGTGACATTCACCGCCTTGGGGGATCCATTGAACGTGGCCGCCAGGCTTGAGCAGTTGACCCGCGACGTCGGCTGCGAGGCCATCGTCTCGGATGCGGTGTTCCGGCACGCCGGGATCTCGGCCGGCCTGCTGGCGCCGCTCGATGCCCACCTGCGCGGCCGTGACGAGGCGGTACGTGTCCGCGTCCTGCCGGATGCGCGGCTGATGCCTCGCTCGGAGGGCTAGTGCGGAATAGAACCGTCGCGCGGCGCGACGGCTTCGGGCCCCCGACGACCTGTTCTTCGACTCCGCGCGACATCGGTTGTGACCAGGATGACCCCATCCTCGTGCCGGTTCGCTCCATGGAGGGTGAGCAGCTGACCGCCACGGTCTTGTGCGCGCGCTGGCGATCATGCACAACGACGATACGATCGGCGCCGCCGACGCGGCAGCAGTCCTCTGAGTGGGGCTTCACGCTGCGGCGCACGGGCACGCTGGATCGGTACACGTTCGGACTCAGCCACATGCTGCGGAACGAGCGCACAGCAACGGCCTAGCTGGACCGAGACATTGCTTCTGCAGAGGGAGCGGTCTGGTCACGGCGGAGACGATGCGTCAAACTGTGGTCAACGCCATGAACCAACAACCCACTTCCCGTTACGACAGCTTCAGCCTGTTCCTCCACTGGTCCACGGCCGTCGTCGTGACCATTGCGTTCATCCTCGGGCCAGGGGGCTTCGGTCGCCTGATGCGCCAGGGGGTCGACCCGGCGACGCGAAGCGACATCGTGTGGCACGAGTCTCTGGGGATGCTCGTCTTGGCGCTGACCGTGCTGCGGCTGGCGTGGATGGCCCTGCGACCGGCGGCACCGCAGTTCCAGCTGTCCGGATGGATGCATTGGTCGGCCAAGCTCGTGAGGATTGCGCTGTGGGTCCTGCTTTTCGCATTGCCCGTCACCGCCTTCATGGCCCTCGGAAGCGAAGGCCATCCTCTTACGCTGCTGGGAGGTGTACGCATCGATCGCATGCCCTTCATCGCGGAATCCCGGGTCGCAGGTCTGGCGGACTGGGGCGACGTGCACCAGTTCCTGGGCGATGCCATCATGTGGCTCGCCGGCCTGCACGCCATCGCCGCCATCTTCCACCACGTCGTGCTGAAGGATGGAGTGCTCATGGCGATGTTGCCCCGGAGGAAGTCCCGGTAAGGACGCTCGATCCGAGCGCGGGCCGCAACACTGGTGGCGGCATGGCGGTCCTCGAGCGCTTCGAGATGGAAGCGCCGGAGCGCACCAGAACCCACGAGTGATTGGCTCAGGCGGCCATTCGTCGGCACTGGTCAGCGCACTTGCGACAAGCATCTGCACACGCTTGGCAGGTCATGTCGATGCTTGCCGCACGCGTCGCCGCATGCTTGGCACACGTCGACACATTGGCGGCACAGCCGATTCGGCAGGCTTCAGAAGAAGGCTTCTTGCCAACCCTTGCGCATGACTTCCACGAAGCGCTTCAGCTTCGGCGAATGAAGGCGGGCGTAGGGGTAGATGAGGTAGCAGGGCAGCGGTGGGGCGCGCCAACCCGGCACGAGCTGGACGAGCCGGCCCGCATCGATGTCTTCGCGCAGGAGCCAGGTCGAGCCCACGCAGGCGCCCAGTCCCATGACTGCGGCGCTTCGAAGCGCATACAGGCTGTCGGTGCTGATGCGCGGATGCATCGGAATGCGGCACTGCTCGCCATCGCGCTCGCGCGTGAGAGTGAGTTCCGTGCGGTAGTAGGTGCGAAGCGCCAGCCAGGGCAGCGTCGCGAGTTCGTCGGCGTGCTGCGGCGACCGTCTTCCCTTTGGCAGAACCGAGGGCGCGGCCGCGACGATGCGCGGCACCTCGGCGAGCCGGATCGCGACCACGCCGGGATCGTCGATTTCGCCGACATGGATCGCGCAGTCCACGCCGTCGGCGATGAAGTCGGGGTGCCGATCGTTCAGCAGCCAGTCGACGTTCACGCGTGGGTGCTGGCGCACGTAGTCCGCCAGTGGCTTGACCAGCAGTTCCTGGCCGAAGGCATGCGGCACCATGACCCGCAAGGTGCCTTCGGGCTCGCCATCGCCACGCATGTCGGCTTCGAAGGCCTGCCAGTCGGCGACCAGTTCCCTGGCGCGCGCGAAGCAGCGCTCGCCATCCTCGGTGAGCTTGAGCGCATGCGTGGAGCGCCGCAGCAGTCGCATGCCGAGCTGCCTTTCCAGCGTCTGAAGACGTCGGCTGACGGTGGGCTGCGTGGTGCGCATCTGCGTCGCGGCGGCCGACAGGCTGCCGGCCTCGACGATCCTGACGAAGGTGTTCATCAGCTCGATGCGATCGGCCGGAGCTGTGGACGAAGTGCGCGGGCGGTCGGTTGGCATGGCGGGTTCTGGAGGTTGGTTGTATGCGCAGATCGTATGACCGTCTTTCACGTGCCGCTACTACCAGGAGGAATCGATCGCGGCCACACTCCCGCCACTGCTCAAAACCAAGGGTAAACACCATGTCTTCCATTCAATCGACGCATGAACGCCGGGCGATCGGCGCGGCGGCACGCGATGGCCTGCCCGGCTCGCTGGTGCTGCTGCTCGCCATCAGCGCCGGCCTCGCCGTCGCCTCGCTCTACTACGCCCAGCCGATGCTGGGCGTGCTGGGCGCCGAGATCGGCGCGTCGTCCCGCGCGGTCGGCTTCGTGCCGACGCTCACGCAACTGGGCTATGCGCTCGGCATCCTCCTCCTGGCGCCGCTCGGCGACCGATTCGACCGGCGCCGCATCATCGTGGCCAAGGCGGCGGTGCTGTGCGCGGCGCTGCTGGTGGCCGGGGCGGCGCCCGGCATCGGGCTTCTGCTGGCGGCCAGCCTGGTGATCGGCCTGGCCGCCACCATGGCGCAGGACATCGTGCCCGCTGCGGCCACGCTCGCACCCGAATCACACCGCGGCAAGGTCGTCGGCATGGTGATGACCGGCTTGCTGCTCGGCATCCTGCTGTCGCGCGTGCTGAGCGGCTTCGTCGCCGAGCAGTTCGGCTGGCGCGCGATGTTCCTGCTGGCGGCCGCGAGTCTCGCGCTGATGGGCGCCGCGGCATGGCGCGGTCTGCCGCGCTTTCGCCCCACCACGCAGCTGCACTACGGCGCGTTGCTCGCATCGCTGGCGACGCTGTGGCGCAGGCATGGTGCGCTGCGCCGGGCCACGCTGGCACAAGCACTGCTGTCGATCGGCTTCAGCGCCTTCTGGTCCACGCTGGCCGTGATGCTGCACGGCGCCCCCTTCCACCTCGGCAGCGGTGCCGCGGGCGCGTTCGGGCTTGCCGGCGCTGCCGGTGCGCTCGCCGCGCCAGTGGCGGGCCGGCTGGCGGACCGTCGCGGTCCCGAACGGGTGACTCGCCTTGGCGCCGCGCTCGCGGCTGTGTCGTTCGCGGCGATGGCGCTCGCGCCGATGCTCGATCTGCACGCGCAACTGGCCCTGCTGGTCGCGAGCGCGATCGGCTTCGATCTCGGCTTCCAGGGCATGCTCATCGCACACCAGACCATCGTCTACGGCATCGACCCCGGTGCGCGCAGCCGCCTCAACGCCGTGCTTTTCACGGGCATGTTCATCGGCATGGCGGCCGGTTCCGCGCTCGGCGCGCTGGTGTTCGCGCAGTGGGGCTGGATGGCTGTCGTGGTGCTCGCGACCGGGTCTGCAGTGCTGGCTCTGGGCGTGCGCATGGCGAGCGGCTCTGCGCGCCAGCTAGCCTAGGTCGTGCCTTCGAACCTTCCACCGCAGCGGGGCACGCGCCGGTGGCGCGGCTCTCTGCCCTGCCTTGGTCAGATCCCTATGTCCAAGCGTCTCAACATGGGCGAATCGAGCACCAGCACGCCCAAGGGCGCCCGTCTTCCGCGCACCTGGATCTCCTGCACATCGGCATCTGAAGTGCCAATGCCCGCGCTGTGCGCAGCAAACTCCGAGATCACCAGGGTCGCGTCGTGCACCTTGGTCTGATCCTGCAGTCGGCTCGCTGTATTGACCACCTCGCCCACCGCGGTGAACGACCGCACGTCGCGGTGACCGACTTCGGCCACAGCCGCGCTCCCCGCATGAATGCCGATGCCGAAATCGAGGGACTGCCCGAAGTCTTTCTCGAAGACCGAGCTCCATGCGCGCATGCGCTCGTCGATCAGCTTCGCGGCATGGACGGCGCGGCGGCAGGCATCCTCGAGGGTTCCTTCCAGGCCGAAGATGGCCATGACGCTGTCACCGATGTACTGGTTGGCCACGCCGCCCGCCTCGTGGACCGCATCGCCGACCAGTGCGAAGTAGTGGTCCAGAACGTAGACCAGGTCGAAGGGCCACTGCTTCTCGGAGAGACCGGACCAGCGTCGCAGGTCCACGAACAGCACGGCGACTTCCCGCTCGCTGTCGAGTCTGTTGAGGCTCGCCGATCGAGCGGTCATGACCGGCGTGACCTGGAGATCACCCAGCGGCCGGAGCTGACATGCCAGTCGAATGTCCGCACCTGCCCGCACACGGGCGAGGGTGCGCTGTTCGTCGGGACCTGGAGGAGGGCAGTGCGCCGCGGGCCCGGCGACGCGGACGCGGCATGTCGAGCATCGGGCGCGGCCGCCGCAGACCGACAGATGCGCGATGCCGTGCTTCCGGCTGGCTTCGAGAACGCTCCAGCCCAATGGAACCCTGGCGGTGCGGTCCGGATAGGTGAGCGTGATCGTTCGCTGGCCCACGCGTTCCGATCTGGCTCGCCATGCGAGTGCGAGGAGGAATGCCGACAGGAAGGCCGCATACGCCCCCCGACCGGCATCGACCACCGCTTTGAGCGAAGTGGCCTCGCTCGCAGCGGGCGGGCTGATCGCGACCGGACGCGCGGCTGCTTCACGCCCCATGGACAGAACACCGAGGGCCGCCATCAGGGGCAGGACGACGGCGCCGGTCAGCAGGATCGGCTGCGCGCGACGCCATGAAGGCCGCTGCCGGAAGGCGAAGTGCAGTCCCATGCACCCGTGCGTCCAGGCCACCACCATGACGAGGATCTGCCACCAGCCATCGGGATTCCAGAGCTTTCGAAGAACTTGCGCGTACGTGACATCGAGGCCCTCCAGCGTGTACGGAGCGCGCGTCGCAGCCAGATGCGAAGCGAGCAGCAATGGCAGGGCCACGCCGAGCGCGATGCGCAGCAGCAGCGCCAAGGGCATGCGTATCGTCCGGCGCTCCCACAAGGCCGAGAAGGCCAGGGCGATATGCGCGATCGCGGCGCCGTACAGCAGGACCGTGCCCGGCCACGAATGCCAGAACGCCGCGATCCCGTGCAGGGCCGCTTCGGCAGCCTGCAGCGAAAGCAGGCCCATCGCGTGGTTGAGAAGATGCAGCGCCACATAGGCCATGAGCACGCATCCGCTCGCCCAGCGCAGATTGCGACGGGACGGACGTAACGCAGGAAGATCGTGCAGGGTGAAGATCATTCGCGCGTCAGCATAAGTCGCCGCCGCGCCAGCCGCCATCGCCTCGACCGGCGCAACGCTGGCGCGCGGCGAGGCTTGCCGGAGAACAGTCGACCTAGTTCAGGCCGCGCTGCGCGCCAGCGAGCGCGTAGCGTCCGGCACCCAGCAGCAGGATGGTCAAGGCGCCGAACAGGTACAGGCCCTGCAGTTCGAGCGCCCACCCGCCCTGGTTGGTGAGCTGGAAGAATTGGCCGGTGTGCGCCAGCAGGATGGCGATCACCATGTTGACGACCACCACGGCGGCCGCGGCACGCGTCCACAGTCCCGCGATCATCAGCACGGGGGCGAGGATCTCGCCGATGTAGACGAGATAGCCGAGCGCGCCGGGCATCCCGTGGGCGGCGAGCATCTTGACGATGAAGCCGGGGCCCGAGCCGAGCTTGAACAGGCCGTGCAGGAGCACCAGGCCCCCCACCGTGATGCGCAAGAGCAGCTTGCCGACGTCATTGCCCCAGTCGAGGGCGAGGCCCTGCGCGCGATCCGTTGCCAGTGCGGCCGGATTCCGGCTGTCTGCGAGACTTGTCAAAGGTGAACTCCTTGGGGAAAAAGACAGGGTTGGGTGCTTGATCCGGTCACGCCGCACGGGCGCTTCGGTCGAAGCAGAGGAGTTTGCCGTCCCATCCTCGCCCCGCATGTGCGTTTACGCACACCTTGGAGCATCCGGGGGGATGGGGCCGAACCTCAGCGCGCTGCGCTGCCCGCACCCGCGCGCCGCGCCGGAATCCAGTAGGCCAACGCCCCGGCCGCAGCCAGCGCGATCAGCCCGGTGACGGCGATGCCCGCCGACAGCGACAGCGTGGCCGCCAGGAACGACAGCAGCGCCGGACCGCCCGATGCGCCGATGTCCGACATCAGCCGCCACACGCCCAGGAAGTGCGCGCGCCCGTGCCTCGGCGAGTGGTCGGCGCCCAGCGTCATGATCATTCCCGACCCGATGCCGTTGCCGAATCCGATCGCCAGCGCCGCGATCAGCAGCGTCGTGAAGCCGGTGGTCAGCGGCATCAGCAGCATCGCCACGCCCATGATCACCATCGAGGGCACCGCCACCCAGCGCCGGCCCTTGTGATCCATGACCTTGCCGGCCGGATAGAACACCAGCATGTCGATGCCGCCGGCCAGGCCATAGATCAAGGAAGCCACCGCCGGCGCCAGCGCGAGGTGCTCGGCCCACAGAGGTATGACGGCCTGCCGCGACGCTCGCACCGCGCTGACCAGCACCACGCCGATGCCCACGGTGAGAAACACGCGCCAGTGGTCCTTCAGCGTGGAGGCGAGCGTTGCGGAGGCCGGGGCGCTCTGCCCGGCAGGAATCGGCGGCGCTTCCAGATCCGGGATGCGCGCGCCCACGGCCGCCGCGCCCAGGACGCCGATGATCCCGACGACGTAGGCTGCCGGGAGACCGAAGGCATGCACTGCCGCCGCCGCGAGAAAGGGCCCGGCGAACATGCCGATGCGCATCACGCCGCCGAGCGTGGACAACGCCCGCGCGCGGTACATGATGGGAACCGCTTCCGTCATGTAGCTCTGGCGCGCCAGGTTGTAGACCGCCTGCGACATGCCCACCATGAGGCAGCCCGCCGCGAACAGGCCCAGGTGCGAGGTCCACAGGCACAGGGCCATCCCGAGGGCACTCCAGATCCCTGCGACGACGATCGCCCAGCGCTCGCCCCAGCGCATCGTGATCAGCGATGCAGGGATGTTGTTGAGCAGGGAGCCGATGCTGATCAGCCCGACCACCAGTGCGGCCGTCGACACCGACGCGCCCAGGTCGCGCGCGGTGAGCGGAACGATGGGAAGGATCGCGCCTTCGCCCACGCCGAACAGCAAGGAGGGCCCGAAGGCCGGCACGGCGATCTTCCGCAGAGAAAAGGGGGTCGAGGTGGAAGAAGCGGGCGCTGGAGGGGAGGGCATGCAGGAAGGGAGATATCGGTCCGGGCGGGAAACACTCAGACCGCCGCTGCGAGCGCGAAGTGTGCTTGAAATCCGTCTCGCCTGCTCTGGAACGGGCCAGTGGCGCCCCCTTGTACGCCGCGCCCGCCTTGCGCAAAAGTGACGCACCGCCGTTTTTCGGCGGAGTCGACGTTGCCAGAATCGCGCCTTTTGCTTCGCGACACCGCCGTGCATGAAGGTGGGGCGATCCATCCAGATTCATCTTTTCCGTTCGTTCCCCTGATGGCTCTCAACCCTTCGAACGCATTCGACGTGCTGATCGTCGGAAGCGGTCTCGCCGGCCTCACGGCCGCTCTCCATCTTGCGCCCACGCATCGCGTCGCGGTGCTGACCAAGCGGACGGTGTCCGACGGTGCGAGCCAGCGGGCGCAAGGCGGCATCGCCGCGGTGCTCGATGCGAAGGACAGCATCGACAGGCACATCGACGACACGCTGGTGGCCGGTGCGGGCCTGTGCGACCTGCCGGCGACGCGCCTCGTGGTCCAAGAGTCTCCCGCATGCATCGCGTGGCTTCGCGGACTGGGCGTGCCCTTCACGCTCGAAGACGGCGACCTGCACCTGACGCGCGAAGGCGGTCATAGTCACCGGCGCATCGTGCATGCAGCGGATGCGACCGGCGCGGCGGTCCAGCGCACGCTGATCGAGGTCGCGCGGCGCACGCCCAACATCAGCTTCTTCGAGCACCACACGCTGGTCGATCTGATTCCCGCGGGAAGCGTCGGCCAAGGCGCGCCGGCTTGCGCGGGGCTCTATGCGCTCGATGAAGCCAGTGGCGAAGTCGTTGCCTTCAGTGCGCCGGAGATCGTGCTGGCCACCGGCGGCGCGGGCCGCGTCTACCTGCACACCACGAACCCCGAGACAGCCACCGGGGATGGCATCGCGGCCGCATGGCGCGCAGGCTGCCGCGTGTCGAACATGGAGTTCATCCAGTTCCATCCGACCTCGCTCTTCCATCCCGACGCGAACTCCTTCCTTATCAGCGAAGCGGTGCGCGGGGAAGGCGGCATCCTCCGGCTTCCGCCATCCGCCGGCGGCCATCGATTCATGCCGGACCATGACCCGCGCGCCGAACTCGCGCCGCGCGACGTCGTGGCGCGCGCGATCGATGCCGAAATGAAGAAGCACGGCCTGGACTGCGTGCACCTCGACATCTCGCACCAGAGCCCGGAGTTCCTGCACCACCACTTCCCGAACATCCTCGCGCGCTGTGCGCAGCACGGCGTCGACATCACGCGCGAACCCATTCCGGTGGTGCCCGCGGCGCACTACACCTGCGGCGGGGTCGTGACCGACCTTCAGGGCCGCACCGACATCGCCGGGCTCTACGCGATCGGCGAGACGGCCTGCACGGGGCTTCATGGCGCCAACAGGCTGGCGAGCAACTCGCTGGTCGAATGCATGGTGTTCGCGCGCGCCGCGGCCGAGTGCATCCAGAAGCATCCCAATGGCGCGTCGGCCGATTCGTTGCCGTGGAAGTCCGCGTCGGCGAATGCCGCCGACGCCGATGCCATCGCGGACCGCCTCGGCGACCTGCGCTGCCTGATGTGGAACTTCGTCGGCATCGTGCGCTCCGGCGCGCATCTGGAACGCGCCTCGAATCGCATCGCCAGCCTGCGGCGCGATGTGGACGCGCTCCACGCCGGTTCGAGGATCACCAGCGACCTGGTCGAGCTGCGCAACCTCGTGCAGGTGGCTCATCTCATCGTGCAGTCCGCGCAGGCGCGCCAGGAGAGCCGGGGGCTCCACTACCGCATCGATCATCCCGCGCTCGCGCCCACCGCGGCGCCGACCCTGCTCACCCCAGCGAGCGCGTGACACCGTTTTTCGACTTCAAGGCCCGTCCTCCCATGTTCCGAACCCTGCTCAAGTCCAAGATCCACCGCGCCACGGTGACCGACTGCGAACTGCACTACGAAGGCTCCTGTGCGATCGACGAAGACCTTCTCGATGCCGCGGGCCTCGCCGACAACGAACAGATCCACATCTGGAACGTGAACAACGGCGAACGCTTCGTGACCTATGCGATCCGTGCGCAGCGCGGCTCCGGGATCATCTCGGTCAACGGCTCGGCCGCGCGCCGCGCGTGCCAGGGCGACCTGCTCATCATCGCGGCGTTCGGGCTCGTGGCGGAGGAACGCGTCGCCGCGCACAAGCCCAAGCTGGTGTTCGTCGACGCAGCGAACCGCATCAAGGAAGTGCACTCGCAGGTGCCGGTGCAGACCGCCGAGACCGAAGCGTTGCCGGCCTGACGCCCATGTCGCTCTCCGACGCCAACGCGCCCTACGGCGCGCAATCCGGCGCTGCGCCTGCGCCGCGCAAGGCCGTCACGCGGTCCCGCCTCGCGGACATGCACGCACGCGGCGAGAAGATCGCGATGCTCACTGCCTACGACGCCACCTTCGCGGCCGTCGCCGATGCGGCGGGCGTCGACTGCCTGCTGGTCGGCGATTCGCTCGGGATGGTCTGCCAGGGCCTGGACAGCACCGTCGGCGTGTCGATGGAGGCGATGCGCCATCACACCGAAAGCGTCGCGCGCGGCCTGCGTCGCGTGCAGGGCGCGGCGTGGCTGATCGCCGACCTGCCCTTCGGCAGCTACCAGGAATCGCGTGAACAGGCGCTGCGCAGTGCGATGGCGCTGATGCAGGCCGGCGCGCAGATGGTGAAGCTCGAAGGCGGCGGCTGGACCATCGACACCGTGCGCTTCATCGTCGAACGCGGCGTGCCCGTGTGCGCGCACCTCGGCCTCACGCCGCAGACGGTGCATGCGCTCGGCGGCTACAGGGTGCAGGGCAGGGATGAATCATCCGCTGCCCGCCTGCAGGGCGACGCGCGTGCCTTGCAGGAGGCTGGCGCGGCGATGCTCGTGCTCGAAATGGTCCCCGCAGCGCTCTCGGCAAGGATCACGGCCGAACTCGCGCACTGCGCCACGATCGGCATCGGTGCCGGCAAAGGCACCGCAGGTCAGGTACTCGTGATGCACGACATGCTGGGCGTCAACCTCGGCAAGCCGCCGAAGTTCGTGCGCAACTTCATGACCGGCTCGGACAGCATCGAACACGCGCTGCGAGCCTATGTGCGCGCGGTCAAGGACGGCACATTTCCCGACGACGGCCTTCACGCCTGGTAGAGAGACCCTCATGCATATCGCAAGAACCATCCCCGAACTGCGCGAGATCCTGAACGGCCGGCGCCGCATCGCCTTCGTGCCGACCATGGGCAACCTGCACGACGGCCACCTGTCGCTCGTCGGGAAGGCCCGGTCGCTCGGCGACCTCACCGTCGCGAGCATCTTCGTCAACCGCCTGCAGTTCCTGCCGCACGAGGACTTCGACACCTATCCGCGCACCTGGGAGAGCGATTGCGAGAAGCTGCGCGCCGCCGGCTGCGACGTGCTCTTCGCGCCCGACGAGAAGGCGCTCTACCCGGAGCCGCAGACCTGCAAGGTGCACCCGGACCCAGCCATCGCGGACATCCTCGAAGGCCATTTCCGCCCGGGCTTCTTCATCGGCGTCTGCACGGTGGTGATGAAGCTCTTCGCGTGCGTGCAGCCACAGGTCGCGGTCTTCGGCAAGAAGGACTACCAGCAACTGATGGTGGTGCGCCACATGGTGCGCCAGTTCGCCTTGCCGATCGACGTGGTCGGCATCGAGACGCACCGCGCCGACGACGGCCTCGCGCTCTCGTCACGCAACGGCTATCTCGGCAAGGACGAGCGCGCCGAGGCCGTGCAGTTGTCGCTGACGCTGCAGTCCGTCGCAGCGGCCGTGCGCGAAGGCGAGCGCGACGTGGGCGCCATCGAGGCCCGCGCGATGGCCTCGCTGGCGGCGCGCGGCTGGAAGCCCGACTACGTGACGGTGCGCCGCCGCAGCGATCTGCAGGCCCCCGTCGCCGGCGATCCGCTGGTGGTGCTGGCCGCGGCGCGACTCGGGAATACGCGGCTGATCGACAATCTGGAGTTCGACTGAGCCGCCCGCGGCTCCCCTCACCCGAAAAATGACCAACCGCTTTTTTGATTTCTCACCGGCCAGCCTGGCCGAACTGGCCAGCGCCGATGTGCGCCGGGCCCTCCTGGAAGATGTAGGCAGCGGCGACCTGACGGCCAGCCTCGTGCCTGACGGCAAGCGTGCCATGGCCCGCGTGATCAGCCGCGAGAACGCCGTGCTGTGCGGCGCCCCCTGGGTCGAGGCGGTCTTCCAGCAGATCGATCCACGCACCCGCATCGTCTGGCATCGCGAAGAAGGCCAGCACTGCGAGCCCGGCCAGACCGTGTTCACCATCGATGGCGATGCGCGCGCACTGCTCACCGCCGAGCGCACGGCCCTGAACTTCCTGCAACTTCTCAGCGCCGTGGCCACGCGCACCGCGCAATACGTCCGGGCGGTGCAGGGCACGCGCGCGCAGATCGTCGATACGCGCAAGACGCTGCCCGGGCTTCGCCTGGCGCAGAAATACGCGGTGGGCGTGGGCGGCGGCACCAACCACCGTATCGGCCTGTACGACGCGATCCTGATCAAGGAAAACCACATCGCCGCGGCCGGCGGCGTGGCCGCGGCGCTGAAGGCGGCGGCCCAGGCAGCGCCGGGTGCGAAGTTCATCCAGATCGAGGTCGAGACTTTGGAGCAGCTGGACGACGCCTTGCGCCACGGCGCCCGCATGGTCCTGCTCGACAACATGGACCTGCCCACCCTGCGCGAAGCCGTCCGCCGCAACGAGGCCGCGGGCGATGCCCGCGCCGTGCTCGAGATCTCCGGCGGCGTCACGCTCGATGGCCTGCGCGCGCTGGCAGAGACTGGCGTGGATCGCATTTCCGTCGGCGCGCTGACCAAGGACGTGAAGGCGGTCGACTTCTCGATGCGCTTCGCGCAGGAGCAGACATGAGCGCCGTCTTCGAGGTCGAATTCGAGCAACCCGTCGGCGAGGTATGCAACACGCGCCATGCCTGGGCCCGTGTGCCGGCCGAGCCGTCGCAAGGGGAGCGCATCATGCTCAAGGAGCGCATCCGCCGCCTGCTGGCGGAGCGCAACGCGGTCATGGTGTCGCACTACTACGTGCACCCGGACCTGCAGGACCTGGCCGAAGAGACTGGCGGCCTGGTGGGCGACTCGCTCGAGATGGCGCGCTTCGGTCGCGACCACCCTGCGCGCACGCTCGTGGTGTCCGGCGTGCGCTTCATGGGCGAGACCGCCAAGATCCTCTCGCCCGACAAGCGCGTGCTGATGCCCGACCTGGGCGCCGACTGCTCGCTCGACCTCGGCTGCCCGATCGACGAGTTCACCGCGTTCTGCGACGCGCACCCCGATCGCACCGTGCTGGTCTATGCCAACACCAGCGCAGCCGTCAAGGCGCGTGCCGACTGGGTGGTCACGTCCAGTTGCGCGCTGGACGTGGTGAGCGCCCTCAAGGCTCAAGGCCAGAAGATCCTGTGGGCGCCCGACCGCCATCTGGGCGACTACATTCGCCGCGAGACCGGCGCCGACATCGTGAGCTGGCAGGGCGCCTGCATCGTGCATGACGAGTTCAAGGCGCTGGAGCTCGAACTTCTGAAGGAGCAGCACCCCGATGCCAAGGTGCTGGTGCATCCGGAGTCGGCCGCCGACGTGATCGCGCTCGCCGACGCGGTGGGCTCCACCTCCGCCATCCTGCAGGCGGCCCAGCGCATGGATGCCAAGACCTTCATCGTGGCCACCGACAACGGCATGCTGCACAAGCTGCGCACGCTCAATCCCGGCAAGACCTTCATCGAGGCGCCGACGGCCGGCAATGGCGCCACGTGCAAGAGCTGCGCGCATTGCCCCTGGATGGCGATGAATGGCCTGGTCAATGTCGCCAACGCACTGGAGACCGGCGCTGGCGAGATCCACGTGGAGCCGCAGCTTGGCGTGCGCGCCCGCGTGCCCATCGACCGCATGCTGGCCTTCACCGCCGCGCTGAAGAAGGGCGAGCCCACGGGCGCGCTGGTCGCCGGCATGGGCGCGGTGTGACCGGGTCCATGCGACGCGCTTGGCGCTAGGTCGAACGCAGCAGCTTGCGCAGCCAGGCGTCGACCACTGCGGTGGCCGGATAGTCGGCGCGGCCCAGCAGGCGGTTGATCTCCAGGTGACCGATCAAGCCCGTGCCCTCGGCGTCGATGACTTCCGCCGGGATTCCGGCCTGCGAGAGCGCCTTGGCCAGCACTTCGGATTGCGCCTTTCCGTCGGCGCGATCCACGTGGGCGATCAGGAACGGAGGCGTGCCGGGCTTCAGGTTCTGCAGGGCCGGCGAGAGGGCACGCTGGCGTGCGGGTTCGGTTCCGAACGCCTGCACGTAGGTGCCGCGGATGAAGCGGCCGGCCGAGGCAAGTTGGCGCGGAATGTCATAGCACGCACCATCCAGAGCGACGACGCCGCGAAGGTCCGACAGCGACAGGCCGGCCGCTGCCAGGTACTGCGGATCGGTCCCGACCAGCGCCGCCAGATGCGCGCCCGCGCTGTGGCCCATGAGGACGATGCGCGAGGCATCGATTCCCAGCCGGGCGGCGTGACCCCGAAGCCAGGCGACGGCCGCAGCCACATCGGCGGCCTGCTGCTCCACCGTCGCATCGGGCACCAATCGATAGTTCATCGAGGCGAATGCAAACCCCTCGCGGGTGAAATGCTCGACCTTTTGCATCCCCGTGGCGGAACGCTTGTCGCCAAGTTTCCACCCACCCCCATGGACGAAAAGAACGAGTGGCGCGGGCCTGGCACCCGCTGCCGCAGGCCAGAAGTCGAGCTTCTGCAAGGCATCGAGTCCGTAGGCATATTCGGAGCGCTCCGCGGTCGATACCTCTGACCCTTGAACCGCTCTGTCGGTCAGCGGCTCGTCCTGGGCCTGCGCGGCGAGAAGTCGGCTCGAGAAGGCTGCGAGCAGCAGGCCCGATGCGATGAGCCTGAGAATGGTGCGATCCATCATGCCTGCCCCCGAAGTTCCCGAAACAGGGGCGGTGCCGCCAGCGCGAGCAGCAGGGCCGCGAACGGCACCACGCACACATAGCCCACGTACTTGAACCCCAGCGCACCCACGGAGCCGCCGATCACGAACATGCCGATCAGGCCGCCGGCATTGCGCAGGCGCGACCGGTCGTGTCGCACTGGACGGGCGAGCATTGAGTCGCGGCGATTCCAGTAGAGCAACTTGCCGAGCTCCATGCCGAAGTCCGTGATGTTGCCGGTCATGTGCGTGGTGCGGATGCTTCCGCCCGAGGTCTTCGAGACCACCGCGTTCTGCAGGCCCATCACGAACGACAGCAGGAGCACCGTGATGGGCAGCGCGAAGGGCGTCATCCAGCTGAGGGTGCTGGCGCTTCCCAGCACCCCGAACGGCAGCAGCAGCAGCGCCTCCAGCAGCAGGGGCGGCGCGTAGACCGTGCGCAGCCGGTGCTGCCGCGCCCAGTTGACCAGGACGGCGGTGACGGCCGCGCCCGCGACGAACGCCAGGATCGCACCGGCCGCGTTCAGCACCAGCCTGGCGTTGCCCAGCACGAGCCCGTCCGCGAACTGGGAGGCGAAGCCCGTCATGTGCGAGGTGTACTGGTGCAGCACGAGGAAGCCCCCGGCATTGATGGCCCCCGCGTTGAAGGCGAGGAGGAGGCCCATCGTTCGGTTGGTCGACGGCGTGCGGTGGCGGTGGGTCAGGAGGTGGATTCGACGCATGGGGCTGTAGCGAGGACGCCCGGCCAGTATGCGGGAAATCGGCCGCCGGGGCGTCCGGATAAAGCAAGGTGCGAGCCGGACCGCCTCCGTCGGGTAGGTGCTTTCACTAACTGTCGACGATATTGTCAACAACAATGTTGACTAACGTTTTGACAGCGCCTAAATTTCGCCTCACCCACACGCAAGGAGACAAACCGATGCAACCCACCATGACGGCCGGCGCGACGGCGACCGCCGCAGCCCCCGACACCGCCCTCCAGCCCTCGAAGGTCCGCTGGAAGATCTTCCTGATGATGTTGTTCCTCATCTCGATCAACTACATCGACCGCGCCTCGCTGTCCGTGGCCATGCCGCTGATCGCGAAGGAATTCGACATCGGCCCCGCCGTGCAGGGCCTGCTGCTGAGTTCCTTCTTCTGGACCTACGCGCTCATGCAGATCCCGGGCGGCATGCTGGCCGACCGCTTCGGCCCGCGCGTCGTGATCGCCGGCGCGACGCTCGGCTGGGGCTTCTTCCAGGCCATCGCCGCTGTCTGCACCGGCTGGATTCCGCTGCTGCTGACGCGCCTGGGCCTCGGCGCTGCCGAGGCGCCGATCTATCCGGCGGGCGGCAAGCTCAACGGCATCTGGATGACACAGAACGAGCGCGGCCGAGGCGCGACCCTGCTCGACGGCGGCGCGCCGCTGGGCGCGGCGCTCGGCGCGATCCTGATCTCGGGCCTGATCGCCATGCTCGGTTCCTGGCGCCTCGCCTTCGTCATCGCGGGCGTCGGCACGGTTCTCGCGGGCCTGTTCGCGTGGAGCTACATCCGGAACCATCCGCGCGAACATCCCGGCGTCAACGACGCGGAGGCGAAGTACATCGAGGCCAGCCACGCGGCGGACGCCGCGAGCGAGCCGCAGGGCGCCAGCGGCCGCCTGCTCGACTTCCTGCGCTTCCGCTCGGTCTGGGGCATGTTCTTCGGCTGGATGTGCTTCAACGCGCTGTTCTACGGCCTGCTCACCTGGATGCCCAACTACCTCTCCAAAGTCCACGGCTTCGACATCAAGCAGATGGGCGGCGCGGTGTTCATCATGTTCTTCTCCGGCTTCGTCGGCGAGATGTTCGGCGGCTGGCTGGCCGACAAGTGGAAGGCCGCCGGCGCCTCGAACTCGAAGGTGCTGCGCACGCTCTTCGGCATCGCCTCGGTCATCGCGACGGTCGCGATCTACACGGTGTCGCAGATCACCAGCCCCGTCGCCGTGGTCGTGCTGCTGTCGGTCACGCTGTTCTTCCTGCGCTGGTGCGGCCTCTTCTGGTGCGTGCCTTCGATCCTCGGCCGCAGGGCGCATGTCGGCTTCCTCGGCGGCACCATGAACCTCGGCGGCAATGTCGCGGGCATCGGCGTGCCGATCGTGGTCGGCCTGATCGTGCAGGCGACCGGCTCCTACTTCCTGGCGCTCATGCTCTTCGCCGCGGCCGGTGCAGGTCTTTTCATCTGCTCCACGCTGCTCATCGACTACAGCAAGAAGCTTCCCGTCTAGTTCACTTTCCGAGATCCGCGAAATGTCCCAGCCAAAACGCATCGGCGTGCTGACGCCTTCCTCCAACACGGCGCTCGAGCCGTTGACCAGCGCGATGGTCGCCGGCGTGCCGGGCGTCACTGCGCACTTCTCGCGGTTCCGGGTGACCGAGATCTCGATGGGCGACAAGTCGCAGAACCAGTTCGACGAGCGCACCATCCTCGATGCGGCGAAGCTCCTGGCCGACGCGAACGTCGACGTGATCTGCTGGAGCGGCACGTCCGCCAGCTGGCTCGGCTTCGAGCGCGACCGTGCGCTGTGCGCCCGCATCACCGAGGCGACCGGCATTCCGGCGACCACGTCGGTGCTGGCCCTCAACGAGCTGCTGGCCGCGCAGGGCGCCCGCACGCTGGGGCTGGTGTCGCCCTATGTGGAAGACGTGCAGCAGCGCATCGTCGCCAACTACGCGGCGCAGGACATCGAGTGCGTCGCGGAACGCCATCTCGACCTGACGGTGAACTTCTCGTTCGCCGAAGTCGATGCGGACACCCTGCGCAGGATGATCCGCGAGGTCGCAGAGCAGAAGCCCGACGCGATCACCGTGATGTGCACCAACCTGCACGGCGCGCCGCTGGTCGACGCGTTGGAGCGCGAACTCGGCATCCCGATCTACGACTCGGTCGCCACCGTGGTGTGGAAGGCGCTGAAGATGACCGGCGTCGACACCCGGCAAGTCAAGGGCTGGGGAGGGCTTTTCAAATGAGCACTGCCACCTTCGACCTCGTGGTGCGCAATGCGCGCGTCGCCACGGCAAGCGACACCTTCGACGCCGACATCGGCATCACCGGCGGCCGGATCGTGCAACTGGGCCAGGGCCTGCCGGCGGGCCGCCGCGAGATCGACGCGGCCGGCGCGTTCGTCACGCCGGGTGGCGTCGATGCGCACTGCCACCTCGACCAGCCGATGGAAGCGCCGGTGCGCATGGCGGACGATTTCGACACCGGCACGCGCGCCGCCGCCTGCGGCGGCACCACCACCGTGATCCCGTTCGCCGCGCAGCAGAAGGGCCAGTCGCTGCGCGCGGCGGTGCGCGACTACCACGAGCGCGCCGAAGGCCGCGCGCATGTCGACCACGCCTTCCACCTGATCGTCAGCGACCCCACCGAGGACGTGCTCAAGAACGAGCTGCCGCAGTTGATCGCCGAGGGCTACACGTCGTTCAAGATCTACATGACCTACGACGACCTCAAGCTGAACGACGGCCAGATCCTCGATGTGCTCTCGGTCGCGCGCGAGCACGACGCGATGGCGATGATCCACGCCGAGAACGCCGACTGCATCGAGTGGCTGACCCGCCGTCTCGAAGCCAGCGGGCGCACCGCACCGCGCTTCCACGCACATGCCCGGCCGATGCTGGTCGAGCGCGAGGCCACGCACCGCGCCATTGCCCTGTCGGAACTCGTCGATGTGCCGATCATGATCGTGCACGTTTCCGGCAAGGAAGCTGTCGAGCAGATCCGCTGGGCGCGTTCGCACGGCCTGCATGTGTTCGCGGAAACCTGCCCGCAATACCTCTTCCTCACGGCCGAGGACCTCGGCATCGACGACAGCTACGGCGGCGCCCGCTGCGTCTGCAGCCCGCCGCCGCGCAACAAGGACAACCAGCGGGTGATCTGGAACGGTCTCGCCGACGGCCTGTTCACGATCTTCTCGTCCGACCACGCGCCGTTCCGCTACGACGCACCCGAGGGCAAGAAGCCGGGCGGCGAGGAAGTCGCGTTCCGCCACATTCCCAACGGCATCCCGGGCATCGAGACGCGCCTGCCGCTCCTGTTCTCGCATGGCGTGCTCGACGGACGCATCACCATCAACCGTTTCGTCGAGCTCACCTCGACCAATCCCGCCAAGGCCTACGGCCTGCATCCGCGCAAGGGGACCATCGCCATTGGCGCCGACGCCGACCTCGTGGTGTGGAACGCCACGCCGCGTCAGGTGCGCAATGCCGACCTGCACCATGCGGTCGACTACACGCCCTACGAGGGCATCGAGGTGAAGGCGTGGCCCGCGCTCACGCTGGCGCGCGGCGAAGTCGTATGGGACGGCCACACATTCCACCCCCGCGCCGGACGCGGGCAGTTCCTGCGCCGCGGCCGGCCCTCGCTGCTGCCGGCGCCGCAACCGCGAGGCACGAAATGAAGATCCTGCTGATCAATCCGAACACCTCCCAGAGCGTCTCCGACCTCATCGAAGCGGAGGCCCGCCGCGCCGCCGCGCCGGGAACGGAAGTCAGCGTGCTCACCGCGCCTTTCGGCGTGGCCTACATCGAGACGCGGTTCGAGTCGCTGATCGGCGCCTACGCCGCCGCCACGCTCGCTGCCGAACACTGCGACCGACACGATGCGATCGTGGTCGCGGCCTTCGGCGACCCGGGCATCGACGGCCTGCGCGAAGTGCTGGACATCCCGGTGGTCGGCCTGACCGAAGCGGCGCTGATGAGCGCCTGCCTTCTGGGCAAGCGCTTCTCGATCGTGGCGATCTCGCACCGCATCACCGCCTGGTACCGCGAATGCGTCGCCGCCAACGGCCTGAGTGACAGGCTGGCGAGCATCCGCAACCTGGACAACCCGCTGAAGGACATCGGCCGCGTTCAGGAAGACCACACCGCGCGCCTCGAGGCGCTGTGCCTGTCGGCCGTGCAGGACGACGGCGCCGACGTGATCATCATCGCGGGCGCGCCGCTCGCGGGGCTGGCGCGGTCGATCCGGGACCGCATTCCGGTGCCGGTGGTCGACGGCGTGTCGAGCGCCGTCTGCCATGCGCAGACGCTTGTCTCGCTGGGCACGCTCCCCGCGCGGCAGGGCAGCTTCGCGCCGCCGCCGGTCAAGCCCAACCATGGCCTGCCCGAGGGCATCGCGCGCCTGCTCGCCCGGGACCGCACATCGCGATGAGCCCTTGTGGCGACGCCTTTGTGCGCCGTCGCTAAGATCGAACGGCAATGCCCAAGAAACCCAGTCCAAACCCAGAGACGAACAGCACGACTCGCGAACAGGGCGTCGATGCCATCGCCGAGAAGATCTCGACCGCCATCCTCGAACACCGGCTCGCGCCGGGCACCAAGCTCGGCGAAGACCGGCTGGCCACCATCTTCGGCACCAACCGCGCCAAGATCCGCGAGGTGCTGGCCCGCCTCGCGCACGAGCAGATCGTCGAACTGGTGCCGCAGCGCGGTGCGCACGTCGCCAAGCCGACCATCGAGCAGGCGCGCGACGTTTTCGAGGCACGCCGCCTCATCGAGCCCGGCGTGCTGCGCCGGCTGATCGGCACCATCGACGATTTCAAGATGCAGCGCCTGCGCCGGCATCTCGAACTCGAAGCCGACGCGCGCCAGCGGGGCGATGCGCGCGCCGTGGTGCGCCTGTCGGGCGAGTTCCATCTGCTGCTGGCCGAGCTTGCGGGCAATTCGGCGCTCGCGCGCACCATGCGGGAGCTGTCGACGCTCACCTGCCTGATCATTTCGCTCTATGACGCGCCCACGGCCACCAGCTGCCGCGCCGACGAGCATGAAGAGATCGTCGAAGCCATCAAGCGCAAGGACGCACGCAAGGCCGAGGCGCTGATGCTGCATCACCTGGAACACATCCAGGAGAGCCTCAAGCTCGATGCGGGCAGCGACGAGGCGGACCTCGAAAGCATCCTCGGCGAGTAGGCGAGGGGCAGGTGTTCCCGGGTTTGAACACATGTGTTCAAATCAGAGCAACCAGTGTCAACCCGGGACGAGGAGCGCGAACATGGAACCTGCCGAGATCAGCCGCCGCAACCTGCTCAAGTCCGTCGGCCTCGGCGCCGCTGCCTCGTCCCTTCTGGGCGCAGGTGCGGCCGACGCGGCGGCCTCGCCGACGCGAGCACCGACGGCCGCCAGTGCTCCTTCGGGGCCCTACAACATCCTCTTCATCCTGACCGACCAGGAGCGCCACTTCCGTCCGGGCGAACTGCCCCGCGGCTATCGACTGCCCGGCCATGAGCGTCTGCTCGGCAAGGGCACGCTGTTCGAGAACCACCGCATCAATTCCTGCGTCTGCACGCCGTCGCGCTCGGTGCTCTACACCGGGCGCCACATCCAGCAGACGAAGATGTTCGACAACACCAACTTCCCCTGGATCGGCAGCCTCTCGCCCGACGTCGGCACCGTGGGCCAGATGCTGCGCGATGCGGGCTACTACACCGCCTACAAGGGCAAGTGGCACCTCACCAAGGAGTTCGAATCGGTCAACGAACTCGGCTCGCCGACGAAGATCTTCACGGAGGAGATGGAGGCCTACGGCTTCAGCGACTACTTCGGCGTCGGCGACATCATTGCGCACGACCGGGGCGGCTACCTGCACGACGGCATCATTTCCGCGATGGGCGTGAGTTGGCTGCGCGGCAAGGGCCGGGAACTCGCGGCGCAGAACAAGCCGTGGTTCCTCGCGGTGAACCTGGTGAATCCGCATGACATCATGTTCCTCGACACCGACCGTCCGGGCGAGAAGGTCCAGGCGAAGAACATGATCGGCCACATCCGGCCGGAACCTTCGGATCCGCTGTACGAGAAGCAATGGGGCTTCGACCTTCCGGCGAGCTATCGGCAGGCGCTCGATGCCCCCGGCCGGCCGCCCGCGCATGCGGACTACATGAAGTCGCACGATGGCCTCGTGGGCCACATCGCCAACGAGGACTGGCGCTGGCGGCGGCGCCACAACTACTACCTGAACTGCCTGCGCGACGTGGATCGAAACATCATGGCGCTGCTCGACGAACTCGACGCACAGGGCCTGGCATCCAACACCGTGGTGGTCTTCACCGCCGACCACGGCGACCTCGATGGCGCCCACCGCCTGCACGGCAAGGGGGCGACGGCCTATCGCGAGCAGAACAACGTGCCGCTCATCGTCGTTCATCCTGCATACGCCGGCGGCAAGCGGTGCCAGGCGGTCACCTCGCATCTGGACATCGCGCCGACACTCGTGAACCTCACGAACGCGAGTCCCGACAGGAAGAAGGAGATCGCCGGGAAGCTGCCCGGCAAGGATTTCTCGCCGCTGCTCGCGCGGCCCGAGAACGCGTCCCACGGCGCGGTGCGCGACGGCGCCCTCTACTGCTACAACATGTTCGCCTATGTGGACGGCGACTTCATGCAGAAAGCTGTGGCCCTGATGACGCAGCCCGACGGCAAGGACAAGCTCAAGGCCGAAGTGAAGAACGGCACACTCGCCGCGGACCTGAAGAAGCGCGGAGCGATCCGCGCCGTCTTCGACGGCCGCTACCAGTTCAGCCGCTACTTCTCGCCCAGGCAACACAACCGGCCAGAGACGCTGGATGCGTTGTTCGCGCTCAACGACGTGGAGCTGTACGACCTCCAGCGCGATCCGCACGAACTGCACAACCTCGCGCTGGACCGGCAGCGAAACGCCGAACTCCTGGCGACGATGAACGCCAAGCTCAACCGTCTCATCGATGCCGAGGTCGGCGAAGACGTCGGCCAGATGCTGCCGCCCAACGTGGACGGCGGATGGGTCGCCACCGACGCGGCCAGGGACGTTTGATATCGATTCACAGGCCGATGCCTCTTCCCGACGAACCTCGCAACGCGGCACAAAAGCGCATCCGTGCCGCTGCCACCAAGCTCTTTGCCGATCTCGGCGCGACCCGCGTCAGCGTCAGCGAACTGGCTGCGGCCGCCGGCGTCGCACGCGGCACCATCTACAACAACGTCGGGGATACCGAAGGGCTGTTCGAGAAGGTGGCCGCCCAACTGGTGGGCGAGATGGCCGAGCGCGTGGAGCGCAGCCTCGGCAGCGAGAAGGACCCGGCGCAGCGCATGGCGCATGGCATTCGCCTGTACATCCGCCGCGCGCACGACGAGCCCGATTGGGGCCGCTTCATGAACCGGTTCGGCTTCAGCAATGCCTCCATGCAGGCGCTGTGGGCCACCGATCCGGTCCGGAATCTTCGGGACGGCATCGAGAGCGGTCGCTACAAGATCCGCACCGAGCAACTGCCCAGCGTGCTGGGCATGTTGACCGGCGCCGTCCTGGCCGCGATGTACCCGGTGCTGGAGGGGCATCGCACGTGGCGCGATGCCGGCTCGGAAACTGCCGAACTCATGTTGATCGCCTTGGGCGTCGGTCGCAGGGAGGCGAATCGCCTCGCGGCTGCAGAGTTGCCCACGCTGGTCGACTGAGCAGCGCATCGCACGAAGATAATGTCGGGCTCGATTCCGACCCGACCCCGATGCCTACCGCACAGCTCTCCGTCTACTTCTTCCTGCAGGCTGCATTCATCCTGCTGGCCTGCCGCGTGGTCGGGCGACTCGCCCAGAGGCTCGGGCAGCCCCAGGTGGTGGGAGAAATGATCGCCGGCGTGATGCTCGGCCCTTCGCTCTTCGGCCTGCTCTTTCCGCAACTGCAGCAGGCGCTCTTCCCGAAGCCCACGCTGGGCGTGCTCTACGTGGCCGGGCAGCTCGGCGTCGGGATGTACATGTTCCTGGTCGGTACCGAGTTCCGGGCCGATCACTTCCGGGAGCGCGCGCGCAGCGCCGTCTCGGTGTCGATGGCCGGCATCCTCGTGCCGTTCGGGCTCGCCTTCGCGCTCACGCCGTGGCTGCATTCGGTGCCCGGCCTGTTCGCCGAGAAGGCGCGCCTTTTCGAGGCCACGCTGTTCCTGGGCGCGGCGATCGCGATCACCGCCTTTCCGATGCTCGCGCGCATCATTCACGAGCGCGGACTCTCCGGCACGTCGCTGGGCACCCTGGCGCTGACGGCCGGCGCCTTCGACGATGCGGCCGCGTGGTGCATCCTGGCCGTCGTGCTGGCGAGCTTCAGCGGTGCCTGGGGCGGTGCGTGGATCGCGATCGCGGGCGGCGCCGGCTATGCGTTGTTCATGGTGTTCGTCGGCTCGCGCTGGCTGCGCCGGCTGGGGCGCAACCTGTCTGCGGACCAGCCGCTGCCGACCCCCGTGCTGGGTGCCGTGCTCATCCTGTTCTGCCTGGGCGCCTGGGCGATGGACGCGATCGGCATCCACGCTGTCTTCGGTGGCTTCCTGCTCGGCGCCTCGCTGCCCAAGGGCGTGCTCACGCAGAAGCTGCGCGAGCAGCTGCAGCCGTTCGTCGTGCTGTTCTTCCTGCCGATGTTCTTCACCTATTCGGGGCTGAACACGCGGCTCGACATGGTCATGCAGCCCGCGCTGCTGCTGGCCGCCATCGCCATCCTGCTGGCATCGTTTGCCGGCAAGGGCATCGCCTGCTGGGGCGCCGCGCGCCTGACGGGCGAGAGCAACCGCGACGCGATGGCGATCGGCGCGCTCATGAACGCGCGCGGATTGATGGAGCTGATCATCATCAACATCGGGTTGCAGGCCGGCGTCATCGAGCCGGGGCTGTTCGCCATCCTCGTGCTGATGGCGATCCTCAGCACATTGATGGCCACGCCGCTGTTCAACTGGGTCACGAGGGAGCGCCCTTCACGTGTGAACCGGCCCGCTGCGATCCAATAGCCGCGCCGCGACGGGGCCCCAAAGGCTCTGCGGCCCGACCGAGGCTTAGCTCGGGCGTCCCGTGCTGCGTCTTGGAGTACCCGCGGGCCGTCGCCGCGAAAGCGCGAGGTTGGCGGTCATCATCGCCGCGACCAGCGTCACCAGCCACGAGAAATAGACCCACAGCAGAAGGAGCGGCAGGGCGGCGAAGCCCCCGTAGAGCGCCTTGTAGGTCGGGACCTTGACGAGATAGGCGGTGAAGCCGCGCTTGCCGAGCTCGAATGCCGCACTGGCCAGCAGCCCGCCCGCGACCGCGTCGAGCAGGCGCACCTGGGTGTTCGGAACCAGGTAGAACAGGCTCGTCAGCGCGACGGCCCCGAGCAGGAACGGACCGAGATCGAGCACGAAGGCGAGCGCGCGCGGCAGCGTGCCGATCAGGCCCATCGATGCGCCCAGCAGGTACGACGACGCCCACAGGCTCAGGCCCACGACGAGCGGCCCCACGGCGATCATCAGCAGGTACAGGCCGACCCGCTTCAAGAAGGGCCTGTTCTTGCGCACCTGCCACATCTGGTTGAGCGCGTTCTCGACCGTCAGCAGCATCGCCACCGCGGTGACGAGCAGGAAGATCGACCCGATCCAGGTCAGCCCGCTCGCGTTGGCGGCGAAATGCGTGAGGTACTTGAGCACGGTGCGGGCGATGTCCGCCGGCAGCAGCTTGACGAGCAGCAACTGCTGGAGCGCTTCCTTGAGCTGCCTGAAGAAGGGGAAGTGCGTGAGCAGCGCAAGGCACGCCGCGAGCAGCGGCACGATGGAGAGCAGGGTCGTGAACGTCAGGCTCCCGGCGACCTGGGGCAGACGCTCCTTCCTGGCGCGCTGGATCGTCAGGCGGGTGAGGGTGAGCATGGTGCGATTGTCGCGGCCCTTGCCGCTGCGGCTGGCAACGCCGCGCCCTCGCGGCGCATAATTCGCTCCCCCTTTTCGGGAGCGCCGACATGGAACAGCTCGATCAAGCGAAGGTCGTCTCCGTGCTCAATCGCCTGCTCGAGGCCGAACTCGCCGGGGTGGTGCGCTACACGCACTACTCGTTCCTGGTGTTCGGCTTCGGCCGCATCCCCATCGTTTCGTGGCTGCGCGAACAGGCCACCGAATCGCTGCTGCACGCGCAGCAGGTGGGCGAGTGGATCACCACGCTGGGCGACTACCCTTCGCTGGCGATCGGCCCGCTGCTCGACTCGCACCAGACCGACATCGGCGCCATGCTGCGCGAGTCGCTCGAGACCGAGCTTCGCGCACTGGCGCTCTACCGCGAGCTGCTGTCGCTCGTGGAAGGCAGGTCGGTCGCGCTGGAGGAGTTCGCGCGGCAGATGATCCATGCCGAGGAACTGCATGCGGCCGACGTCGACAAGATGCTGCGCAAGCCCGGCGCCGCGGGCACCGCTTCGCCGAAGCCTGCCTGACGACTGCGCCGGCTACTCCATCGCGATGCCGGCGCGGTGCGCGAGCGCACGGTAGCGTGCGATCTCGCTCTCCATCTGGCTGCGGAACGCGGCGGCGCCGATGGCGGCGGGCTCCATTCCCTGCGCCTTCAACTGCGCCTGCAGGGCGGGGTCGGCCATCACCGCGGTGAGTTCGCGCGCGAGGCGCTCCACCACCGGCGCGGGCGTCTTCGCAGGGGCGGCGAAGCCGTACCAGGCGTCGAAGGTCGCATCGGGCAGCTTCTGCTCGGCCAGCGTCTTCACGTCCGGCAGCAGGCTGGAGCGGCTCGCGCCCACGATGCCCAGTGCGCGCAGCTTGCCGGCCTGGATGTGGGGCGCCACGGTGGCCACGGTGTCGATGTCGATGTCGATCTCGCCGCTGATGGCCGCGAGCGTGCTCTGCGCGCTGCCCTTGTAGGGGATGTCCTGGAGCTTGATGCCGGCCGCGAGCGCGAACAGCTCGCCCGCGAGATGCGGGCCCGAACCGGTGCCGAAGGTCGCGTAGCGGATGCCCTGCGGCTTGGCCTTGGCGGCAGCGACGAGCTGGTCCACCGTCTTCCAGGGCGCGTTCTGCGCCACCACCAGCACCAGCGGCGTGCGCGCGACGATGGCGATCGGCGCGAGGTCGCGCATCGGCTCGTAGGGCAGCTTCGCGCGCAGCGCCGGATTGACGGTGAAGCTCGTGGAGCCCGACAGCAGCAGCGTGTAGCCGTCCGGCGCCGCCTTGGCCACCGCATCGGTGCCGATGATGGTCGAAGCGCCGGGGCGGTTGTCGATCACCACCGGCTGCTTGAGCCGCTCGCCCAGCTTCTGCCCCAGCGCGCGCGCCACGAGGTCGGTGCCGCCGCCCGGCGGGAAAGGCACGACGAGGCGGATCGGCTTTGTGGGCCAGGCCTCCTGCGCCTGAGCCGTCGTCATGGCTGGGCCGAGCAAGGTGGCGGCGAGTGCGAGCGTCTGGAGGAAGTGCCGCTTGTTCATCATCGGGAAAGGCTCCGGTTTCTGTTGCTGTGAGTGAGTGAGAGGGATGCGGCTTCAGGCGAGGGCGGCCAGCGCGCCCTCGCGCCAGGGGGCGTCGGGCTCGCCGAGGTCCCAGTAGAGGCCGGCCATCACCTGGAGCCCTTCGCGCGCCAGCGGCGCACGCAGGTGCTCGTGCGGCGCATGCTGCGCGCACGCCGGGTACGAATGCGGCACCCAGAGCGTCGGCAGGCCCAGCACGCGCGCGAAGATGTCGTTGGGCAGCGAACCGGCGAGGTTGGGCAGCAGGTCGGGCGACTGCCCGCTGCTGGCCTCCATGGAGCGCAGCGCCCAGCCGACCCAGGGGTTGTCGAGGTCGAGCCGCGTGGCCGCGCCGCTGAGCGTGACTTCCACCTCCACCTGGCCGAAGCCGTGCGCGGCCAGGTGCTGGCGCACGATGCGCGCGAGATCCTCCCACGGCGTTCCCACCACGAATCGCAGCTGGCAATGCGCGACCGCCTCCGCGGGGATCGCGTTGACCGGACGCTGCGGCGCACCGGCGCCCAGTGCCAGGACTTCGAGCGTGTTCCATCCCACGAGGCGCTCGGCCGGCGTGAGGCCCGGCTCGCCCCAATTCGCGCTCAGCTCGGGATCGTCGGCCCCGCCGCCGATCGGGAGCCTTGCGACCGCGCGGCGCAGGGCCTCGCTCATCGGCGGCGGACGCAGCGCGTCGACGAGGATGCGTCCGCGCGCATCCACCAGCGTGGCGACCGCATGCGCGAGCACCGTCGCAGGATTGCTGAGCACCCCGCCCCAGTTGCCCGAGTGATAGCCGCGCTCGCGCGCCTTGAGCCGCAGCGTGAAGTTGACCGCGCCGCGCGAGCCGAGGAAGAGCGTGGGATGCGAGGCGCGCACGCGCGGCCCGTCGCTCGCGATGAAGAGATCGGCCGCGAGATCGTGGCGGCGCAGCGCGCACACCGCTTCGAGGCCGGGGGAAGCCGCTTCCTCGCCCATCTCGATGAGCCAGGTGATGTTGTAGCCGAGGCGTCCGTCGCGGGCCTTCAGTGCGGCTTCGAGCGCGCCGAGCGCGATGGTGTGCTGGCCCTTGTTGTCCGCGGTGCCGCGGCCGTACCAGCGCTCGCCCCGGGCCACCAGCTGCCAGGGCGACAGTCCATCGCGCCAGAGCGCGTCCTGCCCGCTCACCACGTCGCCGTGGCCGTAGCTCAGCACGGTGGGCAGGCGCGGGCCTTCCACGCGCCGCGCGATCAGGAAGGGCCCGCCGTCGGGCACCGGGTTGGCGACGATCTCGCACTCGAAGCCGAGCGGCGCGAGTCGCGGCACCAGCTCGTCCTCCAGGTAGTGCGCGAGCGCCGGCGGGACGCTGCCGGTGTCGCTCTCGGTGCGCAGCGCCACGCGGCGCGAGAGGTCGTCGAAGAAGCGGCCGCCGTCGAAGTAGGCGCCGGCCAGGGCAAGGGCATCGTGTCGGTCCATGGGGAGGGTTCTCATCGCGGGGAATCACGCAAGTAGAAGGCCAGATCGGCATTGCCGGCGCTATCGTTTTGGCATACTGGCATTGCCTTGAAGGCAACGCCAGACCCCGATGCCCCAGTCGCTGCTCAGCATTCCGATGCGCTACTTCATGGAAGTGGCGCAGGCCGGCTCCGTGAACCAGGCGGCCGCGCGGCTGTTCGTGGCGGCCTCGGCCGTCAGCCGGCAGGTCGCGAAACTCGAAGACAGCCTGGGCACGCCGCTCTTCGAGCGCAACCGCCAGGGCATGGTGCTCACCGCCGCCGGGCAGCGGCTGGCGGGGCACCTTCGCAACACGGTGCTCGATGCGGACCATGTCCTCGAGGAGGTGCGCAGCCTCGGCGGCCAGGCCGCGGGCCGCGTCCGGGTGTGCTGCACCGAAGGTTTCGCGAGCGGCTTCATGCAGGCCCTCATGCGCGACTTCCAGGCGGCGCACCCGGCGGCAGGCATCGAGCTGCATGTGGGTTCGCCCGAGGAGGTGAGCCAGCGGCTCTTGCGCGGCGAATCGGACATCGGCCTGAAGTACGTGGTGGCGCCGGAAGCGGGCCTGCGCGTGGAACATGTCGCGCCCGCCCCGGTGCTGGCCGTGATGCTGCCCGCCCATCCGCTGGCGCGCGGCCGCCAGGTGGAGCTGGCCCAGGCGGTGCGCTTCCCGCTGCTGGTGGGCAGCCCGGGCGTGACGGCGCGCCAGTTGCTCGACCTGGCGTGCAGCGCACAGGGGCTGCAGTACCGGGCGCTCTTCGTCAGCAACTTCTCTTCCGTGATGCTGCCGCTGCTGCGCGAGCGCGACATCATGCTGTCCGGCCAGCTCACCGTGTCGCACCTGATCGAGGCGGGCGCGGTGGTGGCGCGGCCTTTCGCCGAGCCGATGCTGCAGCAGCGGCGCTTGCAGGCGCTGTCGCTCGAGGGCCGCACCCTGCCGCCGCTGGTGCAGGACTTCGTGCGCCAGATGGTGCGCGCGATCGGCGCACAGGCGCGTCGCAAGCTCGGCCACGCCGCGCGTCGCCCGCGTCCGAAGCCTGTATCGTCCGGCCGATGAACATCCAAGCAGACATCTTCGGCCAGCCCAAGATTGACTGTCACTGCCACGTCTTCGATCCGGACCGCTTTCCCTATTCGGCCGGTGCGGCCTACCACCCTTCAGGCGGGGAGACCGGCACGGCCCGGTACTTCGAAGCGGTGCTGGACGTGTACGGCGTGCGGCACGCGCTGCTCGTCCAGCCCAACTCGGGGTACGACGCCGACAACGCCTGCATGCTCGACGCGATCCGGCAGGGCAGGGGCCGCTTCAAGGGCGTCGCGATCCTGCCGCCCGATGCGTCCATCGCGCAGTTGCAGGACTTCAAGGCGCAAGGCATCGTCGGCGCCGCGCACAACTTCGCGATGCTGGGCGAGGCGTACTACGACGCCTACGACGCCCTGTGGGATCGATTGGCGCAGCAGGGCATGTTCGTGCAGGTGCAGGTGCAGGGCGACCAGATGGTGGGTCTCGGGGCGCGTCTGCGCGATTGCGGCGCGCGCATCCTGGTGGACCACCATGGCCGCCCCGACATCCGGGCCGGCGTGGGCGGCGCGGGATTCCAGGCGCTGCTCGCGCTCGCGGAAACCGCGCGCGCCTACGTGAAGCTCTCGGGCTACGACAAGTTCTCGCTCGAGCGCTTCCCCTTCGACGACGTGCTGCCGTTCAGTCGGGCGCTTCTGGCGCATTTCGGGCCGGCGCATTGCCTGTGGGCGTCGGACTGGCCGCACCTGCGGGCCGTGCGCCGGCTGGACTACGGGCCCCTGCTCGCGCTCTTCATGAAGCTCGTGCCGGACGAGGGCGCGCGCGCATCGATCCTGTACGAGTCGCCGCGACGCCTCTTCGGATTCGATGGCGATTGATTCGCCGGGGTGATGTTGTCCTGATCGAGGTTGCGCACGGTTGCCCGCGACGCCGCGTTCAGCGTTCCAGCGCGCCGCCGCCAAGCCACGCGGCGCCGCGGCGGTAGAGGTCCTGCACCGCGTCGCCCTTCAACATGGGCATGTCCATCTTCACCGTGTAGCCGATGCGCGTCTGGATCAATGCAAGGTGGCGATAGCCTTCGGGCATCGTGGCCAGCGCGGCCTGGTCGAGCATCACCGTCGCGGATGGGTCCACCGGGTCGATGCGGTCCTTCTCGTAGATCGGCTGGCGGTGCAGCAGCTTCCATTGGCCTTCGTGGCGCACGACGAAGTCATGGAAGCGGCCGGTACACACCACGTCGCACAGCACGCCGTCGACCTGGCCGCGCTGCGAGATCGTCATCTTGGTTTGCGCGATGGCGCGATCGCCCGCGATGTCGATTGCCGAGCCGCCGAGGAAGTGAAGGATGCTCACGCCCTTGGCCCAACCTTCCTTCGTGACGCGGATGAAGTCCGCGAAGGGGCCCTGGAACCAGGTCGCCATCATCACGCCGTCCGGGTGCCAGACGGTCGCGAAACGTTCCCAGTCGCCGGCGTCGCGCCAGACGGCCCAGCGCTCGATCATTCTGCGGATTTCAAGTTCGTTCTTCAGCGTCTCGTCCATGTCGTCTCCTGAGGGAGTGGGCAAGCTACACGCGATTGCGCGGCGCGACAAGCGCGGGCGCGTTCAGGTCACCGGCGCCGGATTGAACAGCACCAGCGCGTTGTGCAGCTTCCACTGCTCGGCCCAGGTCTTCTTCCTGCCGCTGGCCACGTCGAGCATGAGACGGAACAGCTCCCAGCCCACCTCCTCGATGGTCACTTCGCCATCGGCGATGCGGCCCGCGTTCACATCCATCAGGTCGTGCCAGCGCCGCGCCAGATCGCTGCGCGTGGCGACCTTGATCACCGGCACTTCGGCAAGGCCGTAGGGCGTGCCGCGGCCGGTCGTGAACACATGCAGGTTGATGCCCGCGGCCACCTGCAGCGTGCCGCAGATGAAATCGCTCGCCGGCGTCGCCGCGTAGATCAGGCCCTTCTGCCTGACCTTCTCGCCCGGCGAGATCACCCCCGAGATCGGGGCGCTTCCGGACTTCACGATCGAGCCCATCGCCTTCTCCACGATGTTCGAGAGCCCGCCCTTCTTGTTGCCCGGCGTCGTGTTGGCGCTGCGGTCCACGCGGCCCTTGTCCAGGTACGCGTCGTACCAGGCCATCTCGCGGATCATGGCGTCTGCCACCTCCGGCGTCGTCGCGCGCGAAGTGAGCTGGTCGATGCCGTCGCGCACCTCGGTGACCTCCGAGAACATCACGGTCGCGCCCGCGCGCACCAGCAGGTCGGTGCAAAAGCCCACCGCCGGATTGGCCGTGACCCCCGAGAACGCATCGCTGCCGCCGCACTGCACGCCCACCACGAGCTCGCTCGCGGGCACGGTCTCGCGCTGTCGGGCGTTCAGGCGCTCCAGGTGTTCCTCGGCCTGCCGCATGATCGACTCGATCATCGACATGAAGCCCACGTGCGCGTCGTCCTGCAGGCACACCACGTCGAGCTTGCTGTCGGCGCTGTCGCCCACATCGGCCACGTTGCGCTCGTCGACCAGCGGGATGCTCCCCGGCGGCAGCAGCCGCTCGGGCTGCAGCTTCTCGCAGCCCAGGCTGATGACCATCACCTCGCCGCCGAAGTTGGGGTTCAGGCTGATGTTGCGCAGCGTGCGGATCGGCACGACCGCGTCGGGCGCGTCGATGGCCACGCCGCAGCCGTAGGTGTGCTCCAGCGCCACCACGTCGTCGACGTGGGGGAACCGGGGCAGCAGTTCCTTCTTGATGCGCTGCACCGCGAAGTCGGTCACGCCGGCCACGCACTGCACCGTCTGGGTGATCGCGAGGATGTTGCGCGTGCCCGCCGAGCCGTCCGGGTTGCGGAAGCCCTCGAAGGTGAAGCCCTCCAGCGGCGGCATCTCGGGCGGCTTGACGGTGGCGATGGGCAGGCCTTCGAGCTCGCGCGCGGCGGGCATCTTCAGCAGGCGCTCGTGCACCCAACTGCCGGCGGGGATGTCCTTGAGCGCGTAGCCGATGGCGACGTTGTAGCGCCGCACTTCGCCGCCTTCGGGGATGTCGACCAATGACACCTTGTGGGCCTGCGGCACCTTCTCGCGCAGGGTCAGGCCCGAGGGGAAGACGGTGCCCGCGGGCAGGCCGCTGTCGTTGGCCACGATCGCGACGTTGTCGCGCTCGTGCATGGTGATGTAAAGGGGCGGCTTGGCGACCGCTTCGAGCCGGATGTCCATCGCGTCACTTCGCCGCAGCAGGAACGAAGGGCTGCTGCAGCTTGCGTGCAGGCGTCTTCTCGCCGCTGGTGGCCAGCACCCACACGACACCGGCCGCGACCAGATCCAGCACCGCCAGCACCACGAACAGCGGGCTGTAGCCGACCTGCGTGACCAGCACGCCGAACAGCGCCGTGAAGGCCGCCGCGCCCAGGTAGCCGGCCATGCCGCCCATGCCCGTCGCGGTTGCCACTTCGTTCTTGCCGAACATGTCGGAGGTGAGCGAATACAGCGCGCCCGAGAGCGTCTGGTGCGCGAAGCCGCCGACGCACAGCAGCGCGATCGCCGTGTAGGGGCTCGCCACGAAGCCGACGCTGGCCGGGCCGACCATGCACAGCGCCCCGAAGACGAAGACCATCTTGCGCGACGTGAAGAGCGACACCTTGAAGTGCTTGTGGAAGAACGGGCTCAGGTAGCCGCCGAGGATGCAGCCGATGTCCGCGGCCAGGAAAGGCATCCAGGCGAACATCGCGATCTCCTTCAGGTTCATGTGCCGCTCGGTCATCATGTAGAGCGGGATCCATGCGTTGAAGGTTTGCCAGGCGGGTTCCGAGAGGATGCGGGGCAGGCCGATCGCCCAGAAGTTGCGGCTCCTGATGATCTCGGTCCAGCGGCGCTTGGTCGCACCGGCGTCGCTGTGCTTGGCTTCCTGGCCCGAGACGATGTGGTCGCGCTCGGCGTCGGACAGCAGCTTCTGGTCGCGCGGATGGCGGTACAGCGCCATCCAGATCACGCTCCAGACGATCCCCAGCACGCCGACGATCACGAAGGCCCATTGCCACTGCCCGTGCAGCAGCGCCCATACCACCAGCGGCGGCGCGAGCAGCGCGCCGATGGACGAGCCGATGTTGAACCAGCCGATGGCGACCGAGCGTTCCTTGGCCGGGAACCATTCGGAGGTGGCCTTGACGCCGGCCGGGATCCCGGCGGCTTCGGTCAGGCCGAGCAGGCCGCGGAAGAATGCGAGGCTTTGCCAGCCCGTGGACCACGCGGCGGCGGCGCAAGCGAGCGACCAGGCCAGCGCGAAGGCGAAGAAGCCGATCTTGGTGCCGATCGTGTCGAGCAGATAGCCGGCGACCGGCTGCATGAATGCATAGCAAAGCTGCCAGGACACCACCACCCAGGCGTACTGCTGGGTGGTGATGCCGAGGTCCTTCATCAGCGTCGGCGCGGCCACCGACAGGGTGTTGCGGGCGAGGTAGTTCACGATCAGGCCGGCGGTGACCAGGCCGACCATCCACCAGCGGATGCCTTTGATCTTCATGTGTTATCTCCAAAGCGTGGGGTGAGATGTCTGACCTGTGCTGTCCCCGTGTTCGAATCAGGTTGGCAGGCGCTGGTCGATCCCTGTTGGGTGCTAGTTGTAGGTTGTCCGACAACTAGGCGTGACTATCGTCGATCGAAGGGGCGCAAAGAATAGGGATTACCCCAATATTTGGGAGCGTCATTGGCAATTCGGCGCCGAATCATCATTGGATGTCCGATGACATGGACCGGGAAAGCGCGTACGCGGAGCGGGCCTTTGTAGCGGCTCGGACCGATTCCTGCGAACTATCATCCAGAGATGTCGGACATCCCACCCTCCCTGCCGGAACAGCGCGCCAACGCGCAGGCTGCAACCCCGCAAGTCCCCCGTGCCGGCCGGAACGGCAGGGGCCTGGCGCATGAACTGGTGGCCGCATTCACCGGCAAGCTGCGCAGCGGGGCGATCAAGCCCGGCGAACGGCTCCCCACCGAATCGGAAATCATGCAGGCCTTCGGCGTCAGCCGCGGCGTGGTGCGGGAGGCGCTGTCCCGGCTGGGCGCTGCGGGGCTGGTCCAGACGCTCCACGGCATCGGCACCTTCGCGCTGGAAGCCGCCCCGCAGAGCCGCTTCCAGGTCGAGTCGCCCTCGCTGGACGGCTTCGCCGACATGCTCGATGTGCTGGAGCTGCGCGCGAGCCTCGAGTCCGACGCCGCGGGCCTTGCCGCCATGCGGCGCACCGACGAGCAGTTGCGCGAGATGCGCGATGCGCTGGAGGATTTCGGGCGTCACCTGACCACGGTCGGCGACACCGTCGCGCCGGATTTCCGCTTCCACATGGCGATCTCGCAGGCGGCGGGCAACCGCTACTACGGCGAGCTGATGGGCCAGCTCGGGCTGGCCGTCATTCCGCGCACCCGGGTCTCCTCGTCGTGGCTCGACATCGAGCGGCGCACCGAGCATCTCCAGAAGGTGAACCAGGAGCACCAGGACATCTACGCCGCGATCGAGCGGCGCGACCCGGAGGCCGCGCGCGCCGCGATGCGCATCCATCTCGTCAACAGCCGCGAGCGCCAGCGCAAGGCCTATGCGGCCGATGCCCGGCCCTGATGCCCGTCACTGCACCTGCTGACCGGTCACGGTGATCTCGACGCGCCGGTTGGGCTCGAGGCAGGCGATGAGGGCGGTGCGATTCCTGGCCTTTCCCTGGGCCTTGCAATCGGCTTCGGTGACCTTGAAGTTCGTCGCGCCGCGCCCTTCGGTCTGGATCACGTTGGGTGGCACGCCGACCCTCACCATCTCGTCGCGCACCGCATTGGCCCGCGCCACGGACAGGCGCTGGTTGTGTTCGGCGCTGCCGAGCGGGTCGGTGTAGCCGACGACGACGATCGAGCTTGGCCGTGCGTTCGAGGTCTTCAGTTCCTCGACGAGTCCGTCGACCCGGCTGCGGCCGGTGGGCGTCAGCTCCGCCTTGTCGAAGAAGAACGTGCCGCTGGACGACAGTTCGAACTTGCGCACCGGCGGAGGTGGCGGCGGCGGGGGTGGCGGCATGGCCGGAGGCGGCGACGGCGCGGCCGCCTGCGCGACCACCGGAGGCGGCCCGAACGGGATCTGCAGGCCCACCGTGAACAGCCAGTCCTTCGCGTGGCCCTGGTCGAAGAAGACGCCGTTCCTGTTGTTGTCGTCGTAGCGGTAGCGGATGTCGCCGACGAGGCGTCCCCAGTTGGAGAACGGCCACACGACGCCGGCGCCCACGTTGGCCATGAAGCCCGTCTTGCTCTCGTTGAGGAACGGCCCGTTGACCTTGTCGTTGATCGCGCCGATGCCACCCACCAGATACGGCTGGACGCTGTTCGACTGCCAGACGCGGAATCCCTGCCGGCCCAGGAAGAACCATTGGGCGTCGAGCGAGGCGCTCCAGATCTTCCACTTGTCGCCGCTGAGCGGGCCGCTGGACTTGCCGTCCAGTTCCTCGTACTGGGTGCGCAGTTCGATGTTCCAGGCGGGACTGATCGGCTTGCCGATGGCGATGCCTCCGCCCCAGCCGTTGTCGGCATGGCGGTTGCTGTCCGCATTGATGTACGTCCCGAACGGCGTGACGTACCAGCGGTTGTCGAAATACTGGTCCGAGGTGTAGGACTGCGCCAGGCAGGCCGCGGCGGGGACGGCGAGCAGGCAGCAGGCCGCGAAGGTGCGTCGATCGATCATGAAAGCCTCACCTGTCAAAGTTGACGAGAGCCTGAGCCCAAGCCCCCGGGGAAGCCAAAAATAGTGGCACCCACGACTGGTAGTTGGCGCTTACGCAACCGAATGTGCAGCGCCAATCGGAGGCGGGCACCTGCGGTTTCAAATCTTTCAGCGACGGGAGGCGCTGAGTCGCGCGCAGGCAACGGCACGGCGGCTCTCGGGCGCCAGTCCCATTGCAGGTCTCGTCAAGCGCGCCGAACGCGTCCGAAAGGCGAACGCTTGAAACAATTAGTAATAATTTTGTCATAAAATCTACTAAATGTTTCATTTCGAAGAGATCGACGCCAGCGCGTCGCGCTGGCGTCTGGGCTGGCTGGTGTTCATCGCGCTCTGCGGCGCGTATTTCGCGGTCAACGCAGTCGTGCGCTGGTTCCGCTGGGTGATCTTCCATGGCCACGGCGCCTGGGGCTGGGCGCAGCCGACGTATGCCGAATTCCTCGCGATCTCGCTGTGCAGCGCGATCCCGTTCCTGGCCATGGCGGCGTTGCCGGCGCTCGTGCTCCGCGGGCGGGCCTTTTCGGCGCGAGGCATGGTTGCCGGCGTGGTCATCGGGCTCATCGCCATCATGGCGCTCGAACTCGACGTCGCCTGGTACAAGTTTTCGTTTCGCCACATCGGGCTCAACGAAGTCCGCATCTTCCTCGGCGAGGACTGGGAAAGGCACGCCGGGGTGCGCGCGGCGGACAAGCTCCGCCTGGCGAAACAGTTGCTGTTCCATGCGGCGAGCCTTGCGGCCATCGCGTTCGCTTCCGTCTGGATCGCGACGAAGCTGCCTCATCCTCGCAGGCTCCGGCATCGGCGCCATCTGATGCTCGGGGCGGTGGCGCTCATGGTGGCCGGGCTCGCGTGCACGATCGTTCTCGGGTCGATGGCGGTGCGCAATCACGCGCAGTGGAAGGCCGTGCTCGATTTCCATCCGCTCATCCCGAACGCGACCGCGACCACGCTCGCAAGGCTCTCGGGCAGCGGGAGCGAGATGGCGGCGCTGAACGAGCGCCTTCATGCAGCCCGCCCGGTCCGACCGGATGCGCGCCGGGACAACCCCTTGGCCGCCGCCTTGCCGGCCCTGTCCGGCCGGCCGAACATCGTCGTTCTTGCCATCGAGGGATTGAACAAGGGACTGGCGGAAGGCCGCTTGCGCGTCTTCCGCGAGATGCGGCGCAAGGCCGTGGTCTCGGACAACCACTACTCGACCGGGGATGCGACCCACTACGGCATCCTGGGCCTGACGCACGGCCAGCCCATGCTTTTCTACGGGGGGAACGAGTGGCCGCAGTCACCGTTCATTGCCGCGCTCAACGAACACGGCTACAGCACGAAGCGCTTTGGCGCCGACGTCACGGTATTCGGGCAGATCGGAAACTACACCGCCAATTTCTCCCAGCCGGTGGCCGAGCCGGTCGACGACTGGGCCATGCTCGACGACCTGCGCGCCTATCTGCATGGCTCGCCGGGCGGGCGCTTCGCCTTCGTCTACTACGGTGGCACCCATTGGCCCTACAAGCACCAGGCGGCCTATTCGAGCAACCAGCCCGAGGTCGCCGAGGACTACGACTACTCGCGCTGGGATTCGTCCGACCACAAGCGCGAGATCCAGAGCCGCTACCTCAACGCGCTCGATGAGCTCGACGATTGGCTCGCCCGGTTTCTCTCGATGCTCGACCTGGAAAAGACCGTGCTCGTCATCACCGCGGACCACGGCGAGGACGTCATGGAGTCCGGGCGAATCTCCCACGCGGCCGGCATGTGGGAAAGGCAGATCCACGTGCCCTTCTATATCCTGGCGCCCGGCGCGAAGCCAAGGCACACGCTCGCGATCAGCTCCCACGCGCACGTCATGCCCGCGTTGCTGCAGGCGATGGGAATCACCGTCCGGAATCACACGCCGCTCGTGACTGGCCTTCATGCCATGGCGGGGCACAACAACCATACGGCGCGTCCGGAGGAGTGGGCGCTGATCGGGCCGCGCGCCAAGCTGTTCCTGTCCTGGGATCGGCGGGACCGGATCGAGATCAGCGCGGTCACCGATCTCGACGATCGTCCCTTGAGCGACCTCCGCACCGCGGACGTGGAGGATCTGCTGTCGGCTCTGCGGGACGTCCGGGCGCGGGCGAGCGGCAGCGCCATGGCGGAGGACGGTCTGGCTGCGGGCGATCCCTGAGCCTCGGTCGGACGATCGGCGCGCGCTCAGGACGGGCGGGTTTCGCCGGACGAATGGGTGGGTTCGGGATAGGAACCCGACTCCAGCCCAGGGGGATTAGGGTTTACCCTATGATCGCGGTCATCGAACAGGAGCTCCCCATGACTGCACTCACCTCGCTCGCACTTCTCGTCCTGGTCATCGCCAACGGCGCGATGTATGCCGGCGCGATGGAAGAGATGGTGGGTCACACCGCCTCGGGACTCTCCGGCCGCTGACGCCGCCGCCTGTTCACCCCTTGTCTCCTCCTGTCCCCTCGGATAGGTTTCAGCCGCGAGCAGCAATGCCCGCGGCTTTTTTCTTGCCCCCGACCTGCAGGTCTCGATTCGCCTTCACATGCCCCACCGCAGCGCCGCGGTATGGACAGGCGCATCCCACAGCGCGAGCTGCGCATCGTCGAGCGCACTCACCGTCACCGAGCAGCCCGCCATTTCCAGCGACGTGACATAGGAGCCGGTGAGGTGCCGCGCGACCTTCACCTGGTGGCCGGCCAGAACCTTGTGCACCGCATTGACCATGAGGTAGAGCTCCAGCATGGGCGTGCCGCCGAAGCCATTGACCAGCAGCAGCACCTGCTGCCCGGCCTTGAGCGACAGGTCCTTCAGGATGGCCCCCGTCAGTTCATGTGCGATGTCGTCGGCACCCGCCAGCTTGATGCGCCGCCGGCCCGGCTCGCCGTGGATGCCCACCCCCATCTCCATCTCGTCCCCGCCGATCTGGAAGGTGGGCTTGCCTGCTGCCGGCACGGTGCACGAGGTGAGCGCGACGCCCATGGAGGCGGTCGCCTTGTTCACCGCGTCGCCCAGTTGCTTGAGCTTTCGCAGCGGGTCGCCGCGTTCGGCGGCGGCGCCGAGGATCTTCTCCACGATCAGCGTACCGGCCACGCCCCGGCGGCCGGTGGTGTAGGTGGAGTTTTCCACCGCCACGTCGTCATTGACCACCACCGTCTCGTTGTCGCAGTCGACCATCTCCGCGGCCATCTGGAAGTTCATCATGTCGCCGGAGTAGTTCTTGACGATGAACAGCACGCCCGCGCCGGTCTCCACCGACTGCGCCGCTGCCAGCATCTGGTCCGGCGTCGGCGAGGTGAAGATCTGGCCGGGGCAGGCCGCATCGAGCATGCCGTGCCCGACGAAGCCGGTGTGCAGCGGCTCGTGCCCCGAGCCGCCGCCGGAGATCAGCGCCACCTTGCCGGGCTTGGGCGTGCGGCGGCGCACGAACTGGCCGGCCTCGCCCAACGCCACGATGTCGGCGTGCGCTGCCGCGAAGCCGTCCAGCGATTCGGACAGCATGGTTTCGACGTCGTTGATGAGCTTCTTCATGGTGCTGCCTTCGACAAGGATGGTCTTCGATTCAGGCGGAAAGCGAGGAGGGTTGCGCGGTCGCTGGAGCATCGAGACTTTCACAGATCGCGCCGATGATCAATGCAGTGGAACGCGAACCCGGGTCCACGTGGCCCAGCGCCCGGTCGCCGAGGAAGGAGGCGCGGCCCCTGGCGGCATCCAGCGCCGCAGTGGCCTCGGCCGCGTCGAAAGCACAGGTGCGCACGCGCTTGACGAGCTCCTCGCCGCCTTTGGCCAGGAGCTTTTGCACCGGGTCGAGCACATCCAGCAATGTCTTCTGGCCGACCTGTGCCTTGCCAAGGCGGGTGAGCGCCTGGATCGCCGCATCGAGCGCCTGCGCCAGGCCCGCCGCGTTCGGCGGATCGGGCAGGTGCTTGCCGAGGGTGACCAGCAGGGTGCCGAACACGGGCCCCGAGGAGCCGCCGATGGTCGACATGCAGGTCATGCCCATCGTGCGTAGCGCTTCGTTCAGCGACTGCCCGGCCAGTTCGCCCTGCTTGCCCTGGATGGCGAGCGCGCCGCGCCGCATGTTCAGCCCGTGGTCGCCGTCGCCGATGGCCTGGTCGAGCGCAGTGAGCTCGTCCACGTGGTCGATCAGCGTCTGGGTGGCGCAGCGGATGAGGTTGTGGGTATCGGGTTTCAATTGAGTCTCCCGGTTGTGGGGGTCAGGCGGCGGCGTCGATGCGCCGGCCACCGGCGTCGAACCAGAGGGGCTGCAGCAACTCGACGCGCACCGCGTCATCGGGCGCGAAGCTGTCGCCTGCGCGGGCGGAGACGACCCATTCCTGGTCGCTGCCCTCCGGCGCCACGTGCACGAGGTGGCGGTCGCTCAGGCGTTCGATGCGGCGCACACGGGCGGCGCGGTGTGCATCGTTGTCCGAGTGCTGGTGGATGCGCATGTGCTCCGCCCGGACGCCCACCGTCACCGCGTCGTTCGGTGCGGCCACGGCGGGCACCAGCGCGCGGGCGAACAGGTTGATCCGCGGCGATCCCAGCCGCGCCGCGACATGGCTGGTGCTGGGGTTCTCGTACACCTCGCGCGGCGTGCCTACCTGCACCAGCCGCCCGCCTTCGAGCACGCCGATGCGGGAGGCCATGGTCATCGCCTCGGTCTGGTCGTGCGTCACGTAGAGCATGGTGGCACCCAGGTCCTGCTGGATGCGCTTGAGTTCCAGCCGCAAATCGTTGCGCAGCCGGGCATCGAGCGAGGACAGGGGCTCGTCCATCAGGTACAGCTGCGGATCGCGCACCAGCGCCCGGCCGATGGCCACGCGCTGCATCTGCCCGCCAGAAAGGCGCGTGGCCGGGTTCCCGAGCTTGTCTTCGATGCGCAGCAGCCGCGCGACCTCCGTCACCTTCGCGCGGATCCGTGCCTCCGGCGTGGGGCGCAGTGGCGAGCGCAGGGGAAAAGCCAGGTTGTCGTAGACGCTCAGATGCGGATAGAGCGAGTACTGCTGGAACACGAAGGCCACGTCGCGCAGGGCCGGTGCCATCGCGCTCACGTCCTGGCCGGCGATATGCACATGGCCGGCGTCGGGCCGCTCCAGCCCCGCGACCAGACGCAGGGTCGTGGTCTTGCCCGCGCCGCTCGGTCCCAGCAACACGAAGAACTCGCCGCTGGACACATGAAGCTGCAGGTCGGTCACCGCCTGGACGGCGGCAAAGCGCTTGCTGACGCCGGTGAGTCGAAGTTCAGCCATGCCGGGCTCCCTGGCGCCGCACGGCATGCAGCGCATCGTCACGAGCGGTGCGAAGCGCGCGGCCGCTGGCCGCGTCAAAGAGCGAGACCGCCCGCGCATCGAATGCGAGACCCACGTGATCGCCGCGTCGGGCAGGGGTTGCGGCATCGACCTTGGCACGCAGGGACGCGCCCTGCGCGGTGGCCAGCGTCACCACGGTGCTCGAGCCGAGGTATTCGGTGCCCAGCACTTCGGCCCTGAGGTCCGAATCGTCGGCAAGGCGCACGTTCTCGGGCCGCACGCCTGCCAGCAGCGGGCGCGTCGAAACGTCTTCGCGAATCTGCGGCACGCCCAGGCGTGCGGGTCCGATCCGGATCGCCTCCTCGCCGCGCGCCAGGGCCGCCTCGAAAGGCAGGAAGTTCATGGCCGGCGCACCGATGAAATCGGCGACGAACACGCTCGCGGGGCATTCGTACACCTCGCGCGGCGGACCCAGTTGCTCGACCGCGCCTTCGTTCATGACGGCGATGACGTCGGCCATGGCCATGGCTTCCATCTGGTCGTGCGTCACGTACACGGTGGTGGCGCCCAGGCGGTCGTGCAGCGCGCGCAGCTCGCGGCACATCAGTTCGCGAAACTCCGCGTCCAGGGCGCCCAGCGGCTCGTCCATCAGGAAGGCCTTGGGTTGGCGGACGATGGCGCGTCCCAGCGCCACCCGCTGGCGGTCGCCGCTGGAGAGTTGCGACACCGGCTTGTCCAGCAGATGGCCGATGCGCAGCGTCTGCGCCGCCGATTCGACCTGGCGGGCGATCTCGGCCCTGCCCATGCCTTGCGACACCAGCGGGAACGCGATGTTGCGGCGCACGTTCATGTGCGGGTAGAGCGCGAACATCTGGAAGACGAAGGCGATGTCGCGCTCCGAGGCCCGCCTGAAGCTCACGTCCTCGTCGGCCAGGAAGATCTGGCCCGAGGTGGGGAGCTCCAGTCCGGCGATCATGCGCAAGGTGGTGGTCTTGCCGCAGCCCGAAGGGCCCAGCAGGCAGAAGAACTCGCCGTCGCGCACCGCGAAGCTGGAGTCCTTGACCGCGGTGAAGTCCGCGAAGGCCTTGTGCAGGTGGTGGACACGGATCTCGGCCATGTCAGTCCTCCCGCCGGGCCGCCCCAAGGGAGGGCTGCGCCCCTTCGGGGGGCAGGAGCGAAGCGAAATCGGGGGTCATGGGCTACTCCGGGAACTTCGACACGACCATGAACAGCGCGGTGCCCGCCAGCGTGGTCAGGAACGACCAGGTGTAGAGCGCCATCGCCAGCGGCTGCAGCATCATGAAGAGGCCCGCGGCGATCACGATGCAGGCCACCATCTCCATGGGGCCGCGCCTGAGCCAGCGAGGCCAGCGGCGGGGTGCAGGGGCTGTGTTCGCGGGGGTTGGGGACCTGTTCATTTGCGTACCGCTCCGAAGGTGATGCCCCGCAGCAGATGCTTGCGCAGCAGCACGGTGAACACCAGGATGGGAATGAGGAACAGCGTGGTGCCGGCAGCGACGGCCGGCCAGTCCTGTCCGCCTTCCCCGATGATGATCGGGATGAACGGCGGTGCCGTCTGGGCCGCGCCGGAAGTGAGCAGCACGGCGAACGCGTATTCGTTCCACGCGAAGATCAGGCAGAAGATCGACGTGGCCACGATGCCGGTGGTGGCCTGCGGCAGCACCACCTTGCGAAACGCCTGCAGGCGCGTGTAGCCGTCGACCATGGCGGCTTCTTCGTACTCGCGCGGGATCTCGTCGATGAAGCCCTTGAGCAGCCAGACCGCCAGCGACACGTTCACGGCGCTGTACAGCAGGATCATGCCTAGGCGCGTGTCCGAGAGCCCCAGCTCGCGGTACATGAGGTAGATGGGAATGGCGACCGCGATGGGCGGCATCATGCGCGTGGACAGGATGAAGAACAGCAGGTCGTCCTTCAGCGGCACCTTGAAGCGCGAGAACGCATAGGCCGCCATCACGCCGAAGCCCACTGAAAGAACGGTCGAGCCGAAGGCGATGATCAGCGAGTTGATGAAGCGCGGCACGTAGTTCGACGGGCCGGCGATCACCATGTTGTCCGCGCGCGCGACCTTGTCGCAGGTCTCGGTGGCGTGCGGCAGGGCCGCGATGTACTCGGGCGTCTGGCGCGAGCGCGTGGTGAAGAGATTGCAGTAGCCCTGCGGCGAAGGTGTGAACAGGACCTTCGGCGGATAGCTGATCGAGTCCGGCGGTGTCTTGAATCCGGTGAGGATGATCCACACGAGGGGGATCATGGTCAGCAGCGCGTAAAGCACGACCACGCTGCCCGCGAACAGGCGCGTGCCGCTGCCGGGTTCGACCACCGAATGCGCGGTGCTGATGCCTTGGCTTGTCATGCGTGGCTCCTCGTCTCAACGGTTCTTCACGTGGTTGAGCGCCTTCACGTAGATGTTGGCCAGGCCGAACACCGCCACGAAGAGGATGATGGCGAAGGCCGACGAATAGCCCGTTCGCCATTTCTCGAAGGCTTCCCGCTTGAGCGTGATCGATGCCAGCTCGGTGGCCGAGCCCGGCCCGCCCGAGGTGAGCAGGTTGACCATGTCGAACATCTTGAAGTTCTCGATGCCGCGGAACAGCACCGCCAGCATGATGAAGGGCAGCACCATCGGCAGCGTGATCGACCAGAACTGCCGCCAGGGCGATGCGCGGTCGACCTCCGCGGCCTCGTAGATGTACTCGGGAATGGATCGGAGGCCCGCGAGGCAGATCAGCATCACGTAGGGCGTCCACATCCAGGTGTCGACGATGATGATCGCCCAGGGCGCAAGCTTCACCGAGCCGATCATCTCGAAGGAAGACGGCGGCACGCCCGTGAGGAAGGCCACCGCGTAGTTGAAGAGCCCCGTCTGCGGCTGGTAGAGGAAGGCCCAGAAATTGCCGACCACGGCCGGCGACAGCATCATCGGGATGAGGATCACCGTGGTCCAGAAGCCGTGGCCGCGGAACTTGCGGTCGATCAGGTAGGCCAGCGTGAACCCGATCAGCGTCTGCAGCGCAATGGTCCAGAACAGGAAGTGCGCAGTGGCCTGCATGGCCGTCCAGATGTCGGGGTCGGTGAGCACCGAGACGTAGTTGTCGATGCCCACATCGACCACGGCGGCGTTGGGCCGGTTGGCCCGGTAGTTGGTGAAGGACAGCTTGATCGTCCAGATCAGCGGAAAGATGTTGATGGCCAGCAGCAGCACGATCGTCGGGCCCACGAACAGCCAGGCGAGCGCCTTGTCCGACAGCCCGCGCAGGCGCCGCGCCACGCCGGGCGGCGTGGCTTGCGCCGCGCGGGTGGCGAGCGCGGACGGGCCTTTCATCATCGGTGGGCGAAGGGCGCTCACGGCCTGCTCGCTTACTTGGCGGCCTTGCCGTCGTCCTTGAACACCTTGCGCCAGTCCACAACGAGGGCGTCCAGCGCCTCCTTGGCGGTGCCCTTGTCGGCCACGACGTAGTCATGCACGCGCTTCTGCATGGCGAGCAGCAGCTGCGCATACGAGGGCTCGGCCCAGAAGTCCACCACCATGCCCATCGAGTCGAGGAAGGCCTGCGCGAAGGGAGAGCTCTTCGGATAGTCCGGATCGTCCAATACCGCCTTGGCCGCCGACGAGCCGCCGATGGCCTGCCACTTCTTCTGAACCTCGGGGCTCGCGAACCACTTGATGTATTGCAGGGACTCGTTGCGATTGGCCGAGTACGACACCACCGAGATCCCTTGTCCGCCGAGCTGCACGCCCTTGGTCTTGTCCGAGGGATTGGTGAAGAAGCCGATCTTGTCGCCGCCCACGTTCGGGTCCTTGTACAGGCCGGGGAAGAAGGCGAACCAGTTCATCATCATGGCCACCTGGCCGGACTTGAAGGCATCCAGCCCTTCGCTCATGTAGGCGTTGGTCAGGCCCGGCGGCGTGCTGCCCTTGTAGAGCGCCTTGTAGAACTCCAGCCCGCGCACCGCGTCGGGCGAATTGACGAAGCCGTCCATCGCATACGGCTTCTTCGGGTCTTCGTACTTGAAGCCCATGGGGTAGAGCACGTTGGTCACGCCCATGGTGATGCCCTCGGATCCGCGCTCGGTGAAGATGTAGGCACCGTAGACCTTCTTGCCGTCGATGGTCTTGCCCTGGAAGAACTCGGAGACCTGCTTGAACTCCGCCCAGGTCTTGGGCGGTGCCAGGTCGCGGTTGTGCAGCTTCCTGAATTCGGCCTGCAGCTCGGGCCTGGCGAACCAGTCCTTGCGGTAGGTCCAGCCCACGGCGTCGGCCATCGCGGGCAGCGCCCAGTAGTTCGGGGTGTTCTTCGGCCACTCCGCATAGCCCACCACGGTGGCGGGCGCGAAGTCGGTCATCTTGATGCCTTCCTTGGCAAAGAAGTCGTTGAGCTTGACGTAGTGGCCCTGCTCGGCCGCACCGCCGATCCACTGGCTGTCGCCGATGATCAGGTCGCACAGCTTGCCCTTCGAGTTGAGCTCGTTGAGCATGCGGTCGGCGAAGTTGGTCCACGGGACGAATTCGAACTTCATCTTCACGCCGGTCTTGGCCGTGAAGTCCTTCGACAGCTCGACCAGCGCGTTGGCGGGATCCCAGGCGGCCCAGCACAACGTGATGGTCTTGTCCTGCGCGCGCACCGAAGTGCTTGCGAGGCCCAGGGCGGCAACGGCGGCCAGGGCGACCATCCCCGGCAACATCTTTTTCGAGAGCAGATTCATGAAGGTCTCCAAAAGGTTCGGGTTCGGGGCACTTACCGGGCAGCCGCGCCTTCATTCCCTAGTGAAGGTTCTCGGCCGTCAGGATCTCGATGCGCGGCTGCACCACGTTGAGTGCGCCGCGCACGTTCTCGCAAAGGGCGCGCAGCACGCGCGCCGCCGTCGATACGCAGTAGTGGATGTCCTGGTGCAGGACGTAGGACAGGCTGTTGTTCTCCAGCAGCCAGGCATGCGCATCGGTGAAGTCGTGCGCCACCACGCCTGCCTTGGCCGCGAGGCCTGCCTGCGCGAGCGCGCGTGCAACGCCCGCACTGCCGGCGCCCACGTTGTAGATGCCCGCCACGCGCGCCGGATCGACTTCGTCGCGCAGCACCTGCAGCAATGCCTCGCAGGCGCCGTCCTCATCGGCCGGCAGGTCGCTGGTGCGCAGCAGGGTCAGTTCGGGAAAGCGCTCCTCCAGCACCTGGGCGAAGCCGATGCGCCGTTCGATCTCGGAAGACAGCCGCGTCGCCTGCGAGGAAAGCAGGAGCACGTCGCGATGCTTTTCCTGGCCGGCCATGCGTCCGAGCAGCAGCCCCGCGGTGCGGCCGGCTGCGCGATTGTCGGCACCGATGTAGGTCTCGCGCATGGAGCCGGCCACGTCCGAGAAGAGGGTGACCACATGCACGCCGGCGCGAACCAGTTCGTTCACCGCGCGCTTGATGGGGGGCAGGTCGGGTGCAAGCAGTGCCATGCCTTCGCAATCACCCACTTCGGCCAGCTGCTCGGCAAAGCGCGCCGGGTCCGACGTGTCGAGGCGGTGGGTGACCTCCGTGATGTGCGAGTGGCGGAAGTCGCTGGCGGATTGGGCGATCTGCCGCTCGACCAGTTCGAAGAAGGGCGCTTCCTCCGCCGGCAGCACGAAGGCAAAGCGTGCGTTGGCGCTCTTGCGCGGGCGGCCGGGCTGCTGCTGGGGCGCGCCCAGTTCCTCGACCGCCTGCAACACCCGCTGGACCGTCTCGGCGTTCACCCCCGGGCGGCGATTGAGCACCCGGTCGACCGTGGCCGTGCCCACCCCGGCGGTGCGGGCGATGTCGGCGATCGTAGGCGCGGTGGACATGTCTGATGTGGATTTGATGTAGGTCATCGTATTCACATCAGTAATTAAATCAATCAGGGTTTTGGAGCATTGGACATGGGCGGTTCGCGATCGGCGAGGTCGAAGAGAAACGACTGCGAGCGGAGCCTCCGCTTGTCGAAGTGGGGTTCCCATGGAAACAGCCCCTTCCCATCGGGCCAGACCAACTGCAGGTAGCTGTACCGGCCGCGTGCGAGCTGGGCAGGCACGAGCAGCCCGACCCGCTCCGCATCCGCCCGGCGGGGCATCAAGGGCACCTCTGCGGCGCCGACGATCATCACGTCCTCATGGGCCGGCTCGCCCGCTTTCACGCGTCGCGCGATCGCATCGATCACGCCTTCGGCCTCGGCCGGTGGGACGCCGAACATGATCAGGTCCGGATGTGCGAAGCTCTTCTGCAGGCCGACGGTGTAGACGAAGGTCACGGACGCGCGACCCGTGCCGACGCCCGCCATGGCCCAGCCTTCCTGGGCGATGCGACGCTTGAGCGTCGCGATGACTTCGGGCTGGATGAACATCCCGCCCACCATACCGCCGCATCGCGAGCCGTTCGTCGGACATCGCGGTATCGCTCGTCACCGAAAGCAACCGCGGCAGCGGCTGCATCAGCCGTCGCGTGGCTCCAGCGGGGTATCCAGGTTGAGCTGGTAGAACGCCGCATCCAGCCAGCGGCCGAACTTGAATCCGACCTGCGGCATCGTGCCCGAATGGACGAAGCCCAGGCGCGTGTGCAGACCGATGCTGCCCGCATTGGCCGCGTCGATGCAGCCCACGAGGACGTGAAGCTGCGCCTCGCGCGCGCGCCGGATCAACTCGCGCAGCAGCCGTTCGCCGAGTCCGCGGCCGCGATGGTCGCGATGCACATAGACGCTGTGCTCGACCGTGTACTTGTAGGCCGGAAAGGCACGAAACGTCCCCCAGCTCGCGAAGCCCAGCAGGTTGCCCGCGGTGTCGACCGCGCCCACGACCGGAAAGCCGCCGGCACGCTTGCCGGCGAACCAGGTCGCCATCGCTTCGCGCGGCCGCGGCACGTAGTCGTAGAGGGCGGTCGAATGGACGATGGCGTCGTTGAGGATCTCGAGAATGACTTCTGCATGCTCGGCCTCGGTGCATTCGATCAGGCGTATTTCGTCGTGTGATGCGGCGGTGTTCATTCAGGCTCCTGGTGGGTGCGCAGGCTCGGTGCAGAGCGCCACGATGTAGCGTGCCGATTGCCGCGTGGGGTTGCTGTAGATCAGCGGCTGGTCCAGCCGCATCGCGAGGCAGTCGCCCTCGCGCAATTCGTGGAGCTGGTCGCCGAGCGTCAGGTCGATGCGGCCCTTGAGCATCCAGACCTGCTGGTGGACGACGTTCTCTCTTGGGCCGATCTCGTAGGCGACGCGCGCGCCGGGCGGGAAGTCCACCTCCACCAGATGCAGCGGCGACGGCCACCCCGGCGGCGAGATGTTGCGCCGCATGTAGCCGGACTCCGGGTCGCGCCAGATCGGCTGCCGGGCGCGGCGCACGAGCCGCTCGACGGGCGCGTCCTCGCGGCCGCCGCCGAAGAGCCCCGCGAGCGGAACGCCCAGGCCGGTCGCCAGCTTGTCGAGCACGACGGCAGTGGGGCTCGCGGCGGCGCGCTCGATCAGCGAAATCATCGACCGGCTCACCCCGCTGCGTGCGGCCAGCACGTCCAGGGAGTAGCCGCGCGCAGTGCGCAGCTCGCGAACGCGGCGGGCAATGCGGTCGTTGACGCCCGCGTCGGTGTCAGGGGGGACTGGCTCGGCATCTTCCATCATCATGGAAGTATTTTCCATGATGATGGAATTGGAGGTCAAGCATGCCGAGGAGGGGGTGAGAGTCTCGAAGAACTGCTGATGGTTCCGAGCTGCCACTCTGTGCGGTGGTGCTGCGAGGAAAAAGGGTCCGTCGATACGTGGTCTCGTTCAATCGAGCACCGCGAAGGCATGTGTGAAGAAACTGTCGCCGCCAAAATTGCCCGACTTCAGGCTGATGTGCAGGCCCTTGCCGGAGGCCGCCGCGCAGTGCGCATGGCACCAGGGCACACCGGGGTCGATCTGAGCACCGATCTGCAACTGGTCGATGCCCAGCGCCTGAACGCAGGCGCCCGAGGTCTCGCCGCCCGCGATCACGAGTTGTCGCACACCCCGTTCGACGAGGCCACGCGCGATTGCGGCAATGGTGCGCTCCACCATGGCGCCGGCTTCCGGGGCGCCGAGGCGGCCCTGCACCGACTTCACGGCATGGGCCTCGGCGGTGGAATAGATCAGCACCGGGCCGTGGTCGAGCAGCGGTGCGGCCCAGGTCAGCGCCTCTGCCGCGACGTCGACGCCAGCCGCGATGCGCAGCGGGTCGACGGCCAGCGCCGCGTCGCCGCGGCGCACGAAATCCAGCACCTGCCGGTTGGTGGCCAGGGAGCAGCTTCCAGAAATCACTGCGCGAAGCCCGCCGGCCGGCGGAAGCGCGCTGGCTGCAGCAGAGGGGGCGAGGCCGAAATTGGCCGGCAGCGCGATCGCCACACCTGAGCCCGCGGTCAGCAGCGGCAGTGACGCCAGTGCCGGTCCCATGCGCACCAGGTCGTCGTTCGACACTGCATCCACGATGGCGATGGACACGCCATCGGATTGCAACTGCGCGATACGCTCGGCCACCGAAGCGGCACCCCGTGCCACCACCGTGTGGTCAATCAGGCCCACTCGCCGCGTGCACTGCGCCTGCAACACGCGCACGAGGTTCGCGTCGGTCATCGGCGTGAGCGGATGGTTCTGCATGCCGCTCTCGCTCAGCAGCACGTCGCCCGCGAAGAGATAGCCCTTGAAGACGGTGCGCTTGTTGTCCGGAAACGCCGGCGTGGCGATGGTGAAGTCGCAGCCCAGCGCGTCCATCAGCGCCTCGGTGACCGGGCCGATGTTGCCGCGCGGCGTGCTGTCGAAGGTCGAGCAGTACTTGAAGTAGATCTGCCGGGCGCCTTGCGCCTGCAGCCAGCGCAGCGCCTCCAGCGACTGGGCGATGGCGCCTTCCGGCGCGATGGTGCGCGACTTGAGCGCGACCACCACCGCATCGACATCCGCATCCAGCGGGGCGGACGGCACGCCGATGGTCTGCACCGCGCGCATGCCTGCGCGCACGAGGTTGTTCGCGAGGTCGGTCGCGCCCGTGAAGTCATCGGCGATGCAGCCGAGCAGCAGGTTTGCCATGCTTGTCCTCAGCCTTTCAGCGGGAGCTTCATGGCCTTGGGGCTCTCTTGCACGGCAAGCGGCGGCCGGACTAAAGGTCGATCACCAGCTCGGGAGAAAAGGCGCGCGAGCAGCAGAGCATCATGGTCTTGTTGGAGGCCTTCTCTGCCGCCGTCAGAACGTCGTCCCGATGGTCCGGGCAGCCCTCCAGCACCTTCACTTCGCAAGAACCACAGATGCCCTGCTGACAGGAGTAGGGCGCATCGAGGCCGGCGGAAAGAAGCGCATCGATGATCGTCTGGTTCGCGGCGACGGGCAGTGTCGTGCCGCTGCGAGCCAGTCGCACCGCGAACTCCTGGCCTCCAGTCGTGGGCTCGGCACCGAAGCGCTCGAGATGAACCTGTTCGCGCGGCACCGACGCCGTGGCCGCCAGATAGGCATCGAGCATCGGTGCCGGCCCACAGCAATAGAAATGGGTGCCGGCAGGCTGCTGCTCGACGATGTCCGCGATCGAAAGGTGGCGACCTTCGATCGAATCGACGTGCATGCGAAGCTTGCTGCCCAAGCCCTGCGTCACGTGCTTGAACGCAGCGTCTTCCGGTGTCCTCACCGCGTAGTGCAGCGTCCATTCCTGCCCCGAGGATTCAAGGCTGCGCGCCATCGGAAGAAGTGCGGTGATGCCGATTCCACCCGCGATCAACACGACGCGCCCGCTCGTAGGGACCAGCGGAAAGTTGTCACGCGGGGCGCCGATGCGCAGCGTGCTCCCGATGCGCAGCGACTCGGTCATGAAAGCCGATCCGCCGCGGCTTGCGGGTTCGCGCTTGATGCCGAAGTGGTAGCTCTCTGTCCCGGCCTGAACCACCGAATACTGGCGCACGAGCCCGTTGGGAAGATGCACGTCCACGTGCGCGCCCGGCGGGCACGGCGGCAATTCTCCCGAGGCCACGCGCAACTCGCAGGAAACCACGCCGGGCGCTTCTTCGCGCAGCGCGACGACCCGCACGTCGAACAGGATCGGCTCGGTCATTCGAAGAAGTTCCCTGCCTTGACTGAAACCTGCGATGCATCCTGACCCGTGCCCTCAGGGTCGCCGCCCTCCAGCACGACGCGAATCTGGCGCGCGAGCAGGCGGCGCAGCATCACCACGCCCTTGTCGCTGGTGGCAAGGTGCTCGTCGCTGTGCGCGGGAATGCTGCCCTGGGTGGACTGCGCCTCGTAATCGCCAGGAAAGCGCTTGTGCTCGTCCTCGGTCATTTCCGACCAGGTCTTGCCTTCGAAGACGGCCATGCGGGAGCGTCGCGAATAGAGCGGCTCCTCGTTCTTCGGGACGCGTGCCACGCCGAACGTGCGATGGTGATGGCTGTCCACCGGGACCAGCCAAGCGACCTCCCGGCCTTGGCCCGGCGCCAGTTCGATCGAAGGAACGATGCGCACATTGGGAAGCAGGGTCTGCGTGATGCGCGTGAGCTGTGCGTCCCGGGTCTGGCGAACGGACCGGTACATGACGCCGTGGTCGCACAGTTCCCACTCCACCGTCGGCATCGCAGCCATCTGCTCGCGGAACTGCACGCCGCTGAAACGCGAATGCAGGATCACCACATGGAACGGGTCCATCACGTTTTCGAAGTTCTGCAGCCAACTGTAGGGCGCCACGGGGTTCTCCTGCGAGACGCCGCCGCCGATGTAGAAGCTCTGGTCTTCCTGCTGCAGTTCCTCGTCCTGGCCCAGGTCTTCCAGGACGTCATACGTCGGCAGGGGTGGGATCGAATCGAGCGGCCCCATGTAGGCGAACACGAGGCCGTAGCGTTCCTGCACCGGATACCACGGTTGGCGGCACTTGTCGCGGTGCTGTCCGCCACCCGGCTCGCAGGGCTGCTCGACGCAAGCGCCGTCGACTGCAAAGAGCCAGCCGTGATAGCAGCAGCGAATACCCTGGTCCTCGACCTTGCCGTAGTAAAGCGACGTGCCGCGGTGTGCGCAGTTCTCGTGCAACAGGCCTGCCTTGCCCTGACCGTCCCGGAAGAGGATCAGGTTCTCGCCGAGGATGCGCACCCGTTTCGGGTCTGTCGTGACCTTCGACGAAACGCCCACGGGATGCCAGTAGCGCCGCATGAACTCGCCGCAAGGCGTGCCGGGTTCGACCAACGTGAGGAATTCGTCGGACTGCCCTGGCGGCTTGCCATAGCCTCCGCCTTGCTGGCGTTTGCCGACAAAGCGAATCGGCTGGGAAGTCGGAAGCTCTTGCGCTTTCATGGGGGTGCCTCGCGGAGTGGCAGGCGCCTCGATGGGGGCGCCAATTAATTGCATTATGCAAGTAATAGGCGCCTATCGCAAGACAATCCCCGGCTACAGATCGTCGCCCTCGGCCGGCTCGGAGAGTCCAGCGCTCAGGGCTTGGACTTGAGCGTCGATGCGGTCGAGCATGCTTTCGAGCAGCTTGATCTCCTGTGCCGTCAGCCCTGCCCGGATGAACTTCTCGTTGGCGATGGCGCCCTGGACGATTTCCTCGTAGACCGAACGACCGGTGCTCGTCAGCTCCAGGCGGGCACGCCGTCTGTCGGATGGATCGGGGTTGCGCGTGATGAACCCGCGCTTGACCAGCAGGTCGATCGCACGCACGACCCGGAACGGGTCCGACGAAGTTCGTTGCCCGAGTTCGCCAGCAGAGAGGGGGCCGAAGCGCGCAATCACGGCAAGCGATCGCCATGCCGGCATGGTCAGGTCATGGGGAGCCACGTAACGGGAGGACATCACGGCTCCGGTGCGAGATGCGACCAGGCCGAATCGATAAGAGATCCAATGTTCGAGGGAGAGATTCTTCTTGCTGGCCATGGATGCTGATTGAGTGATTGGCGGCGTGGGATGTCGGCCGTCGAGCATAGCCGTGGCAGTGGATCGGGATGTGAAAACGAGTGCGGCCGGCGTACGGGAAAGCGATAGCGCCCATGTCGTCGATTCTTGCGCTTGGTCGTTGTGAACCGCAATCAATACTTGCATAATGCAATTGATGCGGCGACGTGCCGATGCGATCGCTGCCGGTCGAAGACGAATGACGCCGGCCTTCCACGGGGCCAAGGAGACATGCGATGAAATACAGGATGCGCCTGGCGCTGCCGCTGATTCCGCTCTTTGCAGCCTCCGGGGTGCGTGCGCAGGATGCCTGGCCCAGCCGGCCGGTGCGGCTCATCGTTCCGTTTCCGCCGGGCGGCTCCACCGACGCGCAGGGCCGTCTGCTGGCTCAGAAGCTCTCGGATATGTGGGGGCAGCCGGTGATCGTCGACAACCGACCCGGCGCCGGTGCAGTGCTGGCGACCAACGTGGTCGCCAAGGCGCCTCCCGACGGCTATACGCTGGGCATCGCAGTGTCATCGCATGCGATCAATCCGACCTTGAGGTCGAACCTGCCCTATGACACGCTGAAGGATCTGCAGCCCGTCTCGGAGGTGGGCGTGCAGCACATCATCCTGGACGCCAATCCTTCTCTGCCGGCAAGCAGCGTTGCGGAGCTGCTAGAGCTTGCGCAGAAGCGGCCCGGCAGTCTCAGCTACGCGAGCCCGGGGAGTGGCACCGCACACCATCTCGTGATGGAGCTGCTGAAGGCAAGGACCGGCGTGAACATCGTCCACGTGCCCTATCGCGGCGGAGCACCTGCGCAGCAGGATGTGATGGGCGGGCAAGTGCCATTGCTGATGGACACCTATTACGCGAGTGCCGGCCTTCTGAAGGCGGGCAAGCTCAAGCCCATTGCACTGTTCAGCCCCACGCGCCCCGCGAGCGTGCCGGACATCCCGGTCGTCGCCGAGACCGTGCCGGGCGTGTCGGGCCAAAGCAGCGTCGGCGTGATCGCGCCCGCGGGCACCCCGATGGCTATCGTGCAGAAGATCAGCGCGGACATCGCGCATGCAGCCCGCTCGCCGGAGTTCGCGGCGAAGCTGCTCGAGATGGGGCTGGACCCGGTGGGCTCCACGCCCCAGGAGTACGACCAGCGGATCCGCGCCGACATCCTGAAGTGGGCACCGGTGATCAAGGCATCCGGCGCCAAGGCCGACTGAGATTCCTGATCGACCCCGTCTGCAGCCAACCCCCGCACTACCTCAACAACCACCTTCCATCGCCATGCTGAGCAAAGAGAACAACGCCATCCTGACGCGTACAGGACCCGAAACCCCCATGGGCAAGCTGATGCGGTCCTTCTGGACGCCGGCCGTGACCGAGCGCGAGATCCCGGCAGCGGACGAGCCGCCAGTTCGACTCACCCTCCTGGGCGAGAACCTGGTGGTCTTCCGCGATACCGAAGGCCGCATCGGGGTGCTCGACGAACACTGCCCGCATCGCGCTGCCAGCCTCTTCTTCGGCCGCAACGAGGAAGGCGGTATCCGCTGCGTCTATCACGGGTGGAAATTCTCGGTCGAAGGCGAGTGCCTCGACATGCCCACCGAGGCGCCGGGCAGCCCGATGCGTACGAGAGTCCGCGCCGTTGCCTATCCCGCCCGTCTGGCCGGTGGCGTCCTGTGGGTGTACATGGGCGAGGGCGATGCCCCGCCGCTGCCAGACTTCGAATTTCTGGGACTGCCGGACGACCACATCTACGCGTCACGGTGGGAGCAGGACTGCAACTACGCCCAGGCGATGGAAGGCGAACTGGACAGCGCGCACGTGGGCTTCCTGCACAGCCTCGTCGACAAGATCGAGGGCGACGCCCAGACGCTGACCGGCCAGTACTTCCGTGACGACAAGGCGCCGACCTGGAAGATCGTGCCCACGCCGGCGGGCTTCATGGCATGCAATGGTCGCCGCACAGCGGAGGGGCAGCGGTACTGGCGTCTCAATCAGTTCCTGACGCCGTTCTACACCATGATCCCGCCGCATCCCGACGATGCCCAACTGGTCCGGATGTGGGTGCCGATGACAGACGAACGTTGCTGGGTGATTTGCGTGACGTTCCGTCCGGATCGGCCGCTGGGTGACAAGGAACTGGCGGCCTGGCGCAACGGGGATGTCGCGCATCGAAAGGTCGTTCCGGGTACGACGGTGCCGACGGAGCGCAAGGACAACAACTACCTCATCGATCGCCACGCGCAGAAGACGCAGTCTTTCACCGGCATCGCGGGTGTTCGTGCCCAGGACGCGATGGTCTGCGAATCAGCGGGTGCCATCGTCGATCGCACACGGGAACACCTCGGCAGCAGCGACCGCGCCGTGGTGGCGATGCGCCGCACGCTGATCGAGGCGGCGGTCGCGTGCGGCGATCGTGGTGTGCGGCCCGAGGGCTCGCTCATGCCGCATCTCTACCGTGTCCGGGCCACCCAGACCGTCTTGCCGGAGGACACCGATCCCGAAGACTCGGATGCCCTCATGGCGACGGCCCGGCCGAAAGAGGGCGCCGCCACTCAGGACTGAGTACCTGAACCGATTCACAGACAGTCCATCCTCAAGGAGACAAGCAATGATCCCGACCATCGTCGGGCTGGCGCGTCGCGCCCGCTCCACCTTTCAAGCGCCCAGGTTCGACCGGCGCGCATTTTCCTCGCTGCTGATTTCGGTGTTCGTCTGCGCGGGCACGACGAGCGCGCTTGCTGCCGGACACGAGTACCCCCAACAGCCGATCAGCATCATCGTGCCCTTCGCGGCCGGCGGCAGCCTTGACGCAACGGCGCGCGTGCTGGGCAAGAAGCTCGACGAGATCCTGGGCCAGCCGGTGGTGATCATCAACCGGCCCGGTGCGGGCAGTGCGGTCGGCGCACGCGCTGCCGCCACGTCAAAGCCGGACGGCTACACGCTCTTCATCGCTTCGGGATCGGCTTTCGGCTTCGTGCATCTGCTCGTTCGCAATCACGACTTTGACCTGAAGGACTACGCACCCATTGCCGGCCTCGGCATCTATACATCGCTGTTCGCGGTGAGCGAATCGACTCCCGCCAAGTCTTTGTCCGAGCTTGCGGCTCTGGCGAACAGCAAGCCGGGCGGACTGAGCATCTGCTCCACCGGGGCCAACGGGATCAACCACCTGCAACTGGAGATGTTCAGGTTCGCGTACCAGAAGAAGAATCCCGGCAAGAAACTCAACATCACGCATGTTCCATACAACGGCGTGGCACCCGCGCTGACTGCGATCAAGGCGGGCGATGTGGACGCATGCGTCTTGCCCTACAGCTCCCTGGTCAAGCAGATGGACGGCGCGGGCCTCAAGGTGATCGCAGTCCAGCGTGAGAAGCGATTGCCGGCGCTCCCGAATGCCGGAACCACGGGGGAGCAGGGATATCCGGAGCTCGATGGCAACGAGCAGCTGGTGACGATCTCGGCTCCGGCCGGAACGCCAGCGCCTGTGTTGCAGCGCCTGGAAACGGCCTTCCGTGACGCAATGAATGACCCCGCCGTCATGAAGAGCCTGAACGATCTGGAAGTGCAGCCGAAGTTCGTTGGCTCGGCCGATGCGCGAAAGTGGCTCGAACAGGACGTGAAGAAGCTCAGCGACGTGATTCGAGAAGCAGGTCTCGGGAGCAATCCGTGAACGAGGCGATCTCTTCCGCGCCGGTGCGGCCGGCCGGCGACCGGCGAGTCACGACGCGCTTCGCATGGGACGACGGGTTCGCGCTCGGCGAAGAAAGAATGGACCGGACGCACCGCGAGTTCGTGCACTGCGTCGACGCGTTGCTCACATCGGATGACGAGGCCCTGGAGGCTGCGCTCGCAGCCTTCGAGCGGCACGCTCGCGCGCATTTCGCCGACGAAGAGGAAGCGATGCGAGTCTCCCGATACGACTCGGCGCGCTGTCACGTCGACGAGCATGCGGCGGTGCTGGAAAGCTTGCGCCAGGTGAAGGTCGCACTCGCGCAAGGCCGCGCGGAAGTGGTCCGCGCGTTTGCCGTCGCCCTGGCTGACTGGTTCCCCGGACATACCGACGTGATGGACAAGGGGCTGGCCAGCTGGCTCGCCCGGCAGCGTTGGGGCGGATCGCCGATTGCCATCTCGCGAGCCGCTGCCTCTTGCTCCCCCAACCAATCTGCTCATCGAACCTCACGGTGAGATTCGAACGCTTGGACGAGGCACGTTCCAAAATCGGCCAGCAGATCGCTGGTCAACCGCCCCGCCTTCGTGATCTCGTAGAAGTCGACTGCGACTGCAGGTGTCCTCATCTTTTGAAACGTAACCCTGTACCGGGACGCAGCGCTGGCTACGAAATCGGGCAGGATGGTTGGCCCGGCGCCGGACTCCACCATCGCCAGCAGGGTGTGCAGCTGGTTGAATCGCTGCGCGACGGTCGCAGCCGACCCGACAGAGCGCAACTGGCCTTCGACCAGTTGCTGGATGGGGTTCTCCAACGGAAGTCCGAGCAATGTGGCTGCAGTCAACTCCTTCCATCGCACGGACTTCGACGCTTCATTGCTGGCGCACACCAGCACGAGCGGGGATGCGAGCAGACGGCGGCGGCGCACCAGACTCGACGCGGTCATGAACGCACCATATCCGGCGTCGAGTTCGCCGCTTTGCACTCGCTCGTAGATGGTGCCCCTGTCCAGGTCCTGCAACTCGACCTGAACACTCGGATGCATGCCCGCGAACGCCGCGCAGGCCTCGGGAAGGATGGATGAGGCAATGAGTGGCGTGGCGCCGACCGACAAGCGGCGTCGCTGGGTCGACGTGATCTGGCCGAGCGAAACCGTCGCCTCTTCCAGATCCTTGAGCACGCGGATCGCCGTGGGCAGGAACTCCTCGCCCTGCGCCGTCAGCGCAACATTGCGCGTGGTTCGCTCGAGCAGCCTGCAATCGAGCTGCGCCTCCAGCTCCCGCAGCATCGCGCTCAGGCCCGGCTGGGTGACATGGAGCTGCTCCGCTGCCCGCGTGAAGCTTCGCAGGCGCGCCGTCGCAACGAATGCCCGCAGTTGCCGAACGGAAAAGTTCATTCCTGGCGGCCCTCAATTCAAAACCATCGTTTATCAATTGATTCTATTTCGTACCTTCACTTATTTCTAAGGAACCGCTCCAATTCAAACGTTGGCGGGCCCGACCCGCACCAGATCCAGTTTCAGGAGACACATCCCATGGCCTTTTCCCTGCGGCTTGCCGCGGCGGCGGCGCTGAGCGCCGCCTGCTCACTCGGCGCCTTCGCGCAATCGGCGTATCCGTCGCGTCCCATCACGATCGTGGTGCCCTTCCCCGCGGGCGGCCCCACGGACGCCAGCGCGCGCGTCTACGGCAAGGCACTCGCCGACGACCTGGGCCAAGCCGTCGTCATCGACAACCGCGCAGGCGCCGCGGGCACCGTCGGCAGCGCGTTCGTCGCGCGTGCGCCGGCGGACGGGTACACCTTGCTTTGGGGCGGGACCAGCACCCTGGCCGTTGCGCCCGGCCTGTACAAGAACCTGAAATACGACGCGAAATCCTTCGAACCGATCGGGATGGCGTTGCGCGGTCCCATGATGATTGCCGCCTCGCCAGCATCCGGAATTCGCACGTTGGCGGATGTGACGCGGACGAGCAAGCAAAGAGCCGTCACCGTGGGCACGGCAGGAACGGGCTCCATTGGCCACCTCGCGACCGAGTACTACGCGGACGCCGCCGGAATCAAGCTGACGCATGTTCCCTATCGCGGCGGCAGTCCGGCAATCACCGATGCCATCGGTGGACAGGTCGACCTGGTCTTCGACACGGCGGCAGCGCTGTACCCCTTCGTAAAGGCTGACAAGCTTGTCGCAGTCGCCGTGGGCGGAGCGACGTCCTATGCGCCCCTTCCCGAGTTGCCGATCATGAAGTCGGCGATTCCGGGCGCAGGCTACGAGGCCTACTCCTGGTTCGGCCTGGTCGCGCCCAAGGGCACGCCGGAGCCTGTCCTTCAGAAGCTCCGGACATCGATGGCCAAAGCGGCCCAGTCGGCGGAGATCCGCCGCGTGATCAACGAACAGGGCGTCGAGCCGGGCGTCGAGGGCGCCGATGCTTTCGGCAAGGTGATCGCCGCGGACTCGGCCGAGTGGTCGAGGATCATCCAGCAAGCCAACGTCACCGCGGAGTAGCCGTTCATGAGCAGCAAACCCATCCTCATCGCAGGCGGCGGCATCGGTGGCTTGACGGCGGCGCTGGCCCTGTTGCGACAGGGCCGCGAGGTCCAGGTGTTCGAACAGGCGGCGCAGCTCGGTGAAGTCGGCGCGGGCCTTCAGCTGAGCGCCAATGCCACGCGGGCGCTGCACCTGCTCGGACTTTCCAAAGAGCTGGCAGCCATCGCGGTGCAGCCGTCAGGCAAGGAAATCAGGCTCTGGAACACGGGCCAGACGTGGAAGCTGTTCGACCTGGGCGAGTCCTCCATAGCCAAGTACGGCTTCCCTTACTACACCATCTATCGCCCCGATCTTCATCGCGTGCTGGTCGATGCCATCCGTGCGCTGTCGCCCGACGCCATCCGCCTGAACGCGAAGTGCGAGCGCTTCGAGCAGGACGTCCCGGGCGGCCACGTGAGGCTGTACCTGGCCGATGGCTCCGTCAGTGAAGGCCAGGCGCTGGTCGGCGCCGATGGCGTGCATTCGGCGATTCGCAGGCAACTCTTCGGCGATGGCGTGGCGACCTACTCCGGATGCATGGCCTGGCGTGGTGTCATCCCCGTCGACAGGATCGACCATTCGATCGTGCGACAGGTCGGCACCAACTGGGTCGGCCCCGGACGGCACGTCATTCAGTATCCGCTTCGTGCAGGCAAGCTCCTGAACTTCGTGGGCATTGTCGAGACCGATCGCTGGATGGCGGAATCCTGGAACCAGCGCGGCACGCACGCCGAGTGCCACGCCGACTTCGAAGGCTGGCACCCGGAGATCCACGAGCTGATCCGCAATATCGACGTTCCCTTCCGCTGGGCCCTGATGGCTCGCCCGCCCATGTCCACGTGGACGAAGGGCCTGGTGACCTTGCTGGGGGACGCGAGTCATCCGACGTTGCCCTTCCTTGCACAGGGGGCGGTGATGGCCATCGAGGATGGATTCATCCTGGCACGAGCGCTCGGTGAAGTCGGCGACGTCGGCGCCGCCCTCAAGAGGTACGAAGCCGCTCGCATCGGCCGAACGACGAAGATCGTGGAGAGGTCCACCGAGAACGGACGGCGTTTTCACAACCCCGAACTGGCCAGCGCCGAAGGTGCAGCCTCGTATGTGGACAGGGAATGGCGTCCGGATCGCGTGATCGAGCGATACCACTGGCTCTTCGACTATCGGGTCGACGAGGTCTCCCTCTAGGTCCGCGCAGCCCCACCACGCCAACCAGTCAGACCCTGGATGCGATCGCAGTGAGATTTCCTCACAATCCATTGCATGCGAAAACTGCCGCCATTGAACGCCGTGCGAGCCTTCGAGGCGGCCGCCCGGCACGTGAGCATCAGCAAGGCGGCGCGCGAGTTGGGCGTGACGCACGGCGCGATCAGCAAGCAGGTCGCCGCCCTGGAAGAGTGGCTGGGAACGGCAGTGTTCGAGCGCTCGACGACGCCGCTGGGCCTGACCAGCGCCGGCCGGACGCTGCTGGCAGCGGTCACCCCGGCGCTGGATCGCATCTCCGTGGCGGCCAGCTACCTGCAGGAACACAGGGAGACGCGCGCGCTCAGCGTGAATGCGCCGCCCACGATCATGATCCGCTGGCTGATCCCGCGGCTGTCGAACTTCCACCGGCGGCTTCCCGGGGTCGAAGTCAAGCTCACGACCTCCGCGGGGCCGCCGAACTTCGACGTCGACCAGGTGGTGATCCGGGGCGCCTTCCGCCGACCCGAAGAACAGGTGGCCATGCCGTTCATGACGGAGACGATCGTGCCCATCTGCCACCCGGACCTGCTGGAATCCGCGCGGCTGCAGCGGCCCGAGGATCTCGGGCAGCAGACCGTCCTGAGCTACAGGAACGAACCGCTGCCCTGGGCCGAGTGGCTGGCACTGGCGCAGCAGCCGCTGCTGCGACCGGCCCATGTACTGCAGTTCGAGCAGATGTACCTGGCGATCCAGGCGGCGGCCGAAGGGCTGGGCGTCGTGCTGGCGCCGCTGTCGATGGTGGCGGACGACGTCATCACCGGGAAGCTGTGCGCCCCCTTCGGGGTGGAACTCGCGCGCAAGCGGCAGTACTTCGCCCTCATCGCGCCGGGCTGGCACGGAGACCCGGTGATCGAGAACTTCACGCAATGGCTGCGGAAGGAGGGCGAGGACACCGAGCGTTCGCTCGCCCAGCTGTTGCAGGCGCTGAAACGGCCGGCCTGAGGCAGCTTGTGAGCATTGCTCACAAGCCTTGCTCGCATTCGGGAGCCGGTTCTCCCATCATCGCGGCCCGCGTCCCCCGAGAGACCTCCATGAATCCGAACGTACCGGCCGTGCCAGCTTCCCCCCGCCGCCTCATCGTGGGCATCAGCGGCGCGTCCGGCGCGGCGTATGGCGTCCGCATCCTGCAGATGCTGCAAGGCTCGGGGATCGAGACCCATCTCGTCATCAGCGAATCGGCCCGACTGACGGTGGCCACCGAATGCGACATGGGCCTGAAGGAGATCGAGGCGCTGGCCACCGAGGTCCACCATCCCGGGAACATCGGCGCCACCATCTCTTCGGGATCGTTCAAGACGATGGGGATGGTGGTCGCTCCCTGCTCCATCCGCTCGCTGTCCGAGATCGCGTACGGCAACACCTCGGGACTGCTCACGCGCGCGGCGGACGTCGTGCTGAAAGAGCGCCGCCGGCTGGTGCTGATGTTGCGCGAAACACCGCTGCACAACGGCCACCTCAAGGCGATGCTGCAGGCCGGCGAGAACGGCGCCGTGATCATGCCGCCCGTGCCGGCGCTCTATGCCCGGCCCCAGTCCATCGCCGAGATGATCGACCACACCGTCGGGCGCTGCCTCGATCTGTTCGACATCGATACGAAGTCCGTGCGCCGCTGGGCCGGCATCCGCGCCGCGCGGGCCGTCGACGAGTGCGCCCGGCCCTGACCCTCTTTCCAGCCCCCATGTATCCCTTCCGCTACGAACGCCCCCAGGACCTCGCCGAAGCCGTGCGCCTGCTGCGCGTGCACGCGCAGGCGCGGCCGCTGTCCGGCGGCATGACCCTGCTGCCCACGCTGAAGCACCGGCTCGCGCGCCCGTCCCACCTGGTGGACCTGGCGCGGCTCGATGGCCTGCATGGCATCGCCTGTCAGGGCGGCGTGCTGAGCGTCGGCGCCGCCACACCGCATGCGCAGGTCGCGGCCTCGCCGGTGGTGCGCCAGGCGATCCCCGCGCTGGCCCATCTGGCCGGCTTGATCGGCGATGCGCAGGTGCGTCAGCGCGGCACGCTGGGCGGCTCGATCGCCAACAACGATCCGGCCGCCGACTATCCGTCGGCCGTGCTCGGCCTGGGCGCGACGGTCGTCACCGATCGCCGCCGCATCGCCGCGGACGATTTCTTCACGGGCATGTTCAGCACGGCGCTGGAGGCGGGAGAAATCGTCACGGCGGTGGAATTCCCGCTGCCGCTGCGCGCCGCCTACTGCAAGCACCGTCATCCGGCTTCCGGCTACGCCCTCGTGGGGCTGTTCCTGGCGGAAACGTCCGCGGGCGTGCGCGTCGCATTGACTGGCGCTGCGCCTTGCGTCCTGCGATGGACGGAGGCCGAGGCGCGCTTGTCTTCCCGTCCGGCAGACCCGCTGGCCGCCATCCAGCAACTGCAACTCGCCCCTGAAGGGCTCAACGACGACCTCGCCGCGACACCCGCTTACCGCGCGCACCTGGCCGGGGTGCTGCTGCGCCGCGCGCTCGGACAGCTGTCCGCGTCCCCCACGGCCATCAAGGATTGATACCGGCATGGAATTCACCGGAACCCAACTCATCCCCGCCCGGCGTGCCGCCGTGTGGGCCGCGCTCAACGACCCGGCGATGCTGCAGCAATGCATCCAGGGCTGCGAGCAGTTCGAGCTCGCCGGTCCCTCCGAGTGGCGGGCCGTGGTGCTGGCCGCCGTCGGGCCGGTCAAGGCGCGCTTCACCGGCAGCGTGCAGTTGCTCGACATCGAGCCGCTCGTGGGCTATCGGTTGCAGGGCCAGGGGCAGGGCGGCGTCGCCGGATTCGGCAAGCTGGAGGCGCGTGTGCGGCTGCGCGACGAAGCCGGCGAAACGCGGCTGGACTACACGGCCCAGGCTCAGGTCGGGGGCAAGCTGGCGCAGATCGGGTCCCGCCTGGTCTCCGGCGTGGCGCAGAAGATGGCCGATCAGTTCTTCTCGTGCTTCACGGCCCTTCTCAGCGGGGGAGCCATGTCTTTCGCGCCGGCCGCACGGGAAGTCGATGAGGGCGCGACGCCGGCCGGATTCGCCCGCGTGCAACTGACGGTCAACGGCCGCGCGGTGGAGCGGCAGGTCGACAGCCGCACATTGCTGGTGGACTTCCTGCGCAAGGACCTGGGGCTGACCGGCACCCATGTCGGGTGCGACACCACGCAGTGCGGCGCCTGCACGGTCAACCTCGATGGCGTGGCCGTGAAGTCCTGCACCGTGCTGGCGGTGCAGGCCAACGGCGGCGCGGTCACGACGATCGAAGGCCTGGCGCCCGCCGGCGGGCTGCACGCGCTGCAGCAGGCGTTCAACCGCTGCCACGCCCTGCAATGCGGCTTCTGCACGCCCGGCATGATCATGGCCGCCGACGGCCTGCTGCGCAGCGGCTGCACGGTGGACGACGCCAGCATCGAACGCGCCCTCGAGGGCAACCTGTGCCGCTGCACCGGCTACGTCCACATCGTCGAAGCAGTGAAGGAGGCCGCCCGCGCGCTCTGCGTGCCGACGCACCGGGAGACGACGCCATGATCGGCCAGCCCCTGCCACGACGCGAGGACGCCCGCCTGATCACGGGCCGCGGCCAGTACACCGACGACATGGACCTGCCCGGCCAGGCCTGGGCCGCGTTCGTGCGCTCACCGCATGCGCATGCGCGCATCGTCGCCATCGAAACGGCCGCGGCCAGCGCCATGCCCGGCGTGATCGCGGTGCTCACCGGCCGTGACTACGCGGACGACGGCCACCGCGGCATCGACCACATCCCCAATCCCGTCGACGCGGTCGACGCCCGCGCCAAGGCCTTCACGCGCTCGAGCACCGGCCGGATCTACGAGCGTCGGCAGTGGCCGCTTGCGATCGACAAGGTCCGCCATGTCGGCGAAGCGGTCGTGATGGTGGTGGCGGAAACCGCTCACCAGGCGCGCGATGCGGCGGAGGCTGTCGCCATCGATTACGAGGTGCTGCCGGCCGTGGTGCGCGCGGACGACGCGCTGGCCGAGGGCGCGCCGCAGCTGTACGACGACCTGCCGCGCAACCTCTGCTTCGAAACGGAACTGGGCGATCGCGCGGCCGTGGATGCCGCGTTCGCCGGCGCCGCCTGCGTGGTGCGCCGCGAGTTCCGCAACAGCCGCATCGTGAACTGCCAGATGGAGCCGCGCTCGGCCCTGGGCCACTACGACGCCGCACAGGACCGCTGGCTGCTGGTCGCCGGCAGCCAGGGCGTGAACCGGCAGCACATGATGCTCTCCGACGCACTGGGCGTGGCGCCGGAGCGCCTGCGCGTGGTCAGCCCCGACGTCGGCGGTGGTTTCGGCCCGCGCTATGCGCTCAACATGGAGCCGGTCGCCGTGCTCTGGGGCGCCCGCCGCGTAGGCCGGCCCGTCAAGTGGACCAGCGACCGCAGCGAAGCCTTCGTCAGCGACTACCAGGGGCGCGACCTGCTGATCCGTGCGGCCGTCGCCTTCGATGCGCGGGGGCGCATTCTTGCGCTGGACAACCATCTGGTCGGCAACGTCGGCGCCCACGCCGTGTCGTACGTCCCGATGTCGAACTCCTCGCGCGTGACGACCAGCGTGTATGACGTGCCCGCGGTTGCCGTGAAGATCTCTGCGGCGATGAGCAATACCGTGCCCACCGGGCCCTACCGGGGTGCGGGGCGGCCCGAGGCGATGCATGCCATCGAGCGCGTTCTCGACATCGCGGCGCGCGAACTCGGCATCGACCGCGTCGAGATCCGCCGGCGCAACCTGATTCCCCGCCACACGCTGCCGCGCCTGAGCCCCATGGGCCTGCCCTACGACGCGGGCGACTTCCAGGCCAACATGGATCGGGTGCTGCAGTTGGCCGACTGGGCCGGCTTCCCGCAGCGGCGCGAGGCGTCCGCCGCGCGCGGCAAGCTGCGCGGCATCGGCCTCGCGAACTACATCGAGTCGCCGGTGGGCGCTCCGCGCGAACGCATCGAGCTGGAGATGCGGACTGACGGCCAGCTGGATATCGTGTCAGGCACCCAGTCCACCGGCCAGGGGCACGAGACCAGCTTCCTGCAGGTGCTCACCGAGCACTTGGGCCTGCCGCCCGAGCGCATGCGCCTGCGCACCGGCGACACGGATTTCGTCAAGGTCGGCGGCGGCACCCATTCCGACCGCTCGATGCGCCTGGCCGGCACGCTGCTGGTGCAGGCTTCGGCGCGTCTCCTGGAGCGCTCGCGCCTCGTCGCCGCCGACCTGGCGAAAACGGACCCGCAGCGCCTGCATCGGCATGCCGATGGCTTCGTGCTGAAACGCACGTGGTGGTTCGAGCGCGTGCTGACTTGGGCCGAACTCGCCCGTCACGTGGCGCAGCACGGACTGCCGGACGACCGCGCCTGCAAGCGGCTGGCGGTCGAGGCCGAGTTCTTCGGCCGCATGCCCGCCTATCCCACCGGCGCGGCCGTGTGCGAACTGGAGGTCGATGCCGAGACCGGCGAGGTCGCGCTGCTGCGCTACGCCGCCGTCGACGACGTCGGCCGGGCGATCAATCCGCTGATCCTGGAAGGCCAGATCCACGGCGGACTGGCGCAGGGCCTGGGCCAGGCGCTGGGCGAGCACTACGCCATCGACGGCAAGGGCCAGGTGCTGGCCGGTTCCTTCATGGACTACCGCCTGCCGCGTGCCGGCCTGCTGCCGCCCCTGACCATCGAACTCACCAACGACCCCACGCACGGCAATCCGCTGGGCGTCAAGGGCGGCGGCGAGTCGGGCATCACCCCGGCCACCGCAGTCACCTTCAATGCCCTGGCGGACGCGCTGTCGGCGCACACCCGGGAAGAAATCCCCATGCCCGCCACGGCGCTCGCGCTGTGGGAACTGATCCGGAAATCGCAGGAGCTTCGCCATGCATGACAACGACGGCGGCAGCCTCGACGCGGTGCGCGTGCGCCGCGACGGGAACGTGCTGCACATCACCCTCAACACGCCGGACAACGGCAACCTCGTCAGCGCGCCCATGGCCGAGGCCATCATCGCAGCGCTTGCGGGCCTGGACCCCGAGGTCCGGCTCGTGGTGCTGCGCGGCGCGGGCGCGGACTTCTGCGCCGGCCGGGTGTCGCCCACGCCGGCCAAGGGCGCGCCGCCGCCGTCCGGCGAGCGCCTGCGCCAACTGGTGGCGCAGCCCGCGCTTGACCTCTACGACGCGATCAAGGCCACCCCGGTGCCCACCCTGGCCATCGTGCAGGGACGCGCGATCGGTGTCGGCACCGCGCTGGCCGCTTTGTGCGACCTGGCGCTGGCGGCCGAAGACAGCTGCTTCCAGGTGCCCGAGATGGAGCGCGACATCCCGCCCACGCTGGTGATGGCGGCCTTGTGCGACCGCGTGCCGCCCAAGTCGCTGGCCTGGCTGGTTCTCAGCCGCCGCGAGTGGTCCGGCAGCGAGGCGCAGGCCGGCGGCCTGGTGAGCTGGACGGCCCCGGCGGCCCGGCTGGAGCAGGAAGCCCACGCGCTCATCGCCACGCTGGCCGCAGGCTCGCCCGTCGCCCTGCGCGCCTGCAAGCAGTACCTGGCCCACGCGCCGGCCATGAACCCGCAGGCGGCGAGCGCCTTCGCGGCCCACCTGTGCGCCACCGCGCTGTCGGCGCGCTATTGAATGAACCCGGAGCTTTCGATGAACCCTTCCAACTCGACGGCGATTCGCCGCCGCCATCTGCTTGCCCTGGCTGCCGCCGCGCTGCCGACGGCGAGCTTCGCCCAACCCGGCGCCACCGGCGCCTGGCCGGAGAAGCCGCTGCGCATGTTCGTCGGCTATGCCGCCGGCAGCGGCATCGATACCGCGGCGCGTCAGTTGGCGCACCGCATCGAGGTGCTCGCCGGCCAGCCGGTGGTGGTGGACAACCGGCCCGGTGCGCTGGGCAATCTGGCGGCGCAGGCCGTGGCCGCCGCTCGCGGGGATGCCAACACCATCCTGTTCACCCCCAACTCCACGCACGCGGCCAACATCCACCTGTTCAAGAAGCTGCCCTTCGACCCGGTGCAGGACTTCACCCCGGTGAGCAGCGTCGCCACGCTCGGCTTCGTCCTGGTCTGCGACCCGAAAGCGGTCAACGTCACCAGCGTGCAGGAACTGGTGACGGCACTGCGCCGGGAACCGGGCCGCTGGGCCTATGGCACCGGCAACGCCACCGGACTGGTCGCTGGCGCGATGTTCAAGACGCTGACCGGCACCGACATGCTTGCCGTGCCCTACAAGAGCGTCCCGCCCGCCATGACCGACCTGATGGGCGGGCGCCTGCAGCTGGTGTTCGCCGATGCGACGCTGGCCATTCCGCTGGTGCGCGCGGGCAAGCTGCGCGCGCTGGCGGTCAGCGGTTCGCGGCGCATGGCGGCCCTGCCGCAGGTGCCGACGATGGCCGAGGCGGGCGTCCCCAAGTACGACCTGACCGCATGGTTCGCGGTGTTCCAGCCGGCCGGCGTGGCACCGGAACACAACGCGCGCATGGCCTCGCTGGTCCAGCGCGCGCTGCAGGATCCACAACTCGCCGAATCGCTGCGCAGCATCGGCGCCGAACCCGAATCGTCCACGCCGGCCGAACTGGCCCAACGCGTCGCCACCGATACGGAGCGCTGGGGCGCGCTGGTCAAACTTGCAGGGATCGAAGCCGAATGAACCCGAACCTCGAACAATTCCGCCTGCGCCGCTTCCTCGACGCGCTCGGCCCCGAACAACTGCAACGGCATGGCGTCACGGCGCTGGCCGATGTCGCGGTCGCGCTGGAAGGCGCACCCGCGGCGCAATTCTTCGCACAGCCGGGCGGCGAAGGGCCCGAACTGGTGGGCAACGTCATGGGCAGCCGCGAACGTGTGGCGCAGGCTTTCGGCTCGACGCCGAGTGAACTCGTGACCGAGGTCTTGCGCCGCCTGCGCAAGCCGCAGCCGATCGTCACGGTGCAGCGCGGCGATGCCCCGGTGCAGCAGGTCGTGCTGGAAGGCGACGCCGCCGATCTCACGCAGCTGCCGGTGCACCTGCAGCACGAGCTGGATGGCGCGCCCTACATCGGCGCGATCGACTTCTCGCGCGACCCGTCCAATGGCTGGACGAACATCGGCGTGCGCCGCCTGATGCTGCGCGGTCGCCGCAAGGCGGGCGTGGACCTGGTGGCGCCTTCGGATATGCGCGCCCTGTACCTCGGGTACGCGCAGCGCAAGGAGCCGATGCCGGTGGCCTTCGTGGTGGGCGCCAACCCGATCGACTACGTCGCCGCCACCATGCGCATGCCGGTCGACGAGATGGAGTTGCTGGCCTCCCTGCGCGGTGCGCCGCTGGGCGTGGTCAAGTGCGTCACCAGCGACCTGCTGGTGCCGGCCGATGCCGAGTACGTGCTCGAAGGCTACCTCGACGAACGCGGCCATGTGGACCCGGAAGGGCCCTATGGCGAATTCCTGGGCTACTACGGCGGTGTCAAGCGCAACCCCGTGTTCCACCTGACGGCGATCACGCACCGGCGCGATCCGGTGTTCCAGACCCTCACGATCAGCGGCCGGAACATGGACCGCACCGACACCGCGCAACTCTGCGCCTTGCGCACGGAGGTGACCGCGTGGCAGTCGATCCAGCTCGCCGTGCGCGAACTGAAGGCGGTCTATGCCAGCGCGGCCACCGGCGGCATGTTCAACCTGCGGGTGGCGCTGCAGCAGCGCGTACCCGGCGAGGCGCGCAACGCCATCGCCGCGGCCTTCGCGTGCCAGGCCAACATCAAGCACGTGTTCGTGGTCGACCCCGACATCGACATCTTCTCCGACGCCGAGATGGAGTGGGCGCTGGCGACGCGTTTCCAGGGCGGCCGCGACCTGGTGGCCATGGATGGCATGCGGGCGATGCCGCTGGACCCGTCGCTGCGGGGCGCGCGATCCGGGAGCAAGCTGGGCTTCGACCTCACCCTGCCGTTGCTCGCGCCGGGCGAGCAGCGCAGCATGGAATACCTGGTGCCCACTCCGCCCCGGGCGGCGCCGGCCGATGCTCCCATGCGCAGCCCGGACGTCGCCTTGGCCGAAGGGGCAAAGACGTTCGCCGAGTTGATGCGGGCAACCGGCAGCCGCGATGGCCGCGAACTGGTGCGCTGGCTGGAGTCCCAGGACGCCGAAGGGCGGCTGGATCGCGACGACCGCGGCCGCTGGCGTCTGCGTTCCTGAGCTTGCCCGCCCGAATCCATGAAGGAAGCGTCATGAACAGTCCGAAGTCCTTCCGCGCGGCCTGCGCGCTCGTGCTTGCCACGCTCCTCGGCCCGGTGGCAGCGCCGGCCGCGTCCGCGGCGGTGGCCTGGCCCGAGCGGCCTGTCAAGCTCGTGGTGCCGTATCCGGCCGGGGCGGGCGCGGACACGACGGCGCGTCTCGTCGGCGAGAAATTGAGTGCACGCCTTGGCCAGCCGATCGTGATCGAGAACCGGCCGGGCGCTGCGACGAACATCGCGATGGAGTGGGTGGTCCACCAGCCGGCGGACGGCTACACGCTGTTCTTCGCCTTGCCGACCGTGGTGCAGAACCCCTACCTGTACAAGCTGCGCTTCGACCCGCGCGCGGAGTTGCGGCCCGTGGCCAAGCTCACCGAGGTCAGCTTCGTGCTGCTCGCCAGCAGTGAATTCCCTGCACGCAGCGTCCCCGAGCTGCTGAAGCTGGCAGCCGAGAAGCCTGGCCAGGTGAGTTGCGGATCGCCGGGCGCCACGCCCGGCCTGGGCTGCGAGCTGCTCAAGAGCCGGGGCAAGGTCGACATCACCGTGGTTCCGTACAAGGGCAATGCGCCGGCGTTGACCGACCTCGCTGGAGGCCAGATCAACCTCCTGTTCGACCTGGTGAGCTCGGCGAAGCCGCACGTGGCTGCGGGCCGTGTGCGCGCCATCGCCACCACCAACAGCAAGCGGGGCGATCCCCAGTTTCCCGAGCTGCCCACCGTGGCCGAAACCCTGCCCGGTTTCGAGCTGACGGCCTGGCAGGGCGTCATGGTGCCCGCCAGGACGCCCGACGCCGTGGTCCAGCGGCTGGAGCGCGAACTGGCTGCCGTGATGGCCGATCCCGACGTGCAGGCCAGGCTGGCCGGGAATGGGCTGACCCCGTCCTTCGAGGACGCTGCGCACTTTCGCCAGACGCTGGCGCGCGAATTCACCCGCTACGAGAAGCTGATTCGCGAAACTGGCATGAAGGGGGAGTGAGGGCATGACTGCACCGATTCCTTGCCTGCGCTTCGGGCAGGGTGGGCACCGCGCCCTCTTTCTCGCGGGCTGGCTGGGCACCGCGCAGGACTGGGGCGCCATGCTGCGGGCCATGGACCCGAATGCGGTGTCGGCTTGCCTGCTGGACATCCGGGGCTACGGCGCGCGCCGCGGCGAGCGGGGCAACTTCTCGTTCCGCGAAGTGGCGCAGGACGTGCAACGCATCCTCGACCAACTAGGCTGGGACAGCTGCACACTGGTGGGGCACTCCATGGGTGCCATGGCGATGCAGCGGGTGCTCGCAGATGCGGGGCAGCGGGTGCAGGCACTGGTGGGCATCGCCCCGGTGCCCGCCTGCGGGTCGCGAATGGATGCGCAGCGCTTTGCCGCGTTCGAGGCGGCTGTTCACGACGTCGCCGGCCGGCAGGCCATCGTCGCCGCATCCACCGGCCAGCGGCTGTCGCCAACCTGGGCCCGCGAAGTCGCACGAGCGTCCTGTCAGCGATCGAGCGAGGACGCCGTCGGCTCCTACCTCGCCGAATGGGCGCGAGAGGGCTTCGAAGACGAGATCGCCGGCAGCGCGTGCCCCGTGCGCCTGTTCGTCGGACAGCACGATCCGGGTCTGACCCGCGCCGCCATGGAGCGGACCTGGCTGCGCTGGTATTCCGATGCCACCGTGGAGGAACTGCCCAACGCCGGCCACTATCCGATGCTCGAAACGCCGGCGTGGCTCGGAACCCGGCTCGACGCAATCCTGCGCGAATTGGCCTGAGCCGCGCCACCGTTGCGCGGAGCCTCGATGCCCCAAGGCCGCGATGGCGGCCCCCTGCTGCCGAGGTCAGCTTGGAAGCAATGATGATGGCGCGCCTAACTTGCGGCCGTGCTCACCTTGCAGGTCATCAGCAGCGTGCCGGCCAGGACGGACGTTCTGCTCAGAGATCCGCGAAGCGACCGTTTTCCTCCGCAAGCCGCTCCAGCAGCGGCGCCGGCTCCCACCAGAAGCCATCCTGCGCGTGGAAGCGCCGGATGTCGGCCAGCACATTCGCAAGCCCGATGCGATCGGCGAGATACATGGGCCCGCCGTGATGCGCGGGGAAGCCATAGCCCGTGAGGTAGACGATGTCGATGTCGCCAGGCCGCAGCGCGACGCGTCGCTCCAGCAGCTTGGCGCCTTCGTTGATCATGCCGTAGAGGCACCGCTTGATGATCTCGTCTTCACCCATCTGCCGGCGTTGGATGCCCATGCGGGCGGATTCCTTCACGATGAACTGCTCCAGCTCGGGGTCGCGGTGCGGCATGCGGTCGCCCTTTTCGTACCGATACCACCCTTTGCCGCTCTTCTGCCCGAGGCGGCCCTGGTCGCACAGCTTGAGGATCAGGTCATTCCATCGCCGGTCCGTGGGGCGGGTCACTATCTGAGCCTTGCGTGTCTGGTAGCCGACGTCGTTGCCCGCCATGTCGTGCACCGTGAAGATGCCCATCGCATAGCCGAACTTCTTCAGTGCCGCGTCGACCTCGTGCGGCAGCGCGCCGTCTTCCACCAGGAAGTGGGCTTCGCGCGTGTAGTTGCGAAAAAGCGCGTTGCCGATGAAGCCCGGGTAGATGCGCGCGAGCACCGCGATCTTGCCCATGCGGCGGCCGAGGTCCATCAGCGTTGCGACCACGTTGGATGCGGTCGCTTCGCCGCGGACGACCTCCAGCAGCTTCATCACATGCGCGGGACTGAAGAAATGCGCGCCGACCACATCCTGCGGGCGCGATGTCACCGCGGCGATCTCGTCGACATCGAGGCCTGACGTATTGGTCGCCAGGATCGCGCCCGGCTTCGCCAGCCGGTCGAGCTGGCGGAAGATGTCCTGCTTGAGCCCCATGTCCTCGAACACTGCCTCGATCACGAGGTCGGCGTCCTTCACGTCGGCCATCTGCAGCGAGCCGGTGATGAACGCAAGACGTCGGTCGCGTTCGGCAGCATCGAGCTTGCCGCGCGAGACGCTGCCGTCGTAGTTGTCGCGCACGCGCTGAAGACCGCGCTCCAGTCCTTGCTGGTTTGCGTCGATCAAGGTCACCGGAATGCCGATGTTGGCCAGCGACATCGCGATGCCCCCGCCCATCGTGCCGGCGCCGATCACTGCCACGCGATGGATGGGCCGCAGCGGTGTGTCCGCGGGAATGTCGGGGATCCGGGCCGCTTCGGCGGCAGCGGTTCGGGCGTGGAGGGCAGCGCGTTCGCGTTCGTCCTCGCTGACGGTGAAAAGGTCGGTCGTGCTCATGGAGGTCAGCCCTGGTTCTCGTGAATCCGCTTGGCCTTGCCGTCCACGAATTCGCGCAAGCGCTGCTCGGCCTCGGGGGGGCGTGCGCGGGCCGAGTTGAGCTGCTCCATGAACAGGCCGTCGTCGTGCGACAGGTCCTGTACGCGCGGCAGCACGTTGATGATCATCCAGTTGGTCTCGACGCTGTTCTTGGCGATGCGCGCGGCGAGCTCCCTGGCCTTGGCCAACGCTTCACCGGCAGGTGTCACATAGCGCACGATGTGCTCCTGGAGCCCTTCGGCAGCCGAGAGCAGCCGGCCGGTGAGCATCATGTCCGTCATCACCGCGGTGCCGACCACGCGCTGGATGCGCACGGTGCCACCGCCGCCGACGAAGATGCCGCGCTGGCCTTCGGGCAGGCCGAAGAGCGCGCTCTCGTCGCACACGCGCAGATGCGCTGCCGTCGCCAGTTCCAGCCCGCCGCCCACCACCGCGCCGTGCAGTGCGGCGACGAAAGGAATGGGTCCGCGCGCGATGAGGTCGAACACTTCGTGCCAGTTGTGCCGGCGGCGCTTGCGCGCCGGCTTGATCTGGCCGGTGGCGCGCGCCAGCGCTTCGGCCAGGTCCAGGCCCGCGCAGAAGTTGCTGCCATGGCCGAAGAGGACGGCCACATCCGCTTCCTCGTGCGCGCGCAGCACGGCGGCGCGGAGCTCGTCGATGAGAGGGTCGTTGATCGCGTTGCGCTTGTCGGCCCGGTTCAGGCCGATCAGCGCGATGCTGCCGTCGAGTTCGTAGGTGATCAGGGGTTCGCTCATGGGGTTCGTGTTGCGTCGGGATGTCGTGAGGCGAATCAGAGATCGAGTACCAGCTTCGGTGTCTTGCAGCCGGAGCAGCAGATCATGATTCGGTCGTTGGCGGCTTTCTCGGCGTTGGTGAGCACCAGGTCCCGGTGGTCGGGGGTGCCTTCGAGCACCTTCACTTCGCAGGTGCCGCAGATGCCCTCCTGGCAGGAGAAGGGCGGCTCGATGCCGATGGCCAGCAGGCTGTCGAGGATGGTCTGCCCGGGGCGCACGTCCACCTGCTTGCCCGAGCGCGCCAGTTCGACCACGTAGCCGCCGTCCGTGGCGGCGGCTTCCTTGGCCGCGAAGTACTCCATGTGCACACGCTCGGGCGGGAGTGCGGCGGTCGCCTGCTCATAGGCGGCCAGCATGGGCAGCGGCCCGCAGCAGTAGACGTGCGCACCGGCGGGGAGCGCCTGCACGATCGCGGCGAGGTCCAGCATCTGGCCGCCGGCCTCCTGGTCGAAGTTCAGGCGCAGCTCGACGTTGGGATTGCCGTGATGGCCCTGCAGTACATCCAGGAAGGCCGCGTTGCGCCGCGTGCGCGCAGCGTAGTGAAGCCGCCATGGCGTACCCAGTTCCTGGCTGCGCGCGATCATGCTCATCATCGGCGTGATGCCGATGCCGCCCGCGATGAACACATTCATCGGCGATGTCTCGTCGAGCGGGAAGTTGTTGCGCGGCGCGCCGATGGTGAGCGTTTCGCCCGAGCGCAGCACTTCGTGCATGTAGCGTGAGCCGCCGCGGCTCTTCGCGTCCTTGTTGACGCCGATGAGGTAGCGGTGCCGCTCGCCGGGCGCGTTGAGCAGCGAATAGCTGCGCAACAGGCCGTTGGGAAGGTGGAGGTCGATATGCGCGCCGGCCGTGAAGGCAGGCAGGTCCTTCAACGGAGGCATCGGTACGAGCTCGAAGCCGAGGATGCCGTCGGCTTCGTAGGTGACGGCTCGCACGCGGACCTGTATCAACGAATCTTGGGTACTCATGAGAAGTCTCCAGATGCAATGGGGGTCAGAGATCGAGGGCGGCCATCGGCTCGATGGCGACACCCATCGCGGCCGCGTGTTCCTCCTGCACCCACCCGGGCTGCCCGGCGTGGAAGATGAAGTGGTTCAGCAGGCGGTTCCACTTCGGATGACGCCGGTACTCGGCCAGCGGCAGGCCTTTCAGGAAGAAGTCGCGCGAATCGCTCGGCAGGAACAGCGGCTCCCCGGGTGCGGATCGCAGCACGCCCTTCGGGTCGCGGCCGGACTGGACCGCCTCGATGTCTTCGAAGAGCTGTCGCCGCAGCATCGCGATGCCGCGATCGCTCGCGCCGAGGTTCTCGCGCGTGCGGTCCGCAATGCGCCCCTGGCCGACCCACGCGACGATGTCCTGGTTGACGATGTGGCTGGTGATCCAGCGATCGGTTTCGGGATCGCGGATCGGGCTGTACCAGGTGGGAATGGCTTTCTGGACGAACGGCTCCGACTCGTGCGGCACGCGGATGAACGACCAGGTCACGTTGAGCGTGTTCCCGTCGTCGATCGGCACGCGCCATTCGAAGTGATCGCCGAGAAAGAATCCGTTGGGCCAGAGGCAGACGCGCCCGATGGTCCACAAGGGATGATTCGCATCGGTGTCTTCGGTGATGCGCTTGTAGACCAGCCCGTGCTCGAAGTCCTCGAACGCCAGTTGCACATGTGCGGGTGCGTAGCCGACTTCGTCCCCGGCAGGCGCGCCGCGAAGGCGGCGGCTCCAGTTGGCGTGCATCCATTCGAAGTGCACGGGGTCGATCGAGTTCTCCTGCGTCTGGAGCCAGTTGCAGGGCACTTCGGAGAACACCGCCTGCACGAAGCCGTTGGGCCAGTGGAAGGGTTCCCAGTCGGGCAATTGCGGCGCGGGCTGCGGCCCCATGTAGGCCCACAGGAGGCCAGCCAGGGGCCGCACTTCATAGGCTTTGAGGCGGACCTTGCAACGCATGCGCGAAGAAGGATCCACATGCTCCTCGAACGGCTGCGCGACGCATGCGCCTTGGGGGTCGTACTGCCAGCCGTGGTAGTTGCAGCGAATGCCGTTCTGCTCGACATAGCCGTATGAGAGATCGGCCCGGCGGTGCGCACAGTGCCGATCCACCAGCCCGTAGCGGCCGCCGAGGTCCTTGAACAGCACCAGGTCTTCGCCCATGAGGCGCACGGGCTTCACCGGCTCGCGGTCGAGTTCGTCGATGCCCGCGATCGGGTGCCAATGTCGGCGCAGCACCTCGCCCATCGGGGTTCCGGGACCGACTTCGGTGAGCTGGCGATTCTTGTCTTCAGTGAGCATGGGACAGACGGCCTTCTTTTTATTCCGCCTTGAAGCCGGAAGCCTTGATGATGGGCGCCCAGTGCGCGAGCTCGGCGCGTTGCAGCGCGTCCATCTCGGGGCCGGGGCGGAAGTCCGGTTGCACCCACAGGCGTTGCGTGAGCAGTTCCTTGACTTCGGGCGTTTGCAGTGCCTGTTGCAAGGCTTTCTGCATGCGCTCGATCTCGGCTGCAGGCGTGCCGGCGCGTGCCCACATGCCGGTCCATCCTTCGCCCGACGTCACATCCACCCCCTGTTCCGCGAAGGTGGGAATCTCGGGGATCAACGGCGAGCGCTCCTTGGTGAAGATGCCGATCACGCGGATGCGGCCGGAGCGGTGGTGCGGCATCATGCTGTCGATCAGGCTGATGGCCGATGAGAGGTGTCCGCCCACCAGGTCGGTCACCATCGGCGGCGTGCCCTTGTAGGGGGTCACGGGCAGGTCGATACCCGCCGTCTTCGCAAGCTGGACGCCGAGGAAGGCGTTCTGCCCGCCCAGCCCCGGGGCGCCGAAGCTGGCCTTCCCGGGATGGCGGCGTACCCACTCGATGAACTCGGGCACGTTCTTCGCGCCGGTGTTGTTCGCCACCCCCATCCCGAGCGGATACGACGCGAGCGTCCCCACCGGCACGAAATCCTTGAGGATGTTCCAGCGAATTTCGTGGGGGAACACCAGCGTCTGGAAAGTCGGCGTGGCGTTCGGTGCCGCCATGTAGGTCAGCCCGTCCGCCGGTGCCGCAACCACTGTGTCGGCCGCGATGCGTCCACCTACGCCGGGCTTGTTGTCGATGATCACCGGCTGGCCGAGCAGCGCCGGCAGGCGGTCCGCGACGGCGCGGATGATCGCGTCGGTCGCGCCGCCGGGCGGAAAACCCACGACGATGCGGATCACCGGCTTGCCTTGCGCATGAATGACCTGGGGCACCGCCAGCATGGCCGCGCCGGACGCCAGCAGGCTGCGACGGGTGAGTTTCATTGTTGTCTCCGAATAGTTGTGTGGCCAGTGATTCCCTTGCCGGAACCCCGCACCTAGAGATCCGCCAGCTGTCGCCATTCACCCGGGTTGGAGATCACGCCCCCGATCGAGCGGATTTTCCGGTAGTCGAGCTCCGGGTGGTGCGCCATCGTCGGCGCCTTGCCTTCCATGAACTCGCGCGCGGCCTTCAGCAGCATCTGGCGAACGCGGAGCACCGCGCCGTCCGCGGAACACAGCTGCTCGTCGGTGCGGTCGACGATTGGCCCCTGGCTGATGAACATCGCGAAGTCCTCGGTGCCCAGGTGCTGCGGAAAGCCGGTCTTGTGGCCGCGCTTCATGAGGTCGCGGTTCTGCCCCCAGTTCTCGTTGGGGCCGCCGGGCGGCAGCGGGGGGAAGTTCCACACGTCCGGAGAGGCCGACATCACCGTCATGCCGAGTGGGCGCTTCGGGTTGAAGTGCACGAACCACGCGCGGTGCGTCACATCGTCCACCGGCGTCGAGAAGAACACCGTGGTAGGCCCGTTGGCGTCGGGCGGGCAGATGATCCCGTACCACGGCATCACGAAGTTGTTGACGCGCGCGTAGACCTGGCCGTCGGGCAGCGTGCGCAGCGCGGCGTAGCGGTAGCCGTAGGGGCGTTCCTCGAATTCCAGTTTGGGCGCGAGCGCCTTGGTCATCAGCATGCGTTCGTTGCCGCCGCCCGCGGTGATCTGCGTGGTCGATTCGTGCAGCACGCCCACGTGGGAGGAATCCATCGAGGCTTCGACGCCCTGCACCCAGTTGGTCGGCACCTCTGCGCTGGTCACCGAACGCTGGTTCGGCGGCAGGTCGATGAAGGGAAGGTCGGGGAAGGGCGGCGGAGTGTCGCCCTTGCCGAGCCAGACCCAGACGATGCCACCGCGATCCGCCGTCGTGTAGCGGTTCACGCGCACATGCTTGCAGAACTGCGCCTGGTCGCCGGTGTGGTTGGGGGCTTCGACGACCTCGCCTTTGACGTTGAACTTCCAGCCGTGATAGATGCAGCGCAGGCCGTTGTCCTCGTTGCGCGCCAGCGCGAGCGAGGCCTTGCGATGCGGGCACTGCTCGTCGAGCACGCCGACCGAACCATCGGTGGCGCGGAAGGCCACGTAGTTCTTGCCCAGCAGGCGGATGCGCACCGGCGCGCCGTCGGCTTCGAGCTTGATGGAGGGGACGGCTGGCAGCCAGTAGTGCTGGCGGATCATTTCCCCCATCGGGGCGCCGTTTTCGACGCGCGTCAGCAGTTCGTTGTCTTCCTTGCTCATCGGCATGAGAGGGTCTCCAGTGTGGTTCAGGCTTGCGCGTGCGCGCGATCAGCGGCAGTCCTCGTCCCTGCGGAACGCGCGCGGATAGACGCGACGGCAGTTGCATTCGAAGATGTCGGTGCGCTGCTTGTCGGTGAGCCACTCGATGCTCTCGATGACGGGCTTCATGTCGTCGTAGTCACGCCCGCTGATCGGGTCGCGCGAGCTGCCGGTGCCCGGCTTCTCGGTGCCGAAGAGGACGTTGTCGGTGCCGGCCACCTTCAGCAGCAGCTCGATGGCTTCCTTGCTGTAGTTGCAGGTGTCGAAGTAGAGCTTGCGCAGCTGCTCGTCGAAGGTCTCTTTCTCGCCCTTGCGCACGTTCCACGAGCGGAAGCGCCCCATCTGGTAGGGGATCGCGCCGCCGCCGTGCGCCACGACGATCTTGAGGTCGGGGAAAGTGTCGAAGGTCTTCGCGCCGAGCAGCGAGACGACAGCGATGCTTTCCTCGTTGATGAACTTCAGCGTGTATGACTCGCGCGCGCTGCAGCTGCCCGCGGAGTGGATCAGGCCCGGCACGTCCAGCTCGGTCATCGCCTTGTAGAGGGGATGCCAGAACGCATCGCCCAGCCCCGGCGGATCGCCCAGGCCTTCGGTCGGATCGGGGTTGATCAGGCAGCCGACGAAACCGAGCTGCGTCACGCAGCGTTGCAGTTCCGGGATCACGCGCAGCTCCAGCGGCTCGTCCATGTATTGCGGCAGCCCGGCGACGCCGCGGAAGCGGTCGGGGAACATCTCGACGAAGCGTGCGATGAGGTCGTTGCAGTGCGTCGTCCACAGCTCCGTCACGCGGCCGGGCTTGACGGAGTGCATCTGCAGGTAAGGGCGCGGCGAGATGAACTGGATGTCGGTGCCGACGTTGTCCATGCTCTTCACCAGCTCTTCGGCCACCTTGCGCACCGAGGCGTCGGGGATCTTCGGCAGCGTGTTGGGGTTGGCGCGGCCACCCACCAGCTCCGCCATGAAGCGGAAGCTCTCGGGCGGCATGACGATGTGGGCGTGGGAATCGATGATCATGAAAGAAGCGCTTTCCAGGGGCTTTCGGGTTTATCGGATGACGGCCATCACTTCGAGCTGCAGCCACATGCCGTGCTGAAGCGGAACCACCGTGATGTGGCGCGCCGGGCGATCGTGAGGATCGGGAAACGCGGCCAGCCACTCGGCATTGACCGCCTCGCGCACCGCGTTGTCGCGGACGGTGACGGAGAGCTTGACCACGTCGGCCAGCGTGGCGCCGCCAGCTTCGAGCAGCGCGCGCAGGTTGGCGAAGGCATTGCCCGCCTGTGCCGCCATGTCTTCGGGGAGCTGCCCGGTGGCGGGGTCCTTGCCGGCGATGGCGGAGGAACAGAGGATGTTGCCGACGCGTGCACCGGCGGGGATCGGCGCGTTGTGCGACGCGCCGGGCAAGTCGATGGAACGACCGGATGAGGCCATGGGGATGTCCTGCGGAGTGCTTGTGAAGAGGAAGGTCAGTGGTCCGCGCCTTCGCTCTCGAAGAAGCTCATCGGCATGCGGGCCAGGAATTCGGAGAAGCCGGTGGAACCCGAGGGCACGTGGAGCAGCATCGCGTGGGAGGCGAGGGCTTCGTCCCCGTCCTGAATCGCGCGGGCCACGCGCAGGTGGTCCTGCAGCGACTTGCTGATCTGCGCCTTGGTCTGGAAGTCCTTCAGGCGGTAGCGCTGGATCTGCCGGCGCGCATTGCGGATGAGTTCGGCGAGGTACGGATTGCGCGCGCCGTCGTAGACGGACTCGTGGAAGAAAGTGTTGGCGATCGCATATTCGGCCGCACCGCCTTGCACCGCCGCGTCCTGGCAGCGCTGGATGGCGTCGTCCAGCGTCTTGCGCAGCGGGTCGTCCACCCGGCGCGCGGCGAGCTTGGCGGCCAGCGCCTCCAGCTCGCCGATGCTTTCCATGATCGCGCGCACCTGGTTGATGGACAGGCGCGCCACGGTCACGCCCTGGCGCGGCGCGATTCGCACCAGGTCGCGCGCGGCGAGCTGCTGCAGCGCCTCGCGCACCGGTGTGCGTGACACCTGGAAGCGCGCGGCCAGTGCCCGCTCGTCGAGCGGCGCGCCCGGCGGAAGGCTGCCGCTTTCGATTTCCTCCTGCAGCACCGTGCGGATCTCGTTCGCGCGGCCACCGCGCCGACGCGACTCGTCGCTGGCGGTGTCTTCGTCGGAAAGAAGGGAGGGGTCGTGATCGGTTTCCATGGATGGGAACATACCACCTGTCGGTGTTGGTATGCAAGAAATATTTATTTGAATGCCAAGATGCGCCCGGTGCGACGGCTTGGCCGAGGGCGATTCATGTTGGGAATGCATGCCTGTCCTTAGCGATTCCCCTAATGAGATTCAGCGCCTGCGGGCGCCCGAAGCGCATCTCTGGCTTCCTCGAAATTCTCTTCTGGTGTGTTGACAAGCTATTTGGGTATGCCAGAATGCGTCACATGAATGCCAACCACCTCAACCTGCAGCGCGTGATGACGGCGCGCTCCATTGCCATCGTTGGCGCCTCCGCCGACCCCCGCTCCTTCGGCGGTTTCGTGCAGGGCAACCTGGAGCGCTTCGGCTACGACGGCGCGCTGCATCTCGTGAGCCGTGGCAGCGTGGAAATCAACGGACGCGGCTGCGTGAAGTCGGTCGACGAACTGCCCGAGGGCATCGACCTGGCGGTGCTCGCCATTCCCGAAGCCGGCGTGCTGGAGGCCGTGAAGTCCCTCGCCGCGCGCGGCTGCCATGCGGCGGTGTTGTTCGCATCGGGCTACGCGGAGGCGGGCGAAGAGGGCCAGGCGAAGCAGGAGACGCTGGCACGCGCGGCGCGCGACGCTGGCATCGTGCTCGTCGGCCCGAACTGCATGGGCTTCACCAATCTCGCGGCCGGGGTGCCCGTCACCTTCGAGCCGCTGGCCGTGCGCGAGCGCGAGCGGCGGCCCGGCGTTGGCGTCGTGGCGCAAAGCGGCTTCATGGCCGCGACCCTGCGCGATGCTTTCCTCGGCAACGGCGTTCCGGTGACATCGGTGTTTTCCACCGGCAACGAGGTCTCGGTGAGCGTCGAAGACGTGCTCGCGCACTACGTTGGCGATGCGCAGACCCGCGTCATCACCGTGTACGCGGAACAGATCCGCCGCCCGGGCCTCTTCCTGCGACTGGCCGCGGAGGCGCGTGCCAAGGGCAAGCCGGTGGTGTTGCTGATGCCGGGGCGCAGCGAGCGCGCGCGCGAGGCCGCGCAATCGCACACCGGCGCACTGGCCGGCGACCACGCGACGGCCATCGCGCTGTTGCGGCGCGAGGCCGTCGTGGTCGTGGAGTCGCTGGATGAATTGCTGGACACGACCGCGATCCTTCTGCGTTATCCGCAGCCTCCGGTGGGTGGCGCCGCCTTCATGACCGGCTCCGGCGCGATGAAGAACCTCGCGCTCGATTTCGCCGACGACCTTGGCCTGGAACTGCCGGAACTCGAGCCCGCCACGGTCGACAAGCTCCGCGCCATGTTGCCGCCCTACGCGGTGGCCGAGAACCCGCTGGACTACACCACCATCGGCGTGCGCCAGCCCGGCCTGATCGGCGAGCTGCTGCTGACCATGCTGGACGACGCGCGCATCGGCAGCATCGTGCTGGCGATCCCGGTCGGCCCCGTGGTGGCGCAGAAGGACAAGGCCGAGCACATCGTTCCGGCCATTGCGAAGGCGCGCAAGCCCGCGGTGCTGGTGCTGACTGGCGATGCGAGCCCGATCGAGCCATTCTTCATAGAGGCCATCCACGCGAGCGGCGTGCCGCTGTTCCGCTCGGCCGATCGCGCGCTGCGTGCGCTGCGTCGCGTCGCCGCTTACGGCGAGGCGCTGCAACGCGCGGCTCGCGTCGCGCAGGCGCAGCCTCGCGCGTTGCCGCTGCCCGGTCCGGTGCCTGCCAATGGCATCTTTCCCGAATACCAGGGCAAGGCGTGGCTCGCCCGCGCCGGCCTGACGGTCCCCCGGGGTGCGCTCGCGCGCAGCGCCGACGAGGCCGTGGACATCGCCAAGGACATCGGTTTCCCGGTGGTGCTCAAGGCGCAGGCCAGCGAATTGCCCCACAAGAGCGATGTCGGCGGGGTCCTCGTCGGGCTGGCCGACGAAGCCGCCGTGCGTGAAGGCTGGCGGCGTCTGTTCGACAACGTCGGCCGTCACCGTCCGGAATTGCAGCTCGACGGCGCGCTGGTCGAAGCCATGGGCCCGCGCGGACTCGAACTGGTGGTGGGCGCAAAGCGCGATCCCGAATGGGGCCCTGTCGTGCTGGTGGGCCTCGGCGGCATCTGGATCGAGGCGCTGAAGGATGTGCGCCTGATCCCGGCCGACATGGCCGAGGACGACATCGTGGTCGAGCTCGGCCGTCTCAAGGCCGCCGCGGTGTTGCGCGGCACGCGCGGTGAAGCCGGCGTGGACCTGAAGGCGATCGCCCGCGTCGTCGCACGGGTCGGCGAGCAGATGCGCGCCAACCCCCAGATCAGCGAGATCGACATCAACCCGCTCGTGGCCTATCCGGCGGGGACGACGCCTTCCGTGCTGGCGCTCGATGCGCTGGTCGTGGCCACTGCCTGAGGACCGGGACATGAAGCTGCAGTTCTCGCCCGCCGACGAAGCCTTCCGCCTGGAAGTGCGCGAGTTCGTCCGAGCCCGTCTGCCTGCCGACATCCGCCGCAAGGTCGAGCTCGGCCTGCGTCTCGAACACGCCGACTACGTGACCTGGTTCCGCATCCTCGAAGCACGCGGCTGGCTCACGCCGGCCTGGCCGGTCGAGCACGGGGGACCCGGCTGGAACCACCTGCAGCGCTACATCTTCGACGAGGAGACGCTGCTCGGCGGCGCGCCGCGCATCATCGCCAGCGGCATCCAGATGCTCGGCCCGGTGCTGCACGCCTTCGGCACCGACGAGCAGAAGAAGAAATATCTGCCCGACATCCGCCAGAGCAACACCTGGTGGGCGCAAGGCTTCTCGGAACCGGGCGCCGGTTCCGACCTCGCGGCAGTGCGGACCAGCGCGGTGCTCGAACCCGACGGCAGACACTTCGTCGTCAATGGCCACAAGGTCTGGACCTCGTACGCGCAGTGGTGCTCGATGATGTTCGCGCTCGTCCGGACCGACCCTGAAGCCGCGAAGCCACAGGAAGGCATCTCGTTCCTGCTGATCGACATGGCAACGCCCGGCATCACGGTGCGGCCCATCCGCATGCTCGAAGGCGGAGAGGACCTCAACGAGTGCTACCTCGACAACGTGCGCGTGCCGGTCGAGAACCTGGTGGGCGAACTGCACAAGGGCTGGTCGTGCGGCAAGTACCTGCTGGGCCACGAGCGCACCGGCATCGCCGGCATCGGCTCGTGCAAGCAGCAACTGGCGCGTGCACGGCGGCTCGCGACGCAGCAGGGGCTGGATGGCGATGCCGTGCTGCAGGCGCGCCTCACCCAGTTCGAAGTCGAGCTGATGGCGCTCGAGTTCACCGCGCTGCGGTTGTTGAGCGCCAACCAGCAGAGCCCCGTTCCGGCGGTGGAGGCGTCGATGCTCAAGGTGCGCGGCACCGAGCTGCGCCAAGCCATCTACGAAACGCTGGTCGACATCGCCGGCCCGGATGCGGTGCCGTTCTCGCTGGAGGCGCAATTCCTCGAACGGCTCGACCAGGCCGCGACCGACGACTCGATGGTCGCGCTCGCCGCGAACTGCCTCGACTCCCGCAAGGTCACGATCTACGGCGGCACCAATGAAGTCCAGCGCAACCTGATCGCGCGCGCCGCCCTGGACGCGTTCTGAAGCAACACGAGCACGACGATGGACTTTTCCCTCAACGACGATCATCTGGCGCTGCGCGATGCGGTGCGCCGTTTCTGCGACGGCGAGTATCCCGCCGAGCACCGTGGCAACGCCGAGACCCGCGGGCAATCGGCGCAGCGCTGGAGCGCCATGGCCGAGCTGGGCTTGCTGGGCCTGCCTTTCGATGCCGACATGGGCGGCACGGGGCAGGGCGCCGTCGAGGTGATGTTGGTCGCCCAGGAGCTCGGCCGGGCGCTGGGCGGCGGCGCGTTCGTGGCGAGTACGGTCATGGCGGGCGAGCTGCTGCGGCGGCTGGCATCCGAAACCCAGCAGCGGCAATGGCTGCCCGCGATGGCCGAAAGCCGCATCCAGGCGGCGGTGGCGCTCTACGAAGAGGGCATGCGCTACGACTGGCAGCGCATTCGCACCCGCGCCACCGAAACGCCGGAGGGCTATGTGCTCGAAGGCCGCAAGACCCTGGTGCTGCACGGCGACACGGCGGACCTGCTGCTCGTCGCGGCGCGCAGCACCGGCGATAGCGGCGCCAGCGTGTTCGCGGTCGACGCCCGTGCGCCTGGCGTGCAGGTCCAGAGCTTCGACACGCTCGATGGCCGCCGCGCCGCGCATGTGCGATTCGATCGCGTGCTGGTCGGGGCCGATCGGCTGCTCGGCGTGCGCGGGAAGGCCGACGACGCCATCGAAGCCGCGCTCGATGCCGCCGTCGCGGCCCTTTGCGCCGAGACCGTGGGTGCGGTCGAAGCGCTTCTCGCTCAGACCGCCGAGCACCTGCGCACCCGCCGGCAGTTCGGCTCGCCGCTGGCGAAGTTCCAGGTGCTGCAGCACCGAATGGCCGACATGGCGATCGGGCTGGAGCAGCTCAAGTCCATGGCCTGCGCCGCCGCGATGGCAGTCGAGGCCGATGACGCCGCGCAGCGCCGCCGCCTCGTGTCCGCCGCCAAGGTCCTCGCGAGCCAGCAGGGCCGTCAGATCGCGCTCGCGGCAATCCAGATGCACGGTGCGATGGGCATGACCGACGAGTGCCGCGTCGGCCACTACGCCAAGCGGCTGGTGGTCATCGGCCAACTCTTCGGCGATGCCGCGTGGCATCTGCGGCGCATGGCCGCGGCCCGCGACTGATTGCGGGCAACGCTTCGATATCAACCAAGGAGACAAGCAAGGTGAATCGCAAGACTTTCAATGCGGCGCTGCTCGCCGCGATGCTGGGCGTCTCGATGACGGCCAGTGCGCAATCCGATCAGCCGATCAAGATCCTCGTGGGCTTCCCGCCCGGCGGCTCGACCGACACGGTGGCCCGCGTGCTGGCCGAGAAGCTGTCGATGGTGCTCAAGCAGCCGATCATCATCGACAACAAGCCCGGCGCCGGCGGTCGGATTGCAGCGCAGGCGCTCAAGGCGGCCGCGCCGGACGGCCTCACGTACATGATCGCGCCCAACGCCACGCCGGTGTTCCAGACGCTGCTCTATCCACCGGCCGTGCTGAAGTACGACATGCTGAAGGACTTCGCGCCGGTGGCGGTCATGGTGTCCTATCCGCTCGCGCTGGCCGTCGGCCAGGACACCGGCGTCAGGAACGCGAAGGACTTCGTGGCGTGGGCCAAGTCGCATCCGCAGCAAGCGAGCTTCGGCACCGCGGGCGCCGGTGGCCATACGCACTTCAGCGGCTTGCAGCTCGGCAAGGCCATCGGCGTGAACCTGCAGGCCGTGCCCTATCGTGGCAACGGTCCGCTGGTCACCGATCTGCTCGGCGGGCAGGTGTCGGCCGGCGTGATGACGGCCGGCGACATCCTGCCGCACCAGGGGACAGGCAAGGCGCGCGTCATCGCCGTCTTCGGTGCGAAGCGCTCGCCGCTGCTCCCTGACGTGCCGACCTTCAAGGAGCAGGGCATCGATATCGACACCGGCGACGCGTGGACCGGCATGTGGGCGCCCGCGAAGACGCCGCAAGGCCAGCTCGACCGCATGCAGAACGCGCTGAAGCAAGTGCTGGACTTGCCCGAGGTGCGCGACATCCTGATGAACAAGGCGACCCTGAATCCTGATTTCCGCCCGGCCGACGAGATGGACAAGCTGGAGCGCAAGGAGCTCGCGTACTGGGGCCCGGTGATCAAAGCCTCCGGCTTCACCCCTGATCAATGACGCTCACCCCCAGCCTCGCCCACTTCGTGTGGCTCTGCACCCCCTTGCAGGGGGCAATCCCGCCGGCCCGGCGAAGCCGGTTCCGCGGGATTTCTGGAATTGGCTGCGCCGCTTTCGATGCGCAGCGTCATGGAGCACTGGAATCGATATGAGCCTCAACGGATCCGCCTGCATCGTCGGCGCCTACGAACATCCCACGCGAAAGGCCGATGACCTGTCGGTGGTGCGACTGCACGCCGACGTGGCCAAGGGCGCACTGGAAGACGCTGGCCTGTCGAAGCACGACATCGACGGCTACTTCTGCGCTGGCGATGCGCCCGGGCTGGGTACCACCACGATGGCCGAGTATCTCGGCCTCAAGCTGCGCCATGTGGACTCGACGGAATGCGGCGGCTCGGCGCCCATCCTCCATGTGGCGCATGCGGCCGAGGCCATCGCGGCGGGGCGTTGCAATGTCGCGCTGATCACGCTCGCCGGCCGGCCGCGTGCGCAGATGGCGGCCGCCCAGGCCGCAGCGAAAGGCAACGCAGCGAGGGCGCCGCTCGCGCTGAAGCCGCCGGACCCCGATGCGCCGGAGCTCGCCTTCGAGTTGCCCTACGGCCCGGCCACGCAGAACCTCTACGCCGCCGTGGCGAAACGGCACATGTACGAGTTCGGCACGACCAGCGAGCAGCTTGCGTGGATCAAGGTCGCTGCCTCGCACCACGCGCAGCACAACCCGCATGCGATGCTCCGCGAGGTGGTCACGGTGGATGACGTGGTGAATTCGCCGATGGTGAGCGACCCGTTGCACCGGCTCGACTGCTGCGTGATGAGCGACGGCGGCGGCGCGATCATCGTCGCGCGTCCGGAAATCGCGCGCGACCTGAAGCGACCGCTGGTCAAGGTGCGCGGCACCGGCGAGGCGCCCAAGCACGGGATGGGCGGCAAGCTCGATCTCACCTATTCGGCGACTGCGTGGTCGGGTCCGCTGGCCTTTGCGGAAGCCGGTGTGACGCCGGCGGACATCCAGTACGCCTCGCTCTACGACAGCTTCACCATCACCGTGCTGATGCAGCTCGAAGACCTCGGCTTCTGCAGAAAGGGCGAAGGCGGCCGCTTCGTGGCCGACGGCAACCTGATCTCGGGCGTCGGCAAGCTGCCTTTCAACACGGACGGCGGCGGCCTGTGCAACAACCATCCGGCCAATCGCGGCGGTGTCACCAAGATCATCGAGGCGGTGCGCCAGTTGCGCGGCGAAGCCCATCCCGCAGTGCAAGTGCCGAACTGCACCCTCGCGCTCGCGAACGGCATCGGCGGTGCGCTGGCCTCGCGCCACACCGCCGGCACGCTGATCCTTGAAAGGCTTTGAAGACCATGGGCACCACTGCAACCTCCGCAGGCGCGTCGCGCCGCATCCCCGCACCGCGCGTGCTGCCTGAATCGCTGCCCTACTGGACCGCCGCCGACGAAGGGCGCCTGCTCGTCAAGAAGTGCAGGGCCTGCGGCGAAGTGCATCACTACCCGCGCGACATCTGTCCGCATTGCCTGAGCGCCGACACCGAATGGCTGCAGGCCGCCGGCACCGGCACGCTGTATTCGTTCAGCACCATGGGCAAGGGCGAGGCCGCCTACACGCTGGCGTTCGTGACGCTGGCCGAGGGCGTCACGCTGATGACCAACCTGGTGGACTGCGATCCGGCGGCGGTCTCCATCGGCCAGACGGTGCGTGTCGTCTTCAAGCCGAGCGACGGCGGCCACGCCGTGCCCATGTTCACGCCCGCGTGACGGAGACCTGCATGCCCACCACCCAGACGCCCGCCACCGAAACGATACGCAAGGGCCCGCTGTCGCGCTTCACCATCCTCGATGCCACGCGCGTGCGTGCCGGCCCGACAGCGATCCGCACCTTCGCCGACCTCGGCGCACGCGTGATCAAGCTGGAGATCCCGCCCGGCGCGCCCGGCGGCGACGACATGATCGGCGGCCGCGATCACAACCGCGCGGACTACGAGAACCTGCATCGCAACAAGGAGAGCCTGACGCTCAACATGAAGGAGCCGCAGGGGCGCGAGATCCTGCACCGGCTCGTCGCGCAGGCCGACGTCTTCATCGAGAACTACCGGCCCGATGTGAAGTACCGCCTCGGCATCGGCCCGGACGAGTTGCGCGCCATCAACCCGCGGCTGGTCTACGCGAGCATCTCGGGCTTCGGCCAGGACGGCCCCTATGCGAGCTGGCCCGGCTTCGATTCCATCGCGCAAGGCATGGGCGGATTGATGAGCGTCACCGGCAAGCCCGAGGACGGGCCGATGCGCGTGGGCATCCCGATCGCGGACCTGTGCGCGGGGCACTTCTGCGCGCAGGCGATCATGGCCGCGCTGCTGGAGCGCGATTCGACCGGCGAGGGCCAATGGGTGCAGACCTCGCTGCTCGAAGCGCAGATCGCGATGCTCGACTTCCAGGCCGCGCAATGGCTCATCGACCGCAAGATCCCGAAGGCCACCGGCAACGAGCATCCGCTGACGGTGCCGACGGGTGTTTTCCAGACGCGCGACGGCCATATCAATCTCGCGGCCATAGGCCAGAACATGTGGCGGCGCCTGTGCGAAGCGCTCGATGTTCCGCATCTCGTGCAGGAGCCGGGCTTCGGCTCCGATCCTGAGCGCGTGCAGAACCGCGCGCGCGTCAACGCTGCCGTGGGAGAGGTGTTAAGGACGCGGACCACCGCGGAATGGACCGAGCGCCTGCTCAAGGCCGGCGTACCGTGCGGGCCGATCCACACGGTCGACCGCATGTTCGACGACCCGCAGGTCCGGCACCTGGGCATGGCGCGCCCGATGCACCACCCCGAGCTCGGTGACATCGAGGTCGTGGGCCTTCCCATGCAGTTCTCGCGCCATCCGCGCGGCGAAGGACCGATGAAGCCCGCGCCGAATCAGGGCGACCAGACCGATGCGATCCTGGCCGATCTGGGCTACGGTTGCGAACAGATCGCGCAATTGCGCGCGCGATTCGTCATCTGAAAGCGAAAGAGCACCATGGCCCGACTTGCAGCCGCGTTCGGCTCCTCCCACAGCATCATGCTGGTCTCGCAGCGCGAGGACTGGCAGCACGGATTTCGTGTCATCGACACGAAGAATCCCCACTACTACGACAAGAGCGGCGCGAAGACCGACTACGAAGCGCTCCTCGCCGCTGCACCGGCCGGTTCCGAGGCCATGGTCACGCCCGAGAAGATGAGCGAGCGCTTCGACGCCGCGGAAGCCGCAATGGACGAGCTCGGCCGGCGCATCCGCGAGGCGCGACTCGATGTGCTGCTGATCGTGGGCGACGACCAGACCGAGCTCTTCCGCACGACCAACAACCCGGCATTCGCGATCTACTTCGGCCCCACGATCCGCAACACCGCGCGCGAGCCGGCCGCGCCTGGCGACAACTGGGTCAAGTCCGCGCGCATGTGGCGTCACGAGCCCGAGGTTGACCGCGAATATCCGGTGAAGAGCGATCTTGCCGAGTGGCTGATCCGGAAGCTGTGCGACCGCGATTTCGACATCACCGCCATGGACGGGCTCGAACGCGGCCAGTTCGAGGGCCACGCCTTCCAGTTCATCCACCGCCGCCTGCTCAAGGACTACGAGCTGCCGGTGATCCCGGTGATCCTCAACACCTTCGATCCGCCGAACCAGCCGACGCCGCGCCGCTGCGTCGCGCTCGGCAAGGCGCTGCGCGAGTTGATCGCCGAATGGCCGCAGGACATCCGTGTCGGTGTGATCGCCTCCGGTGGACTCAGTCACTTCGTCGTCGACGAGGAACTGGACCACAAGATCATCAACGCGATCCGCGCCAAGGACAGCGCCACGCTCGCCTCGCTCGATCCGAAGCAGTTGCAGGCGGGCAGTTCCGAGATCCGCAACTGGCTCGTGGTCGGGGAGATGGCGCGCGATCTCGATCTGGAGTGGATCGAATACGTGCCCGGCTATCGCACCGCCGCGCTGACCGGCACCGGCCTCGCCTTCGCGGCGTGGAAGACGCTTCCCTGAACCTTTCTGCCTGACGACACATGAGTGATCTCAACGTACAACGCCTGCGCCGGCTCGATGCCTGCGCGGTTTCCGATGCGCTGGACAAGCTGGCGCTTCCGGGTGCGGTGACCGGCCTTCCGCAGCGCAGCGGCGCGGGCCGCATCGCCGGCCGCGCAGTGACCATGAAAGTCGGCCCGGGCGCGCCGCCGTCCGGCCCGCCGCGGCACCTGGGCTGCACGGCCATCGAACAGTCGGGGCCCGACGATGTCATCGTGGTCGAGCAGCGGTCGGGCGTCGAAGCCGGCTGCTGGGGCGGCCTTCTCACGCTGGGCGCGAAGGTGCGCGGCGTGGCAGGCGTGGTGGCCGACGGGCCGCTGCGCGATGTCGACGAGGCCATGGCGTATGAATTCCCCGTCTTCAGCCGCAGCCTCACCTCGCGCACCGCGCGCGGCCGCGTCGTGGAGCTCGGCGTGCAGGTGCCGGTGACCATCGGCACCACGTCGGGGAACGAAGTGGCGGTCTGGCCCGGCGACTACGTCCTGGCCGATCGCAGCGCGGTGATCTTCATCGCCGCGGCCAACATCGAACGCGTGCTCGACGCGGCCGAATCGATCGCGGCCAAGGAAGCCGCAATGGCCAAGGCCATCCTGGCCGGAACGCCCATCGGCGAGGTGATGGGCGGCAACTACGAACACATGCTGGAGCAATGAACACCATGGATGCCAAGACCGACACCACGGACCTCAACATCGCGCGCGCCGCGCGATTCGACACCGCCACGCTCAGCGATGCGCTGGACAAGCTCGGCATCGCCGGCCAGTGCTACCGCATCAAGCCGCGCGATAGCGCCTTTCGCATGGCCGGGCGCGCATGGACGCTGCTCTACGGCCCCGCGGGCAACCCTGCAGGCACCGTGGGTGACTACATCGACGACGTGCCGCCGGGCAGCGTCATCGTGCTCGACAACGGCGGCCGCGACAACGCGACCGTGTGGGGCGACATCCTCACCGAGATCGCGCATCGGCGCGGCATCGCGGGCACGGTGATCGACGGCGTGTGCCGCGACACCTATCTCTGCCGCGAACTGGGCTACGCAGTCTTCAGCAAGGACCACTGGATGCGTACGGGCAAGGACCGCGTGCAGGTCGAGGCCATCGGCGTGCCGGTGAACATCGGCGACGCCCGCGTCGCGCCCGGCGACATCGTTGTCGGGGATTCGGATGGTGTCGTCGTGATCCCCAAGACGCACGAAGACAAGGTGCTGGATACGGCGCAGGCTATCGATGCGGCCGAGCAACGCATCCGCGAAGCGGTGCGGGGAGGCATGCGCCTCGACGAGGCGCGCAGGCAATTCAAGTACCACCAGCTCCAGACTCGCCAGGGCGCATGACTCGCATGAAGAAGCACGATCCCGCCCTGACCACCCGCCTGGATTTCCAGCGCCTCGACCCCGGGCTCGCGTCGGACGCGGCCTGCCTGCCGACGGCGACGCTGCATGAAGCGGGCAAGAAGATCGGCGCGCTGCCTTCGGCCATCCGCCCTGTGGCGCCGCACTTCCGCTTCGCGGGCTCCGCGCTCACAGTGCACTCGCCTGGGGGGGACAACCTGTGGCTTCACCGCGCGCTCGATGTGGCACAGCCCGGCGACGTGCTCGTGGTGTTCACGAGCGGCGTGTACGAACATGGTTACTGGGGCGAGATCATGACCACCATGGCCAAGGTACGCGGCCTCGCGGGCCTCGTCATCGACGGGTGCGTGCGCGACGGCGTCTTGCTGGGCGAGATCGGGTTTCCGGTCTTCGCGCGAGGCCTGTGCATCCGCGGGACCGGCAAGGACTTCGGCGCCACGGGTTGGATCAACTACCCGGTCACCATGGGCGACGTCATCGTTCATCCGGGTGATCTCGTGGTGGGCGACTTCGATGGCGTCGTCGCCATTCCGCAGGCGCGCGCTGCCGAGGTCGTCGCTGCGGGGCGCAAGCGCGAGGCCGAAGAGGCCGCGATCCTTCGGCGGTTGGAGGCGGGCGAAGGCACCCTCGCCGTCTATGGCTGGCAATGAGGGCTGTGCGCATGGCTTCTCATGACGCGACCTCGTCGCCCTCCGAGCCGCTGCTGACGCTGGATGGCAGCGTCGCGACCCTCACGCTCAACCGTCCCGCGCACCGCAACCGTCTGGAGGATGCCGACCTGCGCGTGCTGCTGGGGCACTTCCAGCGCATCGATGCGGACGCGGGCATCCGCGTGGTGAAGCTCACCGCCAACACGCAGGGGCAGCCCCGGCCGGTGTTCTGCGCGGGCTATCACATCGGCGGCTTCGACGGTGAGGCCGGCCGGGATGAATCCGTGCCGTTCGAGCGGGTCGCCGATGCGCTGGCGGCGCTGCGGCCTGTCACGGTTTGCGCACTCAACGGCAGCGTCTACGGAGGCGCCACCGACCTTGTCCTGGCCTGTGATCTTTGCGTGGGCCTGTCAGGGATCGAGTTCCGCATGCCTGCGACGGCCCTCGGACTGCACTACTACCCGAGCGGCCTGCAACGCTATGTCGCTCGCATGGGAGTCTCCGGCGCCAAGCGTGCTTTCCTCACGGCGAGGCGGTTCACGGCCGAGATGCTGTTGCACATGGGCTGCCTGGAGGAAGTCGCCGAGTCGTCGGCCTTCGACGGCGCTGTGGCGGGACTCGTGGACGAGATCGTCGAGCTCGCACCGCTGGCGGTTCAGTCCACCAAGCGGTCGCTCAACGAGATCGCGGCGGGGTGCATCGACATGGCGGCCATCCGGCAGCGAGAGGCGCTCACCGCGGCCAGTCGCGACTTCGCCGAAGGGCGTGCGGCATTCCAGGAAAAGCGAAAGGCCCGTTTCACGGGCAACTGAACCATTCCGAAAGTGATCACCCATGGACCTCGGTATCAAAGGACGTCGTGCGCTTGTCATGGCCTCTTCGCAAGGACTGGGCAAAGCCTGTGCCATGGCCCTGGCTTCGGAAGGATGCGAAGTCTGGATCAACGGGCGCGACGAGACCCGCCTCGCCGCAGCCGCAGAAGAGATCAGGGCTGCCACAGGCGCCGAAGTCCATACGGTCGTTGCCGACCTGAACACCGCGACCGGGCGCGAGCGGTTGGTGTCGGCGTGCCCGGACCCTGACATTCTGGTCACCAACAATGGCGGTCCCTCGCCCGGAACCATCGATCAGTGGGACCACGCCGCCTGGCTTGCCGCGCTGGAGGCGAACCTGCTGGCACCCGTTCTGGTGCTGCGTTCCGTGCTGCCGGGGATGGTGCAACGCAAGTTCGGCCGCATCGTGAATGTCACATCGGCCATGGTGAAGGCGCCGGTGCCCGTCATGGGCCTGTCGACCGCGGCGCGCGCGGGTCTCGTTGCCCTGAGCAAGGCCGTTTCGCACGACGTCGCCCGCCACAACGTCACGATCAACAACCTTCTTCCCGAGCGGATCGACACCGATCGCCAGCGATACATGGCCGAGCGGATGATGAAGGAGCAGGGATGCTCCCTGGAAGAGGCTCGGCGGCAGATTGCCGACACGATCTCGGCCAAGCGATTTGGTCGACCGGAAGAATTCGCTGCGGCGTGCGCGTTCTTTTGCAGTGCGCAGGCGGGCTTCATCTCGGGACAGAACCTGCAGCTGGACGGTGGGTCCTATACCGGTCTCGTATGAGGGGTCGGGCAGCGCTCGGGAGCGATGCGCTCAGACGTCGAGCACCAACCGCTGCGTGAGGCTGCCGGAGCAGCAGACCATGATCGACTGGTTGGCCGCCTTCTCCTCGTTGGAGAGGTAGTCGTCGCGGTGGTCGGGCGTGCCTTCCAGCACCGGCATGCAGCAGGTGCCGCAAATGCCTTGCGAGCAGGAATACTGGACCGGCACGCCGGCATCGAGCAGGGTGTCCAGCAGCGACTTCCCCGCTTCGACGCTCAGGGTCTTGCCGCTGCGGGCGAGTTGCACCTCGTAGCCGCCGGTGGTCGCGGCTTCCTGGCTGGCACTGAAGCGCTCCAGGTGGACGCGCTGCGGCGGCAGGCCACTGCAGGCGCTCGCAAATGCGTCCAGCATGCCGCTCGGCCCGCAGCAGTACAGGTGCGATCCCGCCGGTGCCTCGCGCACGATGGCGGCGATGTCCGGCCGTTCCATGTCCTCGCCGGTGCAGTGCAGATTCACGGCATTGCCGCTGCGATCCAGCGCGTTCAATTCCCGCACGTACGCTGCGCGATGTCGTGAGCGAACCGAGTAGTGCAGACGCCAGGCGCGGCCCAGCGTATTCAGACGCGCAGCCATCGACACGAAGGGCGTGATGCCGATGCCGCCCGCGATGAAGATCGAAAGCGGCGCATCTTCGTATAGCGGAAAGTCGTTGACCGGCAGACTGCTTGCGAGTCGATCGCCGGGCCGCGGCGTGCTGTGCATCCAGGCCGAACCGCCCCGGCCGCCGGCCGCGCGATCGACGGCGACCACATAGCGATGGCGTTCGCCCGGTTCGTTCACCAGCGAGTAGCTGCGCAGCAGGGCGTCGGGCAGGTGCAGGTCGATGTGAGCGCCCGCAGTGAAGGCCGGCAGCGGGGCGCCGCTGGCGGAAACGAACTCGTACGAGACGATGCCCTCCGCTTCGCGGCGAAGCTGGCGCAGCAGCAGTTGCGGCCCTGTCACGGTGTGTAGCCGAAGCCGGCGTCGAGCCGCGCGGTCATGTGTTCGGCGTGATCCTGCCACTGCACGCCGGCGGGCAGCGTGAGCGACACGGCACGCACCATGAATGTCGATGGGTCACCCACACCCTGCGGCTCGGTGCCGCTGGCCTGCATGTTGCGCACCGTGTCCAGCAGCAGGCGCCGCGTCATCGCGACGCCGGTGTCGCTGATGCCGAGGTTTTCCTTGCTGCGGTCGTAGATGGCGGCCACGCCCGACTGGCAGGCCGCATCCTGCACCCACAGGCCGGGCAGGCCGGAGAACCACGTCTTGGTCTGCGCGTCGTAGTTGAAGAGATAGCCGTTCTGGCGGGTGTACTTGGTCCAGTACTTGGCGAAGGGCTCGGTGGCCGGTCGGGGCGCGAAGGCGTCCTTGCTGGCATGGCCGGTCTCGCGGCCCGCGTGACCGTTCTCGAACAGCGCGCGCGACTTGTCGTAGAGCTTCTCCGAGGGGTGGTAGGAAAACATGATGCACAGCGTGTTGTGGTCGTCGAGCGGCACCCACGCGTGGCCTGACAGTTCGGGGTACTGCGACTGCGGCGGCACCAGCGTCCAGAAGGGCAGGAGGAACTGGTTCACCCGCCAGTAGCTGGTCTCTTCGTCGAGCTTGCGGCGCGAGGCGATGCTCATGCCGAAGGGCTGGCGCTGGCATTGGAAGGTGGGGCGCAGGTCGCGCTTGGCGATCCAGTCGCTGATGGCGCCCTGCGCATCGATGCGGCCATGCAGGATCGGCGCGTGGGCGGAGTCGATCTCGCCTTCCACCGCCTGCAGCCAGTTGCATTCCTGCACGCGGAAGCTGACGTGAACGCGCTCGGCGGGCACGAGGTTCCATTCCATCTCGGGCAACGGCGGCGGGTTGTCCTGCTGCGGGCCCATGTAGGCCCAGGCGATGCCGTTCCGTTCGCGGCAGGCATAAGCCTTGAGGCGGACCTTGTCCTTCAGGCGGCTTTCGGGCAACTCGGCGGGCAGGTCCTGCACATGGCCGTCGGTGCCGAACTTCCAGCCGTGATAGACGCAGCGCAAGCCGCAATCCTCGTTGCGCCCGAAGACCAGTGGGGCACCACGATGCGGACAGGCGTGGTCCACCAGGCCGAGCTTGCCTTCGCTGTCGCGGAAGGCGATCAGGTCCTCGCCCAGCAGACGCACCCGTTGCGGCATGCCGCCGGCCGGCAGATCGCTGGTGGGAAGAAAGGGAATCCAGTAAAGGCGCATCAGGCTGCCCATGGCAGTGCCTGCGCCCACGCGGACGAGCGTTTCGTTGTCTTCAGAGGAGAGCATGGGACGGCTCCGAGAAAGTGATGGATTGGCCTATTGGTTAAACCATTCTAATGCCGATCGGCGTGAAACGGAAGTCCCGCGAGGCCATTGCACTTCGGGGTATTACCGGGGAATGATCTATTGGTCTGTCCATTATGCTTTTGGATAAATTCGTCACTTCAGGAGTTCCGCCGTGCTCACTCCACGCCCCAGCCGCCGCATCGCCCTGTTCCAGATTGCCGCCGGTGCCGCTGCCCTTGCCGTTTCCCCCGGTCGCCTGCTCGCACAGGGGGCCTGGCCCGAGAGGCCCATCACACTGATCACACCCTTCGGAGGCGCCGTCGACATCCTGGCGCGCCTGATCGCCGCCGACCTTGGCGGCCGCCTGGGGCAGACCGTCATCGTGGAGCAGAAGATCGGCGGCTCGGGAACCATCGGCATGGCAGCGGTGGCGCGTGCGCGCCCCGACGGCTACACGATCGGCATGGGCACGACCACGTCGCTGACCTCCGCGCCGCACCTCATCAAGAATCCGGGCTACGACGTCGAGAAGTCCTTCACGTACCTCGGTCTGATCCAGACCTCGCGCCAGGTCCTGACGGTGTCGCCCAAGCTGGGCGTGGACACGCTGCAGGACTTCATCGCACTGGCCAAGTCCAAGCCCGGCACGCTCAACTTCGGATCGAGCGGCGTAGGCAACAGCATCCATCTGGCGGTGGAGCAGTTCAACGCGGCCGTCGGCATCAAGGCGGTGCACGTGCCTTTCAAGACCGGCAACGAGACCGACACGGCCATGATTGCCGGCGAAGTGCAGTACACGATCGCTTCGCTCGCCACTTCACTGCCGCTCATCCAGGCCGGGCGCATCAAGGCGCTGGCGGTGACGGGCGAGGGCCGAGATCCGGCTTTGCCGAACGTGCCGAACCTGAGTGAGTCCGGTCTGCCGGTGCGGATTCCGGATCAGCTCTTCGGCATGGTCGGGCCGGCCAACATGCCCGCACCGGTGACGTCGAAGCTTCTGAAGGCCGTCGCGGACATGCAGGCCGATCCCGCGTTCCAGGAGTCCGTGCGCCGAACCGGCGGCGTTCCTTCGCTGGTGCACGGCGAGGCCTTTCGCAAGCTGGCGCTGAGCGACAGCCAGACCTGGGGCGATCTCATCAAGCGTCTGAACATCACGCTCAGCAGCTGAGGCTCCCGCATGCAGCAGAAAAGGACGGCGCTGATTGCAGGCGCGAGCGGCATCGTGGGGCGCGGCATTGCCGAGCGGCTGGTCGGTGAAGGCTGGCGCGTGCTGTGCGCGAGCCGTTCGGGTGGCGGTGCCTTGCCGGGTACCGAAGGCGTGGCGGTGGACCTGTTGGATGCCGAAGCCTGCGCGAGAGCCGTGGCGCCGCACACGGGCATCACGCATGTGTTCCATGCGGCCTTTCAGCCGGCGCCCAGCCGCGCGGCGGAAGTGGCGCCCAACCTGGCGATGCTGCGCAACGTGGTCGAAGCGGTGCAGCGGGCCTCGCCGGCACTGCGCAAGGTGGTGCTCGTCACGGGTGCGAAGTTCTACGGCATCCAGTGGGGCGCAAGCCCGACGCCTTGCCGCGAGAGCGATCCGCGACAACTGCCGCCGAACTTCTACTACGACCAGGAGGACTGGTTGCGCGAAGCCAGTCGCGGCGCGCGCTGGCGATGGGTCAACCTGATTCCGCCCTTCGTCTCGGGCTATGCGGTCGGCAACCCGATGAACCTGGTGCTTGGCATCGGCCTCTACGCCGCGGTGTGCAAGGAACTTGGCATGCCACTGCGCTTTCCCGGCAGCGCGGGCGCCTACGAGGCTCTGCACCAGATCGCGGACGCCCGACAGATCGGGGCAGCCGCCGCCTGGGCCGCGGATGCGCCGGCGGCGGAGGACGAGGCCTTCAACGTCACCAATGGCGACCCGGCGCGCTGGCGTCATACGTGGCCTGCAATCGCAGAAGCACTCGGGATGTCCTTCGGCGAGCCGAAGACCCTTCCGCTCGCGGACATGATGCCGGCCCAGCAGGCCGTGTGGGATCGCATCGCGCGCAGACGCGGCCTGCGGACGATCGACATCGGCGAGATCGTCGACTGGCGATGGATGGACTACATGCTGCGCCAGGCACACGACATCGTGCTGGCGACGGCGAAGATTCGACGCGCCGGCTTCCACGATTGCATCGAGACCGATGCGACGCTGGTGCAGCGCCTGCGCGAACTGCAGGCGAGCGAGGTGTTGCCTGCATGAGCAGCAATCCTCGATATCGCGAAGTCCGCGCGCTCACACTCGGCTTTCTTTCGCTCGGTGCCAACGCGGCGCCGATGGATGTGCTCTCCGCGGCCGCCGACGCCGGCTTCGGCGCGGTGGGCTTGCGCATCAGCGGTCGCAGTCCCGGTGATCCATGGCCGCAGCCAAGTGCCGAGGGTAGTGGTCTGGAACAGCTACGCGCGCGGGCCGGAGCGCTGCCGATCCGCATCTCCAGCATCTCTGGCTACTACATCTCCGAGAAGACCAGCCTGTCGCACCTGCTCGCGAACGTGGAAGCCGCGCGCCGCATCGGCGCACCGCTGATCTCGCAGGGATGTTTCGAGCCCGACCTGGCGCGCGTGGGCGGGCTGCTGCGCGACTACGCGCGCGCTGCTGCCGATGCCGGTGTGCGCATCGCGCTCGAGTTCATGCCGATGAGCGCGCTCAAGACGATCGGCGACACGCGGCGCGTGATCGCGGACAGCGACGCCCGCAATGTGGGCCTGCTGATCGACTCGCTCCACCTGGCGCGCTCGGGCGCGGATGTTTCCGAGGTGCGTGCGCTCGACCCCCGATCGATCTACCTCACGCAACTGTGCGACGCACCGGCGGCGCGTGCACCGGATACGACCCTCTTCGACGAAGCGATGTCGGGCCGCATGTACCTGGGGGATGGTGGCCTTGACCTGGAGGCGCTCGTCGCCGCCCTGTCGCCGGATGCGGAGATCGAACTGGAAACGCCCGTCGTCGCCGACGCTGCGTTGCCGGCCGCCGAGCGCGCTCGTCGCGCAGCGCAGAAGGCCACGGCCTTCTTCGCTTCGCGCTTCGGCTGACGCGACTCAGTTGCGCGCGGACCTCAGGCCGCCAAAGGCCGGGCGTCGCTTTCCGAGAATCGCCTCGACCTGCGCGGCCGGCTCCGGCGCCGCGAAGGCGGCGGCCTGGCTCGCGGCCTCCAGCGCGAAGGCGCTCTGCCTGTCGCTGTCGAGCGAGGCATTCAGCATCGCCTTGGACAGTGCCACCGCAGTCGGCGCGGCCTGTGCCATGCGCTCGGCCATTTCGCGCGCACGCGCTTCGAGGGCTTCGCTCTCGTGCACTTCCATCACGATGCCGAGTTCGCGGGCTTCCTCGACGCCGACATCGCGGGTGGAGAACACCAGTTCCTTGGCGCGCTGCAGTCCTACGACGCGCGGCAGGAGATAGAGCGCGCCGAGGTCCGGCACCAGGCCCAGCCGCAAGTGGGCCATGGCGAACTTCACGCGCGGGCTGGCGATGATCATGTCCGCGCACAGCGCAAGCGCGAAGCCCGCACCGATCGCGGGACCGTCGATCGCGGCGATCAGGGGGCAGCCCACGTTCAGCAGATCGTCGGTGAGGCGAAGCCCGGCGTTGATGCGCCGCTGCCAATAGGCGGGGCCCGCATGCGCGTGCTCCTGCAATGCATGGAGGTTGCCGCCGGCGCAGAAGGCGCCCGCGCCGCCGGTGAGGACGAGCGCGCGCACGGCAGGGTCGTTGCGCACCTGCTCCAGCACGGCCATGAGGTCGGTGCGCAGCGGCACGTCCAGGGGGTTGTGGATCTCCGGGCGGGTGAGGCGAATCCAGCCGACCGCGTTCTCCACCGAGAAGTCGAGCGTCTCCATCTGTGCTGCTCAGGCCGGCTTGAACATCGGGACCATCGCGCCGCCCTCTGCGGGCTTGAACGTGACCTCGACGCGTTGGCCGATCTTCAGATCGTCGAGATCGCAGTCGACGATGTTGGTCAGCATCGTGATGCCCTCATCGAGCGTGACGTAGGCGATCGCAAAAGGAATGGGCCCGGCGCGGCGCGTGACGCTCACGCTGTAGATCGTGCCCCTTCCCGAGAGGCTGCACCACTCGGTGTCGCCCATGCAGAACGGGCAGAGTGCACGCGGATACCAGTGGACCTTGCCGCAACTGGTGCAGCGCCGCGTGCACAGAAGGCCTTCCTTGGCCTGTGTCCAGAAATGCTCGGTGGCGGCGTCGACCGTCACGGCTGCCAGTGGGCGGTCTGTGTAGGGAGTAGTCATCGCTTATTGCCTTTCCATGATCAGGGTGGCGCTGCCGTGGCGCGAGCCGAGCAGCCCGCCAGTGCCTTGGGCCAGAGCCAGGGTGCAGTCGGGCACCTGGACCTTCGGGTGCGCTTCCCCGCGCAACTGGCGCACGGCTTCGATCACCTTCGTGATTCCGCCGCGGTTGGCCGGATGGTTGTTGCACAGGCCGCCGCCGTCGGTGTTGAAAGGCAGCTTGCCGACGCCCGAGATCAGGTTGCCGTCGGCCACGAAGCGGCCGCCTTCGCCCTTCTTGCAGAAGCCGAGATCTTCCAGTTGCATCAGCACGGTGATGGTGAAGCTGTCGTAGATGGATGCGTACTGGATGTCGGCCGGGCTCACGCCCGCCTCCTTGAACGCGATCGGGCCGGAGATCGCAGCGCCCGACCAGGTCAGGTCGACCTGGCCGCCGAGCTGGCCCTTGATGGTCTCGCCGGCGCCGAGGATATTGATCACCGGGCGCTTCAGACGTGCAGCGATCTCGGGCCGCACCACCACCAGCGCGCCGCCGCCGTCGCTCACCACGCAGCAATCCAGCTTGTGCAGCGGGTCGGAAATCATCGGCGAGGCCAGCACTTCCTCCACGGTCACCGGCTCGCGCAGCATCGCGTTCGGGTTGTGCTGTGCATGGGCGGCGGCCGCCACCTTGATCCACGCGAGCTGCTCGCTGGTGGTGCCGTATTCGTGCATGTGCCGGGCGGCGGCCAACGCGTACATGTTGACGGTGACGGGGCTGTAGGGCATCTCCCAGGGTACGTCCGGCGTGTTGGCCGTGACGAGCCGGGGCGCGACGCCGCTCGATCCTTCGCTGCGCGGACGACCCGCCAAGGTCACCAGCGCGACATCGCACTTGCCGGCGGCGATCGCCTGCGCAGCGTGCGACACATGGATCAGGTAGGCCGATCCGCCGGTGTCGGTCGTGTCGACATGGCGCAGCCGTGTCAGGCCCAGGTAGTCGGCCATGTTGTTGGCACCCAGGCCGGGCGCGTCGCCGGCGCAGAAATAGCCGTCGACGTCCTGCAGGGTGAGCCCGGCGTCCGCGAGCGCGCCGCGCGCGCATTCGGCGTGCAACTGCGCGACGGTCTTGTCGGGGGCCTTGCGTGTCGGGTGTTCGTAGGCGCCCGCGATGCAGGCCTTGCGTTTGATGGTCATGTGTTTGCTCCAGCCACTGTTCGCGAGTAGGATATCATTGGTTCAACCATCGAACAAGCTAGCAAGGAGCAGCAAAAGTGGATCCCATCGTCAGCCTGCAAGGGCGCACCATCGTCGTCACCGGGGCCGGCCAGGGCATCGGCAAGGGCATTGTGGAACTGGCCATCGACCTCGGCGCCAACGTGGTGGCCGTCGACCTGAATGGACAGACGCTCGACGCCGCTGTCTCGCCGCTGCCGCAGGCGCGCGTGCTTGCGGTGCAAGGCAGCGTGGCCGACCCGGCCGTTGCAGATCGCGCGGTTGCAGAAGCGGTCGCCAGGTTCGGCGCGGTGCACGGCCTGGTCAACAACGCCGGCATCATCCGCCCCGCCATGATCGACAGGATGACCGACCAGCAGTGGCAGGAGGTGATCGACGTGCACCTCACCGGTTCTTTCTACTGGATGCGTGCCACGGGTCGGCATATGGTCGAGCGGGCCAAGGGCGGAGACAAGACGGGCGGCTCGATCGTCAACATTTCGTCCGACGCCGGCCGCAAGGGTTCGATCGGCCAGATCAACTACGCGGCGGCCAAGGCCGGCATGCTGGGCATGACGATGACGGCCGCGCGCGAATGGGGTCGCTACAACATCCGCACCAACTCGATCTGCTTCGGCGTGGTGGAAACGCCGATGACCGAAGTCGTGCGCGGCGAGAAGTTCCGCGACCAGATGCTCGCGCAGATTCCATTGGGCCGCTGGTCCACGCCGGGCGAGGTGGTGAAGAGCGTGTGCTACCTGCTGTCGGATGGATCGAGCTACATCACGGGCCAGCATCTGGGCGTGAACGGCGGCTTCCACATCAGCCTCTGACATGACGGGCGACAGCGTCCTCCTGGAGCGCGCGGACGGCGTGGCCGTCCTCACGCTGAACCGGCCGTCGGCGAAGAACGCGATCGACATCCCGACCACCGACGCGCTCGTTGCCGCCTTGCGTGCGCTGCGTGCCGACGACGACGTCCGCGCCGTCGTGCTGACGGGTGCGGGCGGCGATTTTTGTGCAGGAGGCGACGTCAAGGGCATGGCCGATGGGGGCTCGCGCACCGTCGAGCAGCGCCGTGCGGGCATGGCGCGCTATGCCGAACTGGCACGCGCGCTGGCTGGGCTGGACAAGCCGCTGATCGCCGCGGTCGATGGGGTCGCATTCGGCGCCGGCCTCAGCATGGCGCTCTATGCCGACATCGTGCTGGTGAGCACGCGCGCCCGGCTGGCCATGGTGTTCCATCGAATCGGCCTCGTGCCCGATGTCGGGGCCTGGTATCAGTTGCCGCGCGTGGTCGGACTGCAGCGTGCCAAGGAGCTCATCTACTCGGCGCGCGAGTTCGGCGCCGACGAGGCCTTGCGCATGAACCTCGCGCTGGAGGCTCTCGCACCGGAGGCCTTGATGCCGCGTGCGATGGAGCTGGCCCGAAGTCTCGCGAATGCATCGCCGACCGCCTTCAGCCTCTCCAAGCGCGCGCTGGCTTCGACGCTGCAGAGCGACCTGGAGACCATGCTGGACATGGAGGCGTCCTCGCAGGCGATCGCCTCGTCCAGTGCGTACTTTCGCGAGGCGATCCGTCGCTTCGCGGCCAAGGAGCCGGCGCAGTTCCGCTGGCCGAACAAGGACTGAAAGCATGATCGACTACGAGAAGACCAAGGCCTGGCGTTCCGATCCGGTGCGCCACAGCTACACCGAGCGCGACACCATCCTCTATGCCCTCGGGGTTGGCTTCGCCGCCGATCCGCTGGCGCTGGAAGAACTGCGCTTCGTCTACGAAAAGGAACTCCAGGCCGTACCGACGATGGCCGCGGTCCTGGCTTCGCCGGGCTTCTGGATGCGCGATCGCAAGGAACTCGGCATCGACTACCTGAAGCTGGTGCATGGCGAACAGGGCGTCACGATCCATTCGCCATTGCCCGCATCCGGCACGTTGATCGGGGAGAGCCGCGTCACGCGCATCGTCGACAAGGGCGAGGGCAAGGGCGCGACGATGCATGTGGAAAAGACTCTCACCGACGAAGCGACCGGCCGGCCGATCGCCACGTCGGAAATGGTGCTGTTCCTGCGTGGCGACGGAGGGTTCTCGAAGAACGGCGGTGGCGACGAGCCCGCACCGGCTGCGCCTGCAACACCGGACGCAGTGCCTGAGGTGACGATCGAGATGCCGACCCGTGCGGATGCAGCCGTGCTGTATCGGCTCTCCGGCGACATCAACCCCTTGCACATCGATCCCGCAGTGGCGGCCAAGGCGGGCTTTCCGCGGCCGATCCTCCACGGGCTCGCGACCTATGGCAACGCATGCCGCGGCATCCTGGCGAGGTTCTGCGGGCACGATGCCTCGCGCATGAAGTCGATCCGCGCGCGACTGACGTCCCCGGTCTATCCCGGCGAGACGTTGGTGCTCGATTGCTGGCGCCTGGGCTCCGAGGAGATCGCCTTCCGTGCCAGCGTGAAGGAGCGCGGCGTGCAGGTGCTTGCCAACGGGCGCGCAGTCCTGGCGGCCTGATGGCCAGGCCGGTCGCGGCCAGCGTGCCGAACCTGCGCGACCTGGGTGGCATCGGCACGGCATCGGGTCATGTCATTGCACCCGGTCGACTCTGGCGTTCCAGCCATTTCGGCGCGGTCGCCAACGACGAACTGGAAGCGCTGCGCGCCATCGGATTCCGTTCCGTGATCGACCTGCGAGGCACGGATGAGCGGATGCGTGTGGCCTCCCGCCTGCTGCAGTTCGGGATCAGGGAGTCGCATCTGCCGATCGAGCCGCGCGCGATGGGCGCGCTGCGCGAACTGCGCGAGGCGGGGGAACCCGATCAGTCCGCGCTGACCGCCGTCATGTTCGAGGTCTATCGCCGCTTCGTGAACGAGCACGCGCCTGTCTTCGCCTCGCTCCTGCGGCTGGTCGCCGATGAGGCAACGCCGCTCCCTTTGGTGATCCACTGCACCGCCGGAAAGGACCGCACCGGCTGGGCTGTGGCGTTGCTGCTGCTTGCGCTCGGAGTGCCGCGCGAAGCGGTGCTCGATGATTTCCTCGCAAGCAACGGGCGCTGGTCCATGCAGGGTGTCTCGGCCGACTGGGCACTGCTGGCCTTGGTGCATGCCGACTATCTGCAATGCGCATTCGACGACATCGACAAGCGCTGGGGCTCGATGGACGCCTATCTGGAAGGACCGCTCGGTCTTGATCGGCAGGCGCGCAACAGGTTGTGTGCGCGCCTGCTGGTCGACCGCTGAGGATCAGAGCTTCACCCGCCCCGCATCGACCAGCTTCTGCGTGAGCGCAAGCTGGTCCTTCATGAAGCGCCGCGTCTTGTCGGCGCTCCACGGCGCCGGCTCGAACCCCAGCTCGAGAAGCTTCGCGCGCACGTCCGGCATCACGACGATGCGCCCCATCTCCGCGGTCAGCTTGTCCACGATCGCCTTCGGCGTCTTCGCGGGCACGAAGGCAGCGGCCCAGCCGGGCATGTCGACCTCCGGATAGCCGAGTTCGGCGAAGGTCGGCACGTCGGGGTACGCGGGAAAGCGCTCAGCGCTCGCGACGGCGAGCGGCTTGATCTTGCCGGGGTAACGATTCACGCCGCCGACCGACGTGACCGCCGCATCGATCTGGCCGCCGAGCAGGTCCTGAAGCGCGGGGGTCTCACCCTTGTAAGGCACGTGCACGGTGTCGATGCCGGCCGCCATGTTGAACAGTTCGCCGACGAAGTGGCCGCCCGAACCCTGGCCATAGGAGCCGTAGGAGAGCTTGCCGGGCCGCGTCTTGGCGAGCGCCACGTATTGCTTGAGCGTGGAGGCTGGCAGGCTCTCGCGGACGCCGAGCGCGATCGGCGTGAGCGCCAGCATGCCCACCGGCTGCAGGTCTTCCAGCCGGTAGCCCGGCTTCGGCATCAGCACTGTGTTGCTCAGGAGCGCGCTGTAGCCGATCAGCACCGTGTATCCGTCGGCCGGCGCCTGCGACACCGTTGCAGCGGCGATGGCGCCACTTGCACCGGACCTGGATTCGACGATGCAAGGCTGGCCCCAGGCATCGGTCAGCTTCTGGCCGATGAGCCGCATCATGGTGTCGTGGCCCCCGCCCGCCGGCGTGGGAATCACGAACTTGATGACCTGTGAAGGGAAGGGCTGCGACTGCGCCTGCGCGAGCGGCAGGACGCCCGCACCGAGCGAGCCGAGGGCTGCCGCAAGCGTCTGGCGTCGGGTGAAGTTCATTGCGATGTCTCCTTGTGTGATGGATTCGGGTGCTATACGATTCGTTGTGATCATTGGTTCAACCATAGATTAAACGACAAAGTGAACAATTCATCCACCTCAACATTCCCGGCAGCAAGTGGGTTCGATGCGGCGCAGACGAACGCGCTCGATGGGTTGATACGCCGCGAGATCGGTGCCTTCGATGGCGCGCTGCGGGTGCGGCAAGTGGAAGGTGGGCAGTCCAACCCGACTTTCATCGTCGATGCGGGCGCGCGGCGGCTCGTGCTGCGACGCAAGCCGCCGGGCGTGCTGCTTCCTTCGGCGCATGCGGTGGAGCGCGAATTCCGCGTGCTGCGCGCGCTCGAGGGATCGGACGTGCCGGTGCCGCGGGCACGCGTACTGTGCGAGGACCCTGAAGTGCTCGGAAGCACCTTCTACCTGATGGACTTCGTGGAAGGGCGCATCCTCACCGACCAGACCTTGCCCGGCATGGCCCCGGCCGGGCGCCGTGCCCACTACGCCGAGATGGCCCGCGTGATGGCCGCACTTCACGCCGTGGACTGGCGCGGTCGGGGCCTGGCCGACTATGGCCGCGAAGGCCGTTATGTCGAGCGCCAGCTGGACCGCTGGACGCGTCAGTACCGGGCGAGCGAGACCGCCCGCATCGAGGCGATGGAGCGGCTGATCGAATGGCTGCCCGCGCATGTGCCCCCGCAGGAAAGCACGTCGCTCGTGCACGGCGACTTCCGCCTCGACAACCTGGTGTTTCATCCGGTCGAGCCGCGCATCGTCGCCGTGGTCGACTGGGAACTCTCCACGCTGGGCGATCCGCTGGTGGACTTCGCCTACCACTGCCTCGCGTGGCGCCTGCAACTCGGAACCCATCGCACGCTGGCTGGGCTGGACCCCTTGCCGGAAGGCATTCCGAGCGAGGCGCAGCACGTCGCCGACTACGGCCGCGCAAGCGGTCGCGAGGATGCGCGCATTGCGCACTGGCACTACCACCTCGCATTCAACATGTTCCGCCTTGCGGCCATCCAGCAGGGAGTGGCCCGGCGCGCGCTCGACGGCAACGCGGCCAACAGCCGGGCAGCGGCCGTGGCTGCGCGCGTTCAAGCCACTGCAGATGCGGGCTGGGCGGCGACGAAGGAGTCCCGATGACAAGCAACCTGCCTCCCTCGATGCGTGCATGGCGCGTCGAGGAAATCAGCGATCGTGGCGAGATGCATCTTCGCGACGTGGAGGTGCCGAGACCCGGCCCCGACCAATACCTGGTGCGCGTGGAGGCCGCCGGCCTCGCCTTTGGCGACACCTTGATCGTCCGCGGCAAGTACCAGATCAAGCCACCACTGCCCTTCATCCCCGGCTCCGAGGTGCTGGGCACCATCGTGGCGGGGGAGGGCGGCGATCTCCCGGTGGGCACGCGCGTCGCGAGCTCTTCGCGGCAGGGTGGATTCGCGCAATACGCGCTCGTGCCGCGCAGCGAAGCGGTCGCGATTCCGCAGGACATCGACCCGGGCGATGCGCTCGCGCTGCGCAGCAACTATCCGACTTCACTGTTCGCGCTGCGCATGGCCGGGCGCCTGCAGCCCGGCGAGACACTGCTCGTGCACGCCGCCGCCGGTGGTGTCGGCAGCGCGGCGCTGCAACTCGGCAAGCTGATGGGCGCACGTGTGATCGCCACGGCGGGCGGACCACGGAAGGTGCAAGCGTGTCTCGATGCGGGCGCGGATGCTGCGCTGGACTACGGCGATCCCGGTTGGGCCGATGCCTTTCGCAAGGTCGCGCCCGGCGGCGCCGACGTGATCTATGACCCGGTGGGCGGCGAGATCGGTGCGCAGAGCCTGCGCTGCCTTGCCTTCGGCGCGCGCTACCTCGTCATCGGATTCGCGGCCGGCACGCTCACGCAACTGCCGGCGAACAGGCTGCTCCTTCACAACGCCAGTGCGATCGGCGTGCTGTGGGGCGAGGTGCGCAAGCGCGACCTCGCGCTGGCCGCGCAGCTCACGCGCGAGGTCTATGGCTGGCATGCCGCAGGCCGCATCCGCCTCATGCCCGGGCCTTCGTTCGACTTCGACGACGCACAGGCGGCCTTGGCCGCGCTCGAAGGCCGCTCCACGGTGGGCAAGGCGTGGCTTCACGTGCCGCGCTAGCGGCGCCTCTCGGTACTTTCCCCGATTCAATGGCCGCTGAATCAATACTTTAATGGTAGAACCATTAAGGAGACAAGCGTGATGCGTAGCGTTCTTTCTTCCGCGGTGCGCGGCCTCGTCGGCGCAGGTATTCTTGCCGGGCTTCTCGCGGGGGCGCCCGCGCTCGCGCAAGAGGTCAAGATCGGTGTGCTCTATCCGATCAAGACCATGCTCGGCCAGCAGGGCCGCAACGGCTCGGAGATCGCCGCCGAGATGATCAACGCCGGCGGTGGTGTGCTGAACGGCCGTCCGCTCAAGCTGGTGGTGTACGACGACAACTACCAGCCCGCCGACGCCGTCGCGGCAGCGCGAAAGCTGCTCAGCGAAGACAAGGTGCCGGTGATCGTCGGTGCGATCAACACCGCGGTGTCGCTCGGCGTGACGCAGGTCGCGCAGCAGAGCGGGGCGATGTTCCTGGCCGCCGTGACGAAGGCGCCGCAGGTCACCGAGTACGACCGCGCGTTCCGCTTCAATCCGCTGGTGTCCACCGACGGCGAGGTCTTCAACCAGTACCTCAAGGACAAGGTGAAGCCGCAGCGCATGGCCGTGGTGGTGGAAAACGGCGACTATGGCCGCTCGATCATCGCGAGCATGAAGGGGAGCTTCGGCAACGCGGTCGTGGCCACCGAGCTGTACGAGATCCTGAAGCAGACGGACTTCAGCACGATCGCTGCGCGCGTGAAGGCGTCCAGTCCCGATGTGGTGTGCATGGCCTTCTCCGCCCCGGAGCAGGGCGGCAGCCTCCTGCGCACGCTGGCCGAGGCAGGCGTCAACGCGAAGCGCTGCATCCTGCCCGGTTCGGTGACGCCCGCGCTGCTGCAGGTGGCCGGGCCGGCGGCCGAGGGCGCGTTCACGCTCGACATCTGGGCACCGACGATGAATACAGAGACCAACCGCAAGTTCGTCGCTGCCTATCAGGCCAGGTACAAGGCGATGCCCGGAAAGGTCGACTTCCTCGGCTTCGAGAGCATGTGGATCCTCGGCCAGGCCATTCGCTCGGCCGGCACGGTGACCGACGCCGCCAAGCTCGCCGCGACCCTGCGCGATGGCACATGGGATTCGCCGCGCGGCACGGTGCGCTTCCCGGGCAACCAGGCGACGTCCGACAAGTGGGTCGTGCTGGAGGTCAAGGACGGAAAGATCTCCGCAGGCGATTGAAGTCGAAGAACGCGACATCGAAGCCATGACCGAAGCGCTGCTTCAGCAATTGCTCAACGGCTTGTCGATCGGCTTCGGCTACGCGCTGATCGCACTGGGCCTCACGCTCGCCTTCGGCGTTCTGCACATCATCAACTTCGGCCACGGGGAAGTGGTGATGCTCGGCGCCTTGACCGTGGTGCTGGCGAACAAGCTGCTGGGCCTGCCCTATCTGGCCGCGCTGCCGCTTGCCATGCTGGTGGGTGCCGTCGTCGGCTGGATCTTCGATGCGCTCGCGGTGTCGCCGCTGCTGCGGCGTGCGGACGGGCGCACCGACATTCTGCTCACCACCTTCGCGGTCGGCGTGCTCTTCAATCAGGCCGTGCTCTCGGTGTGGGGACCGGCGCCGGCGCGCGTCGACGGCCTGCAGGGCCGCCTGGAGCTTGCGGGCGTGGGACTGAGTGCGCAGCGTCTTTTCGTCATCGTCGCCAGCATCGTCGCGCTGGTGCTGCTGGACCTGCTGGCTCGCCGCACGCGCTTCGGCGTGGAGATGCGTGCGCTCGCGCAGAGCGAGCATGCCGCGCGCGTGGTGGGCATCGATGTCAAATCGGTGGGCACGCGCGCTTTCCTGCTCGCCGCAGTGGTCGGCGGACTCGGAGGTGCGCTGCTGGCGCCAATCACCTCCTACTCGCCGATGCTGGGGCAGGCGGTGCTGATCAAGGCCTTCGTGATCGTCGTGCTTGGCGGGCTGGGCAGCGCGGGAGGCGCCGTGCTGTGCGCGCTCGCCGTGGGCGTGATCGAGGCCATGCTGGGACTCGTGATGGATGAGGGCATGGCCGCGGCCACGGTCTATTCGCTGATGCTCGTGGTGCTGATGGTGCGGCCGCAGGGCCTTGCGGGAGCGGCGCGATGATCCGGACGCTGCGCGATCTGCTGATCGGCATCGCGGTGGCGGCGCTGCTGTCGAGCGTGATCCGCTCGCCCTACCTGCTGGACGTGGCCGCCTATGCAGCGGTGCTCGCGATCTTCGTGCTCGGCGTGTCGGTCACCTTCGGCCAGCTCGGCTACGTGAGCTTCGGCCATGCGGCCTTCCTGGGACTGGGGGCCTACACAGTCGGCATCCTGGTTGCGCAGCACGGATGGAACTACTGGGTCGCGGTGCCGCTGGGCATCCTGCCCGGCCTGCTGCTCGGTGGGCTGGTGGGTATCGTGTCCGCGCGGCTGAGCGGGGCTTACTTCGCCATTGCAACGCTGGTGGTGGCCGAGATCCTCGTGCTGCTCGTGGTGAACTGGGTGGACCTCACGCGCGGGCCCATGGGGCTCATGGTGACGGCAACGCCATTGCCGTTCGCGCAAAGCGTGGGCTGGAATCCGCAGCAGGGTTACTTGTTCGCGGTGATCGCGGCGCTCGCCATTGCCTTCGTGCTGCTGCGCAACCTTCGCGGCAGCGCAACCGGGCGCAGTTGGACCGCGATCCGCGAGGCGCCCGCGCTCGCCGAATCGCTCGGCATCGCAACGGTGCGCTCGCGCGTGCTGAACATCGCAGTGTCTGGCTCACTCGCCGCGCTGGCCGGTGCGCTTCTGATACCCAAGGTGTTCGTGCTCTCGCCCTCGCTGCTGGGCGTGAGCTATTCGGCCACCGGCATCCTGGGCGTGATCCTCGGCGGCAAGGCGACGCTGGTGGGCCCCGTGCTGGGCGGCGCACTGTTCGCGATCATTCCCGAAGGACTGCGCTTCCTCGGCGATCTCAATTTCGCGGCCTTCGCGCTGATGCTTCTGCTCGCGGTTCGGCTGCTGCCGGGCGGTCTGGTGGGCTGGCTGGCCGACCGGCCCAGCTTCGTGCGCTGGCGCGCGTCGCGCGTTGGACATGCATCCGAGGACCCGCAGCCTGCGCCTCTGGCGGTGCGGCAGCACCGCGAAGGCGTCGTGCTCGAAGTCGCCGGCGTGAGCCGTCATTTCAAGGGACTCAAGGCTGTGCAGGATGTTTCGTTCGACGTGCGCGCGGGCGAGATCCTGGGACTCATCGGCCCCAACGGTGCCGGCAAGACCACGTTGTTGAGCATGCTGTCGGGCTTCCTGCCCGTGAGCGGTGGCGCGATCCGCGTGCGGGGGCAGGGCATCGCTGGGCAGCCCGCTCATCGCGTGGCGCGCCTGGGCGTGGTTCGCAGCTTCCAGCAGACCGCGCTCTGCGCGGCCCAGACAGTCAAGGCCAACATGGCGATCGCCAGTCACCTGCATCGGCCGCAAGGATTCTGGGGTGCTCTGCTGCGCGCACCCGGCTGGCGTGCGCGTGAGCGGGACCGCATGGCGCATGCGCTCGGCTGTCTCGCCGAGGTCGGCCTGCTGGCACGCCGCGATGACGTGGCGGGCAGCCTGCCCTATGGCGAACAGAAACTGCTCGGCGTGGCCATGGCACTGGCTGCGCAGCCTGAACTCCTGCTGCTCGACGAGCCGGCCGCGGGCCTGAACCAGGTCGAGGCGACGCGTCTTGCCGAGGTGCTGCGCGGCCTGCGCGACAAGGGCATGACGCTGATCGTGGTCGACCACAACCTGAAGATGCTGATGTCCTTCGTCGATCGCGTGGTGGTGCTGCACCACGGCGTGAAGATCGCCGACGGCGCGCCGGGCGCCGTGACGCGCATGCCCGATGTGGTGTCGGCCTATCTCGGCAGCGCGCCCGCCGCGCCGCTGGAGGAGCTGGCCGCATGACTTCTCCGCTGCTGCAGGTCGAAAACCTCGATGTCCGTTATGGCGAAACGCGTGCGCTCGTCGATGTGAGCGTGGCGCTCGGCGCGCGCGAGGTGGTGGCGCTGGTCGGCGCCAATGGCGCGGGAAAATCCTCGCTGCTCAATGCGCTGCTGGGCCTGGTGCCACAGGCGGGCGGTGCGATCGCGCTCGCCGGCAAGCGCATCGAGACGCTGCCCACGCGCGAGCGCATCGCTTCCGGACTCGCGCTGTCGCCGGAAGGTCGTCGCGTCTTCCCGGACTTGTCGGTCGAGGAGAACCTGGACCTGGGCGACCTGGGCGGCGATCCGGCCGCGCGGCGGGAGCGGCGCGAGACGGTGAACAGCTGGTTCCCGCGTCTGCGCGAACGTCGGCAGCAACTCGCCGGCACCCTGTCCGGTGGCGAGCAGCAGATGCTGGCGATCGGCCGCGCGCTGATGGCGCGGCCACGCGTGCTGATGCTGGACGAGCCCACGCTGGGGCTTGCGCCGCTGATCGTTCAGGAGATCGCGGCGTTCATCCGCCACATCCGCTCGACCGGCGTCTCCGTGCTCTTGGCCGAGCAGAACGCCGAAATGGCGCTGTCCGTTGCCGATCGCGCCTACGTGCTCCAGAACGGCGAGGTGGTGATGCACGGCGGCGCCCGTGAACTGGCGGCGCACCCGGATGTGCGCGCCGCCTACCTCGGCTTGTAGAGACGCCGCAAGAGGAGCCGCCGATGAAGATCGTCGCAGAGAACCTGGACTTCCCCGAGGGCCCCGTCGTGCTTGCGGATGGCTCGCTCCTGGTGGTGGAGATCGAGTCGGGATGCCTGACGCGCGTGTTCGGCGACGGCCGCCGCGAAGTGGTGGCGAAGACCGGCGGCGGCCCGAATGGTGCGGCGATCGGCCCGGACGGCGCGTGCTACGTATGCGATGGCGGCGGCTTCGAATGGCATCGCCATGCGGACGGAACGCGGACGCCGGGCCTTCAGCCGCCCGGCTATGCCGGCGGCCGCATCCAGCGCGTGGACCTGCGGTCCGGCAAGGCTGAGGTCCTCTACACGCACAGCGAGAAGGCGCCTCTCAAGGGGCCGAACGACATCGTCTTCGGCGCCGACGGCGGCTTCTGGTTCAGCGATCTCGGCAAGCGCCGCCAGCGCAACATGGACCATGGCGCGATCTGCTGGGCGCGCCCCGATGGCAGCGAATGCCGCGAGGTGATCTTCCCCATGAACACGCCCAACGGCGTGGGCCTCTCGCCAGACGGCAAGCGGCTGTATGTGGCGGAAACCGCACCCGGCCGCCTGTGGGCCTTCGACGTGGTCGAGCCGGGGCGCATCGCGCGCGCGCCGGACTCGCCGGCGCCGCACGGCGGCACGCTGGTCGCGGGCCTGCCGGGCTATCAGCTCTTCGATTCGCTGGCGGTGGAGGCCGATGGCCGCATCTGCGTGGCCACGCTCTTCAACGGCGGCGTCACCGTCATTGCGCCCGACGGCAGCACGATCGAGCACGTGCCGTTGCCGGATCGCTTTACCACCAACCTCTGCTTCGGCGGGCCCGACATGAGGACGGCGTACGTCACGCTGTCCTCCACCGGCAGGCTCGCCGCGCTGGACTGGCCGCGTCCCGGACTGCGGCCGCACTTCTTCGAACGCGATGGACTTTGAACACAGCCCCCGTACCACCGAGCTGCGCGAGCGGCTCGCCGCCTTCATGGATGCGCACGTCTACCCGGCCGAGCGGGTGGTGCACGAGCAGGCACGCGCATCCGGCCATGCCGAGGTGCCCGCCGTCATCGAGGAACTGAAGGCCAAGGCGAAGTCGCAGGGCCTGTGGAACCTGTTCCTGCCGGACAGCGCGCATGGCGCCGGCCTGAACAACCAGGACTACGCACCGCTGGCCGAATTGATGGGTCGCTCGCCGATCGCGCCCGAGGTGTTCAACTGTTCCGCGCCGGACAGCGGAAACATGGAGATCCTCGCCCGCTACGGCACCGAGGCGCAGAAGGAACGCTGGCTCGTGCCGCTGCTGGAGGGTCGCATCCGCTCGTGCTTCTCGATGACCGAGCCGGCGGTTGCGTCTTCGGACGCCACCAACATCGAGGCCGAGATCCGGCGCGACGGCGATCACTACGTGGTCAACGGCCGCAAGTGGTGGACCTCCGGCATCACGGACCCGCGCTGCGAGCTCATCATCTTCATGGGCAAGACCAACGCGGCGAGCGAAGACAAATACCGCCAGCAATCGATGCTGCTGATCCCGCGCAATACGCCCGGCGTGTGCGTCGTGCGCAACCTGGACGTCTTCGGCTGGGACGACGCGCCGCACGGCCACTCCGAGGTGGTGTACGACAACGTGCGCGTGCCGGTAGAGAACATCCTGCTGGGCGAGGACCGTGGCTTCGAGATCGCGCAAGGCCGCCTCGGGCCCGGGCGCATACACCACTGCATGCGCCTGGTGGGCCGCGCCGAGCGTTGCCTGGAGCTGATGTGCTCGCGCTCGAAGGAGCGCGTCGCGTTCGGCCGCCCGATCGCGAACCAGACCGTGACCATGGAGCGCATCGCGCAGGCACGCGTGCTGATCGATCAGACCCGTCTGCTGACCCTGCATGCCGCCTGGAAGATGGATACCGCAGGCATCAAGGGTGCGCGCAAGGAGATCGCCATGATCAAGGTCGCTGCGCCCTCCATGGCCTGCCAGGTGATCGACTGGGCCATCCAGGCGCATGGCGCGGCGGGCCTGTCCCAGGACTTCATCCTTGCGCGCTCGTATGCGCAGGCGCGTGGCCTGCGCATCGCCGACGGCCCCGACGAAGTGCATCGCAACCAGATCGCCCGCCTCGAGCTGGCGACACATTGAAAGGATTCCCCCTCATGTACATGCCGCCCGATACCCGGCTCAAGCTGGACCCCCGCGACGAATACACGCACCCGCCCGAGCCGGTGGGCAACTACAACGAGAGCATGTACTTCAATGCCTTCGATTCCGCGCGCCGCATCGGCGCATGGGTTCGCGTCGGCAACCGGCCCAACGAAGGCCATGCGGAGATGACCTGCTGCGTGTACCTGCCCGACGGCCGGGTGGGCTTCATGTTTGCCCGCCCCGGCATCGCCGGCAACGAACGGATGGAAGCGGCGGGCATGAGCTTCGAGGTGATCGAGCCGTTCAAGCGGCATCGCGTGCGCTACGAAGGCGACCTGCTGGTGATGGACGATCCGCTGGCGATGGCCGATCCGAGCGCAGCGTTCAAGCGCTATCCGAAGCGGCCCGCTTCGATCGCACTGGACTTCGAAGGCGTCTCGCCCATGCACGGTGGCGAGATCGTCGACCTGCAGGGGCGCCCGATCGAACTCGACCCCGAGCACGCGGTGTATCGCGGGCACACCGAGCAGAACATGGCGGTGAACGGGCACATCACCGTGGACGGCGTGAAGCACGATCTCGTCGGCGGGACCGGGTATCGCGACAAGTCCTGGGGGCCCCGGCATTGGCACAGCTTCTTTTGGTACAAGTGGCTGCCCGTCACCTTCTCGCGCGACTTCGGCATCCTGCTGTCCATCAAGGGGCGCCCCGAGGGCGGGCCCAACCGCATCAGCGGCAACGTGCTTCGCGACGGTGCCTACGAGTCGGTGATCGACGGACGCATCGAGACCGAGTACGACGAGGCATGGATTCCGAAGGGCCTCACCGCGTGGGTCACGACCGAGCGCAAGACCTACGTGATGAAGGGCCGGATCGTGACCACCGTGCCGCTGCGGCACCGGAAGGTCGGCGCCAGCGACTTCAAGACCTACACGCGGATCACGGAAAGCATGACGGAGTTCACCTGCGAAGGCCGCACCGTGCTGGGAATGACGGAGTACTGCGACCTGATGAACGACGGCGTGCCGATTTCGGAGCAGCGAGCGGACGCACCGCAATGAGCGTCTTCAACGGCCTCAGGGTCCTCGACGTCGCGAGCTTCATCGCCGGCCCTGCTGCGGCGACGATCCTCGCCGACTTCGGCGCCGATGTGATCAAGATCGAGGTGCCCGAGGGCGACGGCTTTCGCAAGACGGTCCTCAATCCGAATCTCGCGTACTCCGAGCACAACTATCTCTGGATGCAGGGAGCGCGCAGCCGCAGAGCCATCGCGCTGGACCTCAAGAAGCCCGAGGGCCAGGCGGCGCTGCATCGCCTCGTGCGTGAGGCCGATGTGCTCATCACCAACTACCCGCTGCCAGTGCGTGCCCGTCTGGGACTGGCCTGGGAGACGATTCGCGAACTCAATCCGCGCCTCGTGTATGCATCGCTCACCGGCTACGGAGAAACCGGCCCCGAGGCCGGCAAGCCGGGCTTCGATGCCACCACTTACTGGGCGCGCAGCGGTCTGGCAGACCTGACGCGGCCCGACCCCGAAGGGCCGCCCGCGAATCCGGCCAACGGCCTGGGCGACCAGCCCACCGCGGTCACGTTGTTCGCGGCGATCGTCACCGCCCTGTATGCGCGAGAGCGCACCGGCAGGGGCGGCATGGTGAGTACCTCGCTGCTGGCCAACGGTGCGTGGGCCAATGCGATGGCGATCCAGGGCATGTTGGTCGGCGGACGGCTGGTGTACCGGCAACCGCGCACCCAGCCGCGCAATGCGCTTACGAACTTCTACCGCTGCCGCGACGGCCGCTGGTTCATCCTCAGCCTCGTGACCGAGGAGCGCGACTGGGAGGCCTTCCTGCGTGCGATCGAGCGTCCCGCGCTGGCGCAAGATCCGCGCTTCGCCGCGACGCAGGCACGACGCGAAAACGCTCCGACGCTCGCTGCACTTCTGGACGAGGTCTTTCAGGAGCGCGACAGCGCGGAGTGGACCTCGCGCTTCGGCGACGTAGGGCTCACGGTCGGCGTGGTCGCGCGCAGTGGCGATGCGCTTGGTGACGAGCAGATGCGCCTCTGCGGCGCACTGGTGCCCGGTGAAGGCATTCCGGGCACAGGGCTGACAGTCAGCAGCCCGTTCCTCGTCGAGGGTGCGGACAAGACTTATCCGCGCCATGCGCCGGGCATCGGCGAGCACACCGACGAGGTGCTGCGTGAAGCCGGCTATGCGGAAGACGAGATCGCGCGTCTGCGCACGGGCGGAGCCGTGAAATGAGCGTCGTGCTGCGCGAGCACCACGACGGCGTCGCGCTCATCACGATCAACCGCCCGCAGGCGCGAAACGCGATCAATGCCGAGGCCGCACTCGCGCTCGCCGGCATCGTGGCCGAAGTTGAACGCGACGCTTCGGTTCAGGTTGCGATCCTGACCGGTGCCGGCGACAAGGCCTTCTGCGCCGGTGCCGATCTCAAGGAACTGGCGAGCGGCTCCGCGCCCGGTGGACGCTCCACATCCGAAGGCGGTTTCGCCGGCTTCGTGCATGCCCCGCGCGAGAAGCTGTGGATCGCGGCGGTGAACGGCGCGGCCGTCGCGGGCGGCTTCGAGCTCGTGCTGGCCTGCGACTTCGCGATCGCATCGGTCAATGCAGTGTTTGCCCTGCCGGAGGTGAAGCGCGGCCTGGCTGCGACCGCAGGTGGCGTGTGGCGGCTGCCCCGCAGCATTCCGCGCGGCGCGGCGCTGGAGATGATCGCCACCGGCGAGTCGATCGATGCCTCCGAGGCCCTGCGCCTCGGCCTCGTCAATCGCGTGATGGCGCCTGAACACCTGATCCCCGAAGCGATGCGTATCGCTGCGCTGGTGGCAGCCAATGCACCGCTGGCCCTGCGCGCCAGCCTTGCGCTCGCGCGCCGCGCCTTCGACCTGAAGGATGCCGTGTTGCGGGCCGAAGCCGATGCGGCGGGCCGCCGCGTCATGGCGAGCGCCGACGCGCGCGAAGGCCCGCGTGCATTCGCCGAGCACCGACCACCGCGCTGGACCGGCGCATGAAGGAGCAAGAGCATGGATGAAGACCTGAAGATCCTGGCCACCGGCCTGCAGTTTCCAGAAGGGCCGGTGGTCCTCGACGACGGCTCGGTGTTGTTCGTGGAAATCGCTGCCGGGCGCCTGAGTTGCCTTCGACCCGATGGCCGCGCGGAGACCGTTGCCACGCCCGGTGGTGGCCCGAACGGCGCGGCAATCGGGCCGGACGGCGCCTGCTATGTCTGCAACAACGGTGGCATGCAGTGGCACACCGATCCGAGCGGCGGCCTCTACCCACACGGGCGCGCAGCCGACTATGGCGGCGGACGCATCGAGCGCATCGATCTCGCGAGCGGCCGCGTCGAGCGCTTGTACGACCGCACCAGCAATGGCCCGCTGCAAAGCCCCAACGACATCGTGTTCGATGCGCACGGCGGCTTCTGGTTTACCGATCTCGGGTCCATTGGACACGATGCGCTCCATCGCGGGCGCATCTGCTATGCGAGGGCCGATGGCTCGTCGATCCGCGAGGTGGTGTTTCCCATGCTCACGCCCAACGGCATCGGGCTGTCGCCGGATGGCCGGTGGCTGTACGTGGCAGAGACCGTCACCGCGCGCTTGTGGCGCTTCGCGGTCAGTGCGCCCGGTGAACTGGCGCTGCACGGCTGGCCCGCGCTGACGCCGGGCGACATGCTGTTCGCGTCGCCCATCTACTGCATGTTCGATTCGCTCGCCGTGGAGGCGGGCGGCAACGTCTGTGTCGCCACCATCGGTGCGCCCGGCATCGCGGGAATCACGGTGATCGACCCGAATGGCGCACTGGTCGAGCGGGTGCCGATGCCGGACCGCTCCACCACCAACATCTGCTTCGGCGGGGTCGACGGGCGCGACGCGTACATCACGTTGTCGCGCTCGGGGCGCATCGCCGGCCGGCGCTGGGCCCGCGAGGGCCTTCTCACTCCATCGTGATGCCGGTCGCCTTGATGGCGTCGGTCCAGCGGGTCGTCTCTTCCTGCACGAAGCGGCGGGCCGCGTCGGAGCTGCCGCCCTCGGGCTGGAATCCATAGGCGAAGATCCGCGCCGATATCTCGGGTGTCTGAACGATGCGCGTGATCTCGGACGACAGCCGGTCCACGATCGGCTTGGGCGTGCCCGAGGGGACCGCCATCACCGACCAGCCCGAAAGACTCACCGCGGGATAGCCCAGCTCACCGAACGTGGGCACGTCGGGAAAGTCCTTCAGCCGGTTGGGCAGCGCGACGGCCAGCAGCTTCATCTGACCCGCCTGTGCCTGGGCGGCGAGGGTGCCGGCCGCGCCGATCACCACGGCGATCTGTCCACCGAGTGCCGCCTGTACGGCCGGCGCCTCGCCCTTGAAGGGGACATGAACCATGTTGATGCCGGCCTGCTGCGCGAACATGCTGCCCAGGATGTTGGCCGAGCTGCCGGGGCCGCTGGTGCCGTAGTCCACGCCTTCCTTGCGATTGCGTGCCCATGCGATGAACTCGCGAAGGTTGCTGGCGGGCACGTGCCTGGCGACGGCGAAGCTGTTGGGCAGCATCGCCACCAGCGACACCGTCGTGAGTTCCTGAAGCGTGTAGCCCGGCGACTTCACCATCAGGCTCGTGAGCACGAGGCTGCTGAGTGTCAGCACCATCGTGTAGCCGTCCGGCGGTGCCTTGGCGACCGCGCCATAGGCGATGGCACCGTTGGCGCCGGCACGGTTGTCCACCACCACCGGCTGGCCGAGCGAAGCTGCGAGGCGCTCGGCGATCAGGCGCGCGGTGCCGTCCAGTGCACCGCCCGGGGGTGTGGGGATGACGATGCGCAGTGGCCTGTCGGGCCAGCGGGTGCTGTCCTGCGCGCTGGCAGCGCCGGCGAATGCGAACGAGGCAGCGGCCAGGGCACACAGGGCCCTGCGTCGGGTGGTGTCGTGCATGCTTTGTCTCCTTGGAGTTCAGGCGCGTTCGGCGGTCCAGGCGGGGCTGTCGATCGCCAATGCTTCGCGCAGGCTTTCGCGCAAATGCCGGACCAGCGCGTCGTCAGTGAGATCCGCCGCGCCGGACTCGATGCGCCGTGCCAGTTCCGCGCGCAGCGCCGGCAGGTCGTCGTCGTCCGTGTCGAGCAGCGCCTGCAGCCGCGCGTGCTCGGCCGCATCGGCCGCATCGCCCAGCGCGAGTTCGCGTGTGAGCAGTCGCAGCACGTTCACGATGACGCGCGTGCGAAAGCGCGGGAATCCGGCGAGTGCTGGCAGCACATCGCGTTCCAGGTCGTCGGCTGCGGCCTGCAGCAATGTCGTGGCGGGTGGGACGAAGGCGGGCATGGGGTCGTTTCTCCTCAGTCCTTGGCAGTGGCGAGCGTCATGAAGTCCCACAACGGCTCTTCCAGGCGCCGTCCGATGGCGGCAAGTTCGCTGCTTGCGGGACGCCCGTCCGCACCGCGCGCCAGTCCGCGCCGCACGCACGAAATGGCCCACTTGAGGTTGGACATGGCCTCCCAGAAGCGCACGCGCCGTGGGTCGACCGACACGCCCGAAGCGCGCTCGTACGCCGTGTACAGATCCTCGCGCGAGCCGAAGCCGCCGACTTCGCCCTTGCCGCCGAAGCGCCAGCTGCGCATGCACAGCACGCCCAGGTCGTGCATCGGATCGCCGATGCGTGCGATTTCCCAGTCGAGCACGCAGCGCACCCCTTCGGCCGGATCGACGATCAGGTTGCCGCTGCGGAAGTCGGCGTGCACCACGCACGCCTGATCGTCCGGCGGGAGGCGTTCGCCGATCCAGCGCAGCGCGTACGAAAGCGCGGGATGCACGAAGGCATGTTCCTTGAGCAAGCCGGAATAGATCGCGAGCTCGTCGGCCGGGCTCAGTCGCGACAGGAAAGGGAGCCTCGCCGCGGGCATGCGGTGGATGGCCGCGAGGATCTCGCCACACTGTGAAGCGAGCCGCGGGCGCACGCCGTCGAACTCGGCATCGGCCACGATGCGCTTGCCGAGTGCCTCGCCCTCGATGCGCTCGGTGATGTAGCCGCCGCCGAGTCCGTCCGCGGGCGCCAGCACATGCATGACGCGGGGCGCGGCCACGCCTGCTTCCCGCGCGACGATCATCAACGCGGCGTCCTCCTCGCCCGAGAGCTTGGGCGGGCGGCGCGCGGAGGTCTCCGCGTCCTGCATGCGCGGGGGCGTCTGCTGAAGGATGAGCGGATGACGGCCTTCGTCGTCGACCCAGTCGAAGGACCACGTCGTCTTGGTCGCGCCGCCGGTGAGCCGCGTCAGCGACTGCACCTCGCCGCGCCGGCCGTTGCGTGCGAGCACTGCCGCGAGGGCGTCGCGCGTCTGCTCGACGTTCATGCCGCTGCCAGAGCCGCGGCAGCCGCGAGCCGCGCGCGGCACTGCGCGACCATGCGTTCGATCAGCTCGCCGCACGAAGGAATGTCGTCGATCAGTCCGGCCACCATGCCGGCCCAGATCACGCCGTTCGTGGTGTCGCCGCTTTCCAGCGCTGCACGTCCACGCTGCCCATTGACCAGCGGCCGCAACACCTCGAAGGCGGCGCCGCCCGGACGATGCTCCAGCTCGAGCACTTCCTCGGACACCGGGTTGAGCAGCACGCGCGAGCTGTTGCGCAGGGTGCGCATGATCAGCCGGGTCTCGTTCTCGCGCGCCTTGACCAGTGCCTGCTTGACGTTGTCGTGCACCGGGGCCTCGCGCGTGGCGACGAAGCGCGTGCCCATGTTCACGCCCTCCGCGCCGAGCGACAGGGCCGCCGCCATGCCGCGCCCATCGGCGATGCCGCCGGAGGCGATCACCGGGACGTTCAGCGCCGAGACCGCGGCGGGAATCAGCACGAGGCCGGGCACGTCCTCTTCGCCCGGATGGCCGGCGCATTCGAAGCCATCGATGCTCACGATGTGCACGCCGCGCTTCTCGGCCGCCAGCGCGTGGCGCACCGAGGTGCACTTGTGCACGATCACGATGCCAGCGGCGCGCAGCCGATCGAACACCGCTGCGGGCACGTTGCCGGCCGTCTCCACGATACGGATGCCGCCGTCCACGATCACGTCGAAGATGCGCTCGTAGGGCGGCGGGTTCACTGTCGGCAGCATGGTGACGTTCACGCCGAAGGGCTTGTCGGTCATCGCGCGGCAGCGCTCGATCTCGCGGGCGAGGTCCTCGGGCGTGGGCTGGGTCAGCGCGCCCAGCGTGCCCAATCCGCCCGCGTTGGATACGGCTGCGGCCATCTCGGCACGGCCGACCCATTGCATGCCCCCCTGGACGATCGGGTAGCGGATGCCAAGCAGTTCGGTGATGCGGTTCTTCATGTTCGCGTCAGTCCAGGCGGATGTCGTTCTCGCGCGCGATCCGGGTCCAGCGCTTCAGGTCCTCCTGAAGGAACTGCGCGAACTCCGTGTTGGTGTTGGCGACCGGCTCGTAGCCGAGCTGGTAGATCTTGGCCTGCACGTCGGGCATCGCCGTGATGCGGCGGATCTCCTGCACGTACTTCTCCACGATGGGCGCCGGCGTGCCGGCCGGCAGGAACATCGCGCCCCAGCCGGGCAGGTTGATGTCCGGATAGCCGAGCTCGGCGAAGGTGGGCAGGTCCGGAAAGGTCTTCAGGCGATTGGGCGAGGCCACCGCGATCAGCTTGACCTTGCCGGAGGTGATCTGGTTGGCGTAGAAGCCCACCGAGCCATAGGCCAGCGCGATCTCGCCGCTCGCCACGTCGGTGAAGGACGCGGCCTCGCCCTTGTAGGCGGCATGCTTGATGCGGATGCCGGCGGCCTTGTTGAGGCCTTCGCCGATCAGGTGTGCGCCGGAGCCCACGCCGTAGCTCCCGAAGGTGTATTTCTCTGGCTCCTGTTTCGCGAGGCGGATGACGCCCGCCAGGTCATTGGCGGGCAGCGCCGCGTTGGCCGCGAGGGCGATCGGGAAGCTCGCCACCAGCGACACGGGCGCGAGATCGCTCATCTTGTATTGCGGGTTGGACTGCAGCACGAGGTTCTGGATGAAGCCGCTGATGGTGAAGAGCGCGGCGTAGCCATCGGCTGGCGATTTGGCGACGTACGAGGTCGCGAGGATGGTGTTGGCGCCCGGCTTCGGCTCGACGATGACCTGCTGTCCCCAGGCCTCGGTGAGCTTGGCCGCGTAAAGGCGTGCCAGCGCGTCCATGTTGCCGCCCGGTGCCGTGGGGATCACGATGCGGATCGGCTTGTTCGGGAAGGGCGCGTTCTGCGCTGTTGCGGGCAACACCGCGCCAAGCGTCAGGGCGGCGGCAAGGACCGCGCGTCGCGCGCGCGTGAAATGCTTCGGCATGCTTGTCTCCTTGTAGGACCGGGGAAATTCACCAGCTCGGCCGGGCGACGCCCTCGCCGAAAGGCTCGTCGCGCTTGCGCACCGCGGCCTTGAATCCGAGTGCGGCCACCTCGGCGTCGAACTCCTTCTTCGCGCGCGAGAGATGGGCGCGTGCATCCATCTCGGCTGCCAGACGGGGCAGGGTGCCGGCACCGGCCAGTTCGAGCGCGAGGTTGACGATGCGCTTCTGGGTTGCCAGCAGCTCGGGGTCGACGGTGGCGAGGCGATTCGCGAGGGTCGACACCTCTTCTTCCAGCCTTGCCGCAGGTGCACTCGCGACCACCAGGCCGATGCGGGCCGCGTCGGTGCCGCTCACCACGTCGCCGCTCAACAGCAGGCGCTTGGCCCACTGCGGGCCGACGTTGTAGATCCACATGTGGTTGGGCGGCGAGCCCATGGCGCGCGTCGCGGGGAAGCCGATGCGCGCGTCGTCTGCCGCGATCACCATGTCGCAGTAGAGCGCGAGGTCGGTGCCGCCGGCCACGCAATGGCCGTGCACCTTGGCGATCACCGGCTTGTGCACCACGAAGGCGGTTCGCAGCAGCTCCTGGAAGCGCTCGAGCTTCCACACGTCGTCGTCGAAGGAGCCGCTGCCGCTGCGGTAGTCGAGCGCAGCATCGCCTTCGGCCGCGTAGCGTGCGTAGGCCGACTTCATGTCGTAGCCCGCGCAGAAATCGGGACCTGCGCCTTCAAGCACGATCACGCTCACGCTGCGCAGGTCGTCCGCCTCCAGCAGCGCTGCGCGCAGCTCGGAGAGCAACTCCCACGACAGCGCATTGCGCCGGTCCGGCCGGTTGAGGGTGATGCGCGCGACGCGCTCGCGCACCTCGAACACGAGGTGTTCACTGGATTGCAGCCACTTGCCCATGGACCGGCCCTCAGATCCTGCGCCCGGCGTTCTGCCAGAACGGGTCGCGCAGCCGCCGCTTGAAGATCTTGCCGCTGTCCTCGCGCGGCAGCGAGTCGTGGAAGTCGATCCGTTTGGGCACCTTGAACTTCGCGAGACGTTCGAGCAGGTAGGCGCGGATGTCCTCCGGCGTGACCTCCGCGCCGGGCATGCGCTCGACCGCGGCTGCGAGCGATTCGCCGAAGTCCTCGTCGAGGATGCCGAACACGGCGCAATCCTTCACGCCGGGGCATTGGGTCAGCACCATCTCGATCTCGGCCGGGTAGATGTTGGTGCCGCCGAAGATCACCATGTCCGATCGGCGATCGCACAGGTAGAGCCGGCCTTCCTTCATGTAGCCCACGTCGCCGAGGCTGATGAGGCCGTCACGCTCCACGCTCTTGCGCTTCTCCTCATGGTTGAGATAGGTGAAGTCGGCATAGGCCGGCACGCGGGCGAAGATCTCGCCGGTCTCGCCGTCGGCGAGACGGTGCCCCGCCTCGTCGTAGAAGGCCATGCGCGTGCCGGGTGTGGGCATGCCGACGCAACCGGGGTGCTCCAGCCAGTCCTGCGGCGTGGCGAGCGTGGCGGTGCCGACCTCGGTGCCGCCGTAGGTCTCGTAGACCACCGGGCCCCACCAGTCCATCAGCTCCTTCTTCACCTCGCGCGGACACGGTGCGCCGGTGTGCGTGACCCATCGCAGCGAGCGCACGTCGTAGCGGTTGCGCACCTCGGGCGGCAGCTTCAGCATGCGCACGAACATCGTGGGCACCATCACCGCGTTGTCGATGCGGTGCTTCTCGATCAGCGAAAGCGTCTCTTCCGGATCGAACTTGGACTGCAGCACGAGCACGTCCGCCGTCATCAGCGCCTGGCGGCCATAGGCGTTGGGGGATGCGTGGTAGAGCGGGCCACTCACCAGCGCGCGCACGCCGGGCTTGAGTCCGTACACGCTGGCGAACAGCTCGACATAGGCCCTGCTTTCCTCGGGCGTGGCGGGCTGGCGCTTCACGCCTTTGGGATGTCCGGTGGTGCCGGAGGTGTAGATCATCGTCGCGCGGGCGCGGCGCGGCGGTGCCTGCAGCGGCTCGAATCGCTCGGCCCATTCGCGCCACACCGTGTCGCCCGGCAGGGGCCTCGCAAGTTCGGCCGAGACGCCATAGCGCTGCTGGATCTCCTCGGGTGTCGGCACCACGAAGACGCGGATGCCCGCGGGCACGAGCGCGCGGATCGGCGCGAGCAGGTCGGCATGCGCGACCAGCACCTTCGGCTTTGCGTCTTCCAGTACGTAGATCAGCTCTTCCGTGCGGCCATGCCAGTTGAGCGGCACACCATAGGCGCCGACTGCGGCGGCGGCCTGCTGCACTTCGAAGAAGGCGAAGTCGTTGCGCAGCAGCAGGGCGACGGTGTCGCCCTCGCTGACGCCGAGCTGGTCGAAGCCGGTGGCTGCCTGCTGCGCCACGCGCAGCACCTCGTCGCGCGTCACGCCGCGGCCGTCGAGGTAGATCATGGGAGTGATGCTCATCGGTGTAGGTCTCAATGGAAGGCTGCCGCGAGGCGCGCGGCATGGGAGTCGGCGTCGCCGAACAGTTGATCGAGGACGTGGATGCGCCGCAGGTAGTGCCCCACGGCGTATTCCTCTGTCATGCCGATGCCGCCGTGGAGCTGGATCGCGCTGTGCGCCACGTTGCGTGCGTTGCGGGCGACGGAGAGCTTCGCGCGGTGCAGGTCGAGGGCGCTGTCCGCCGCGCCGGCATCGTCTGCGGCGACGGCCGCCGCCATGGCCATGCTGCGCGTCATTTCGAGGCTGACCAGCATCTCGGAAGCACGATGGCGCAGCGCCTGGTTCTCGCCGATGAGGCGGCCGAATTGCTTGCGCGTGCGCAGGTAGTCCATCGCGAGCTCGAAGGCCGCCTGCGCGGCCCCGCTCATGTCGGCGCACACTGCAGCGATGCCTGCGGCCACGGTGCCTTCGATGGCGAGACGCGTGCGGGTCGAGTCTTCGGGGTTGGCCAACGGTTGTGCTGCAGCCTGCATGAGCACCAGTTCGCTCGCCATCGTGTCGTCGACCAGGCGGAACTCGCGCAGCGCGACGCCTGCGTCCTTCGCGTCCACGAGGAACAACGCGCAGCCGTTCGCGTCGGCCGGCGCACCGGCGATTCGCGCGCTCACGACGAAGTGCCTCGCCAGTCCTCCGGCCAGCACGTTCGACTTGATGCCGTCGAGCTTCCAGCCGCCGTCCTTGCGTTCGGCGCGCGTCTCCACCCACAGGGGCGCGTGGCGGCCGGCGGGTTCGTCATGCGCCCAGGCCGACACGAGTTCGCCGCTGGCCATGTCGGGGAGCAGTTGCGTCTGCATCGCCTCGTCGGCACCGAGGCGCAGCGCGGTGCCTGCGAGCACGGCGCTGGACAGGAACGGCTCCATCGAGAGCGAGCGCCCGAAGGCCTGCATCACGGGCAGCAGGTCGCGTGCACCGCCGCCGAAGCCGCCAAGTGCCTCGGGGACCGGCAGTGCCGTCAGGCCCAGCTCGGCCAATCCGGCCCAGGTCTTCTCGTCATGCGCCGCGCCCGAGGCGGTGAGCGCACGACGCTTCTCGAAGCCATAGCGATCGGTCAGCAGGCGGGAAAGGCTCTCGGTGAGCGCCGACTGTTCCTCGTTCAGTTCGAAATTCATGTTTGCCTTATCCGACGATGGCCTTGGCCAGGATGTCCTTCTGCACTTCGGTCGTGCCGCCGTAGATGGACGCTGCACGCGAATAGAAATAGCGCGGCGTGACCGGACCGTGTGCGACCTCGTCCGCGGGACGGCGCTCCAGCCCGCCCGGTCCGGCGATGCGTGCGAGAAGCGCATTGATCTCCTGTTGCAGCTCGGTGCCCTTGAGCTTGAGCACCGAGGCGAAGGCGGGCAGGCGCCGCTGTTCGCTGTCGGTGAGCAGGAAGCGCCAGTTGGTGATCTCCAGCGCTCGCGTCTCGGCCTCGAGCATGGCGATGTCCGCGCGTAGCTTGGGGTCGTCGAGCAGCGGCTTGCCGGCCTGCGTGTAGCGCCCGGCGAGCTCGCGCGCGTAGTCGAGCCGCTCGCGGCACAGGCCGACGTTGGCGATGCCGGTGCGTTCGTTCGACAACAGGTACTTCGCGCAGTCCCAGCCTTTGTTCTCCTGGCCGACCAGATTGGCGACGGGCACGCGCACTTCGTCGAAGAAGACTTCGTTGAGATGGTGCTCGCCGTCGATCGAGTGGATCGGCCGGATCGTGATGCCGGGCGTGCGCAGGTCGATCAGCAGGAACGAGATGCCTTCCTGCTTGCGGGCTTCGGGATCGGTGCGCACCAGGGCGAATACCCAATCGGCGAGATGCGCGGTGGTGGTCCAGATCTTCTGGCCGTTGACGACGTAGTGATCGCCTTCGCGGCGCGCGGCAGTGCGCAGCGACGCGAGGTCGGAGCCGGAGCCGGGCTCCGAGAAACCCTGGCAGAACCAGATATCGAGATTGGCCAGTCGCGGCAGGAAGTGGTCGCACTGCGCGGGCGTGCCGAACTTCATGAGCACCGGGCCGAGCATGCCGACGTTGAACACCTGCGGCAGCGGGGCGGGGGCACGATAGGTTTCGTCGAGCAGGATCAGCCGTTCCATCGGGCCGAGGTCGGCGCCGCCGTAGCGCTTGGGCCAGTGGGGCGCGGCCCAGCCACGCTTGTTGAGGATGCGCTGCCAGGTCACGGTGTCCTGCTTGCGCGGCGGATGGCCGGCGCGCAGGCGTTCGCGGATCTCCGCAGGCAGGTTTTCGCGGATGAAGGTGCGCACCTCGTCACGGAAGGCGCGCTGTTCGGGGGTGAGGTCCAGGTCCATGGCGAATCATCTTATGGTTCAACCAATGAATATGCAATACTGCGGAACCCTCAAAAGGATCTTTCATGACGAACGAATCGCTCTTCCAACCCGTGCGCACGCGCCGTGGCTTCGAGGCCGTGTGCGACCGCATTCGCGAACAGTTGATGAGCGGCGAACTGAAGCCTGGCGACCAGCTCCCCGGCGAGCGCGAACTGGCCGAGCGCTTCGGCATCGGCCGCGCGGCGGCACGCGACGCGTTGCGCAGCCTGGAGGTCTCCGGCGTCGTGGAGGCGCGCAAGGGCATCCAGGGCGGCTTCTTCATCAAGAGCGGCGGCAGCGGCGGGCTTGCGCAGACGGTGCAGGACATGGTGTCGCTCGCGCAGGCCTCTCTGGAGAACGTGATGGAGGCGCGCACCGAGATCATCTGCGTGGCGATCCGCCTCGCCTGCCCGCGCGCGACCGACGAGGAGTTCGACGCGATCCAGCGCGACATCGATCTGCACGCCGATCTGTTTCGCCTGGGGCGCGCGTCGCGCAATACGCAGTCGGTGATCGAGTTCTACCGGCTCATCGCGCAAGCCACGCACAACCCGCTGGTGCTGATGATGGTGGATGCCCTGTCGGAGGTGTACCGGGGGATGCTTGCCACCGTGGACCCGCGCCCCAACAAGGACATCATGGTGGTGCGCCAGAGGGTGCTCGACCTCATGCGAAAGCGCAATGCGCAGGCAGCCTCCGACGCCATGGCGGAGCACCTGCGAAGGGTGACGGAATACCTCGTCAGCGAGCGCGACAAGAAGCACAAGCGCCCCTCGACACGATCCGCCAAATAGAGGTCAGCCGGTGACCAGCACCACCTTGCCGGTGGTGCCGCGCGAGGTGATGCTGCGCATCGCGTCCACGGCGCGACCGAGCGGGTAGCTGCCCGAGACGAGTGGACGCACGCGGCCCTGCTCGTAGTAGTCCAGCACCTGCTGCAGGTTGGCGCGCGCCTCGGGCCAACTGCCGTCGCGCCACACGTCGTAGCGCACGCCGAGGATGTCGAAGCCCTTCACCAGCGGGTAATTCACCTTGATGTCAGGGATGCGGCCGGAGGTGAAGCCGATCACGAGGTAGCGCCCGTCGAAGGCCATGCAGCGCACCGCTTCATCGAAGGCATCGCCGCCCACCGGGTCGTAGGCCACGTCCACGCCGCGTCCGCCAGTGAGCGCCCTGACTTCTTCGCGCCAATCGGGCCGTGTGTAGTCGACGGCGTGTTCGGCGCCGTGCTCGAGGCACAGGGCGCGTTTCTCGGGCGTGCTTGCGGCGGCGATCACACGCGCGCCCATGGCTTTGCCGAGCTGCACGGTGGCGAGGCCGACGCCGCCGGCCGCACCCAGCACCAGAAGCCATTCGCCGGGGGCGAGGCGGCCGCGCTGCTTGAGCGCGTAGAGCGTGGTGCCGTAGACGACCGGCGTCGCAGCCGCTTCCTCGAAGGTCATGGCGGAGGGCAGCGCGAACACGCGTGCCGCATCGAGCACGATCTGCTCGGCGAAGCCGCCGCCCCGTGCGTCGGACACGCCCATCACCCGGTCGCCGGCCTTGACCGACCGGACCTCGGCGCCGACCGCCTCGACCACGCCACCCGTCTCGCTGCCCGGCACCCAGGGCAGCGGCGGCTTGATCTGGTGCAGGCCTTCGACCTTCAGCGAATCGGGGAAGTTGACGCCAGCGGCATGCACACGGACACGCACTTCGTGCGGCAGCAGCGGGCGGGCGGGGATCTCGGCGTAGTCGAGCTGATCGACGGGCCCGAAATTGCGGCAGACGATGGCTTTCATGGGCGGCATTGTGGTGTAAATGGTAGAACCATACAATGATGCAACCAAAATAAGCCGCCCGTCATGTCGACTCACATTCTTTGCCTTGCCGGCGATGCCGCCGTTCGCGCCGCGCTGCCTCGCCTGCCGGATGCGCGGGTGCATCTCTATCGCGTGCTGCGGCACATCCCGACCGATTCGGTGACCGAGGACCAGGCGCGCCGGCCCATCGTGCCGGACGCCGAGCGCATCCACACCATCGTCGAATGCAGCTTTGCCGATCCGGCCGCCCAGGCCCAGGTGCAAGCAGGAGCGCAATGGCGCGCATTCACGGCCGCAGTCGAGGAGTCGGGCGAGCGCCTGTATGCGTTCGATGCCTACTCCAACGTGCCGATTGCGCCGGTGCATGGCGCAGTCGACGGCGGCTTCCGCCGCTGGATGCTGCTGCGCCGTGCGGCGGCCGGTCCTGAAGTCTTCCGCGACGCGTGGTTCGGGCGGCATGCCGATCTGGTGAAGCAACTGCCGCGGGTCGATGGCTATGTCCAGAACCTGGTGACGGCACGCTTCGGCGCCGACGGTCAGCCGGCGGATTGCGACAGCCTGCGGGTCGACGGCATTGCCGAGCTTTGCTTCGCCGACGAGCGCGCGATGCTGGAGGCCTATTCGGCCGATGCGCGTCTGCCGCTCCGGGACGATGGCCGTGCGCTCCTGGCGGGCATCGTCACGCTGCTCGTGCAGGGCGGGCGCGCATCATGAGTGAGCATCTCGACGAAGTGGACGTGGTGGTGGTCGGCAGCGGTGCCGGCGGCCTGGCCGCAGCCGTGGCCGCGAAGAAGCTCGGGCTGGAAGTGCTGGTCATCGAGAAGGAGCCCTGCTACGGCGGCACCACGGCGCGATCCGGCGGCGTGCTGTGGATCCCGAACAACCCGATCTCCACCTTCAGGCCGGAGCCGGATTCGCCGGAGGATGCGCGCACCTATCTTCGCCACGAGTGCGGCGCGCACTACGACGCCGCGCGTGTGGATGCCTTCCTGACGCATGGTCCGCGCATGGTGGACTTCTTCGTGCGCCACACCGATGTGCAACTGATTCCGCTGCCGGAGTACCCGGACTACCACGCCGAGAGCCCGGGCGGCCGCACGGCAGGCCGCTCGATCATGGCGGCGCCGATCGATGGCCGCGAGCTGGGCGATCGCATCCGGCAGTTGCGTCCGCCGCTACGCGAGATCACGTTCGTCGGGATGATGTTCAACTCCAGCGCGGAGATCTCGCACTTCTTCAACGTGACCCGCTCGCTGCACTCGGCCGCGTACGTGGCCCGGCGTCTGCTCACGCATGCGAAAGAGATGCTGGTGCATGGCCGCGCGATGCGGCTGACCAATGGCAACGCGCTCGCCGCCCGCCTGGCGAAGAGCGCGTTCGCACTGGGTATCCCGCTGTGGCTGCAATCGCCCGCCGTCGCGTTGCTTCACGACGGCGAGCGCGTCGGCGGCGTGATGGTGGGCCGCCGCGACGGACGGCAGGTGCAGGTGCGCGCGCGCCGCGGCGTGGTGCTCGCAGCCGGCGGCTTTCCGCAAGACGTGGCTCGCCGTGCCGAGTTGTTCCCGCATGCGCCCACCGGCCACGAGCATCACTCTCCCGCACCGCCCGGCAACACCGGCGATGGCTTGCGGCTTGCCGAATCCGTCGGCGGACAGGTTGCGCGCGACCTGCCGAATGCAGGGGCATGGATTCCGGTGTCGCGGGTGCCACGCGGCAATGGCATCACGGACGTGTTCCCGCACCTCATCGATCGCTACAAGCCGGGCGTGATCGCGGTCAACCGCCGTGGCCAGCGCTTCGTCAACGAAGCCGACTCGTACCACGACGTGGGCGTACAGATGCAAAGGGCCTGCGCAGACGGGGCCGAGGTCGAAGCATGGCTGATTGCGGATCACCGCACGATCCGCCGGTATGGGCTGGGCTTCGTGAAGCCCTTCCCGCTTCCGCTGGGGTCGCACCTGCGCTCGGGCTATTTGCTTCGTGGCGCCACGCTGGCCGAACTGGCGGCAAAGGCAGGCATCGATTCGGCGCAGTTGCTGGAGACGGTGGACACCTACAACGCCGGTGCCGTCGACGGCAAGGACCTGCAGTTCCGCCGTGGCTGGCGCGTCTACAACCGCTTCCTCGGCGACCGCACGCACCAGCCCAACCCCTGTGTGGCCCCGGTCGCGCAGGGACCGTTCTATGCGGTGAGGATCGTGATGGGCGACCTGGGCACTTTCGCCGGAATCCGCACCGACGCGCATGCACGGGTGCTCGACGGTCAGGGCCGCCCGATCGAGGGTCTGTTCGCCGCGGGCAACGACAACGCGAGCGTGATGGGTGGCGGTTACCCGGGCGGCGGCATCACCCTCGGTCCGGCGATGACCTTCGGCTTCGTCGCCGCCGAATTCATGGCGGGACGCGCGGGCGAGTCAACAGTGGCGCCGGGCGAGGCCGCGGTGCTCAGTCCATCGTGATGTTGTTGTCCTTCACCACCTTGGCCCACAAGGTGTGGTCGGACACGATGATGTCGCCCAGCGCCTTCGTGCCGCTCTTCGGGACCACGTAGACCGCGCGGAACTTCTCCTGGATGTCCGGCTGTGCGAGCACCTTGGCGATCGCGTCGGCCATCTTCGAGATCACTTGCGGCGGTGTGCCGGTGCGCGCGACAAGGCCGAACCACGTCTGCGTGTCGTAGCCCGGAACCACTTCCGAGATGCTGGGCACATCGGGCAGCAGCGGACTGCGCTGCGCGGTAGACACGCCAAGGATGCGCATCTTGCCGTCCTTGACGAACCCGGAGGTCACGGACGACGGCGTCGAGAGCATGTACTTGGTCTGGCCGGCGAGCAGCGCCTGTGCGGACGGCCCCGCGCCGGGGTAGGGCACCATCACCATCTTTTTGATGCCGGCTGCCTCGTGGAAGGCCTCCATCGCAAGCTGGCCGACGCCGCCCAGCGCCGAGGCGCCCCACTCGAGGGAGCCCGGGTTGGCACGGGCCTGCTGCACGAATTTCGCCAGCGTGTCGGGCATCGATGGATTCGTCATCAGCACCATCGGCGAGGTGCCGAGCAGCGTGACCGGCACGAAGTCCTTCACCGCGTCGTAGCTCGGTTTGCGCTGCACGAGAGGGACCGTCACGAGGCCGCTGCCGTGCAGGAGGAAGGTGTAGCCGTCGGCCGGCTGCTGTGCGACATACTGCGAGGCGATCGCGCCGCCGGCGCCGGGCTTGTATTCCATCACCACCGGTTGGCCGAGCAGCTTCTGCAGAGGCTCCTGGATATAGCGGCCGAGCACGTCGTTGGTGCCGCCCGCGGCGGCGGGCACGACGAACTTGATGGGACGATCAGGCCAGCGGTCCTGGGCCAGTGCGGGGGCGCTTGCGGCCACGGCGGCGAGCAGGGCGCCCGCGATGAGGGTTCGGCGATACATGACTCGGTCTCCTTGTGGGGTCGGATGATCGGCCGAATTGGCCTAAATGTCTATAGGTCTTACCAAAGGGCCAGCGGCGGCGTATGATCGACCCGATGAATACGACCCCTGCCACCCGTACCGTGGCCGAGCGCCAGTTCGATGTCGAAGACGCGCGCGGCCGGACCTACCGCGTGACCCGCTACGTGTGGGAAGAAGAACGCGAAGGCGCCTGGATCGAGCTGTGGGACATGCTGCTCACCGCGACCGGCGGCCTGCTCGATGAGCGGCCCGGCGGCGGCTATTGCGTGGACGGCACGGGCACTTTTGTGCGCGAAGTGCCCGGCAGCACCCGCACCCGCGCGTCGCAGCAGATGGAGACCATCGTGCCGGCCGGCGCCACCGGGGCGCATTGATGCCGGTCGCGCGACAGGGCCCCCTGGCGGGCTTGCGGGTCGTGGAAATGGCGGGCCTCGCGCCCGGCCCCTTCGCCGCGATGATGCTGGCCGACATGGGCGCAGAGGTGCTGCGCATCGATCGGCCCGACCCTGCCGCGCGTCCGATGCCGCAGCAGTACTGGTTCACCGATCGCAACCGGCGCTCGATCGCGCTGGACCTCAAGACCGAGGATGGGGCGAGCCTCGCGCGTCGGCTCATCGGCGGGGCCGATGCGCTGATCGAAGGTTTTCGTCCCGGCGTGATGGAACGGCTGGGACTGGGGCCCGACGCATGCCTGGCACTCAATCCGCGCCTGGTCTACGGCCGCATGACCGGCTGGGGGCAGGAGGGCCCGCTCGCGCAGGCGCCGGGCCATGACATCAACTACATCGCACTGGCCGGCGTGCTTGGTGCGATCGGCCCTGCCGATGGCCCACCCGTCTTGCCGCTGAACCTCGCGGGCGACTTCGGCGGCGGCGGCATGTACCTCGCCTTCGGCATCGCCTGCGGGCTGATCGAGGCCGCGCGATCGGGCAAGGGCCAGGTCGTCGATGCCGCGATGGTCGATGGCGCCGCTTCGCTGATGACCTACTTCTACGGCTACATGGCCGGCGGCAAGTGGCCGGGCCGTGGGCGCTCGACCCTCGGCGGCGCGGCGCCGCACTACGGCGTGTACGAGACAAAGGACGGCAAGTACGTTTCGGTCGGCTCGGCCGAGCCGAAGTTCTATGCGGAGCTGCTGCGCCTCACCGGACTGGACCGCGACCCGGTGCCGGACCGCTCGAATCCTGCGAACTGGCCCGAGCTGCGCGAGCGGTTGGCCGCCATCTTCCGGACACGTACACGCGACGAGTGGAACGCGCTGCTGGAATCGGCCGAGGTCTGCTATGCGCCCGTGCTGGATCTGCGCGAGGCCGCGGCGCATCCGCACAACGTGGCGCGTCGCACCTTCATCGAGATCGATGGCCATGTGCAGCCGGCGCCCGCCCCGCGCTTCTCGCGCACGCCGAGCGCCACGCCGGAGGCCGGCGTCGCGCCAGGGGTGGGCGCAAGCGCCGCGCTGCGGGGGTGGGGCCTGCCGGCGGAAGAGGTCGATGCGCTGGTCGCGCGCGGCGTGGTTTCCTGAGGCGCCTCAGTCGGCATCGAGCCAATCAGGCGTTGCTTGCCATTGGCCCTTCAGGGCCGGCGGCTGCGACGCATCGACGGGGTCGATGCGCAGCCGGGTGAGGCGCAGGAAGCTGATCTTCCATTCGCCGTCGACCTCGCGGTACTCCTCTTCGTAGTGGCCATAGCCGCGAAATCCGCGGCTGCCCGGCGCCTCCTTCACGGTGCTGCCGTCGGTCCAGTCGACGTAGTCCTCCATCGCCCAGATCACCCGCGCGTGAGCGGCGCCCAGCAAGCGGATCTCCGGCATGTGGCAGTGATGTACGGAGATGGTGTTCGCGAGCCGCGTCGACACGCCCTGCACGAATGTCGCCACGTCCGCGCCGGCGGGTGCCGAGCCGAGTCCCTCGAAGCGGCAGTCAGGCATGAACAGCGAGGCGAGCCGCGACCACTGCTTGGTATCGATGTACCGGCAATAGCGCGCCTTGGTCTCTGCAATGGCGTGTGCGGCCATCAGGCGTTGAAGCGACGGGGCGGTCTCCGGCATGCGTGCTCCTTCGATGAATGCGTTGACGCTTTGAGAATTGCGTAAGTATAATGGTCTTACCAATGATACTTTAGGGTCGCCCTCCATGTTCGAACGCCTCGAAAACGACTTTCCGGTTCACACGCCACGCCCTGCCGATGCGCCCGTGGCGCTGGAGGGCATCCGCGTCATCGACTTCAGCCACTTCCTTGCAGGCCCCTTCGCCACCATGATCCTTGGCGACATGGGCGCGGATGTCATCAAGGTGGAGACGCCCGGACGCGGGGATGAATTCCGCCACTACCCGCCTGTTCCCGCCGAGGCACCGGCGCAAGGTGCGCCCTATGCCTGGGGCAATCGCAACAAGCGCAGCGTGGCGCTCAATCTCAAGAGCCCGGAAGGCGTGGCCGTCGTGAAGGAACTGATCGCGCAGGCCGACGTCCTGTGCGAGAACTTCTCGACGGGCGTGATGGAACGTTTCGGACTCGACTACGCCAGCGTGAAGAAGATCAATCCACAGATCGTCTATTGCTCGGTTTCGGCCTACGGCCGCGAGGGCGCGTTCAGCGATCGGCTGGGCTTCGATCCGATCGCGCAGGCGGAAAGCGGCTTCATCTCGATGAACGGCTATCCCGACCGCCAGGGCGTGCGCACGCTGTCGCCGGTGGTCGACATCAGCACCGCGATGATGGCCTGCAATGCCATCCTGGGCGCGCTGTTCGCTCGTGCACGCACGGGGCAAGGGCAGCAGATCGAAATCGCGCTCTTCGACAACGCGGTGCTGATGACGGGCTACGCCGCCATGCAGCACCTCTACACCGGGGCGCATCCGCAGCGCCACGGCAACACCAGCCCGGACACTTGCCCCTCGGGCGTGTTCATGAGCCAGGACAAGCCCTTCTACATCAACTGCGGCAACGACAAGATCTTCCATCGCCTCGCTGCGCAGGTGCTCGAGCGGTCGGACCTGGCGAACGACCCCGTCTATTCGGATCGCAACGGCCGCATGGGCAAGCGCGACGAGATCTTCAAGTTGCTGGAGGAACTGTTCGTGCAGCATCCCTGGTCGTACTGGCAGCCTCGCATGCGTGCCGCGCAGATTCCTTGCGGCGAGGTGCGCAGCGTTGGTGATGCGCTGCGCTCGCCCGAGGCGAAGGAGCGCGGCCTCGTCACGCGCGTCGAGCATCCAACGCTGGGCTGGATTCCCAACGTTCGCCTGCCGATCCTCTACTCGGGTACACCGCTGGCGGACCCGCAGGCCGCGCCCGCGGTGGGCCAGCACACGAACGAAGTGCTGGCTGAAGTGCTCGGCTACGACGACACGCGCATCGCAGCGCTGCAGGCCAGTGGCGCGCTGGAACCTGCCGAGGCGCGCCGGCCCGCGCCGGCTGCCGCGGAGGCGACCGCGGGATGAAGCAACTCTCGCCCGCGGCACCGCGCGCACTGCTGCACACGCGCCGGGTGGAGTGCACGGGGTGGGAGCGCGAGGACGGCCTGTTCGACATCGAGGGCCGCCTGTCGGATGTGCGCGAGTTCGACCAGGACGGCTCTCGTGGCAATGCGCCGCGCAAGGCGGGCGATCCGGTGCACCTGATGTCGCTGCGCATCACGCTGGACGATCGCTTCACCATCGTGGCGGCGGAAGCCTGCTCGCACCAGGTGCCCTATGCGGACTGCAGCGGCATCAATGCCGCCTACAAGCGATTGGTCGGGCTGCAGATCGAGGGCGGCTTCATCAAGGCGGTGAAGTCGATGTTCTCCGGCGAGCAAGGTTGCACGCACCTGACCGAACTGCTCGGCCCCATGGCCACGACCGCCTTCCAGGCCATCAATCCGGCGCTCGAACGCCGCCGCGTGCGGCGCGGGGAGCCGATCGAAGATCCGAAGTCCGCCGATCGCCTGCTGGGGACCTGCCACGGCCTGCGCCGCGGTGGCGAGCCCGCGATCATTCGCTGGGGCCGGCGCGGCGCCTGAACGCCGCGGGCCGCCGGCCTCATTCCGGCTGGATGCCCTTTGCCTGCAGCAAGGCCCCGAAGCGCGTGCCTTCCTTGTCGACCAGCGTGCGGAACTGCTGCGGCGTGCTGAACTTCGGTTCGTTGCCCGAACGCTGCAGAGCTTCGCGGACGGCGGGGTCCTCCAGCGCCTTGCCCATCGTCTCGTTGAGCTTCATCACCACCGGATGGGGTGTTCCGGGCGGCGCCACGAGACCGAAGAACACTTCCGTCGTCATGCCGGGGTAGCCCTGCTCGGCCATGGTGGGTACTTCGGGAAGTTCCTTCTCGCGCTGGGGTCCGGTCACGGCCAGCGCCTTGAGCTTGCCCGAGCGCACCAGGGGAATGTTGGACGACAACGCGTCGAACAGGAACTGGATGTTGCCGCCCAGAATGGCGCTCGCCGATTCGGCCCCACCCTTGTAGGGCACATGCAGCGCCTCGAAGCCGGCTTCGCTCTTGAGCAGCTCGGCCAGCAGGTGCAGGCTGCCGTTGACGCCGTTGGAGCCGAAGCTCAGCTGCCCGGGATGCGTCTTGCCGTAGGCCACGAGTTCCTTCACGTTGTTGACGCCGAGCGTCGGCGACGCGACCAGGATGAAGCCCGAGGTGGTGGCCTGTCCCACCGGGATGAGCGTCTTCACGTCGTAGCCGGGGTTCTTGTAGAGATAGGGCGAGATCGCCATCACGCTGTTCCCGACCCACACCAACGTGTAGCCGTCGGCCGGTGCCCGCACCGTCTGCGCCACCGAGAGCGTCCCCGAGGCTCCTGGCTTGTTGTCGATCACCACGGGCTGACCGAGCAGCTTGCCCATCTTGTCACCCACGAGGCGCGCGGTGATGTCCGTGGTACCGCCGGCGCCGGCGCCCACGAGGATCTTGATGGGCCGCGACGGGAACGGCTCTTCTGCCCGGAGTGGCTGGGCAGCAATGGCGGCGGCGCCGGCGGCAAGCAGTGTGCGTCGCCGGATGCGGCACTCGGTCATGGGTGTCTCCTTCGTTGAATGGGGGAATGGAACCGCGGATAACGTCGGCCGATCCGGGCTGGTTTGACTCGGCCGGGAAATGTCATTATATTGGTCCTACCATTCAAATATGCAACCAATAATCGATTCCACGATGCACGCCACGCCCGCCCAGGTGCTGGATTCGCTGCTCACGCAGCGACACAGTTGTCGCGCCTTCCTGCAGAAACCAGTGGAGCGCGCCACCATCGAATCGGTCCTGCGCACCGCGCAGCGCGCCGCCTCGTGGTGCAACTCGCAGGCCTGGCAAGTCAGCGTGACTTCGGGCGACGCGACCGAGCGCTTGCGCGCCAGGTTGCTCGCGGCGGAGCGCGCAGGCGAGGGCGGCGGCACCGACTTTCCCTTTCCGCAGGAGTACCGCGGCGTCTACCTGGAGCGCCGGCGCGAATGCGGCTTCCAGCTCTACAGCGCGGTCGGCGTGGAGCGGGGGGACAAGGAAGGCTATGCGCGCCAGACACTCGAGAACTTCCGGCTCTTCGGTGCGCCGCACGTCGCCATCCTGACGAGCGACCCGGGCCTCGGTGTCTACGGTGCGGTCGATGTGGGCGGCTATGTGCAGGTGGTGCTGCTCGCGATGCAGGCCCATGGGCTGGCTGCGATTCCACAGGCCGCGCTCGCGCACCAGAGTGCCCTCGTCAAGCAGGAACTGGGGATTGTCAAGGAACGCCTGATGGTGTGCGGCATCTCCTTCGGCTACGAGGACACCGCACATCCTGCCAACAGCTATCGCACCTCGCGTGCGACGGTCGAGCAGGCGGTGCGTTTCGTGGACGCGTGAAGACATGAAGTCCCTCGCAGACCGCAGCATCGCGATCGTCGGCTACGCCGAAACCAGGCTGGTGCGCCGCAGCGGACGCACCGCGCTCTCGCTGGCTGGCGAAGCCGTCGACCGGCTGATCGCGCAGACCGGCATCGAGCGCGCACGCATCGACGGCTTTGCCACCACGCTGGCGATGAGCGAAGGCGGCAATCCGTTCTACAGCAACCTGCTGGCCGAAGGCTTGGGCCTGTCGGTCACCTGGTGCCAGGCGACCGAGATCGGCGGCGCATCCTCGGGCGGCAACATCGCGCGCGCGGCGGCCGCCATCCAGGCTGGCCTCTGCGACGTCGTGCTGTGCCTTGCGTCGGACGCGGTGTCCACCATCGACCGCTCGGTGCAGTCGGGCCATCGCACCGAATACTGCGACCCGGCGGGCTACGCGGGACCGTTGTCGGCTTTCGCGTTGCTGTCCAACGTGTACGACCAGCGCTACGGACTGCCGCACGACGCATTGGCGAAGCTGGCGGTGACCCAGCGCGAGGGCGCGCTGCTCAATGAGAACGCGTGCGACGTGCTGCGCCGTCCGTTGACGGAGCAGGAGTACCTCGATTCAAAGATCGTGTCCGACCCGTTGCGCATCCTCGATTGCGTGATGCGCTGCGACGGCGCGAGCGCGGTGCTGGTGATGTCCACGCGCCGTGCCCGAGAGATGGGCTTCCAGAAGCTGGTGCATCCGGTCGCGTACGCCGAGCGCATCAACTTCGATCCGACTGAGGCCTCCGGAGACATGCTGCGAACCGGCTTCACCGACGTCGCGCCGCGTGCGTTCAATGCGGTGGGATGGAAGCCCTCCGACGTGAAGATGCTCCACTGGTACGACGATTTCCTGATCGCGCTGATCCTGCAGCTGGAACAGACCGGCTTCTGCGGCCCGGGCGAGGGCGGCGCGTTCGTCAAGGCGCACGACATGACCTGGCGGGGCGAGCTGCCTCTGAACACAGGCGGTGGCCAGATCTCGGCCGGCCAACCCGGCCTGGCTGGCGGCGGCGTCAACCTCGTCGAGTGCCTCCGCCAGATGTTCGGCGAGGCCGGCGCGCGACAGGTCCGCGATGCCGGCAACGCGATGCTCTCCGGCATCGGGGTGATCCAGTACGCCCGCACCTGGGGCACCAGCACGGTGATGCTTCTGGAGCGAAGCCAATGAGCACGACCACGACCGATCTGCCCGACGTGGGCGCTCCGTTCATCGAAGGCCTGCGCGACGGCCGCCTGATGCTGCAGTTCGATCGCAGCAACGGACGCGCACAGTTCTACCCGCGACCGCAGAGCCTCTGGAGCGAAGCCGGCACCGAGTGGCGCGAGGCCAGCGGCCGCGGCGTGATCTTCGCGCTCACGCTCTGCCGCGTCGGACCGCCGCATCTGGCCGGCGCCGTGCCGTACCCGATGGCGCTGGTGCAGCTGGCCGAAGGCCCGCGCATGCTCGCCCGCATCCATGCGCGCTACGACGACCTGGCCATCGGCCAGGCCGTGGAGGTGGACTGGAGCCATCCCGACTCGCGCCGTGCCTTCCCGGTGTTCAAGCCGTCGAGCTGAACGGCGCGCCGCTCTCACATTTCTTCATTACACGATCCCAGGAGACAAACCATGATGTTCCGACGCCAATGGCTGGCCATGTCGGCGCTCGCGCTTTCCGCGTTGGCGCTGGGCAGTGCGCAGGCCGACACCTTTCCGGGCCGGCCGATCAAGATCGTCGTGCCCTTCGCCGCGGGCGGCACCGGCGACGTGCTGATCCGCACGCTGCAGGAGCCGCTGCAGCGACGTCTCGGGCAGCCGATCATCGTGGAGAACCGGCTGGGTGCGAGCGGCTCGATGGGCACGGCGTTCGTCAAGAATTCACAGGCCGATGGCTACACGCTGCTGCAGGTGGGCAACTCGACCGTGACCACGCCGCTGCTGCAGAAGGCGGCCAATTACGACTCGCAGAAGGATCTCGCGCCGGTGGGGCTGATCGCCACCACGCCGATGGTGTTCCTTCTCAATCCCGTCGTGCCGGCCACCAACATCAAGCAGCTCATCGACTACGCCAAGGCCAATCCCGGCAAGCTGGAGTTCTCGTCGGCCGGTCGCGGGTCGCTGGCGCATCTGGCGACGGAATCCTTCAATCAGGCGGCCGGACTGAAGATGGTCTTCGTGCCCTACCAGGGTGCGTCGCAGGCGGTCAATGCGGTGCTCGCGGGCGACGTGAAGGTGGCGCTGACCACGCCGTCGGATGCGATCAATGCCTTTGTCAGCGCGGGCCGCGTGCGCATGCTCGCGGTGTCGAGCGAAAAGCGCAGCCCGCTGCTGCCCGATGTGCCCGCGATCTCCGAGACTCTGCCCAATTTCGCAGTGAACGCCTTCTTCGGCCTGTCGGCACCGGCGGGAACGCCTACCGCAGTGATTGCGAAGCTTAACGACGCGCTGAACAAGTCGATCGCCGAGCCGGCGGTGCAGGAGAAGCTCAAAGTGCTGGGCATGTTCCCGCACCCCGGCGACGCCGCGAGCTTCGGCGACATGATGACGCGCGACCATGCACTGTGGACTGCCGTGATCACCAAGGCAGGCATCGAGGCGGAATGACGATGAGCAACACCCTCGACGACTATTCGCCCGAGCGCATCGCCGATCGCATGCAGATCCAGGACTGCATGTACCGCTGGTGCCGCGCGGTGGACCGGCTGGACTTCAGCGGCATCCGAGATGTCTTTCATCCCGACGCGACCGACATGCATGGCGCCTACGACGGCCCGGTGGATGGGTTGATCGACTGGATTCGAAGCCGCCATGCGGCCATTCCTTTCTCGATGCATGCGGTGAGCAACCTGCTGATCGAGTTCGCCGGCCCCGACCTCGCGTTGGTGGAGACCTACGTTCGCACCACCCAGCGCTACCCCGCCGAGGCGCGCGCTGCGCTGGACCAGCTCGCCGGTGGCAAGGCAGGCGCCGATGGCGGCGGCATGGACCTCATGACCTGCTCGCGCTATGTCGACCGTTTCGAGCGGCGCGAGGACCGTCGCTGGAAGATCGCGCGACGCACTCTGGTAGCCGACTGGAAGCAGTTCGTGCCGGTCCCTGCCGACCAGCCGAACCCGCCGGCCTCGCAGCAGACGGGCCGCCGCAATCAGGACGACTTCATCTTCCAGGAACGCCAGGCATTGGGGATTCGACCATGAACCGCAAGCAATTCCTTCGCTTCAGCCTTGGCGCGGTGGCTGCCGGAGCGGCGTGGCCCGCGCTGGCCGCCTATCCCGACAAGCCGGTCATGTTGATCGTCCCCTATCCGCCGGGCGGCATGGGCAGCACCTTCGGCAACATCGTCAGCGAGGCGCTCACTCCCAAGCTGGGCGAGAACGTCGTGGTCGACTACAAGGCCGGCGCCAACGGCGCGCTCGGTGCCGCCTACGTGGCCAAGGCGCAGCCGGACGGCTACACACTGCTGATGGCGGTCAACAGCACCATGGCCATCAATCCGCATCTGTATTCGAAGCTGCCCTTCGATCCGATCAAGGACTTCGCGCCGGTGTCCATGATCTTCACCAACGCGAACGTGCTGGTGGTCAATGCGTCGAGCCCCGTGCGCTCGGTGAAGGACCTGATCGCCTACGCCAAGGCCAATCCGGGCAAGGTGAACTACGGCTCGGCCGGCAACGGGTCCACGCCGCACCTCTCGGGCGAAATGTTCCGCCAGCTCACAGGTGCGCCTGTGGTGCACGTGCCGTACAAGGGCGCTGGTCCGGCCATCGTGGACCTGCTCGGCGGGCAGATCGACTTCCTGTTCGTCGACACTTCGGTGCTGCCGCAGGTGCGCAGCGGCAGGCTGCGTGCGCTGGCCGTCACCGGCCGCACACGCCTGGGTGCTGCGCCCGAGCTGCGGACGATGGAGGAGGAAGGTGTGAAGGGCTTCGTGGTCGATACGTGGTACAGCATCTGCGCGCCTGCCGGCACGCCGCCCGAAGCGGTGAAGCGCCTGAACACCGAGATCGCGAAGATGCTGGCCGACCCCGCAGTGCGGCAGCGGATGCGCGATGTCGGCGTCGATCCGGCCGAGGACACGAGCGCGGCCTATTTGCAGAACACCATCCAGGTCGACAGCGCGCGCTGGAAGAAGTTCATCCGGTCGACGGACATTCACCTCGACTGAGGCGGCGGGGTCTGTATGGGGACATCCGCACCCTTTGCCACTGAGAACCAGGAGACACCCCCGATGAAGACCGCCCGCCTTTTCGCCGCCGCCGCGATGCTCGCGGCCGCCGCGACCTCGTTCGCGCAGGGCCCCGACGCCTATCCCTCCAAGCCCGTGACGATCATCGTGCCGTTTTCCGCGGGCGGCGCCACCGATCTGTCTGCGCGCATGATCGCGACGCTGCTGTCGAAGCAGCTCGGCCAGCCTTTCGTGGTGGAGAACCGCGCCGGTGCCGGCGGCATGATCGGGATGAATGTCGTCGCGCGCGCCCAGCCGGACGGCTACACGCTGGGCTGGGGCGGCAACAGCCCGATGAGCGTCACACCCCACGTCACGAGGAATCCGCCCTACGACCCGCGCAAGGCCTTCGCGCCAGTGAGCCTGGCAGCGATCTCGTCGTGGACGCTGACCTCCAGGGCCGACCTGCCCGCGAAGGACTTCGGCGATCTGGTGAAGCTGGCGAAGTCTTCGCCGGGCAAGATCAGCATCGCTTCCTCGGGCAATGGGAGCGCCCCGCACCTGCTGGCCGAGATGCTCAAGCAGTCTGCCGGCATCGACCTGCTGCATGTGCCGTACAAGGGCGAGATCGAGGGCGTCAACGCGCAGCTCGGCGGGCAGGTCGATCTCATGTTCACTTCCACATCGGCTGCCACGCCGCAGGTGAAGGCGGGCAAGCTCAAGGGTTACGCGGTGACCACGCCCAAGCGCGAGCCAGCGCTTCCGCAGTTCCCGACGATGGCCGAGATCGGACAGCCTGACCTCACGATCGAGATCTTCTTCGGCCTGGTCGCGCCAGCCGGCACGCCCACGCCAGTGCTGGACAAGCTCGCCGCTGCAATGAAGGTCGCGGTTGCCGACACCAACTACCGCGAATCCATGGAAAAGGCCGGCGTCACCGCCACCAGCAGCACGCCCGAAGAATTCGCGGCCCTCCTGGCCCGACACAACGAGCGCTGGCTCAACGTCATCAAGCGCAACAACATCACCCCCGAATGAGCTTGAGCACCTCCGCCATGGAACCGAACGCCGTTACCTCCGACACCTACGCCTTGCGCGAGCTGACCTTTCCGAAAGTGCTCGCCCGATTCGCGCAACGATCGCGCGACAAGGTGTTCCTGACCGAGACGGCCACCGGCCGCACCTTCACCTACGGGCAGCTCGACGCATGGACCGACCGCGTCGCGCATGCATTGCAAGGCTTCGGGGTGCGGCGCAGCGGGCATACCGGGCTGCTGATGGGCAACTCCGCGGAGCATCTGGCGATGTTCCTCGCCATCGCCAAGATCGGTGCGGTGTCGGTGCCGGTCAACACCGCCGCGCGCGGCGAGCTGCTGCGCTACTACCTCGGGCAGTCCGATTGCGAAACCGTGATCGTCGATGCGTCCCTGGCCTCGCGCCTGCAGGAAGTGCTGTCGGAGCTGCCGCAGGTCAAGCGCGTGATCGTCGTGCGCACAGGAGACGAAGGCCAGGGTGGCGCCGTAGAGATCGAGCCGACGGCTGCGCTCGAGGTCGAAGACTTCCATGCGCTCGTCGAGCGCGCCACGGCCACGCCCTACGCTCCCGCCATCGAGCCGCGCTTCTGCGACCTGGTGCTGATCGCCTACACCTCGGGCACCACGGGCCCATCGAAGGGCAGCATGCTGTCCCAGGCCGCGGCGCTCACCTACGGCACCAGCGCGGCCGAGGCGCAGGGCTATCGCGCCTCGGACATCTTCTATGTGTGCCTGCCGCTCTTCCACAACAACGCACTGCTGGCGGCCACGGGCGCGGCACTGGTGTGCGGTGCCTCGGTGGTGATGTCGCGACGCTTCTCGGTGTCGAGGTTCTGGGATGAGATCCGCGAATCGAAGGCGACGATCACCAACTTTCTCGGCGCGATGTCCAGCTTCCTCTGGAGCCAGCCGCCGTCGGCCGGCGATGCCGACAACTGCCTGCGCCTGGTCAGCATGGCGCCGACGCCGAAGTACGCGGCCGAGTTCGAGGAGCGCTTCGGCCTCAGGGCGATGAACAACTACGGCCTGTCGGACTACGGCATGGCCACGTCCTTCACCCAGTGGGACCCGCGCGACAAGCTCGGTTCCATTGGCCGCCCGCGGCGCGGGGTGCAAGTGCAGATCGTGGACGAGGACGACTTCGAGCTGCCGCCCGGCGAGCCCGGCGAGATGGTGCTGCGCTTCGACGAACCCTGGCGCGGCACCATGGGCTACTACAAGATGCCCGAGGCCACGCTCGCGTCGCGCCGCAACCTATGGTTCCACACCGGCGACCGGGGCATGCGCGACGCCGATGGCTACCTCTACTTCGTGGATCGAAAGAAGGACTGCATCCGCCGCCGCGGCGAGAACATCTCGGCCTTCGAAGTCGAGCAGATCATCGCCACGCATCCCGGTGTGGCCGATGCCGCCGTCTTCCCGGTGGCGACGGCGACCAACGACGAGGAAGTGGCGGCGGTGATCGTCACCAAGCCCGGCGCGAGCCTCGACGAATTGCAGCTCGTCGCGCATTGCCAGCGCAACATGGCCTATTTCATGGTGCCGCGCTACATCCAGTTCCGCGATGCGCTTCCCACCACGATGAGCCAGAAGGTGGAGAAGTTCAAGCTGCGCCAGGAGCTCGAGGCCGGGCTTTCGCAGGCTTGGGATCGCGAGGCGGCCGGGGTGGTGCTGGCGCGGTAGTTCCGGGTGCCACGGCGTTCACCATGTAGCCGCGATGAAGCTTGGTCAGGGCCGAGCTCATCTCGGCCACCGCCTTCTCCGCGTTGCGCGCGCGCAGGTGCTTGAGCAGCCGCTTGCGCGAAGGATGCGTGTAGTCCTGCTGGTCCGTCGGGCCGATCGCCTTCACGAACTGGCGGGTGATCTCCATGATCCCTTCGGTCGTCGCGATCAGGACGGGGTTGTGCGTGGTCCGCGCCAGCATCACGTGGAAGGCCTGGTGGTGGCGGGTGCGTTCTTCGAAATCGCCAGCTTGCTTTGCTCGTGCGGCGGCCGCCACGTTGGCCTCCAGCGCATCGATCTCCTCATCGGTGATGCGCTCGCATGCCACGCGGATCACCGCGGCGCTCACTGCGATGCGTGCTTCCGTGAGGTGCTGCGGCGTGATCGCGCCGAGGAAGTAGAGATCGCGCATGCCCGCCACCACGGCGTTCGAGCTGCCCGGCAGCACGAAAGCGCCGCCGGTCGCGCCGAGGCGCAGCTCGATGAGACCGCTGAGTTCCAGCGCGCGCAGCGCCTCGCGCATGGTGTTGCGACTGACGCCGAAGCGCTTGGCCAACTCGCGCTCCGGCGGGAGCTTGTCGCCCGGACGCAGCTTTCCTTCGGAGATCAGCCGCCGCAACTGGTTGGCCACCTCCTGGAAGATGCGTTGCGGATTGATGGGGACGACGTCGAAGTCGTCGCGGTCGAGGGGGCTGGGCATGGGGCGGATCCTAGCTGCAACGAGCATGTTCGCGGCAAAATGACTTAATGGTTGGACCAATAATATGATGAACGCAATGAAGAACACCATCAGTTCCACGCTGCAGGGGCAGGTGGCCATCGTCACGGGCGCGGCGCGTGGCCTCGGGCGAGGCTACGCACTTCGCCTGGCGCAACTCGGCGCCGACGTGGTGATCGCCGACATCGACCTTTCGTCGGCGCGCGAATTCGGCGAGACGCTCTCTGCAGCGAGCGTGCCTGATGAGATCCGCGCGCTCGGCCGCCGCAGCATCGGTGTGCAGGGCGATCTATGCCGGCACGAGGGTGCGCGCGCCTTGGTCGAGAGAACGATGGCCGAGTTCGGTCGCATCGACATCCTGGTCAACAACGCGGGCGGAGCTTTCACGCCGGTGGAGCGCAGCACGGCCTCGCGGATGCCTGACGAGGACAGCGACACGATGCTGGACGTCAACTACCGCAGTGCGCTCTTCTGCAGCCAGGAGGTACTGCCCACGATGCGTGCGCAGGGCGGTGGCGTGATCGTCAACATCGCCACGCTGGCCGCGCTCGATCCATCGCGCGCCGCGGGGCGTCTCGCGCCTTACGCGGTCGCGAAGGGCGCGGTGCTCACGCTCACGCGCTATCTCGCCTTCGAACTGGGTCCGGAGGGCATCCGCGTCAACTGCATCGCGCCGGGCTCGATGCTCACCGAGCGCATCCGAAAGCAGGCTGCCGAACGCGGCATGCAGAACGAGAAGGAAATCAAGCGCATTCCGCTGCGACGCTTCGGCGAGGTCGAGGACTGCGCGAACGTCCTGGAGTTCCTGGTGACGCCTTTGTCGTCCTACGTGACGGGCCAATGCATCTCGGTATGCGGCGGGCAGGTGCTGACGCCGTCGTGAGACTGAAACTGCGCCGCATCAGGCCATGAACACGCCGCCGTTCACGTCGACGCATGCACCGGTGACATAGGACGCCTCATCGCTCGCAAGGAAGAGCACGGCAGCCGCGACTTCGTCGGTAGTCCCCAGTCGCCCCAATGGAATGGCTCGCGTCGCCGCCGCGATGACCTCCGGACTGGAAAGTGATGACAGCGCGGTCTCGATCCGGCCCGGTGCCACGCAGTTGACGGTGATGCCGTCCGGCGCATAGGTGCCGGCCAGGTGCCGCGTGAGGCCGATCAGCGCCGCCTTGGAGGCGGCATAGCCGACGCCGGCCGGTGCGACGAAGGTGCGTCCGGCGCGCGAGGCGATATTGACGATCCGACCGAAACCCCGCTGACGCATGGCCGGGATCAGCTCCCGGGAGAGCAGGAAGGGCGCAGTGAGATTGACGCCCAGCACGCGCTGCCAGTCGGCAGTGGTCACCTCGGTGGGCGAAACCGGCTGGCCGTCGCGCTTGCTGGAGATGCCGGCGCAGTTGATCAGGATGTCGCAGCCGCCGAACAGCTCCTGCACGCGCGCCGTGACGCGAAGCACCTGTTCTTCATCGCCGACATCGGCCAGCTGCGAATGCACGGGTGCCTGCGGCGTCGACAGCCGGTCCGCGGCGGCGTGAACGGTCTCGCTCACATCGGCCAGCAGCACGCGGTGCCCGAACCCCGCAAAGCCGCGAGCGATGGCCAGGCCGATGCCGGCTGCGCCGCCGGTGACGAGTACGGATCTCTGGATGGGCATGGATGGCGGGCTCCCTCGCAAGACGGTGGATGAAGAGCGCGCGAGTATAAAGACTGTGATAGCATTGGTCCAACCATTTAACATTTAGATGTTTTGAGCATGGACAACCGAACATTGCGCGGTCGCGTCGCCATCGTCGGCATCGGCGAGACGACCTACTACCGCCACGGGCAGTCGCCCGATGCCGAGTTCAAGCTGGCGCTCAAGGCGATCCTCGCCGCCTGCCAGGATGCCGGGATGGATCCGCGCGACATCGATGGCTTTGCTTCGTACAGCAACGATCGCAACGATCCCTCGCGGCTGGCCGCAGCGCTCGGGCTGCGGCAGCTGCGCTCCACCACCATGCAGTGGGGCGGCGGCGGAGGGGGCAACTGCGCGGCGATTGCCAATGGCGCTGCCGCCGTTGCGTCGGGCCTGTCGGATTGCGTGGTCGCCTTTCGTGCGCTGGCGCAGGGGCAGTTCGGTCGCTTCGGGCAGGCGCCTACCGCGCCTACCATTTCCGGCGACATGGCCTGGCAGGCTCCTTACGGCGTGCTGTCGCCCGGCCAGAAGTTCGCGATGAAGGCACGCCGCTTCATGCATGAGCACGGCGTGAAGCAGGAGGCGCTGCGCGCGATTGCCATGGCCTCCTATACGCACGCACAGCGCAATCCGCGTGCGGTGATGCACGGCAAGCCGCTGACCGAGGCCCAGTACGACGATTCGCGCTGGATCGTCGAGCCCTTCCACCTGTTCGACTGTTGCATGGAGAACGACGGTGCGGCCGCAGTGATCATGGTTCCGGCGGAGCGGGCGAAGGACTTCCCCAACAGGCCGGTGTACGTCCTCGGTGCGGCCACCGGATCGGACGAACGCGTGGCCGCGGTGCCGCACAACACGCCGAACTACGCGAGCTCCAGCTTCGCGACCGTGGCGCCCAATCTTTACCGGATGGCCGGCGTCACCCCCAGGGACGTGGGCGTGGTGCAGAGCTACGAGAACTTCACTGGCGGGGTGCTGATGGCACTCGCCGAGCACGGCCTCTTCCATCCGGACGAAGCCAACGATTTCCTGCGACTAGAGAACCTGCTGGCGCCCGACGGCAAGCTGCCGCTCAACACCAGCGGCGGCAATCTCGCCGAGTGCTACATGCACGGCTTCGAGCTCATCCTGGAGGCGGTGCGACAGGTGCGCGGCACCTCGACCGCACAAGCGCCGCGCAACGATGTGGCGCTGGTCATCGGCGGACCCATGGTCACGCCCGTCAGCAACCTGATGCTCGGATCGGAGGCCGTGTTGTGAGCACCGAAACCTACCTGCCGCCCGGCTTGCCGATCCCGGTGCCGGAGTCCGACGGCCTTTCGAAGCCCTACTGGAGCGGCCTGCAGGAAAGCCGCTTGCAGGTGCAGCGTTGTGGTGGCTGCGGTACCTGGCAGTTCGGCCCGGAATGGCTCTGCCACCGGTGCCATCGCTTCGATCCCGAATGGGTCGAGGTCGCGCCGCGCGGCCGCATCTACAGCTGGGAACGTGTCTGGCACCCGGTGCATCCCTGCCTGAAGGGTGCGGGACCGTACCTCGTGGTGCTGGTGGAACTGCCGCAGGCCGGTGGCGTGCGCATGCTGGGCAACCTGCTCGGCGATCCCATGCAGGAAGTGGCGATCGGCGCAGAGGTGGAGGGCGTCTTCGAGCACCATCCGCAGGCCGAGCCGCCGTACACGTTGATGCAGTGGCGCTGCGTGGCCTAGATTCGAGCGGCTTGCCGCTCGGCCTGATCGTCGCGCTTGCGATCGGGCATGCGGCGTTCTCCGGCAACCGCTTCACGATCACGCTGCATGCGGTCGCGCTGCATGCTTCGCCACTCGCGATCGGCACCCTGCTGGGGCTCGTGATGATCGTGCCGATGCTGGCCGCGGTGAAGATCGGGCGCTGGTCCGACCGCATCGGCTATGGGCCCTTCGCGGCCGGCGGCCTCGCGCTACTCCTGGCGGGCGGCCTGCTGGTTGCCGCATGGCCTTCGATGCCTTCGCTCTATGCCGCGAGCGTGCTCACGGGCACGGGCTATATGTCGGCGCACGTCGCGATCAACCTGGCGATCGGACGTGCCAGCGCGCCGGAGCGCCGCACCGATGCTTTCTCCGCGATGGCCGTCGCGTTCTCGCTGTCGGGTCTCACGGGGCCGATGCTCGCCGGCGTGGTCATCGACCACGCCGGACATCGATGGGCCTTCCTGGTCTCGTGCGCCTTTTCGTTCGCGAGCATGGCGCTGTTGCGCCCGGCGGCGCGCCGGTATCGACTGGCGTCGACCGCCGACGGCGCGCAGGCGCGGCCACGACTTGGCGATCTGCTTGCCCACCGGCCGCTGCGGGCCGTGTTCCTCGTCAGCGGCCTGCTCTCGATGGGCTGGGACCTGTTCACCTTCCTCGCGCCTCTGCAGGGTGTGCGGGCCGGACTGAGCGCGACCAGCACGGGCGTGCTGATGGGCGCCTTCGGCGTCGGGACCTTTGCGATCCGTCTGCTGCTGCCGCGCATCTCACGCGGCGCCGGGGAATGGGCCACCATGGGCGGCGCGCTGTTCGTCACGGCGCTGGGCTACCTGGCGTTCCCGCTCCTGAGCGCCTTCGGACCGCTGCTGCTGGCCTCCTTCCTGCTCGGAATGAGTCTTGGCTGTGGTCAGCCCGTGTCGATGTCACTCGTGCACAGCCACTCGCCCGAGGATCGCATCGGAGAGGCGGTCGGCGTGCGCTCCACCATCACCAGCGCGAGCCAGACCTTCCTGCCGATGCTGTTCGGCGCGCTGGGCTCGGCCGTCGGGATGATCACGGTGTTCTGGGCCGTGTCGGTGCTGCTGGCGGCGGGCGGCGCCTTTGCGATCAGGCGACGCTGAGGCGCCGCCGGAGCAGCGCGGCAAAGCCGGCTCCCACGATGGCGAGGGCCGCCGCTGGCACCAGCAGGAGGGCCGCATACGCGTGCAGGTCGACCGTGCCGCCGAAGGCCACGACGCCGAGCGACTGTCCGGCGAACAGGCTGAACGAAAACAGCGAGACCGCACTGCCGCGCGCTTCCGGGGCCATCTGCGTGGCATGGGTCTGCAAGGTGTTGTGATACAGGTAGGTGCCGAATCCGAGCAGCACCGACAGGGGCGCGGCGGCCAACCAGTGCGGCAGCAGCCACAGACCGACGAGCGCCGTGGCCATCAGGAGGCCACCGGCCGCAGCCATCCGGATCTCGCCGAGCGTGCCGACGACACGGCGCGCGCAGATCGCGTACGCGAGTCCTCCCACCGCGTAGAGCGCCGCGACAGCGGACGCAGCGGCGAGACCCAGTCCCTCGCGCGCATGCAGGTAGGTCGGCAGGTAGCTCAGCGCGCCCAGCAGGAAGACGCCTTCGACGAAGACCGCGACGAGCACGACGCGAGCCCACGGCTGCGCGATCACGACGCCGATGCCGCCGCGGCTTGCAGCAGGCGCACGCATCGTCTTCGTTCGCGCCGCATCGCGCCACAGAAGCCCGCCCACGACCCAGTAACCGACGCTCAGCACCCCGAAGGCGCCGCGCCAACCCAGCGCCGTCTCCGCGAACAGCCCACCCAGCAGCTGGCCGATCACCATGCCCGACAACGTGCCGAGCAGCAGGCGCGCCAGCGTGGCCTGGCGCGCCTCGTAGGCGACAGCGTCGCCGATCCAGGCCATCGCGAGCGGCACGATGCCGGCTGCGGCCATGCCCCACAGCGCACGCCAGGCCAGCAGCGTGTCGAACGAGCCTGCCAGCGAGGCTGCTGCCGAAGCAAGACCGCAGCCAGCGAGCGCGAAAGTCATCAAGCGCCGCTTGCCGAAGCGGTCCGCGAGCGGACCCGACAACAGCTGCATCAGTCCATAGGCGACGGCGAAGGCGACGATCAGGCGGCCTGCTTCGCCCGGGCTGCGCTGGAACTCGAGCGCGAAGCGCGGCAAGAGCGAATCGCACACTCGAAGTGCCGCAGCGCTGAAGAAGGCGGCAGCCGCGAGCAGTCGGACCGGTGCGCCCGGCGCGGCGCTCATTGCCAACGCGCGCGCACGTCGGCCAAGGGCGTCGGCTGTTTCGGCGCCGGTCCCTGGATCTGCGAAGGAGTACGCGAGAAGCGCGGCGCGGGTGCGGGCTGGCGCACGCCCTCGACCTCGACGAAGGTGTTGCGCGCGCGGTTGTGCGGATGCGCCTGCGCCCGCGACAGGGGCAGCACGGGGGCGAAGCACACATCGGTGCCCTCCAGTGAGGCCGTCCATTCCGCCTGCGTCTTCTGCCGGAAGATGCGGGCGAACTCATCGTGCAACCGGGGCCACTGCGCACGATCGTTCTGCGCGCGATGCAGCTCGGACGGCACGCCCACGCGCTCGCAGAACTCCGAGAAGAACTGCGGCTCGATGGCGCCCAGGGTGACATGCTCGCCGTCGGCGGTCTCGTACACGCGGTAGTAGGGCGCGCCGCCGTCCAGCAAGTTGCTGCCGCGCGTTTCGCCGAACACGCCGCGCATCTGCTGGCTCACGAAATTGGTCATGAGCGAGGCCGCCCCGTCGGTCATGGCCGCATCCACCACCTGGCCACGGCCGGATAGGTTTGCTTCGCGCAGCGCGGCCAGCACACCGACGATCAGGTAGAGGCTGCCGCCGCCGTAGTCGCCGATCAGGTTCAGCGGCGGCACGGGCGCGCCGTCCTTTGGGCCGATCGCGTGCAAGGCACCACTGATGGCGATGTAGTTGAGGTCGTGCCCGGCAGCCTGCGCGAGCGGCCCTTCCTGGCCCCAGCCCGTCATGCGGCCATAGACGATGCGCGGATTGCGCGCGAGCACGGCGTCGGGGCCGAAGCCGAGGCGCTCCATCACGCCTGGGCGATAGCCTTCGATCAGCACGTCGGCCTTCTCCAGCAACTGGAAGACCTGCTCGCGCGCGGTGGCGTCCTTGAGGTCGGCCAGCACCACGCCGCGTCCGCGGCCGGTGATGTTGTGCGGCTCGCCGAGCTTCTTGCCAGGCCGGTCGATCGTGACGACATCCGCGCCCATGTCGGACAGCAGCATGCATGCAAACGGGCCGGGGCCGATGCCGGCAAATTCGACGACGCGCAGGCCGCGCAAGGGGCCGGAAGGGGATTCGGGCTTCATCCAGTTTTCTCCAGGGTTTCGAAAGTTCAGGCCAGAAGCAGCAAGGCGGCCTCGCGGGCGGACTGCCCGACACGCACGCCCTTGTCGCGGGCGATGCGGTTGGCGGCGCTGATCACGCCGTCGAAATACGTGCTCTGGCCGTCGCCCATGCGTGCGGTGAGCGCACTCACGCTGGCACCGGCGATGCCGTCGGGTTCCACCGCCTCGAGCGCGCTCAGGCCACTGTCGTTCTTGCCGCCGCCGCCGTCGGAGCAGATGAAGGCCCACGGGCGGTAGTCGCGGAAGTAGCCGATGACGCTGCGCCCGGTGTGGCCGGCGGTGCACAGCACATTGCGCTCGCGGTCCTCCGGCAGCGCATAGGCGATGGAATCGGTGCACACGATGCTGCGGCCGCTGTCGGCCGTATGGACCACGAGGCGACGCGCGGGATCGAAGGCTGCGGGCTTGTTCTCGCCCGTCAGCATGCAGCGCGCCGCATCGCGCACCGCCATGCCCGGCACGATGCCCAGCGCCTGCGCCGCGTCGTTCACGCGGCTGACGACGCCGTGGTCGCACAGGTCGGCGCCATTGCCCATCTCGGCGGTCATCACGTCGGCTGCGGCAGCGGGTACGCCCAGCGCCTCGTAGTACCAAAGGCCCGCGATGCCGGCGCCGTCCTTGCCGATGGCGCAGTCCAGCCCGATGACGGCCCGCGGCCGCGCGAGCATCACCATGCGTGCGCACAGCACGCCGCTGTACGAGGCGTTGACGACCACGTCGCCGCCGGTGTCGGGCGCGTGGGCCACGTGGCTCTCGACATAGGTGGCGGAATCGAAGACCAGCACGCGGCCGGCGGGAGTCTGGTGGATCTGGGGAGGGGTGGCCATGGGTGAAGTGTAATGGTCAGTCCATTGCAAGTCCATGGGATTGAGCAGTCCGACCCTTGGTGCCCTTGGGCTATCCTCGGTCAACACAACTATGTCGAGCCCAGTCATGCAACCCATTCCGCAGCTGTCCTTCCAGGAGGTGAAGACGCGCCGCGTCTTCGAGGAGATCTGCGAGCAGATCCGAAAGCGCCTCGCTTCCGGCGTGCTCAAGCCCGGCGACAAGCTGCCGGCCGAACGCGACCTGGCGGTGGAGTTCCAGGTCAGTCGGCCGGCGGTGCGGGAGGCGTTGCGCACGCTCGAGATCTCCGGCGTCGTTTCCCTGCAGAAGGGCGTGAAGGGCGGCGCATTCATCCGCGACGGCAACCCGGCGCTTCTCACCCAGTCGCTGCAGGACCTGATGATCCTCGGCCGCGTGTCGCTGGCTGGCCTGGCCGAGGCGCGGCGGCTGATCAATGGAATGGTGATCGAGCTGGCCTGCGAGCGCGCCACAGAGGAAGACTTTGCCGCCATCGAGCAGAACATGGCGGAGATCGAGAAGAGCGAGGACCTTCTCCAGCGCGCCGACGAAGGCGTGCGCTTCTTCGGCCTGATCGCCCGCGCCACGCGCAACGAGGTGCTCGCGATGCTGGTGGATTCGCTGTCGGACATCATCCGCTACGTGATCGACCGCACCGGCCGCAAGGCGCGACCTGAACTGGTCCCGGTGCGCCGTCGCATCCTCAAGGCCATGCGGGCGCGCGACGCGAAGGCCGCAGCCAAGGGCATGGACGAATACCTGACGATCGTGCAGGAGGGGATGGACGCCGTGCCCACTGCAGAGCCGGCGCCGGCTCCCAGGAAGACACGCTGATTTAGGCCCGCTTTACGCGGGCTCGCCTCGCTTCGGGGCTTGACAGGGGTTTTTCGCTGTTTAGAATGGTCAAACCATTCAAATCTAGTGGTTCAACCTTCCACGCAATCCCACCGAGGACCCCCCGTCATGACCGAGATCGTCGTCAACGAAGCCAATCAATGGCGCCTGAACACCCCCGGCTCCCCCGGCTGGGAGAAGTCGCCTCAGCCCGGAGCCGCCAACAAGTACCTGATGATCTCGGCGGACACGCATGCCAACGAGCCGGGCAACCTGTGGGCCGAGCGCATCGATGCCAAGTACCGCGACCGCCTGCCCAAGGTGTGGATCGACGAGAAAGGCGTGCAATGGCGCAAGATGGAAGCGTCGGAGCAGCCCGATCGCCTGATCCTTGCCAAGCTGGAGGGCGAGGACCTGGCCCGCTCCAAGGCGGGCGCCACCGCATCCGAGCGCGGCCCGAGCGTCGAGCAGCGGCTGCACGATCTGGAGCTCGACGGCATCGACGGCGAGATCATCTTCCCGGGCAAGGGCCTGGGCATGTGGTACACGTTCGACCCCGACTTTGCCCACGCGCAGTGCGAGGTCTACAACACCTGGGCCTGGGAGAACTTCGGCCCCCACGTCGAACGCCTGTCGCCCGCCGCGGCGCTGGCCACCGGCAACATCGAGGCGACGCTCAAGGAAGTCGACCGCTGCCTGAAGCTTGGCTTCCGTCACTTCACGCTGCCTTGCAAGCCGCTCTTCGGCCCACCCAAGACCAACGAGCTCAACTACAACAAGGTCGAGTTCGACCCGATGTGGGCGCGTTTCGTCGAGGCGGGCGTGCCGGCCACGTTCCACGTTTCCACCGGCAAGGACCCGCGCACCACGCGCGGCAATGGTGGTGCGGTCGTGAACTACGTCGTGCACTCGCTGTCGCCGACGCTGGAACCGCTGGTGAATATCTGTGCCTCGGGTGTCGCGGAGCGCTTCCCCGAACTGCGCTTCGGCAGCGTCGAGGCCGGCATCGGCTGGGTGCCATGGATGCTCGACGCCATGGACGAGGCCTATCTGAAGCACCACTTCTGGGTCCGCCCGAAGCTGAAGATGCTGCCTTCCGACTACTTCAAGGCGCGCGGCTTCGCGACCTTCGGCGAGGACCGCGCCGGCCTCGGCCTGATGGAAGAACATGGCCTGCAGGACAACTTCATGTGGGCCAACGACTATCCGCACCACGAAGGCACCTGGCCGCACTCGGCCCAGGCCATCGAACGGCAGATGGGCCATATGAGCGAGGTGTCGCGCCGCAAGGTGCTGGGCGAGAACGCCGCGCGCGTGTTCGGCTTCAAGGAAGTCGCAGCCAAGTACGGCTACCAGTTCTGACGGGGCGATGACCGCCTTCACGCCCTTCCATCCCGGGCACGATGGGCTGGCGAAGGATGCTTCGCGCTATGTGGACGTGGCGAGCCTGCCCTGGAAGCCCACGCCCACGCCCGGCATCGAGATGAAGGTTCTGATGCAGGACGACGCCAGCGGCCTGCTGACGGCGCTGTTCCGCTGGCAGCCGGGCACCCAACTGCCGCTGCACGAGCATGTGGAGGTCGAGCAGACCTACGTGCTCGAGGGCAGCATCGTCGATGACGAGGGCGAGGTGCGCGAGGGTGACTATGTCTGGCGCCCCAAGGGCAACCGGCACCTGGCGCGTTCGCCCGGCGGCGCGCTGGTGCTGTCCTTCTTCCTCAAGCCCAACCGCTTCCTCGAGGGGGAGCATGCGGGCAAGGAACTCAAGTGACGGTCTATCGATGTGCGAGCCGGCCGATGTCATCGTGGTGGGCGGCGGCGCCTCCGGCCTCTCGGCTGCCATCGAGGCTGCAGCCGCGGGCGCCAGCGTGCTGGTGCTCGAGAAGAACGCGATCCCGGGCGGCAGCAGCCGGCTGTCCGTCGGCTCCATCAATGCGGCCGGCTCCCGCCTGCAACAGCGAGCCGGCATCGTCGATTCGCCCGACGAACACTTCGAGGACATGGACCATTTCATGGGCCCGTTCGCCTCCCGGGAGAATCGCGCGCTGCGGCGCTTGTTGGTGGACAACGCGGCCGACACGCTGCACTGGCTGATGTCCCTGGGGTTGAGCTTCTACGGGCCCACCGCCGATCCGCCGCATCGCCATCCGCGCATGCACAACGTGCTGCCGAACTCGCGGGCGTATCCGTACTACCTGTCGAAGGAAGCAAGACGCCGCGGCGCGCGAGTGCTGCTCGGCGCAGAGGTGACCGAGCTGCTCCGAGCCGAAGACGGCGGAGTGCGCGGCGTCGAAGCGCTGGTCGGCGGCCGGCGCGTGAAGATCGCCGCGCGGCGTGGCGTGGTCCTCTGCTCGGGCGACTACAGCAACGGCGCTGCGCTGAAGGCACGCTTCCGGCCGGAGCTCGAACACATCCCGGGTGTCAATCCCACCGCGAGGGGCGACGGCCATCGACCGGCCGAAGCGGTCGGCGCGTGCATCGTCAACGGCGAGGTGGTCTTCGGCCCCGGCCTGCGTTTCGGCGCGCCGGCGAAGCCGAGCCTCGTGCAGCGGCTGCCGCCTTCATGGGCGCTCGGCAAGCTCATGGCGCTCGCGCTTGCAACGCTGCCGGCCGCGCTCTTCCGTCCCTTCGTCATGTCCTTCATGACCGCCTCGCTCGGACCGGAGGCAAGCCTGCTGCGCAGCGGCGCCTTGCTGGTCAATCGCGATGGCGAGCGTTTCGTGGATGAACAGCAGGCACCTGGCCTCGCCATTGCCGCGCAGCCGGGCGGGCAGGCGTGGCTGCTGTTCGACGATGCGCTCGCGCGCAAGTTTTCTGCGCCGCCGCACCATGTCTCGACCGCCCCGGGCGTGGCCTTTGCGTATCTGCCGGACTACCGGCGGCATCGCAAGGACCTCTACCGCACTGGCGCGACGGCGGCGGCTCTGGCACGTTCGACGGGCCTGCCGGCCGATGCGCTCGAAGGCACCTTGCGGGACAGAGGGTGGCGGTCCCCGGTGCATGCGCTCGGCCCGCTCGAAGCGAGGATCGTCATCACCGATGGCGGACTGGCGGTCAACACCTCGCACCAGGTGCTGCGAGCGGATGACAGCGTGATCCCCCGGCTCTATGCGGCGGGCGCCGCAGGGCAGGGGGGCCTGCTTCTGGCCGGCAACGGCCATCACATCTGCTGGGCGGTGACGTCGGGGAGGCGGGCGGGTCGGATCGCGGCGAACGCCGCCGCGTGACTCACTGCTTGCGCGAATTCCAGAGTTCCATGTAGTTCGCCTGCAGGCGTTCCAGGAACTTGTTCATCTCCGCGACCGCCGCATCGGCGTCGCGTGCGCGCAGGTGCTTGAGCAGCCGACGGCGCGAGGGCAGGGTGTAGGGGTTGTCGCTCGGGCCGATGGCCTTCACGAACTCGCGCATCACCTCCATCACGCCTTCCATCGTGATTTCGATGATGGGGTTGCGGGTGGCTTTGGCCAACAGGTTATGGAACTCGCGGTGCAGGTCCGCGCGCTCCTGGAAGTTGCCGGCCTTGTCGGCCTTGGTGGCCTGCGCCACATTGGCTTCGAGTGCCTTCAGGTCCTCTTCCGTCAGGCGCTCGCAGGCCACGCGCACCACGATCTCGCTGAGCCACACCCGCGCTTCCGTGAGGTGCTCTGGCTTGATGGCGCCAAGGTGATAGAGGTCCCGCAGGCCATTGACGACCACGCCGGAGTTGCCCGGAAGCACGAAGGCGCCGCCGGCGGCTCCCTTGCGCAGTTCGATCATTCCACTCAGCTCGAGGGCGCGCAGCGCCTCGCGCAGGGTGTTGCGGCTGACCTTGAACTTGGCGGAAAGATCGCGCTCGGCCGGAAGGCGATCGCCGGGCTTGAGCCGGCCCGTGGCCACGAGGTCGCGAATCTGCGCCGCGATCTCTTCGAACGCGCGCGAAGGCGCGATGGGCTCGAATCCTAGGGAGGATTCGAAGGCTTCTTTCGTGCGGAAGTCGGCGTGGCTCACGGCGCGGATTCTAGCCTTTCGCCCCGTTCAATCGGTCAGTGGAAACGCGGCGGCGAGCAGTTCGTTGGCGATCTTGACGACCGCCACGCCGTCCTTGTCGGACTCGGCCACGGCCTGATGCCATGCGGGGTCGGCACGGAAGGCCGCCCATGCGCGATCGCGTTCCTCGTGTGACTCCCACTCGAGCACATACTTGAGCTGCATGTTGTCTTCGCCGACAGCCATCGTGAACACGGGGGTCACGCGGCGGATGCGATGCTTCTCGAACAGCGAGAGGGTGGTCGTCTCGAAGCGCTTGAGGACAAGGGGCAGCTTGCCCGGAGCGCACGTATAGGTACGGAATTCGTAGAACAAGGGACAACTCCTTTTTGCTAAAGCGGACGCGAGGCGAGCAGCGGCCCATCCTCATACTGCAGGACGACGAGTTCGACCGGCATGCCGCACTGGAACGGCTTGCCCTCGCGCTCGACGAGCCGGGTGGCGATGCGCAGGCCGATGTCGAGGTCGACCACGCACACTTCATAGGGCGCCTCATCCACGAACACCTTGGGTGCGGCGTGGATGCGGGTCCACGAATAGAGCGTGCCGCGCTGCCCCAATTCCCTCCACTGCATCTTCGACGACCAGCAATGCGGGCACACGGGCTTGGGCGGAAAGGTGAACTTGCCGCAGGCTTCGCAGCACGTGCTCTGCCAGCGGCCATCGCGCAGGCCCTCCCAGAAGGTCTGCGTGAAGGCCGACACGCGCGGCGGGTAGGCGCGCGTGCGCGCCACGGGAATCATCTCGAGTGTCATCGTTGGGCCTCCATCACGTGGACAAGGGCGGCGTTGTAGTTGCCGAGTTCGCCGGTGGTCAGGCCCAGTCGCGCGTTCGCGACCTGGCGTTCGCCGGCTCGGCCGCGCAGTTGGTCCGCCATCTCGCAGTAGTTGTAGAGCGAGGTGACGTATGCCGGATGGCCGCGCGAGGTCAGGCCGCCGGAGGTCGAGATCGGAATCTGTCCGCCGAGCTTCGTGCGGCCGTCGGCGGCAGCCGGTGCGCCTTCGCCACGCCCGAAGAAGCCCACCGCCTCGCTCACCAGCACCTCGACGATGGTGCAGGGCGCATAGAACTCGGCGAGGTCGATGTCCTTGGCGGAGATGCCGGCTTGCGCATAGGCCGTGGCCGCCGCCTGCCTGGCGGCGATCAGCTCGGTCATGTCGTTGGGCACCTCGTTGATCTGGTGCGAGCCGTCGTGGCAGAAGCCGCGCCCCCGCACCAGCGCATAGGGGCGGCCCAGCGACTTCGCGACTTCCTCCGAAGCCAGCACCAGACAGGCCGCGCCGTCGCTGCGGCCCGGTACGTCGTAGAGGCCCAATGGCTCGACGATCGGGCGCTGCTCCAACACTTCCGGCAGGGTGATCGGCTTGCGGTACTGCGCCAGCGGGTTCATCGATGCATGCCAGCGGTTCTTGACCGCGACCGCGCCGAGCTGCTCGCGCGTGGCGCCGTATTCGTGCATGTAGCGCATGGCGTCCATGGCATACCAGCTGATCGGGATGAAGCCGCCCGAGGCGTGGAAGTCCACGTCGCCGGTGGTGCGCATGCTGCTCATCGCATGCTCGGATGCGGGCGTGGCCGCCTCCATGTTGATGCCCAGCGCAAGCGCGACGTTGGTGCGGCCGAGCAGGATTTCGTCGCAGGCCCGGTCGAAGCAGACCGCGGCCGTCATGCCGTTGCCCATCACCTCCAGCACGCTGCCGGTGCATTGAAGGCGCAGGTGGCTGACCAGGAAGGTGGAGAAGTACTTCTGCAGCGTGTAGGGCCGGGGCAGCGTCAGCACCAGGCTGCCGATGTCCTTCTTCTCGACGCCGGCATCCGCGACCGCCTCGACCACCAGCTTCGTCATGATCTCCTGCTCCAGCACCTGCAGCGGCTCTTCCGCCTTGGTCTGGTGGCGGCCGACCGGGATCGCGCTGGTGCCGATGATGGCAACTCGACGAGTCATTGGGTGGGTCCCCTTGGTTGTAATGGCAGGCCAGTATATCTATAATGGTCTAACCATTCAACTTTTGGAACGACCCGTGACGATTCCGAACCTCGCGTCCACCGAGACACAGAACGCCTTCGACGTGCGGGCCTTCCGCAGCGCGCTCGGCAGCTTCCCCACTGGCGTGGCCATCATCACCACGACGGGCCCCGACGGAAATCCGATCGGGCTCACCTGCAACTCGTTCAGCTCCGTATCGCTGGAACCGCCTCTTGTGTCCTGGGGCCTGCGGCTGGCCAGCAAGAGCCTGGAAGCCTTTCGGCAAAGTGGTGCCTTTGCCATCAATGTCCTGGCCGAAGACCAGAAGGAGCTGTCGGCGCGCTTTGCCAGCGGTGCCATTGCCGACAAGTTCGAGGGCGTGGCGTGGACGCCGGGCCACCGGGGGCTGCCGGTGATCGCCGGCAGCGTCGCCACCTTCGAGTGCGACAAGTTCGCCGAGCATCTCGCGGGCGATCACGTGCTCTTCCTCGGCCAGGTGGCGAAGTTCGACCATGGCCGCCAGGAAGCCTCGCTGGTGTTCTACAAGGGCGCCTACATGATGCTGGCGCAGTCGCTGCGCGAACTGGCCGCCAGCGGACAGCTCGATTCGTTCCACCTCGACGAGGCGCGGCGGCTGATCAACTGCATGCTGCTGCGCCTGGCCTGCCAGAACGGCGCAACGGACGACTTCGATGCCATCGAACGCAACATCGCGGAGATCGAGAACTATCCCGATGCGGCGCATCGCGCGGAGGCCAGCATCGAGTTCTTCCGCCTCGTGACCAAGGCGGCGCACAACGACGTGCTGGTGGTCGTGGCGGAGACCCTCACGACGCTGCTGCGCCATGTGCTGCGGACCGACTCCACGCTCCGGGCCCGTCCCGAGCTGGTGCCGGTGCGCCGGAAGATCCTCACGCACATGCGCGAGCGCGATCCAGACGCGGCGGAAGCCGAAATGAGCAACTACTTCGATCAACTTCGCCGCGGTGCAGCGGCGGCGCAGGAGGCCAGCGCATGAACATGAACGAACTGTCCACGACTGAATGCGACGTGCTGGTGATCGGCTCCGGTGCCGGTGGCCTCTCGACCGCGATCACCGCCAGGAAGAACGGCCTGGATGTGGTCGTCGTCGAGAAGGAGCCGGTGTTCGGCGGCACCACTGCGTTTTCCGGCGGCGTGCTGTGGATCCCGCTGTCATCGCATGCGAAGAAGGCTGGCTACGCGGATACGCGCGAGGCCGTCATCCGCTACATGAAGGCCGAGACCGGGCGCTGGTATGACGCTGCGTCAGTCGAAGCCTTCATCGACAAGGGCCCGGAGATGGTGGACTTCTTCGAGCGCGAGACGGAGGTGCGCTTCATCCCCACGCTCTATCCCGACTACCACCCTGACGCCGATGGCGGCGTGGATATCGGCCGCTCGATCCTCGCCGCGCCCTACGACATCCGCGGGCTCGGGCCCGACATGGCGCGGCTGCGGAGACCGCTCGCGACCATCACCTTCATCGGGATGATGTTCAACTCCTCGAACGCGGACCTCAAGCATTTCTTCCGCTTCACCAAGTCCTTCACTTCGTTCAGGTACGTGGTCAAGCGCCTGCTCAACCATGTGAAGGAGCTGGCGCTCTATCGGCGCGGCATCAACGTGACGAGCGGCAATGCACTGGCCGCGCGGCTGGCGAAATCGGCGCTCGAGCTGAAGATCCCGATCCGCACGAGCACGCCGGCGCAGGAGCTGATCACCGACAACGGGCGCGTCGTCGGCGCTGTGGTGAAGGCGCCCGAAGGACTGCAGCGCATCATTGCCCGCAAGGGCGTGGTGCTGGCCGGTGGCGGCTTCTCGCACGACCGGCAGCGCATCGCGCAGGCCTATCCGCACGTGCGTGCCGGAGGCGAGCATTTCTCGCCCGTACCCCCCGGCAACACCGGTGACGGCGCACGCATGGCCGAGAAAGTGGGCGGGCGCGTGGAGATCCGCTTCAGCTCCCCCGCGGCGTGGATGCCCACATCGAAGGTCCCGCTGGGCAACGGCGAGTACGGCGCCTTCCCGCATCTGCTTGATCGCTACAAGCCCGGCATCATCGGCGTGCTGTCGAACGGCAGGCGCTTCACCAACGAATCGAATTCGTACCACGACGTGGGCGCAGCGATGGTCGCCGCAGGGCAGGGGGCGGACGCAGGCATGTGGCTGATCTGCGACCAGGGCACGATCGGCAAGTACGGCCTGGGCTATGCCAAGCCGGCGCCGATGCCGCTCGGGCCGCTGGTGCGCAACGGCTACCTGGTCAAGGGAGCGACGCTGCGCGAGCTCGCGCAGAAGGCCGGCATCGACCCTGCCGGTCTGGAGCAGACGGTGCGCGAGTACAACGAAGGCGCGGTGCATGGAGAGGATCGCCAGTTCGGCCGCGGCACGACTTCCTTCAACCGCTACTTGGCGGACCCCGACAACAAGCCGAACCCGTGCGTGGCACCGGTCGGCCAGGGGCCCTACTACGCGCTGCGCGTGGTGATGGGCGACCTGGGCACCTTCGACGGCATCGGCACCGATGTGGTGGGGCGCGTGCTCGATGCACGGCGCAAGCCGATCGACGGCCTTTACGCGGTAGGCAACGACCGCGCCAGCGTGATGGGCGGCAACTACCCGGGCGCCGGCATCACGCTGGGTCCGATCATGACCTTCGCCTACATCGCCGGCCGTCATCTGGCCGGCCTGGAGCCGACGCTTTCTTCCACGACCCAGACCGCCACCGCAAGACAAGCCGATGTCATTCCCGCCTAAACCGCTGGTCGATCAGCGCATCTACACGATCCGGCTGCGCAAGATGCCGGAGTTCCTGGAGGTCTTCAACCGGATGGCCATGCCGTTTCTGATGGAGACGCTGGGGACGCCGCTGGGCTTCTACGTAAGCCATGTCGGCCCGCTCAACCAGTTCGTGCACCTGTGGGGCTACGACGATCTGGCCGACTACGAACGGCGCTGCCATGCGCGCGACACGCATCCGGACTTTCCCGCCTACCTGAAGGCGTCGGAGCACCTGATCACCGCGCAGGAGACGCGCCTGATCAAGGCGGTCGTGATGCCCGCCATGAGATTGCCGACCTGAAGGTTCGATCTGATCGGGAAAACGCACCTGCATGTGCAAGCGAGCTGATCCAGCATAAGAAGGCGGCCACGCTTGCAGCGGATGCGGCGCGACTTTCCAGACCGATGTCGCCCTCAGTCTCTCTTGCGATCAAGAAGATAAGCGCGGACATTCTCGGCTGCGTTGCCGACGGCAGCGACCGCTTTTCGGAGGGTCAACTCCTCGCAGCCCAGAGTCTCCTTCCAGTACTGCAACTCGTATTGCGTATTCAATGAGATGAGTTCGAGGTCCAGGTCTGGCCTCTTGTCGAAATCCTCGGACATGATGTGGCTCCTGGGATGGGAAGCGCTTGCCGCGGCTCCTCAGGTCAGGATCACTGTGTGAACCCGGCAGGAAAACTGCCGGACATCGTCGGCGCACGTCAGAGTGCGCTTGCACGACAGATCGCACGCTGAGCTTGGACTGAAGCGGGGGAGCGGTTCTCTCGTGGAAGTCGTCCGTTGGCCGCGAGACCGCTTCTTTGCGCGGCCAAATGACCCGAACTCATGTAGGAGAGCGCCGCGATGATGGGTCGCTCGCTCATCCATGCAAGAACGGCCCCTAGAATATTTTTTCCCGCCAATTCCCGGCGTCGCACATAAGGAAAGCACCCCCATGCCCAGTGACTTCGACGCCGTTCTCGCCGCGCTGCAGCAACAGGAGAGCGCAGTTCTCGACGCCTGGCTCAACGAGGTCGGGCTCACCGAACCCGCCGCGCGCAGGGGCGCCGAAACCGACGCCCGGGAGATCCTGAGCACACTTCGCGAAGCGCTTCGTTCGGGCGCCGATCCCACCAGGTTCGAGAGTCAGTCCTGGGCAGCTCTACGGTCAGCCCTCGAAAGCCTGTCGAGCACGCGTGCCGCCAAGGGCCAATCGGCCGCCGATACCAGCCTCTTCGTGCTCGCCTTCAAACGGCCGCTGTTTGCCGACCTGCAGCAAAAGCTCGTGACCGATCCCGCTGCAATGGCGCGCTCGCTCTGGAACCTGACGCTGCTCGTGGACCAGATGGCCCAGCACACAGTCTCCACCTACCAGCTCACTCGCGAGTCCATCATCCGTCGTCAGCAGGAGGAACTGCTCGAACTTTCCACCCCCGTCATCAAGCTGTGGGATGGCGTGCTGGCCGTGCCGATGATCGGAACGCTCGACAGCAACCGGACGCAGGTCGTCATGGAGGCTCTCCTGCAGCGCATCGTCGACACGGGCTCGCAGCTCGCCATCATCGACATCACCGGCGTGCCGACGGTCGACACCCTGGTCGCGCAGCACCTTCTCAAGACGGTGACCGCCATCAGGCTCATGGGAGCGGACTGCATCATCAGTGGCATCCGTCCGCAGATCGCGCAGACCATCGTCCATCTCGGCATCGATCTGCAGGGCATCGACACCAAGGCAACGCTCGCCGATGCGCTGGCGCTTGCCCTGCGCAAGAACGGATGGCGCGTTGCCCGCGAATCCTGAGCGCCATGGACCGCATTCCGATTCTCCGGATGGGCAACACCCTGCTGGTGACCATCCAGGTCGACATGCAGGACCAGACGGCTCTGGGGCTCCAGGAAGACCTCGCCGACCGCATCGCGGCGACCGGTGCGACCGGCGTGATGATCGATATCTCCGCGCTCGAGATCGTCGATTCGTTCGTCGGCCGCATGCTGGCGAACATCTCGGGTATCGCCCGCGTGCTGTCCGCGGCGACGGTCGTCGTCGGCATGCAACCCGCAGTTGCGATCACGCTGGTGGAACTCGGGCTCTCGCTTGTCGGCGTGAGAACCGCGCTGGACGTCGAGCGCGGCCTTGCCTTGCTCGACCGGGCGAGGCTGGAGCATGACCTTGGCCGATGAACGCGACGGCCAGATACCTCTGTCGAACGAGCAGGACGTGGTCGCGAGCCGTCAAGTGGTGCGCGGCCTGTGCCAGCGGCTGAAGTTCTCTCTTGTCGACCAGACGAAGATGATCACGGCAGCCAGCGAGCTGTCGCGGAACACGCTGATCCACGGCGGCGGTGGCCGCATGCGCTGGGAGATCGTCGAAGTGGGCGTGCGCAAGGGACTGGTGCTGCACTTCGAAGACGACGGACCGGGCATTGCGGACATCGCGCTGGCCCTGACCGACGGCTACACCTCGGGCTCGGGCATGGGCCTTGGCCTGCCGGGCAGCAAGCGCCTGGTGAACGACTTCGAGATCGATTCCGCGCCAGGCCGTGGTACGCGGGTCACCGTCACGCGCTGGAAGTAACCATGCCCGGTTGGACCCACACAGCGTTTCCGATCGGTGAGCCGAGCCGGATCGGAGAGGCAAGGCGCCACGCCGCAGCACGGTCCGGCGAGCTGTCCTTCGGCGATGTCGAAGCGGGCCAACTCGCGCTGGTGGTGAACGAACTCGGCACGAACCTGCTGAAGCATGCGCAGGGCGGGCATCTGCTCATCGCAGCGCGACCGGAGCACGGCGATGTCGAGGTGCTCTCCGTCGACTGCGGCCCGGGCATGGCGGACATCCGGCGCTCGCTCGAAGACGGCTATTCGACTGCAGGCACGAAAGGCACCGGCCTCGGTGCCGTGAAGCGGCTCTCGCGTGAGTTTGCGCTTCATTCGCGGCCGGGCGAAGGCACTCTTTGCCTTGCGCGCGTGGGGCGAATGGGGGGGCGGAAGGCCACTGACGCTGCCGCCGCCGAAGAGTTCGAATACGGGGCTGTCTGCGTGCCCGCGCCTGGCGAGCGGGTCAGCGGGGATTCATGGTCGGTGGCTGTCGAAGGTTCGAACGCCGCCGTCCTCATCGCGGACGGTCTTGGTCACGGACCCGACGCCGCCAAGGCCTCGCTTGCGGCCGCGGCGGTGTTCGACGCCGATCCGTTCGCGTCTCTGCGGGATGGCATCGGCCGCATCCACACTGCCCTGCAGGCGACACGTGGCGCCGCAGTCTGCGTTGCGAACGTCGATGCCGCCGCGTCATCGGTCCGCTATGCAGGGGCCGGCAACATCGTCGGACGCATCGTGTCGGGCCTGGTCGACCGGTCGCTGGCGACCCAGCACGGCACGGCCGGGGTGCAGATCCGCCGCACCGAGGAGAGCACCAGCGAGCTGCCGCCGCATGCCCTGCTCGTGGTGCACAGCGACGGCCTGGAAACGCGCTGGACCACGGCACCCCTGCTGCCGCTCCTGCAGTCCCATCCGGCCTTGCTCGCCGCCGCGCTGTGGCGCGCCCATTCCCGGCGGCGCGACGATGTCAGTGTCGTCGTGCTGCGAAGAAAGGAGGCCGCATGAATGCCGATGGCACGTTCCGGGATGACGGGGAACTGGCCGCAGCGCTCGCCTCTGCACGAGACGAGATCGAATCGCTGCGCACCGAGCTGGAGGAAACGAACCGCGGCGTCGTCGCGCTCTATGCCGAACTCGACAACCAGGCCGAGCAACTCCGCCGGGCGACCGAGCTCAAGAGCCGGTTTCTTTCCTACATGAGCCATGAGTTCCGCACGCCGATCAACGCCATCCGCAGCATCACGCGCCTGCTGCGCGATCGGATCGACGGACCGCTGACCGAGGAGCAGGACAAGCAGGTCGGCTTCATCGAATCGCAGGCGGCGGAATTCGCAGAGATGGTCAACGACCTGCTCGACCTCGCCAAGATCGAAGCCGGCCGCGTGGACATCTCCCCCGCCTGGTTCGAGATGGTGGACCTGTTCGCGGCACTGCGCGGTATGTTCAAGCCCGTGCTGAGCAACCAGGCGATTGCGCTCGTATTCGAAGAACCGCAAGGGTTGCCCAAGCTCTATGGAGACGATCGCAAGCTCGCGCAGATCCTGCGCAATTTCGTCTCCAACGCGCTCAAGTTCACTTCGCAAGGCGAAGTACGCGTTTCGGCGCGGCGCGAAGGCGAGAACATGGTGCGCTTTTCGGTGGCCGACACCGGCATCGGCATCGCCCCGGAATTCCATGCGGCGGTCTTCGACGACTTCTCGCAGGTCGATTCTCCGGTGCAGAAGCGGTTGCGTGGCACGGGGCTGGGCCTGTCCCTGAGCAGGGAGCTGGCGCGGCTCCTCGGCGGCAGCGTCGGCCTGGAGAGCGAGCTCGGCAAAGGGTCGACCTTCCACGTCACGATCCCGGTGCAATTCAATCGGGATGCGGACCGCCCAGAGGGTTGAGATGACCAACGGATCCGGTGCCATCAACGTCACCATCGACCGTGGCGCGCACACGGTGCTCGTCGTGGACGACAACCCCGCGACGCGATACGCAACGGCCCGCGCGATTCGCGCCGCAGGCTTCCAGACGGTGGAGGCAGCGACCGGCGGCGAGGCGCTGGCCTTGGCGCGACAGCAGGTGTCCGCGGTGGTCCTGGACGTTCATCTGCCGGACATGAACGGCTTCGAGGTCTGCCGCGCGATACGTTCCGATGCCGAGACGTTGCGACTGCCGGTGGTGCACCTCTCTGCGGAACATGTGCAGAGCGAGGACCGGGTCGAGGGCCTCAATGCCGGCGCCGATGCATACCTGGTCCATCCGGTGGAGCCGGCCATCCTTGTCGCCACGCTTCAGGCACTCATACGGGCGCGCATGGCCGAGCTTGGATTGCGTCGCAACGAACTGCGTTTCCGGACGATCTACGACCAGGCCCCGGTCGCGATGGCGCTGGTGGACGACGCTGGCTATTTCGTCGACGTCAATCCCGCGATGGCGGCCTTGCTGTCGCGCCCGCGCAGTGAATTGTTGGGTGGAAGCCTGAGTTCCTTCGCGCCGGACGAAGCACGCGAGCGGCTGGCCGCCGCGCTGACGGAACTCGCGGCCGCCAACCCCGAAGGGTGGCAGATCGAGGTGCAACTCGCGGGAACGGAAGGACGCGCGATCGATGTCGAATGGCGCATGTCGTCGCATGTGGAGCCCGGTCTTCGCATCGGCATGGCAGAGGACATCTCGAGCCGCAAGGAACTCGAACGTCGCCGTCAGGAGCTGCTGGAACGCGAACAGGCAGCCCGCGCGGCAGCCGAGCACCACAGTCGCACCAAGGACGACTTCGTCGCCGTTCTGTCGCACGAACTGCGCACCCCCCTCAATGCGATCGCCGGTTGGGTCCACATCCTGGGGCGGCATGCCGACAGGCCGGAGCTTGCGCGCAGGGGCCTGGATGCGATCGACCGCAGCGTCAAGGCGCAGAGCCGGATCATCGCCGACATCCTCGATGTCTCGCGCCTCAATTCAGGCAAGCTCCGGCTCCATCACGAATGGGCCACTCCGTCGACGCTGCTGTCCACGTCGATCGAAGGGCTGCGTCGCGACATCGAGGCCAGGCGCCTGCACCTTGAAGTGCAACAGGAGGGAGCCGCCAGCGAGCCGGCCTGGATCGATGCCACGCGGTTCCAGCAGGTCGTGTGGAACCTGCTCACCAATGCGGTGAAGTTTTCGCACGAGGGCGGTGTGGTGCGCGTCGAGCTGACCCGCCGGGCTGACCGGCTTCGCCTCGTCGTCCAGGACGAAGGCCAGGGCATCGATCCCGAGTTCCTGCCGCACCTGTTCGATCGCTTCTCGCAGAGCGATGCACCGGGCAATCGACGCCACGGCGGGCTCGGGCTCGGCCTGTCCATCGTCCGGCAGATCGTCGAACTGCACGAAGGCGACATACGCGCGGAAAGCGCCGGCCGCGGTCGCGGGGCACGCTTCGTCGCCGAGATCCGCGCCACGCCCGTGGAGCCTGCGCACGCCGACACTGATTCGAAGGAAGCGGCCGAGACGGTGCAGGGCGCGCGTCTCGCGGGTTGCGGCGTCCTGGTGATCGAGGACAACGTCGACGCGTCGGAGATGCTGATGGTCGTCCTCACGGACGCCGGCGCCGATGTGAGGCTTGCAACCCATGCGCAGGAAGCCCTGACCGCGTTGACGGAACGCTGGCCGGACGTGGTGGTCTGTGACATCGGGCTACCGGGCATGGATGGCTACGAACTGATGGGAGAAATCCGGCGCCTTGCAATCGAGAAGGATCAGGCCGTGCCCTTCTCGCTCGCATTCACCGCGTTCTCGCGTCCTCAGGACAAGGCCAAAGCCCTCGAGGCGGGCTTCAATGCGCATCTGGCGAAGCCATTGCAGCCGCATGCGCTGATCGCGGCCATCTCGTCCCGGAACGCCGCTCACTGACCAGGGGAGAAGGGCTGCGTCGAGGGCGAACGAAGCGTCCTTCCTCGCCTACGGCAGATTCGCAAGCCAGTTTGGCTCGGCGTTGGCATCGGCATTGGAATGCTCGTGGCAATGACGGGGGCCATCGAGCGCGAATCTTCAAATCCTCATCGCGCGGACTCGATGTACGTCACCGTCGCTTCGCCATTCTTGATTTCGGCGTTGAATCGCACCTTGTCGCCAGGCCTCAGGTTGTCCAGCATCCGTTTTTCAGCCACGGCAAAGCCCATCGTCATCGCTTCCATGCCGAGGTTGGGCAGGTCACCGTGATGGATGATGACCTCGCTGTGTTCCTTGTCGACCCTTTCCACCTCGCCCTCCGTCAAAGTCATCGCGGGACGAGTGCCGACGCTCCAGGTTTGGCCCTGGGCAGGATCCTGGCGTCTTTCCGACTGAGCTTGCACGGCGGCGCACGCCATGAGCCCGAGCGCGACGACGATGATTCCGATGCGCTTCATCATGCCGGTGCGAGCATCCCGCGCAGCAAGGCGGCCAGTCGTTCGCGCGCCCGTTGGTTCATCCGCCGCAGCATCGACGTCGAGAAGCTTGGTCAGTGACGTACCAGCTCTGATGAAAGGGGCGGCAGAGCGTATGGACATGGACTGAAAGCATAGCTCGGTGAGGCGCCCCCTTGTGCCCGCCATCACTGGAGGCGGTCTCTGGAACCGGCCTTTCGCCCGCGATGCTCAACGGGGCGGACTTTCGATTCGAACTGCATGAGCCGCAATTGATTTGCATCAAGAAACCGGCTTCGGGCGAATTGACCTTCCAACGGGAGGAGGGTCCAAAGTCGAGACTCCGTAGCGAAAGAGCTTTCGATGCCCACCTGCCGAGTCGAAGACATGACGTGTGGCCACTGCGTCGTCGCTGTTGTGGCTGACGCGCGTCGACTGGCTCTGATGCATCACTGAATCAACTTGTGGAGTAGACCATGCGTTCCCTTATTGCAATAGGCACAGCCGTCCTTCTCGGTGCGAGTGCGTTGGCCCAGACTGCGCCGGACCAGGCCGCGGGCGCTTCTGCGCCCGCTCCGTCCACGCCTGCGGCGAAGGCCGGATCGAAGGCAGCTCCCAGGAGTTCCACGGCGACCGGTGTGCCGTCCACCGCCCAGATGGACGCCATGATGAAGTCGATGCAGGAGATGCACGACAAGATGTCGACCGCCAAGACACCGGAGGAGCGCCAGGCCCTGATGAACGAGCACATGAAGACCATGCAGGCGGGCATGTCCATGATGGGCCAGATGCACGGTGGCAGGGGTGCCATGGGACCGGCGGGCGGCATGGGCATGGGGCACGACCTCATGAGCAAGCGCATGGACATGATGGAAATCATGATGCAGATGATGGTGGACCGCGAAGCGGCCCGGCCCTCACCCGCGAAGTGATGCGAAGGCGGCTGCCATGGCCGCCGTGGCGCCGCGGTTCGTTCCCAGATTCGGCCGGGATGGCGGCCGCCCTTCAACAGCCATTGATTCGCCGGTGAGCCAGACTATGAACCAAGACTCGACCTCTCCATCGCGCTGGCGCTCGCCGCTCGGCATCTTCATGCTTGTGGCTGGTGCGGTGGGCGTGTACTACCTGCTTACAGAGCACCTCACCCACGTCCGCCAAGCGATTCCGTACCTCATTCTCCTGGCATGTCCGGTGATGCATCTGTTCGGCCACCACCATGGCGGCCACCACGGCCATGGAGGCCACGACCAACGAGCAGACCGGCAGCAGGAGGGCCGGTTTTGAGATGGCTCGGGGCGGCCACGAAACCGGCGCGGCCAGGGCAGCACAACTCGCTTCCGGCCTGGGCGCTATCGTTCTCGGCGCGGGCCTCGCGCTGGTATCGCCTCCGTGGCTGCGTAACTATGCGATGCCGCTTCTGGTCGTCGGCGCTGTCGTTCATGGCCTGGGCATGAGCCTGAACTATCGGCTCGAGAGCCGGAACGGGCCACCGCTTTGGTGGGAGCGCGCATTGTTCTGGGCGTGCTGGGTATGTCTGACGGGACTGGGCGTCTGGATTGCAGCATCTGTCGCCCATGCATGACGACACCATCTGCCCAGTAGAGCCAGCCTGAATTGAACCTGCTTGACGTTGCCACGATGGCAAGGACGAAACTGCGATCAAAAGGAGTCTCATGCACTCAGCGAGTACTGGGCGCCACGACCATTCGGCGCACGAACATTCTCACGGAAGCTCCATGGATGGCGCCAACCCAGCAGCGAAAGTTTCTGCGCCGCATGTCGAACACTCGAACCGCGGCACTCATGTGATGCCGGACGGCACCGTGATGCAGGGCCCGATCCGTGACCACGGCCACGGTGTGCATGTGCCGGCCTCGATGAAGGCGCCGCCGGCCAGCGACCAGAGCCAGGTGGAGTACACCTGCCCGATGCATCCGCAGGTGCGGCAGATGGGGCCCGGCAACTGCCCCATCTGCGGCATGGCACTGGAGCCGGTGCTGGCGACCGCAGAGCAAGGCGAGAGTCCCGAACTGCGCGACATGACGCGCCGATTCTGGATTGGCACGGCGCTGACGCTGCCGGTCTTCGCCCTCGAGATGGGCGGGCACCTTTTCAACATCCACCACCTCGTCGCGCAGCAGATGTCGAACTGGGTCCAGCTGATGCTCGCTACACCGGTCGTCGTCTGGGCAGGCTGGCCCTTCTTCACCAGAGCGGTCGCCTCCGTGAGGAATCGCAGCCTCAACATGTTCACCCTCATCGCGCTGGGCACCGGTGCGGCATGGCTCTACAGCATCGTCGCGACGCTGGCGCCGGGACTGTTTCCAGCGGCGCTGCGGAGCGAAGACGGCGCAGTCGCGGTGTACTTCGAAGCCGCCGCCGTCATCACCGTGCTGGTGTTGCTGGGGCAGGTCCTGGAGCTCAGGGCTCGCGAGAAGACCTCCGGGGCCATCAAGGCCCTGCTCGGGCTTGCGCCGAAGACGGCCGTGAAGGTCAATGCCGACGGCAGTGACGCGACCGTCGATGTCGAAGCCATCCAGGTCGGCGACTTGCTGCGCGTGCGGCCGGGCGAGAAGGTGCCGGTCGACGGTGAACTGACGGAGGGCAAGACCAATCTCGACGAGTCGATGGTGACCGGCGAGCCGATCCCCGTGGGCAAGACGGCCGGCTCCAAGGTGACGGCCGGGACGCTGAACCAGACCGGAAGCTTCGTCATGCGGGCAGAGAAAGTCGGCGCCGACACCTTGCTTTCGCAAATCGTGCACATGGTGGCCGCGGCACAGCGCAGCCGCGCGCCCATTCAGCGGATGGCCGACCAGGTGGCCGGCTGGTTCGTGCCGGTCGTCATCCTGGCGGCGGCGGTCACCTTCGTAGCCTGGCTGGTCTGGGGGCCGTCGCCGGCGTTCAGCTACGCGCTCATCACCGCGGTGGCGGTTCTCATCATCGCGTGTCCCTGTGCGCTCGGCCTTGCCACGCCGATGTCGATCATGGTCGGTGTCGGCAAAGGCGCGCAGCACGGCGTTCTCATCCGCGACGCCGAAGCACTGGAGAAGATGGAGAAGGTCGACACGCTGGTGGTCGACAAGACGGGTACCTTGACCGAAGGTCGGCCGAGGGTGGTTCACATCGAGGCGACTGGCGGGTTCTCTGCCGACGAGGTGCTGCAGAAGCTGGCGAGCGTCGAGCGCGCCAGCGAGCATCCATTGGCGATGGCCATCGTGACGGATGCCTCGGAGCGCAAGCTGCCCCTGTCGCCGGTGACGGATTTCGATTCGCCGGTCGGCAAGGGCGTCATCGGCACGGTGGACGGCCTGGCGGTCGTCTCGGGCAGCGCCAAGTTCCTGTTGGAGCAAGGCATCGACACTTCGAGCCTTGCAGCATCTGCCGAGGCCCAGCGCCAGCGGGCGGCGACGGTCATCTTCGTCGGTATAGGTGATTGGTTGGCCGGCTTCGTCGCCATTGCCGACCCCATCAAGGCGACGACGCCGCAGGCGCTGCAGGCCCTGCAGAGTGCCGGCGTCCGGGTGGTGATGCTGACGGGCGACGGCAAGACCACGGCGGAGGCTGTCGGACGCCAGCTCGGCATCGACGAGGTGGTCGCGGAGGTGTTCCCCGAAGACAAGGCGGCCGTCGTCAAGCGACTGCAGTCCGAGGGACGAATCGTCGCGATGGCCGGCGACGGGGTCAACGATGCACCGGCCCTGGCGCAGGCCACGGTGGGTGTCGCGATGGGCACCGGTACGGACGTCGCGATGGAAAGCGCCGGCATCACGTTGCTCAAGGGCGACCTGATGGGCATCGTCCGCGCGAGGAGCCTCTCGCAGGCAACGATGCGGAACATTCGGCAGAACCTGTTCCTGTCCTTTGCCTACAACGTCGCCGGCATCCCGCTGGCGGCCGGCGTGCTCTACCCGTTCTTCGGGCTGCTGTTGTCGCCGGTCGTCGCGGCGGCGGCCATGGCGCTGTCGTCGGTGAGCGTCATCACGAATGCGTTGCGCTTGCGAACGGTGAAGGTCGACTGAAATTTCATCCCATTGCCTCCGCGGCCCGCCTGAGTGGCTGATCGCCTTGCGGCCTGCGGCACATCGGCCTGGGCTTGTGCTTCATCTTTGTTCGCGCGCCGCTGCTGCCGGAGGAGAAGCTCGATCAGGGCTGAAGCATCTCCCCGCCAGGCGGCTTTTCGCGCAAGAACCTGCCTCCTATTCGTAGAAGGCCGGCGACAGTTTCTGTTCGTCGCGCTGCGCCTTGTCGTGGTTGATCCAGAGCTGGGCCTTGTCGCTGGCGATGATGTTCGCAAGCAGCTGCATCGACGCGGCGGTCTGTTCCGCGTTGAAGTTGATCGAGGGGACGCGCTTGTTGTCCCAGTTGCTCTTGAAGTGGACTGCATCACCGGAAAGCAGAACGGCGCCAGTCCGGGGCAACTTCACGAGCAGCGATTGGTGCCCCACGGTGTGTCCGGGTGTGGAGATGATGACGACACTGCCGTCGCCAAACACGTCGCGGTCGCCCTGGAGCGTGGTCACCGTTCCACTCGGCCGTGATCGAAGGGAGCTGGCGCTCGTTGACTCGTATTCGGCTTTTTGCACCAGCAGCATCGAATCGGGGAACATGTCGACGTTGCCTATGTGATCGGGGTGGCTATGAGACACCGCAACGTATTGGATGTCTGACGGCTTCACTCCGAGTTCACCGAGCTGCGCCGCGAGGGTCTTCGGCAAGTGCCAGGTGATCGCGCGCGGGTCCGATGGTTGCAAGCCCTGGGGCATGGCCGCGACCGAGTCGGCAAGGCCCGTATCCCACAGCATCCAGCCTTGTGCGTGCCTGATCAGGTAGCAGCTCCCGGCGAAAGGCATCGACTGTCCCACGTTGACACCCGGCGACCAACGCGAAATGTCTCCCGCGACCCCTTCGCCGCAATTCAGGATGTAGAGACGCTGAACGCCGGTCCTCGGCGTTTGCGAAACGATGGGCTGCGAGCAAGCCTGCAACACGGACAGGATCGTCACGAGGATGGCCATCATCAGGCCGAGACGCTTGACAGACATCATCTCGTTCCCTTTCTACGACGGGTCACTTCGTGATTTTGGCTCTTTCCGCTGTTCAAGTCCTGGGAGGACGGTCCGCCGCTTGAGTGCGGCTGAAGCGGCGCGCGTCAAAACGCGCCAACGCGGCGCTCAGTGTGTGTCCGAGAGAGGCACCAGGCTGCCCAACAGCGTCGGAATCAGTTCGCTGACGGTCGGATGGATGTGCATGCAGCGCCGGATCACCTGGTAGGACGCATCGGCTGCCATCACATCGAGCAGCGAATGCACGATCTCGTCGCCCTCGATGCACAGCAGTGCCGCACCAAGGATGCGCTCGGTTTCGGCGTCCACCAGCACCTTCATGAAGCCTTGCGTCTCGCCGCGTTCCTTGGCGCGACCCACGCGACTCATGGGCATGACACCCACAAGGGCAGGACGGCTCGATGCGCGCACCTGGGCTTCGGTCATGCCGACGCGCCCGAGCGGCGGGTCGGTGAAAAGCGCGTAGGCAGTGATGCGATCGGTGGTGCGCCGCGCTTCGCCGTCGAGCAGGTTGGCCGCCACGATCTCGTGGTCGTTGTACGAGGTGTGGGTGAAGGCGCCCAAGCCGTTCACATCCCCAAGCGCCCAAATGCCGGGGACATGGGTCCGCAATTGATCGTCGACGGTGATGAAGCCCCGTGCGTCGGTCGCAATACCGGCCCGCTCGAGGTCGAGCAGGTCGCTGTTGGGGCGCCTGCCCACTGCGGCGAGCAGATGGCTGCCCTGCACCTCATGCGCGACGCCGGCGGCCTTCAACGCGATGCGAATGGACGCGTTGCCGCTTGCTCGCGACACCACGGCCTCCCGCACGCCGAACAGGAAGCGCACGCCTTCGCGCTCCAGAATGGCTTGCACCTCGCGCGAGATCTCCTCGTCCTCCCTTGCGATGACGCGATCCGCGTATTCCAGCACCGTGACCCGCGATCCGAAGCGGCGGAACATCTGCGCGAATTCAAGGCCTATGTAGCTGGCGCCAATCACGATCAGGTGCTCGGGCAGCTGGTCGAGGTCCATCATGGACGTGTTGGTGAGCACCGGCACGTCGGTGATCCCCGGCCAGTCGGGAAGCATGGGCCGGGCGCCGACGTTGATGAAGATCTTCGGCGCCTCCAATGTCTCGCCGTTGACCTCGATGGCACGTGGCGCGACGAAGCGGGCGTGGCCGCGGATCACACGCAGGCCCGATGTCCCGCCCAGCCACTGCGCGAGGCTGTCCACCGCGTTGCGGACGACGAGGTCCTTGCGCGCCTTGACCGCACGCATGTCAACGCTGACCGACGGGCCGACATTCACGCCGTAGTCGCTTGCGCGGCGTGCCATGTGCGCGACGCGCGCGCTGGCCACCAGCGTCTTGGTCGGCATGCAGCCGTCGTTGACACATGTGCCCCCGAGGTGCTCGCGCTCGACCAGTGCGACTTTCAGGCCTGCGGCAGCCAGCCGCACGGCGAGGAAGGGCCCGGCCTGACCGCTGCCGATGATCAATGCGTCGAAATGTGTCTGCATGGTGGCTGCCTTTCCTCAATGGGTGCGAGCCCTTCTACTTCGCGCGCACGGTCGACGCAATCGAGTCGACGACGCCCGATGCCGTCGCGAACTGCTGCTGCCGACCCGATGGTCGACTCCGCATGTCACATCTCGTGCGGGTCCATCTTCATCCCGGTAGGGAACAGGTCGACCGAAATAAGGACGGCCGTCGTGTTGCCCGTGTTCTTCCACCAATGGGACGTGCCGTTCCTTTCCGGAGCGACATCGCCGGTGCGATGCGTGATGGGCACCGCACAGTTGCTCGCATATTCCACCACTTCGCCCGAGACGATGTAGATCATCGCCGGCCGCTCGTTGTGGCTGTGCCAGGGCACGATGCCGCCTGGCTTCATCTCGAGTTGGCGCAAGCGGAACAGGCGCCCCTGCAGCGCCAACGGCTCCTTCGACAGATCGGTGCTGTAGCGGACCACATCGGTCACATCCTTCGGCATCGTGGGGCCGGGCTTCTGGCCCTGCCCGTCGGCCACGACGCTGTTGGCAGGGCATTCGCCCGCATGGACGGCCGGGGCGAGCGCAGCGAAGGCGCCGGCGACGAGTGCGGCTGCAGCGGCTTGGCGCCAGAACGTGGGACGAGGGAGGTTGGCGGTGTGCATGGCGTGAACTCCTGAAAGTGGTTGGGATGACGGATCGCTCGGCGGCGGCTCCGGAATCCACTTTGGACTGCGCGTTTCACGGCCCCATCAACGAATCCTCACGCTTTGGTCACGCATTGCCATCGACTGTGAAACAGGCGCACAGTGCGGCCTGCAAGCCATCCACTCGAAGAGCCATGAAACCCGACATCGGTTTGTCCGACCCGCCCGCAGCCGGCGGCGTGCCGCTTTCCACGCTGGCGACCGCGGGCCCGATGCCCCTGCGTCGAGTGCTTGCGTTCGGTATCGGGGTGGCGGCGGAACTGGCCGCACTGCATCGGCGCGGCATGGTTCACAACGGAGTACGCCCCGAAGCGGTGCTGTGCGATCCCGCCAGCGAACGGGCGTGGTTGACCGACTTCGGAGACATGTGCGGCCTGGAGTCGCCGCCAGCGGCCTCGATGCCCGTTGCGCGCCTGGTCTATGCCTCACCCGAGCACACCGGACGCACGGAGCGCGCACCGGACCATCGCAGCGACTTGTACGCATTGGGTGTCGTGCTCTATGAACTGCTCGTCGGCGTGCCACCGTTCCGCTCGGCGGACGCCCTGGCGCTGATCCACGCGCATATCGCGCGCACACCGCGCGCACCGATCGACATCGACGCCGGCCTGCCTCTTCCCGTGTCGCAGATCGTGATGAAGCTGCTGGCGAAGATGCCCGAGGACCGCTACCAGGGCGCCACCGCGCTGGCCGACGATCTCGCCATCTGCCAGCGCGAATGGGCCGCGCGGCGGCGCATCGACACTTTTCCGCTGGGGCGCAGCGACATCGACGGGCGGCTGCAAATCCTGCCGAGGCTCTACGGCCGCGAGCAGGAAGTAGCCGAGCTGCGGGCCGCTTTCGAGCACGCGCGAAGCGGGCGCGCGGGCGCGTCGATGTTGCTCGTCTCGGGCTATCCCGGCATCGGCAAGACCGCGCTGGTCCACGAACTCTTCAAGCCCATCGTCCGCGAGGAAGGCTATTTCGTTTCGGGCAAGTTCGACCAAGTGGCCCGCAGCGTCCCATTCGGCGCGTTGATCCAGGCCTTGCGCGGCCTGGTTCGGCAGATGCTCACGGAGAGCGAAGACCGACTGGACGCCTGGCGTGGCCGCCTGGCTAACGCACTGGGCGCCAACGGTGGCGTTCTCGCGGAGGTCGTTCCCGAGATCGAGTTCATCATCGGCAAGCAGACGCCGCCGGTTCTGCTCGGCGCCGCCGAGACGCTCAACCGCTTCCAGCGCGTGTTCCAGAATTTCGTCGCGGCGGTGGCGCAGCCCGCGCATCCGCTGGTGGTGTTTCTCGACGACCTGCAGTGGGGCGACGCGGCCACGCTGAGTCTGCTCGAACCGATGCTCACGAGCGCAGACATCCGTGGCGTGCTGCTCGTTGGCGCCTGCCGCGACAACGATCTCGACGGTACGCACCGCCTGACGCGGGCGCTCGATGAACTCGAAGCGGCCGGCGTCCAGGTACGGCGCGTGGAGTTGGAGCCGCTGCGACCGGCCGACCTCGGTGCGCTGATCCGCGATACGCTGCAGGGAGATCCCGGCGATGCGCAGCCCCTGGCGCGACTCGTGCTCGAGAAGACCGGCGGCAATCCGTTCTTCGTGGTCCAGTTCCTCAGAATGCTGATGCGGGACGGCCACCTGCGCTGCGACGAGACGCTCGGCTGCTGGAGCTACCAGATCGAATCCATCGCTTCGGCTCCGCTGGCCGACGATGTGATCGACCTGATGACGCGCAACATCCGGCGCCTGTCCCACCGGTCCCAGTACGCCTTGACGCTGGCTGCCTGTATCGGCAACAGCTTTGGCCAGCGCACGCTGGCGCTCATCAGCGAACAGCCCTTGCCCGAGGTGGCCGAGGATCTCGCGGAAGCGGCCGCCGAGGGCCTGATCGTTCCGGCGGCGGCAAGGGACGGCGACGCGGAACCGGCCTACGCCTTCCTGCACGACCGCGTGCAGCAGGCGGCCTACGCGATGATTCCTGAAGAGCGCAAGCCGATGCTGCACCTGCGCATAGGCCGCCTGCTGCTGTCGCGAGCCACGCCGCACGAGGTTGACCGCGGTCTCTTCGACATCGTCCATCACCTCAACCGCGGAAGCGGTCTCATTGCCGCCGCGCACGAAAGGCTCGAGGTCGCACGCCTCGACCTGGACGCCGGTCGCAAGGCCAAGTCGTCCACCGCGCACGAGGCCGCGCTGGACTTCTTCCAGGCCGGGATGGGGCTGCTTGCCGAGGACCATTGGCAATCGGACTACGCGCTGTGCTTTGCCTTGCACCTCGAGGCAGCCGAGAGCATGTACCTTTGCGGGCGCTACGGGGCGGCGCACCAGCAGTGCGAATTGCTGCTGCACCGGGCCGCGACCGACATCGACCGGGCGCGCGTCCATCGCCTGCGAAGCTTGCAGTACGAACACACCTCCCGCTATGCGGAGGCACTGGCGAACACCCGCGCCGGCCTCGCGCTCTTCGACGTCTCGCTACCGGAGAGCGCTGCCGACAAGGAGCATGCACTGGCCCGCGAGATGGATCTCATCGCGTCACTGCTGGGAGAGCGGGACATCGCCTCGCTGGTCGACCTTCCGGTGATGAACGACCCGAAGATCCTCATCGTGATGAGCATGCTCACGGACATCTGGGCTTCGACTTTCATCCTCGGCGACCCGACCCTGTCACGGCTGATCTCCGCGACGATGGTGCGGCTGTCGCTGGTGCACGGCAACATCGAGGAGTCCGCCTATGGCTATGTGACGCATGCCATCACGGTCGGCCCGGTACGCGGCGACTATCGGGGCGCCTACGCGTTCGGGCAACTGGCGCTCGCCGTGAACCATCGCTTCGAGGACTCGCGGCGACGCGCCAAGATCTACCAGCAGTTCCATGCGCACGTCAACTTCTGGCGGCAATCATGGGCGAGCTGCATTCCCTACGCGCGCGAAGCCTGCCGCAGCGGGCTCGAGAGCGGTGACTTCCTCTACGCAGCCTATGGCGCCGGCACGGAGCTCTGGGCGGCGATCCTTGCCACGCAGGACCTGGCCCGGTTCGTGCGCGAGTACACGCCGAACGTTGCGCTGATCCAGGGGCTCAAGAACCAGGGCTTTGCCGACTCGACGAAGATCATCCTCAACTGGGCCCGCGCGTTGCAGGGCGTGACCCTGGGGCCCATGTCGCTGTCCGATGAGTCGATCGACGAGGACGCGTACCTTCGCACGTACCGCGACAACCCTTTCTTTGCGACTGTCCACGCCGTGGCGAAACTGCATGTCTGCTGCATGCTTGGCACCCCTGTGGAGGCACTGGCGGCCGCGCGTGTGGCGGGGGCCACGGTGCACCATGTGGCCGGCACGGTGTGGCCCCTGGTCTACGAGTTCTGGAATGCGATGGCGCTGGCCGCTGGTCATGCCGATGCGGACGACGAGCAGCGTCGGGCCGCATTGGCCCGGATCGCCCAGGCGCGCGCTTCGTTCGACGGCCTGGCCGCCCATTGCCCCGAGAACTTCCGCTGCCCTGCGCTGCTGCTGGCCGCCGAGTTCCTCCGTATCGAAGGCCGCGAGCGCGAAGCGATCGAGCACTACGAGCAGGCGATCGAATACGCGGCCGGGCAGCCCGGCATGCTTCAGGAGCTCGCGCTGGCCAACGAACTCCATGCACGATGCCGTCTCGCGCGCGGGGAGACGAAGCTGGCGGGCCTGTTCATGGCGCAGGCGCGCACCTGCTATGCGCGCTGGGGCGCGGCGGCGAAGGTCGAGCAGCTCGATCGGATGTATCCCGGACTGCCGGGCGACGAGAGGACGGCGTCGCGCGAACTGCCGGCGCCGCCACCGAGATCCGCCGCGCCGGCGCCGAACGCACCCGAGGTCGACCTGGACCTGGACAGCGTGATGAAGGCCGCCCACGCGATCGCCGGCGAGGTCGAATTGGACCGCCTGCTCGCGCGCCTCATGCGCATTGCGATCGAGAACGCGGGGGCCGAGCGCGGCTGCCTGGTCCTCGAACGCGATGGCGACTCCGTGGTCTACGCCGCCGATCCGCTGCAGGCGGCCGAGTGGGCGATGGCACCCGGCACGTCGCTGTCCGCGTCGCGCAACCTGCCGTTGAGCATCGTCAATTACGTGCGGCGCACCGCGGAGAGCGTGGTGTTGGCCGACGCCGCCGCGGACGATCGCTACGGCGGTGATTCCTACCTGATGCGCCACAGGCCGGGTTCGGTCATGTGTGTGGCGGTGCAGACGCAGGGACGGCTCGTCGGAGTTCTCTACCTGGAGAACAGAGTGCTCGCAGGCGCTTTCACGGCAGACCGCATCCGGGTCGTGCGCATGCTGGCGACCCAGGCCGCTATCGCGCTGGAGAACGCGCGGCTGTTCGAAGGGCTGAAGCACGAGGTGGGCGAGCATCGCGAGGCACGGCAGCAACTCGGTCAGGCGCTGGCTCAGGTCCAGCGGCTGAAGGAAGACCTGGAGGCCGAGAACGTCTACCTTCGCAGCGAACTGATTGCCAACGTGTCGCATGACCTGCGCTCGCCGCTCGTCTCGCTGCGCGGCTACTTGGAGATGCTGGCACTGAAGGGCGACGAGTTGCAGCCCGCGACGCGGCAAAGCTACACCGAGATCGCGCTGCGCCAGAGCAAGCACCTCGCCACCCTGATCGACGAGCTGTTCGAGCTCGCAAGACTTGACTTCAAGGGCCTGGCGCTCGAACGCGAGGCCTTCCAGCTCTCCGAACTCGCTGTCGACGTGCTGCAGAAGTTCCAGCTGACGGCCGATCGCATGGAAGTGATGCTGCGGGTCGAGGCAGCAAGCCCGCTGCCACCGGTCGATGCCGACTTGGGGTTGGTCGAGCGCGTGCTCGACAACCTGATCGGCAATGCCCTGAAGCACACGCCGGCCGGCGGCTCGGTGAGCGTGAAACTGCGCGTCGAAGGCGAGCGCGTGACTGCGAGCATCGCGGACACCGGCTGCGGCATTCCGCAGGCGGAACTGCCCTGCGTCTTCGATCGCTTCTATCGCGGCCAAGAGGGCCGCGACGATGCGACGGGCGGCGCCGGGCTGGGCCTCGCGATCGCCCGGCGCATCGTCGAGCTTCACGGCTGCCAGATCGCCGTGGAGAGTCGGGCAGGCGAGGGCAGCTGCTTTTCGTTCGGCCTGCCGGTGGCACGACCCCAGGCGCCTCAGGAGGCCGGCACACCGGCTGGCGATGCGCCTGCGCGCAGCCGTGCCAGCGCCTGAATCCGTTCGAGTTCGGCCGCCGCGCGCGCAAGGAAGATGCGGTAGACGGAGTCGACCAGTATCTCGTCCCCCAGCGAGGTGCGATGGCGGAACGCAAGATGGCCGAGCGTGCGACCGTCGCTCGCAATGATCGGCATCCCGAGATAGGCCTCCCAGCCCGCTTCCCGCGGAAACATCTGCGCGAGGCCGCTGCGATGGAAGCAGGCGCTTCCGTCCTGGACGACGGCTTCGCAGGGCGTGCCGGCCAAGGCGAATTCGAAGTTGTCGTGCAGGCTGCCTTCTGCCCAGTACGCCAAGGTGCGCACCCGCGTCGCGGGCTGGTCCGCGCATTCGGCGACAAAGGCGCAATCGAGGCCGAGCGCGCGCGCGAAGTGCCGCACCATCGCCGGAAAGAAAGCTTCACCGACCGCCCCGGCAGTGCCATCGGCCACGGCCTGAAGCACGTGGAGCACGCGCCGGCTCGGCGTCACGTCGGTGTCCTGGCCAACCATGCGATAGGGCGACCCGCCGGCGCGCCGCATGCCGACGCCGCGCGACAGGACCCAACGCACGCTCCCATCCTTGTGCAGCAGCCGCATCTCGTGTTCGAACCGCGCGTCGGCGACAACGGGTGCGAGTGCCTGCGCGAGTGCCTGTTCAAGCGCGGGCCGGTCATCCGGGTGGACGCGCGCGCGCCAGGCTTCGAGGTTGTCGGCGAGCTCATTGGCCTCGAAGCCGAGCATGCTCTTCCAGCGCGGCGAGAGCTCGACCCGGCCGGAGGCAATGTCCCAGTCCCACATGCCGTCCTGGCTGCCGCGCATCGCCGCGACGTAGCGCTCCTCGCTGGCGCGCAGCTCGGCCTCGGCTGCGGCACGCAGAGCCTCGGCCCGGCCCACCGCGGCGCGCTGTTCGGCGAGACGCCGCTCGACCTGCGCCAGACGTTCGCCGGACGCGTCGCGCTGTCGGCGAGCCCGCAGGGCGGTCGACCAAGCCAGTCCCGCGAGCAATGCCGCTGCCAGGGCGAACAGAAGCGCGAGGGCCATGGGGTGCGTGGTCATGGGGACATCCTCTCTGCGCGAAAAACCGGAGATGGGGTCGCCAGCGGCAGGTCGAACGCGAAGCAACTGCCGGCGCCCGCGACGCTGGTGGCCGAAAGCTCGCCGCCATGCAGGCGCACGATGCGCTGGGCGATCGCCAATCCCAGGCCTCCCTGGACGCCCGGTGCGGAACGGTTCGCGCGGTCGTAGCGCTCGAAGATGTGGGACAACTCGGCGGGCGCGATGCCGCAGCCCGTATCGCGCACGGCCATGCGGGCCCGCTGCGCATCGACGCTGAACTCGATCGTCACACGGCCACCGCCCGGCGTGTGGCGCAGGGCGTTGTCGAGCAGGTTCTCCAGCACCCGTTCGACCATTCCGATGTCGGCCAGCGCACGGCCTGCGCCGCTGCCTTCACTCTCCGCGGCGCGCAGCTCCACGTGGCGATTCCTGGCGTCGAGGGCGAACTTCTGCGCCACATCCTGTGCCAGTTCGGCGAGCGAGAAGGCCTCTGGCTGCGGCAATGCTTCCGCGGCTTCCAGCTGGGTCAGCTCGAACAAGTCGCTCACGAGGCGTCCCAGGCGCTCGCCGTGTCGAACCGCCGTCTCGAGGTAGTTGCGCTCCTCCGCGGGCGACAGGCTGCCGTGCCGCAACAGCAGCAGTTCGAGGTAGCCCTGCATCGACGTCAACGGCGTGCGCAGGTCGTGCGAGACATTGGCGAGCAGTTCGCGGCGCCGATCGACGCTGTGTTCGAGCTCCGCGAACTGCTCGCCGATGCGGGCGGACATCCGTTCCATGTGCGCTGCAAGGCGGTCGATCGCGTCCCCGTGGGCGTCGGCCCCCGACACGCGCAGGGCATCGGTGCAGCCGCCCCGCGCGAAGGCATCGACGGTGTCGGCCAATCGCTTCAGCCGTCGCGCGGCGCGCCATGACACGTACAGGGCGGCGACTGCTCCGGAGACGAGGGCGATGATCGCCATGTCGAAGAGGTCCACGGGGGGATCCGTCCTCAGGGGCGCGGCTCGCCGAACTTGTAGCCCACGCCCCAGACCGTCTGGATGTAGTCGGGGTTGCCGGGATCGCGCTCGATCTTGTTGCGCAGCCGGTTGATGTGTGAGTTGACGGTGTGCTCGTAGCCGCTGTGGCTGTAGCCCCAGACCTGGTCGAGCAGTTGCGCCCGCGTGTGGACACGCCCGGGACTGCGCGCGAAGTACACCAGCAGGTCGAACTCCTTGGCGGTCAGGTCGACGGGCTTGCCGTCCAGCAGCGCCTCGTGGCGATTCACGTCGATGCGCAGGCCTCCGGCCTCGATCAGCTGCTCCTCGTTGGCTGCCTTCGCCGCCTGGGCTGCCTGCAGGTGGTCCGCGCGCCGGAAGACCGCTTTCACGCGCGCGGCGAGTTCGAGCATGCTGAAGGGCTTGGTCAGGTAGTCGTCGGCACCGAGCTCCAGGCCCAGCACGCGGTCGAGCTCCGAGGACTTGGCGGTGAGCATCAGTATCGGCGTGTAGCGCGCATGCGTGCGCAGGCGCCGACAGATCTGCAGCCCATCCAAGCGCGGCAACATCAGATCGAGGATCACGAGGTCGTAGTTGCCGCTCTCGCACTCGGCCAGGCCGGTCACGCCGTCGGCGATCAGGCGGCCTTCGCAGTCGAGCTCCGCGAGCTGGAGCATGACGAGACGGCCGATGTCGGGATCGTCCTCGACCACGAGTACGCGGCGGGTCATGTCGAAGCCTCCGTGAAAAGGCCGAGCCGGAGATGGCGAGCCAGCGCCGCCATGAGGTCGAAGGCCGGATCGGCGTCCATCGCGCGCCGGGTCGCTTCGGCCAGGCTGGCCTCTTCGGCAAGCGCACGCAGCCAACGGTCCTCGGCCACGTCGAGGATTCTGAACTCGACCTCGAGCGCGCGCTGGACGACAAGCAGGTCCACGCCGCCTTCGTCGAGCGAGATCGTCGATTCGTCGTCGAGAGCTTCCGGCTGGTTCGCCTGCCAGATTCTCAGCAGCGGATAGCGCGACGCGACGAAGCGGGCGCTGGGCTGCAGACGAAGGCGCAGCCCGGCCTGCCCGGCGGCCGGCACCTGCGCCAGCCGATCCAGCGTGAGGCTGGGCAACTCGGCTTCGTGATAAGCGCGGTGCAGGGCCCATTCAAGCGCGGCCACGTCCGGCAGATACGGCAGGTCGGCGGCGGGGGGGTAGGCAAGCAGGAAAGCGGGGAACTCGCCGCCGAAGTCCTGGAGGTTGCCCGAGCGCGAGGGATGCGCGCTGATGTAAGCCTTCGCCGCGTGCCTGAAGAAACCGCTGCCGACGAGGCGTGCCACCACCGGATAGACGGCCCCCAGCGCCGCGGTCAGGCTCTCGAACATGTTGTTGCGATAGACCTGCAGACGCTTCGGTGCGGACAGGGACGCAGTGGACCGCACCACTGCCGTCGCGCCCATGCCGTCGCGCAGCAGCAGCGCGTCCATGACGCGGGTCTGGATGTCAGGCAGCGCAAGCATGGTGCAGCTCCATCAACGACCTGGCCTTCGCGGCCTCTGCCACCAGCACGGGCAGGGGGGGCAGGTCGGCATCCCATTCGACCAGGGACGGCACCGGGCCGAAGCGCTCCAGTGCGGCCGCGTAGAGCGTCCACACCGCATCGGCGACCGGTGCGCTGTGCGTGTCGATCAGGATCTCTGCGCCGCCGTCCACCGGCTTGCGCGTGAATCCGGCCAGGTGGATTTCCTCCACGAACTGGCGCGGAATCGCGCGCAGGTAGCGCAACGGCTCGAATCCGTGGTTGTGGGCGCTGACGAAGATGTTGTTGACGTCCAGCAGAATCCCGCACCCGCTGCGCCGCGCGACCTCGGCGAGGAACTCCCACTCGGGCATCGCCGATTGAACGTACTCCATGTAGCTCGACACGTTCTCGAGCAGGATGCGCCGGCGCAGGCGCTCCTGCACGCGCTGCACGCGGGAGACGACGTGCGACAACGCCTCCTCGGTAAAGGGCAGCGGCAGGAGGTCGTTGGCGTGAATGCCGCCTACCGAGCTCCAGCACAGGTGGTCGGACACCAGCGCAGGCTCCAGTGTCTCGATCAGTTCGCCCAGCCGCGCAAGGTGCGGCTCGCTCAGGGGGTCGACGGAGCCGATCGACAGGCCCACGCCATGCAGGCTCAGCGGATGGCTCTGGCATGCGAGCTTCAGGAAATGCAGCGGCTTGCCGCCGCGGCCGAAGTAGTTCTCGCTGTGCACCTCGATGAATCCCACGGGGGGACGCGATTCGACGAACTCGACGTAGTGCTCGGACCGCAGGCCGATGCCGGCACATCCTGTCAACGATCTCGAGGGCTGGTCCATCGTCGCCTCCTGGGTCACGAGAATTCTAGGCATCCACCCATGCGCCGCCGCACGCGTGATCGAAATGTGAAGATTGGCGGCCCTTCTGCTTCAGCGCAGCCGCCCCCATGCCCTGCGCGCCAGCAGGGCCAAGCCGATCGAGGTGCACATCGCGAGAAACGCTACCCAGGCATAGGGCCGAAGCAGCGGCATGCCGACCAGGATCAGACCATCGTTGCCGCCCGGAATCAGCAGGCTGCCCCAGCCCATCAGAACGCCGCCGGCAAGGCAGCGCAGCAATTGCGCCGCCGAGACGCGCGTGCTGCGAAAGCGCCCGGCGGTCCAGCCGCCCCAGACAGCGCCGAGCAGCAAGGCCAGCAGGAGCAGGCAACGCGCCGTGAGACTGGCGGCCATGCCACGCGCCAGTTCGGCCAGCACGTCGGTGTAGGCCCAGGCACCCACGAGCAAAAGCATGAGGACGAAGGCGATGCCGATCACCGTGGTGGCGGCATGAGGCGACCAGATTCGCGTGGTCAGCGCGTCGCGCAGACGCAGCCCGCCGCGGATTGGACGCATCAGGCGCCAGGCCACGAAGAGCAGGAACAGCAGCACGACCCATCCAGGCGCCTGCAGCACGGGTGAGCCGTTGGCCAGCTTGCCCTGCTCGCCAGCCGCGAAGAGCGGACCGACGCTCAGGCAGCCCAGGTAGAAGCCCAGCGGCGTCGCCAGGTAGGCCCACTCGCCCGAACCGAGACGTGCGATGGCGCCGAACACGCAGGCCCGGTTGACGAAGGCACCGAGCCCGAGAAGCGCGCCGCCAAGCACCGTCCACTGGTTCAGCCGATAGCCCGGCGGCATGGCCGGCAGCAGGCGCAGGGCCTGCGCCAGGAGCAGGCCCCCGGCCACCCACAGCGAGGCCTCGGCAAGGCTCAGCAGGCGGCGTGCGCTTCGCTCGTTCACGATCTCCTCCATGGCGGCGACCGTGCAAGTCGCGCCGCGCTGGATCGCGAAGCCCATCACGATGGCGCAGAAGGCGGCAACCGCGAACGCGAGGCTGGCGAGCGCGAGGTCCATCAGTGCATCCTGGCGGTGTGGTGATAACTGCGGACTTGGTCCCGCAGCAGTGTCTCGATGCGCTCGATCATTCGGGTTCCCGGAGTCATCGGTGTTCGATCACGCCTTCGATGGGATCGGCGGCGGCGTCCTTCCACGGTGCACGACCGATCATGCGCAGCGTGTCGGCGTAGCCCGCCTGACGCCGGGTGCGAATGCCCGAGGGTGTGAAATCGATGTCCTTGGTGTGGTCCTCGCCGTCCACGCGCGGCGCGACCAGATGGGCCACGTGCATCGTGGTGCCGCAGCCCCATGACGCCAGTTCCTTCACCGTCGGATCGGCTTGCTTCGATGCCGGAATCTGCTTGTGCAGTTCGCGAATCACGTGGCGCAGCCGGTGGATCTGCTTCTGGCGCGCGATGTGGCTGTCCGCCCGGCTGGCGAACTGGATGTCCTTGTGTCGCGCCATCACCTGCCAGATCGATTCGGGCTCCGGCGCGGTCTGGTGCCAGACGTTCACGGCGAAGATCAGCGAGTCGCGTCGCGGCTTGTCGTCCAGCACCGCTTCGATCGGCGTGTTGGAGTAGATGCCGCCGTCCCAGTACGGCTGGCCGTCGATGCGCACGGCGGGAAAGGCCGGGGGGAGGGCGCCCGAGGCCATCACGTGGTCGACGCCGAGCGCTTCCTTGCTGCTGTCGAAGTAGTGCATGTCGCCGCTGCAGGCGTTCACCGCGCCGACGGTCAGGCGCATGCGGCACTGGCACAGGTACTCGAAATCGACCAGCGACTGCAACGTCCCGCGCAGCGGCGCCGTGCTGTAGTAGGAAGCCGCCTCCACGCCGAGCGACGCGGCCGAGCCGCGCAGTGCATGCAGGTTGGGAGTGAAGAAGTCCGGGATGCCGCGCATCACGGTTGCCATGTTCGACATCAGGTTGCCCAGGCCCATCCAGTCCGGGAAGCGGAACGCGGACGTCGACGCCTGCATCTGGTCCCAAAACCTGTTCAGCCGCGCCAGCCGCTCCTCGGGAGGGTTGCCGGCGATCAACGACGCATTGATCGCCCCGATGGAGGTGCCGATGACCCAGTCGGGCTCGATCCCGGCTTCGTGCAGCGCTTCGTACACGCCGACCTGGTAGGCGCCGAGCGCGCCGCCGCCCTGCAGCACCAGGACGACCTGGCCGGGGAGTTCGCCGTTGTTGCCGCTGCGACCGGCCGCAGGGCGCGGCTTGCGAGAGTTCGCCATGTTCGTCTCCCTGCGCTCAGTGCAGTGTCCAGCCGCCATCCATGGCCAGTGCGGTGCCGGTCATCGAGGCTGCCGCGTCGGAAGCCAGGAACACGGCCAGCGCCGCCAGTTCCTCGACCTGGATGAACTCCTTGCGCGCCTGATGCGACAGCATGACGTTGCGCACCACCTCCTCGGGGGAGATGCCATGGGCCCTCGCCTGGTCGGCGATCTGCTTCTCGACCAGCGGCGTCTTCACATAGCCCGGGCAGATGGTGTTGGAGGTGACGCCGAATTCGGCGAGCTCGACCGCGATGGTCTTGGACAGGCCGATCAGCCCATGCTTGGCTGCGACATACGCCGACTTGAACGGCGATGCGGTCAGTCCGTGCGCGGAGGCGACATTGATGATGCGGCCGAAGCGGCGCGCCTTCATGCCCGGCGTGACGGCCTTGATGATGTGGAAGGCCGATGAAAGGTTGATTGCCATCACCGCGTCCCATTTCTCGTCGGCGAACTCCTCGATGGGCGCAACGTGCTGGATGCCTGCGTTGTTGACCACGATGTCGACCTTGCCGAATTCGTCATGGGCCCGTGCGACCATTTCGCGCACCTGATCGGGCCGGCTCATGTCCGCGCTCGAGTAGCGCACCTGGATGCCGAACTGGCGCTCGAGTTCGGCGCGCGTGAATTCGATCTCCTGTGCATCGCCGAAGCCGTTGAGCATGACGTCTGCGCCGTTGCGGGCCAGCGCGCGAGCGATGCCGAGGCCGATGCCGCTGGTCGAGCCGGTGACGATGGCGGATTTGTGCTTGAACATGAGAGGCTCCTAGAGTTGGGGCTGGTGTCGGGATGGCGTCAGGGCTTCGACGGCCGGCCGCTCTGTCTCGGCGTCGGCCTCGTTCGTTCGCGTGAAGCGCAGGTGGGTGATGTCGGCGGCGAAGAACATGCTCCACGTCCATTCGAGCCAGATGCGCACCTTGCGGCCGGCCGTGGGCATCAGGAGCAGGTAATAGGCGCGCCACAGCAGCCAGGCTGGCAGTCCGTGCAGGCGCAAGCCGAAAACGCTTGCCACGCCTTTCAGATGGCCGGTGGTCGCCATCATTCCCTTGGATTCGTGGCGGAAGGCTTGCGTCGCGCGTCCCTCGATGGCGGCGACGATGTTGCGTGCCAGCGTGCGTGCCTGCGCCACGGCGAATTGCGCGGTGGGCGGCGCAAACTGCTGCGTCGCGCCGTTGTGCACCAGCGCGCAGTCGCCGAGCGCCCACAGTCCCGGCGTGCCCGGCACCGACATGTCGAATGCGGTCTCGATGCGCCCGCGTTGCCGCGGAACCGGCAGGCCCTCTATCAGCGGATTGGGCCGCGCACCGATCGTGCAGATCACTGTCGCGCCCGCGATGATTTCGCCGCTTGCCAGCCTCACGCCGTCGGCATCGACCTCCGCAGCGCGTGCATCGAGCCGCACGTCGATGCCCCGCGCACGCATCGAACACGCCGCGGTCCGCCCCAGCGATTCGGGAAGTTCGGCCAGCAGCCGATCGGCGTTTTCGATCACGGTCACTTGCAGTTCCTCGGTCTTGACCCGCGGGTAGTAGCGGGTGGCGCCCCGCAGGAAGTCGGCCAGCGCGCCGGCCACTTCGACGCCAGAGAATCCACCGCCAATCACGATGAAGTGGCCGAGCCGCCGCCGCGTGGCCGGGTCCGGTTCGAGCTCGGCGCGCGCAAGGCGCTGCAGCACGCGGTTGCGGATGAACATCGCGTCGCCGACCAGCTTGAGCGGCAGTGCATGTTCGCGGAGGCCGGGCACCAGGTCGAGATTGGCGCGTGTGCCCAAGGCCAGGACCAGGTGCTCGCAGGCGATCTCCCGTATGCCCGCGAGCGTGACGGCTCGCACGCAACGCCGTTCTGGATCGACGCCGATGACACGACCCATGACGAACTGGCTGCGCCTGCCGGCGCCCAGCATCTGCCGGATCGGCGCCACCACGTGCTCGGGAAACACCGAGGCCCCCACCACTTCGGCCAGCATCGGATTGAATGTGGTGTAGCTCTCTTCGCTGACCAGCACGACATGCCAGCCTTGCGGCAGCTGTCTTTCCAGCGAGCGCGCCAGTGTGGTTCCGGCGAAACCGCCGCCGACGATGACGATGTGATGTTCAGCGGCCATGGCGCGCTCCCGGGTTCATGGCGCGGGGAAGCGCCGTGCGATCAGGTGGTCGAGAGACAGCTTGCCCGGGCCGTGCAGCAGCGTGACAAGCAGAAGCAGGCCCCAGGTCTGGTGATCGCGCAGTCCGACGGCGCCGAGATCGGGATAGGAGACGACGGCGATGATGTTGAAGACGAAGAGCACGAAGGCCGAGAAGCGTGTGCCCAGGCCGATCACCAGCAGAACCGGGAAGAGCAGTTCGACGCCCGTACCGAGGTAGGCGGCAACCTCCGGTGGCAACAGCGGCACCGCGTACTCGTTCTCGAACAGCGAGAGCGTGGAACTCCAGGTGGCAATCTTCGTCAGTCCCGACTTGAAGAAGACGCTGGCGACGAAGAGTCGCACGCCGAGGTCGACCGCCGGGGCGAGCGCCTGGAGGCCGCGACTGGCGGCGCGGACCCGCGCGACGGTGCGCGAGCGCAGGCCGGCGCGGGTGGCGTGTGCGGATGGCATGGAGCCTGCGTAGTTCACGATGGTCTCCTCAGCCCTTCTTCATGGCGGCAGCGCCACCAGGCACGTTCTCGGGCTTGTTGGTCACGCTACCGCCTGCGATGCGCGCGCAGGTGCCCTTGGCAACATAGATCCAGGCTTCGGGATCGCGGTCCGTCGTCGAAGTTCCGGCGCACGAACTCTTGCTCGTACCGCAGTCGTTGCTGCCGGCCTTGACGATGCCGGCGCACTTCTCTGTCTCGACCTTCTGCGCGAAGGCACCGGTGCTCGCCGCACCGAGGCCCAGTGCGAGCAGACTGGCGATGGCGCCCTGGACCAGTTGATGACTTGCATTCATTTGAAACTCCTGTGGACGGTTGAGGTGGAAGACTGGCGGAGCGGCTCGTTGCTGCATCGCATCGGGTACCGCTCCGGAAGCAAGTCTGGCCACCGCGTCTCACGCGGCCATCAATGAAAGTTCACGATTTGGTCACATGCCCGAGCTGGACTTGGCACGCATGTGGCATGCGGTGCCAGACGCGCCACTCTTGGTTCAGTAGCATCTTGCCCAGGCGAGCGGTCTCGCTCTCGACGAAAGCGGCGAAGCCCAGCGGGGGAGCCTCAGCCAGCCGCCAGGTGGGCCAGACCGATCAGGCCGCCGATCAACGTCAGGACGAGGGTGAGCGCGAGCACGAGGATCAGCGCGAGGCTCCCGCTGTCCACGCGTTGCTCTGCATCGGCCCTTCGGCCACCCAGTCCGATCGCGGCCCAAAGGACCGCGCGAAGAGACTTGCGGAACTTGCTCATGTCTTGACTCCTATGGACACGCAATGTCGCTTGCTATCGCTGCATGGCGTCCCGTGGCGACACTTCGTCCGCGGCGTTGCCCCAGCTGCCGCGCACGAAGGTCGGCACAGCCATGATCTCCGCGTCATCCAGCAGGTGCCCGAAGGGCGGCATGCCGTAGGGGCGCGGGTTGCCTTCCGTCGCGGGAGGGAAGCCGCCATGGCGCACGATCTGGACGAGGTTGGCGGGGTTGGCAAGGTTCACCGCACGATTGCCGGCCAATGCCGGAAAGACGCCAGGCAGTCCCTCTCCGCGTTCCCCGTGGCACCACGCGCATTGCTGTGCGTAGATCCCCTCGCCACGTCGCATGAGCGAGTCGTTGCGCCGAGCGGCAGGCTTGGGCGACGGCTCGGGGCGAGGCGGCAAGGCTTGCAGGTAGGTGGCCATCGCGCGCAGGTCTTCGTCGCTCAGGTGTTGCGTGCTGCGGTAGACGACGTCCGCCATCGGCCCGGTCACGGATGCGTGCGCGGCACGGCCAGTCTTGAGCAGGGCGACCACCTCGTCTCCGGGCCAGCCCACGACGCCGGATTCCGAGGCCGCATCGAGTGCCGGGGCATACCACTTCCCGCCGGGAAGCATGCCGCCCGCAAGGTCCCGTGCGGCGTCATTCGCACCCATCGCATTGCGGCTGCCGTGACAGGCCGCGCAGTGGCCGAGCCCGCGTACCAGGTAGGCGCCTCGGTGCCATTCGGCTGACGGCTGCGCGTCGGCAGGGGCTTCCGCGCGCGCCGGCGAGAAGAAGAGCGCGCGCCACACCGCGAGCGCGGCCTGGGTGTTGTAGGGAAAACCGAGATCATGCTCGCGGTTCGGCTGTGTGGTCGGAGGCAGCGTGCGCAGCCAGGCATGGAGCGCATCCGTGTCCTCGCGCGTGATGTGCGTGAAGCTCGTGTACGGGAATGCCGGATACAGCAGGCGCCCGTCGCGCGAGCGCCCGTGGTGCATGGCGCGCCAGAAGTGGTCCGCATTCCATCGGCCGATCCCCGTCTCTGCATCCGGGGTGAGATTGCTCGCGTAGATGGTGCCGAAGGGCGTCTCGATACCGCGGCCGCCCGCGTAGGCCGGGCCGCCGCGCGCGGTATGGCAGCCCGCGCAGTTGCCCGCGAGCGCGAGGTAGCGGCCGCGCTCGATCTGCGCCGATGTCGCCTCGAGTGGGCGGGCGGCTTCGTCGATGGGGGTTTCGCCTCGCAAGTTCAGCGCGACGACGGCGCCGGCGAGCAGCGCCAGCACGACAGCGGCGCCCAAGGTCGCTCCAGCGAGAAGGCTGCGCGCGTTCATCCGTGAGCTCCCGTCGCGCTGCAGTCGCGCTGCAGCCGGGCGAGTGGCGCCACCGCGGTTTGGCTGTTCATCGGCGGCATCCGCTGGGCCGCGAGCCAGCCGGCGATCGCGCGAATGTCGGCGGTCTCTAGCTTGCGGCCCACCTCGGCCATGCAGTCGGGTGGCAGGGCCCGGCGATCGCGCGTGACCCAGGCGCCGAGCTGCGAGGCGATGTAGAGACGCGGCAGCCCGAGCAAGCCCGGAATGGCGGGACCGTTGCCGGTCAGCGCCTGGCCGTGACAGGACACGCAGGCTGGAATGCCCCGCGCCTCGTCGCCTTGGAAGACCAGAGCCTTGCCACGCGCCAGCTCGGACGTGGACAGGTCGGAGGGCGCCGGTGGTGGGTAGGGGAGGTCCAGCGCGGCGAAGTATTCGGCGATCTCTCGCAGATAGGTGTCGCTCAGGTTGACCAGCAGGTAGCTCATCTCGGCCTGCTGGCGTCGTCCGTCGCGAAAGCTGCGAAGCTGCTCGTAGAGATACCCAGCCGGCTTGCCCGCCAGACGCGGAAAGTAGCCCGAGTTGGTGGCCTGGCCTTCGCGCCCGTGACAGGTGATGCAGGCGGCCATGCGACGCTCCATGTCACTGCGCGCCGACGTCGGCGCCGGTTGCGCGAGCGCGCCGCACGCGAGCAGTGCGAATGCGAGCCAGCAGGCGAATCGAATGGACAGCTTCATCGGTGAGCCCATTCTGGCCAGCCGCAGGCATCGCGACCGGATCAGTTTGCGCGCGATCTTCACCGAAAGTGCGCCGTAGCGCCTGTGCGGGACAACTGATACGGTCTTCAATGACAAAAACTGTGTACACGACACCAGTCGCGATCGGCGGACGATCGCTGCATCGACCTATCAAGGCGCTTGCCAGACCATGGACCTCGACATCGTCGCGCTGTCGCGAATGCAGTTCGCCCTCACGGCGCTCTACCACTTTCTCTTCGTTCCACTGACCATCGGCCTGTCGGTCCTGATCGCGATCATGGAGACGGTCTACGTCATGACCGGCCGCACGGTCTGGCGCGACATGACGAAGTTCTGGGGCGTGCTCTTCGGCATCAACTTCGCGATGGGTGTCGCGACCGGCATCGTGATGGAGTTCCAGTTCGGCATGAACTGGAGCTACTACAGCCACTACGTCGGCGACGTGTTCGGCGCGCCTCTCGCGATCGAGGGGCTCATGGCCTTCTTCATGGAGGCGACGTTCGTCGGCCTGTTCTTCTTCGGATGGGACAAGCTGTCCAAGGTCAAGCACCTGTTCGTCACCTGGTGCGTCGCGATCGCGACCAACTTCTCCGCGCTGTGGATCCTCATCGCCAACGCGTGGATGCAGAACCCGGTGGGGGCGCAGTTCAATCCACAGACCATGCGCATGGAGGTCACGGACTTCTTCGCGGTGCTGACCAACCCCGTGGCACAGGCCAAGTTCGTGCATACCGCGTCTGCGGGCTACGTGGTGGCTGCCGTCTTCGTGCTCGGCGTCTCCGCCTGGTACGTGCTCAAGGGCCGGCACCTGCAACTCGCCAGGCGTTCGATGACCGTGGCGGCCTCGTTCGGCCTTGCGGCATCGCTGTCGGTGGTGGTTCTCGGGGACGAAAGCGGATACCTCTCGACCGAGCACCAGAAGATGAAGCTCGCCGCGATCGAGGCGATGTGGAAGACCGAGCCCGCGCCGGCGGCCTTCACCGCTTTCGGCTTCCCGGACCAGGAAGCGCGCGAGACGCACTTCGCCGTTCACATCCCGTGGGTCATGGGACTGATCGGCACGCGCTCGCTGACCACCGAGGTTTCCGGCATCGACGAGCTGGTCCACCGCGCCGAACTGAACATCCGCATCGGCATCTCCGCTTATGACGCGCTGCAGAAGATCCGCGAGGCGCGAAGCACGGATGCGGTTCCTGAATCGGCCAGGACGATCTTCGAGGCAAACGGCCACGCGCTGGGCTATGCGCTGCTGCTCAAACGTTATGTCGATGATCCGCGCAAGGCGACCGCGGACCAGATCGCACAGGCCGCGATCGATACCGTCCCGCCGGTGTGGCCGCTGTACTGGTCGTTCCGCCTGATGGTCGGCCTCGGCATGTTCTTCATCGTGCTCACCGCGAGCTTCTTCGTGCTCTCGGCGCGCCGCCGGCTCGATGCGCACCCCTGGCTGCTCAAGGTCGCGGTGTTGGCGATTCCGCTGCCGTGGATCGCGGCCGAGTGCGGTTGGTTCGTGGCCGAGTTCGGCCGCCAGCCCTGGGTGATCGAGGGCGTGCTGCCGACGGCCGTGGCCGTGTCGAGTCTTGGCGCGCAGACCGTGCTGCCGACCATCGCTGCGTTCGTCGCGATCTACACCGTTCTGATGGTCATTGAACTCAGGCTGATGCTCAAGGCCATTCGCAAGGGGCCGCAAGCGCATGAGGTGCCGCCGGGCGACTTGCGACCCGATGAGACCCGTTCCGCCGATCCCGGCCTTGCTTTCACGGGCCGCTGGGCCAACAGGAGTTTGCAATGATCCTTCACGAACTTGTTTCCTACGATGTCCTGCGGCTCATCTGGTGGGCCTTGCTCGGGCTGCTGCTGGTGGGATTCGCCGTCATGGACGGCTTCGACCTCGGGGTCGCCGCTCTGCTGCCCGTCGTCGCCAGGACGGACCTCGAACGCCGGGTGGTGATCAACAGCGTCGGCCCGGTCTGGGAGGGCAACCAGGTCTGGCTGGTGCTCGGCGCCGGATCGATCTTCGCGGCCTGGCCGCCGCTCTACGGCGTGGCGTTCTCGGGCTTCTACTTCGCGATGTTCGCGGCGCTCGTGCCCCTGATCCTGCGCCCGGTGGCCTTCAAGTTCCGCAGCAAGCGCGAGGACCGCGCATGGCGCGCGCGATGGGACGGGGTCCTGTGCATGGCCGGCATCGTGCCCACGGTGGTCTTCGGTGTCGCGATGGGCAATGTGCTGCAAGGCGTGCCCTTTCGCTTCGCGCCCGACATGCGTGTCTTCTACGAGGGGAGCTTCCTCGGGCTGCTCAATCCCTTCGCGTTGCTCGCCGGCGCGGTCTCGCTGGCGATGCTGCTGATGCACGGCGCGGCCTGGCTGCACCTCAAGACCGGCGGCGCGGTGCAGCGGCGCGCGCGCCGCGTCGGCATCGTCGCCGCCCTTGCGACCGCGGCGCTGTACCTGCTCGCCGGCGTGCTGCTCGCCAGCGTGCAGGGCTACCAGATCACGAGCGGCATCGACCCGCTCGGGCCCTCCAACCCGTTGCTCAAGACGGTGGTGCGGGCGCCCCAGGCGTGGTTCGCGAACCAGGCGGCGCACCCGGCGCTGTGGGCGGTGCCGGCGGTCGCTCTGGCCGGAGCCCTGCTGGCAGCGGTCACCCTTGCGGCGCGGCGCGAGATCGCCGCGTTGCTGGCGAGCGCATTGGCGATCGCCGGCATCGTGATCAGCGTCGGCGTGTCGATGTTCCCGTTCCTGCTGCCTTCGTCGCTCGATCCGAGCGCCAGCCTGACGGTGTGGGACGCGTCGTCCAGCCACCTCACGCTCTTCGTGATGCTGGTGGTGACGGCGATCTTCCTGCCGCTGATCGTGCTCTACACGAGCTGGGTCTACGCGGTGCTTGCCGGCAAGGTGGATGCGAAGCAGATCGAAGAAGGTCGGACGCACGCCTACTGAACGAGACGCGCACTGGAAGGAAAAGACATGTGGTACTTCGCCTGGCTACTGGGGCTGCCGTTGGCGGCGACCTTCGCTGTGCTCAACGCGATGTGGTTCGAGTTGATGGAGGAATCGGCCGAGGCGCCGAAGCGCGCCGGATAGCGGCTTCAGGCGTGCGCACGCGCGGGCTTTGCGTCCCGCGTCATGGCTTCGGCGATCTGGCCGAGCGAGCGCACGGCGGCGTCGATACGTGGGTCGTCGGGGTGGCCGACGTTCAGGCGCAGGTGATGAACGAATCGCCGGTCGGCCGAGAACAGAACGCCCGGAGCCGTGCTGACGCCGATCGCGAGGGCGCGGTGGTGCAGTTCGAGGGCATTCACGGCCTCTGGAAGTTCCAGCCACAGGAAGTAGCCCCCCGCCGGAAGCGTGACGCGCGTGCCCGCGGGGAAGTGACGTTCGATCAGTCGCCTGACGCGCCTCTGTTCCGTTGACAGCGCCTCCCGAAGCTGGCGGAGATGGCGGTCATAGCCACCCTGCGCGAGATAACCGGCGATGGCGAGTTGTGATGGGATCGAGGTGGACAGCGAAGTCATCATCTTGAGCCGGAGCACCTGGGCGGCGTGGCGTCCCGCCGCGGCCCAGCCGACCCGGTAGCCGGGTGCCAGGCACTTCGAGAACGAAGCGCAGTGCAGCACATTGCCGGTCTGATCGAAGGCCTTGGCGGGCGGCGGACGTCGGACGTCTGCGTAAAGCTCACCGTAGACATCGTCTTCGATCAGCGGAATCGAGCGGGCCGCGAGCAAGTCCACGAGGGCGCGCTTGCGCGCCACCGGCATCAGGGCGCCCAGCGGGTTCTGCAGGTTCGGCATGAACCAGCAGGCCGCCACGTCGTGTTCACCGACCAGGCGGGCGAGGTCTTCGAGGACGACCCCCTCGCTGGGATCGGTCGCGACTTCAACGGCGCGAAGATGGAGCCGTTCGAGCGCCTGAAGAGCGGCATAGAAGGTCGGCGATTCAACGACGACGATGTCCCCCGGACTCGTGACGGCCTGCAGGCACAAGTTCAGCGCTTCCATGGCGCCGTTCGCGATCACGAGTTCGTCGGGGGCGAGCGGCACGCCCTGCAATGCGTATCGCCGGCGCAGCGCCTGCCGCAGTCCCTCATCGCCGACCGTCAACGCGGTCGTGACTTGCTCGGGAAGGAGCTTGCGCATTTCGCGCGCGCCTGCGCGCGCCAATTCGTCCAGGGGAAAGAGATGCGGCGCGGGAAAGGCAGAACCGAGCGGCACCACCTGCGGATCGCGCGTCGTCTCGAGCAGATCGAAAGCGAGGGCACTGACAGCGACCTCGGTGGCCTCCGATCGCGGCACTGCAGGTTCGGAAAGTGCACGCGAGGGGCGCTTCTGCGATCTCACGTAGTAGCCGGAGCGCGCACGCGCTTCGATGATGCCGCGTGCCTCCAGCAGGCCGTAGGCCTGGAACACGGTCGAGGGGCTCACACCGCGGCGCTGACAGGTTTGCCGCACGGAGGGCAGACGATCTCCGGATTTCAACAGTCCCTCGCGGATCGCCTGGGCCATGTCGTCGGCGAGTTGCTCGTAGCGCGTCGGGGTGTTGTCGGCCATCTGATACGGTCACCGAATCTGGAATCTGGATCTTATCTATCAGCTGAACGACTGCATGATCACTTGATGATGCCTGCACGCAAGACCCGGAAGAGCGCGACCATCGCCCGCGAGAACCAGAAGGAGACGGTCGTCTCCGCGGGGCTCGATGCCTTGCGTCAGGTCGTGGACTCCGGGCTGCTGAGGTGTGCCGTGCCCGAGGCCCTCGGTGGCAACGGCAAGTCGCTCGAACATCTGTCGCAAGGGGCGATAGCGCTGGCTGAGCGCAGTCCCCAGGTGGCCAGAATCCTGTGGGCGCAGCGAAGCGCGATCGAGGCTCTGGTTCACTCGCCGAACATCGCGGTGCGCGAGTATCTGCTCCCCTCGCTCCTGAATGGCGAGTGCGCTGGAACGCTACCTTTCCAGCTTGACTCATGTCCCCTTCTTGCCGAAGAGGTCGGCAATGCGTACCGCTTGTACGGTCAGCTGGATCCCGTCGCGAACCTTCAATGGATCGGCTTCCTGCTGATCGCACCGATCCGGCGAGCTGGCAAATCCATCGAGTGGGTCGTCTTGCGCAGTGAGGAGGATCGTTTGCGGGTTGGCATCGACCACGAAGGGGACGCCTTGTATGGCAGCCGCACGGCTTCGGTGACCCTCGATGGCGTGTTCTTCCGAATGGACGAATGGGTGAACGGACCACCCATGCTCGCCGCGATCACACCGGTGCTCGAAGCCCTTCGGGGCGATCAGATCTAACTGAATTCGACCGATCTCTCGCGCTGCTGCCGAGCGAGAGGCGATGCGTCTGCTCGGCCCCGCCGTGGGCAGGTGTTCCTCATGGTGCTCCGCAGCGACGTACGCGACACACCGCAAATGCTCATATCCGAGTGTCGTCATCGCGTGTCGACACGGCATCCAAGGGTTTACACCTAATCAAACGAGTTTGCTATTAACTAACAAACCGCTAGACTACGTTTCTTCAGCATTGACAAATAAATTCGTCATAAGCGAACTCCCAAATCATTGCCAGGAGAAACACATGAATCTCGCCACCCCAACGTCGGGACTGCTGGAGGCATCGGGCGAAGCCATCCAGGCGACGGAATTTCCCTATCTGCGATCCCCGGATCAGGACGCCGGAACCCCGGTGCGCCATCCGGTGGTCGTCGTCGGAGCCGGGCCCGTCGGCCTTTCGCTTGCGGTGGATCTCGCCCAGCGCGGCCAGAAGGTCCTGCTGCTCGACAACGACCACCGCCTCTCGCATGGATCGCGCGCGCTGTGCTTCGCCAAGCGGACGCTGGAGATCTGGGATCGCCTGGGCGTGGGGCAGCCGATGGTCGACAAGGGTGTGTCGTGGAATCTGGGCCGGGTCTTCCTTCAGGACCGGCAGGTCTACGAGTTCGACCTGTTGCCGGAAGCCGGACACGAACGTCCCGCCTTCATCAACCTGCAGCAGTACTACTGCGAGGCCTACCTCGTCGATCGCCTGTTGCGCCTGCCGAACGCCGAGATCCGCTGGGACAACAAGGTCAGCGGCATCGACAACCGGGACGATGGGGCCCTTCTCACGATCGACACCCCCGAAGGCCCCTACCAGGTCATGGCCGACTGGGTCGCGGCGTGCGATGGCTCGCGATCGACCGTGCGCAGCCTGCTCGGCCTCGAAAGCAAGGGGCGGGTCTTCCAGGATCGCTTTCTCATTGCCGACGTGAAGATGAAGGCCGACTTCCCGGCCGAGCGCTGGTTCTGGTTCGATCCGCCGTTCCACCCGAACCAAAGCGTTCTGCTGCATCGGGAGCCCGACGATGTCTGGCGGATCGACTTCCAGCTGGGGTGGGATGCGGATCCCGAGGAAGAGAAGAAGCCCCAGCGCATCATTCCGCGCGTGAAGGCTCTCCTGGGCCATGACGTCGACTTCACGCTCGAGTGGGCCAGCGTCTACACCTTCGCATGCCTGCGCATGGACCGGTTCGTGCACGGACGGGTCATCTTCGCGGGGGACAGCGCCCATGGCGTTTCTCCGTTCGGAGCCCGCGGCGCCAACAGCGGCGTGCAGGATGCCGAGAACCTCGCGTGGAAGCTCGATTGGGTGCTGAAGGGCCGCGCAGACGAATCACTGATCGCGACCTACGGCGTCGAGCGCGAATACGCGGCCGACGAGAACATCCTGAACTCCACGCGCGCGACCGACTTCATCACGCCCAAGAGCGAAGTGAGCCGGCTGTTCCGCGATGCCGCGCTGGGGCTGGCACGGGACTTCGACTTTGCGCGCCGCATCGTCAACAGCGGACGCCTCTCCGTGCCGGCGGTGATCGGCAAGTCGCCCCTGAACACGCCGGACGTCGACGCGTTCAAGGGCGCGCAGGTGCCGGGCGCAGTCCTGACGGATGCGCCGGTCACCCTGGCCAATGGTCAAACCAGCTGGCTGCTTCGGGAGCTCGGCGTCGACTTCACCTTGCTCGTGTTCGCGGAAGCCCCGGCCTGGACGCGGGACCTGCCGTTCGTGAGGACCCTCGTCGTCGGCAAGGACGTTCTCGACCCGGAAGGGCTGCTTGCCTCACGGCTGGACGCCGTCCCCGGAACGGCGTACCTGATCCGTCCGGACCAGCATGTCTGCGCGCGCTGGCGTGAACCCACCCGCGCCCGAGTCATGGCGGCCATGGACACGGCGACCGCCGCCCCTTCCACCCACTAGGAGTCCCACATGCTGAACACCCGACCGACGGGCCTGCGCTACGACGACATGTACGAGTCGTTGATCGCTGCCCATCAGGGACTGACCCCGGCGCAGAGCCATCTCGTCAACGCCCGGCTGGTCCTGCTGCTGGCCAACCACATTTCGGACCTCCCCGTCCTCGCGGAAGCGTTCGAGCTCGCCCGAAAAGGGGTCGTCGGCGAACAGCCGGTGACATCCGTATCTCACTCTTGAGGAGCAACCATGAAGATCGATCGCATTCATCACGTCGCGTACCGCTGCAAGGACGCGAAGGAAACCGTGCTTTGGTATCAGAAGATGCTGAAGATGGACTTCGTGCTGGCCATCGCCGAGGACCAGGTGCCTTCCACCAAGGCGCCCGACCCCTACATGCACATCTTTCTCGATGCGGGCCAGGGCAATGTGCTGGCCTTCTTCGAGCTGCCGACGCAGCCGCCGATGGGGCGCGACCCGAACACGCCGGATTGGGTTCAGCACATCGCCTTCCGCGTCAAGGATCGGGCGGAACTGCTCGAATTCCGTGCGCACCTCGAAGCCAACGGGGTCGAGGTGCTCGGCGTCACGGACCACGGGGCCTTTCATTCGATCTACTTCTTCGATCCGAATGGCCACCGCGTGGAGCTCGCCTGTCCCGACCCGGATGAGGAGGCGATGATCCGCAGACTGGATGCGGTCAAGTGGGACATGCTCGAAGAATGGTCGAAGACCAAGCGCGCGCCGAAGCACGCGGCCTTCCTGCATGCGAAAGAATTCGGGAAATCGGCGTGAACTCTCGCGCCGGTCATGTGGCGCGTGAAGACTGATTGCCCAGTCGCTTCGACACCTCGGAGGCGCAGGCCTTCACCGCCTTCGCCTGCGGTCCGTCCCAGCTCGCATCGAAAGACGAGGACCGGCCCATCAGCGTGATGCCCATCACGATGTTGCCCGAGTAGTCGAAGACCGGCGCCGCGAACGAGCAGACCCCGGGCGTGGGGTTGTTCACCGATCGCGACAGCCCGTGCTTGCGCACTTCCAGCACCAGCTTCTGCAGATTTTCCGGATCGGTCGGCGGCGCGATGTCGGGCCCGAGCCGTCGGCTGTCTTCGAGCATCGATTCCTCGATCAACTTCGCGGGCAGGTAAGCCGCGAAGAGACGGCCCGTCGCGGTCCCGGCCAGTGACATGACGGTCCCCGTCCGCATGTTCACGTGCAGCGGATAGATCGCCTCGAAGAGGAACACCACCGTGGGCCCCTGGTTGCCCCAGACCGACAGCGCCACGCTGTGCCCGGTCGCTCGTGCCAGGTCTTCAGCGAACGGTGTGCCCTCCCGCACCGGATTGAGCATCCGCAGCGTCACCAGGCCCAGCTGCATCGCCGTCGGGCCCAGCCAGTAGTAGCCCGTCGAGGACTCCTGCGTCACCAGGCCCAGCTTGGAAAAGCTCACCAGATACGGATGCGCCTTGCCCGGCGCCATGTCCGCTGCGCGCGCCAGTTCGCGCAAGGGCATGGGCCGCCCGTGCGTCCCCAGCGCCAGGAGAAGCTGGCCGCCCGCCTCGATCGACTGGATGCCTCGCCGCTCTTTTTCCGATGCGGGCTCATTGGGTTCGCTGTCCAGAAGTGCGCTCATGGGGATGTCTCCTAATGATTTGATTCTAGCGACAACATTAGTCTAGGGTAAACCATTAGCGTATCTCAAACGCATCAGCACCATACTAACGCCATCGGATCGACGGGCAGGCGCCCAACTTTCAAGGAGATGGCGGTGAGTAAGCAGGAAACGGAATACGACGTACTGGTGATCGGCACCGGCGCGTCGGGCATGTCGGCAGCGGTGACCGCTGCCTACGAAGGGCTCCAGGTGCTGGTGGTCGACAAGGCGCCGGTGTATGGCGGGACGACCGCCCGGTCGGGCGGCTGGCTCTGGATTCCCGGCACCCGGCTCGCGAAGGAGCAGGGCATCCATGAGCCCGCCGGTGCCGCCCGCGCCTATCTCCAGCACGAGGCCACCACGCACTTCGATGCGGCCCGGGTGGATGCCTTCATCGAGAACGGCCCGAAGGCGATCGACTTCTTCACCAGCAAGACCTGCGTGCAGTTCGACATGCCGCCGGTCTTCCCCGACTACCACGCCGAAGCGCCGGGCGGCCAGCCGGGTGGCCGTTCGATGGTCACTCGTCCCTTCGATGCGCGGGAACTCGGCGAGCGCGTGGCGCAACTGGCGCCCCCGGTCCCGGAGCTGACGGTGTTCGGGATGATGCTCGGCTCCGGCAAGGAGCTCTGGCACTTCCTCCGCGCGTTCAAGTCGCTCGAATCGTTCTGGTATGTCACCAAGCGCTTCGGTGGCCATCTGCTCGACGTCGTCCGGCACGGCCGCGGAATGACGCTGACCAACGGCAACGCACTCGCCGGGCGTCTCGCCAAGGCGGGCATGGACCTGAACGTGCCCGTCTGGCTCAACGCGCCCGTCGGGAAGCTGATCGTCGAAGGCGATGCGGTCGTGGGTGCCACGGTCGTGCGCAACGGCACGCCCGTCGATGTCCGGGCGCGCCGGGGCGTCGTTCTGGCGTGCGGGGGGTTCCCGCATGACATCGAACGCCGCAAGCAGCTGTTCCCGCATGCGCCCACGGGTCGCGAGCATTTCACGCCCTCGCCGGAGCTCAACACGGGCGACGGCCTGCGGCTCGGCGAGTCCGTGGGCGGATGGGTCGACCCCACCATTCCGAACGCCGCCGCCTGGTGCCCGACCTCCGTGACGAAGCGCAAGGACGGCTCCCAGGGCGTCATGCCGCACTTCATCGACCGCGCGAAGCCCGGCGTGATCGCCGTGACCGCGAAGGGGCGGCGCTTCACGAACGAGGCGCTGTCGTACCACGACTTCGTCCAGGATCTCGTGAAGGCCAGCAAGGGCGCGCCCGAAGTCGGCGCCTGGCTCATCTGCGACCACCAGCACCTGCGCGAATATGGACTCGGCGCGGTGGCTCCGTTCCCGCTGCCCATCGGCAAGCATTTGAAGAGCGGCTACCTCAAGCGCGCCCACAGCCTCGAGGAACTGGCCAAGCTCATTGGCGTTCCTGCTGGCGCCCTGAAGGAAGAGGTCGAGACCTTCAATCGCGATGCGTCCTCGGGCGTCGACAGCCGGTTCGCCAAGGGCAGCACCGCGTACAACCGCTACCAGGGCGATTCGCTGGTCACGCCGAATCCCTGCATGGCGCCGATCCGCAAGGGCCCGTTCTACGCGCTCAAGATCGTCGTCGGCGAGATCGGCACCTTCGCGGGCCTCGCCACGGATGCTTCGTGCCAGGTCCTCACCAGCGCCGGCCAGCCCGTGAAGGGGCTCTACGCGGTGGGCAACGACGCCGCCAGCATCATGGGCGGCAACTATCCGGGGGCAGGGATCACGCTCGGCCCGGCACTCACCTTCGGCTACGTCGTCGGACAGACCCTCGCCAAGCGCACCGAACGCATCGACGCCGCGCCATCACGGCCGGCTGTGCAGCGACAGCACGCACACGCGGCGTGACGCCCCATCCATCCCAAGGAAAGACAAGTGGAAATCTCCAAGCTCATGGCACCGCAGGTGCTCGAAGGACGCCTCGCGCTGGTGACAGGCGCAGGGCAGGGCAACGGCAAGGCCATTGCCAAAGGCCTCTCCAAGGCCGGCGCCAAGGTCGTCGTCACCGACCTGAATGAAGAGAGCGCGAAGATGGTCGCCGATGAGATCAACGGCCACGGCGGCAACGCGGTGGCGTACAAGCTGGACGTGACCTCCGGCGAGGCGTGCCGGGCGATCGCGGAGAAGGTGGCCGGCGAGGTCGGCAACATCGACATCCTGGTCAACAACGCCGGCATCATCATCCGCGAGGGACTCGACAGCCCCGAGGTCGCGGCCAACCTCGAGCGCACGCTCGACGTGAACGTGATGGGCACCTTCCATCCGATCCATGCCTGGCTGGGCGCGTTGCGCGAGTCCAGGGGCGTGATCATCAACGTCGGCTCGATCGCTTCGACCACCGGCATTCCCAACGTGGTCGGCTACTCGCCGTCCAAGGGCGCGGTCAAGATGCTGACGCAGGCCCTCGCGGTGGAACTGGCCAAGGACCACATCCGCGTGAACGCGATCGCGCCCGGCGTCATCGAGACGCCCATGACTTCCTACACGCGTGAAGCCCCGGAGCGCCTGGACAGATTCATGATGCGCACCCCCATGGCGCGCGTCGGGCAGCCCGAGGAACTGGTCGGCCCCGTCGTCTTCCTCGCTTCGGAGATGGCCAGCTACGTGACCGGCGTCACGCTTCCGATCGACGGCGGCTTCCTGGCCTCCTGACGGCCGGCCCGATCTTCACTTCCCCTTCTTGCAACCGGGCCCCTCGACGGGCCGAACAACACCATCACTGGAGACAGCCATGAGCATGACCAAGATCTTCAAGCGAACCCTCCTCGTCGCCGGCGTCGTCGCCGCAGCGGCCGCGAGCGCGCAGGACATCAAGCTGGGATTCAACGGCGACCTGTCCGCATCGCCCTCCGCGCAAAGCGGCAAGGCCGGGGTGCTGGGCATCGAGGCCGCCATCGCCGACATCAACGCGGCCGGCGGCGTGCTGGGTCGCAAGTTGACGCTGGTCGTTCGCGACGACCAGTCGCAGCCGCCCAAGTCGATCCAGAACATGAGCGACCTGATCGACAACGAGAAGGTGGTGGCGGTGTTCGGTCCGACCAACTCGGGCAACGCACTGGCATGGCGCCACATCCCCAACCAGAAGAAGGTGGTCTCGATGGGGATGATCGGCTCGGGCACGGACATCACCAAGCCCATGAGCGTCGGCGCGGACAACTACATGTTCCGCGTCTCCATGGTCGATCGCGAGCAGATCGCCGCGCTGGCCGCCTACGCCGCCAAGAGCGGCAGCAAGAAGATCGGCCTGATGGGCGAGACCACCGGCTACGGTCAGGGCGGCCTCAAGGACCTCGAAGAGGTGGTCAAGATGCAGGGCCTCACGCCGCTGGCGACCGAGAAGTTCGGCGTGGGCGATACCGACATGACCTCGCAGCTCAACAAGATGAAGGCCGCAGGCGTCGACACGATCCTGGTCTGGGCGCAGGGCACGCCGACCGGCCAGCTCGTGCGCAGCATGGAGAAGGTCAACTACTTCCCGACGGTGCTCAGCTCCTGGGCTGCGGACAACATCACCTTCTTCGATGCGGCCGGCAAGACCTTGGCGAGCAAGCCGATCTTCATGCGGACCATCGTCAACCCCACGACGCCCGCGCAGAAGAAGCTCTTCGAGCGCACTTCGTCGAAGCTGGCCGCGCCGAGCGCGTTCCCGTTCGTCATCCACGGCTACGACGCGACGCTCCTTGTCGCGGAGGCGATCAAGCAGGCCGGAACGACCGATGGCGCCAAGGTGCGCGAGGCACTCGAGAACCTCAACGCGCCGGTGAACGGCGTGATGAAGACCTACAACAAGCCGTTCAGCAAGACGACCCATGAAGGCCTGACCGCCAGCGACCTGGCCTTCGTGAAGTGGAACAACGACCAGCTGGTGCAGTTCAGCGACGACGTGATCAAGTCGCTCAAGACGGACGACTACAAGCGCTGATAGCCACAACGAGGGTTCGCTTCCCGACGCGAAGCGAACCCTCATCAAGACGGAGACCCATCATGGATGCAGCACTGTTGCAGGCGCTGATCAGCGGCCTGGCGGTAGGCAGCGCCTATGCGCTCATCGCGCTTGGCTTCAGCGTGACGTTCACCACCACCAAGACCTTGAACTTCTCGCACGGGGAGTTCGTATCGGCAGGCGCGTTCATCGGGATGAGCGTGCTCTTCCTTGCCGTCGGCAAGCCGTTGACATCGACTTCGTTCGGTGGCGACAACCCGGGCATGTTCGGCCAGCTCGGCGCCTTGGTGGCGGCGGTCGTGGTAATGGGCCTGATCGGATGGCTGCTCTTCCTGCTGGGCGTGAGGCCCTTCGCGCGCCGCCCCGGGATGGCCTGGGTGATGAGCACGCTGGGCTTCGGCGTCATCCTGCAAAGCATCGGTCTGGCGATCTGGGGCCCCAAGCCGGTGGTCGTCCCCAGTCCGGTCGGCGACGACGTCATCCGACTGCTCGGCATCGGCGTGCGCCCGCAGGAGATGCTCATGCTCGGCGTCTCGCTGGTGATCATGTTCGCGTTCGACCACGTGATGCGCCGCACGATGATGGGCAAGGCGATGCGCGCGGTCGCCCAGAGTCCCAATGTGGCGAGCCTCATGGGCATCAACGTGACGCTCGTCATGGTCGGCGCCTTCGTGATCAGTTCGGCGCTGGCCGGCCTCTCGGGCTTCATGCTCGCGCCGATCGCGCAGGCCTCGCTCTTCATGGGCGTGGCCGTGGGCCTGAAGGGCTTCTCCGCCGCAATGATCGGCGGGCTGAACAACGCCCGCGGCTGCGTCATCGGCGGCTTCCTGCTCGGGGTTCTCGAATCCTTCGTCAACCTGTGGTCTGCGCAGTGGCGCGAAGTGGTGATCTTCGTGCTGGTCATCCTGGTCCTCGCCTTCCGGCCGAACGGCCTGTTCGGCTCCAAGATGGTGGAGAAGGTATGAAAAGCCTCAAGCATCCGTTGGCCGTCTTCGCTGCGGTCGCCGTCCTCGTCGTCGTGACCGGCGGCATCTCGAACGACTACTACCTGCGCATCGCCTTCATGATGTGCGTGTACTACCTCTGCGGTGTCGGCATGAACGTGCTGGTCGGCTACGCGGGCCAGAAGTCGCTGGGCCAGGCGGGCCTCTTCGCGGCCGGTGCCTATTCCGTGGCGCTCCTCACGACCAGGACGGACATCGATCCCTGGCTGGCACTCGGTCTGGGCGGCTTGATCTCCGGCGTCTGCGGCGTGCTGGTCGCGCTTCCGTCGCTTCGCGTGAAGGGGCCTTACCTCGCGATGGTGACGCTCGCGTTCGGCATCGTGATCGAGAAGCTCGTGACCGAATGGACCGACGTCTTCGGCGGCGCCCAGGGCCTGTTCGGCATCCGCGCGCCGACATGGCAGGGCCAGGCCTTGAGCATGAATCAGTGGGTCTGGTTCGCACTCGGTCTGTGTGCGGTGGCGCATCTGTTGATCCGCAACCTGGTGTCCGGCCGCTTGGGTCGCGCGTGGCTGTCCCTGCAGGCCGACGAGATCGCGGCCTCGTCGGTCGGTGTGCGCGTCTATCGCGGCAAGGTCACGGCCTTCGTCGTGGCCGCGGTGACCTGCGGCCTGGCCGGTGCGCTGGTGGCTCAACAGAACCAGTACATCAACTCCGACTTCATCAACTTCCACCTGTCGATCTTCATCCTTCTGCTGGTGCTGTTCGGAGGCGTCGGCTCCACCTACGGGCCGCTGGTCGGCGCGGTGGGCCTCACGATCATCGATGCCGCGCTGTCCAACTGGCCGTCGGTGCAGCACTTCGTGTATGGGGCACTGCTGCTGTTCGCGCTGTACGTGATGCCGGGTGGCGTGATGGGCGTCCTGAACCGGATGCTGGGCCGTCGCGCAAGAGGTTCGACCGAGCGGGCGTCCGCGGGCGCAGCCTGCCAGCTGAACCTGAGGAAGGCCGGCGGCGAAGAGCTGCTCACCGTCAAGGACCTGTCGAAGGCCTACGGTGGCGTGAAGCCTGCCCAGAGCGTGTCGTACCGGCTCAAGCGCGGTCATGTGCACGCCTTGATCGGCCCCAACGGCGCCGGCAAGAGCACGATGATCAACATGCTCACCGGCGTCGTTCCGCCGGATTCGGGCGAGATCACGTTCGGCGGGCAGAGCATGGTCGGCAAGCCGGCGCACCAGATCTGCTGTCTCGGCATGGGGCGCACCTTCCAGAACCTCCGCCTGTTCGGCGATCTCTCGGTGCTGGACAACGTGATGCTCGGTCGCCATTCGCGGATGCGCAACGGGTTCTTCGCGTCGTTGCTGGCGTTGCCGAGCTCCAGGAAGGAAGAAGCAGCAGCCAAGGACCGATCGCTCGCGCTGCTGCAACTGGTGGGTCTCTCGCATCTGGCCGACGCGCCGGCAGGCAGCCTGCCGTACGGCTTGCAGCGGCGGGTGGAACTCGCCCGCGCGCTGGCCACGGATCCGGAACTGCTGTTGCTCGACGAACCGGCTGCCGGCCTCAATCCGCAGGAGACGGCCGAGCTCGGCGACCTGCTGGTGCGCATCAGCCGCATGGGCCTCTCGATCCTGATGGTCGAGCACCACATGGACATGGTCATGCGCATCTCGGATCACGTGATCGTTCTCGACTACGGCGTGAAGATCGCTGAAGGGACGCCGGCACAGGTGCAGGCGAACCCGAAGGTGGTGCAGGCCTACCTGGGAACCGAAGCCACCGAAACGAGCGATGCGCCCGAACGCGTCGCTGCCTGAGAGGACCCCCTCATGCTCACACTCGACTCTGCAGAGCTCGCATACGGCGCCATCAAGGCCGTCAAGGGCGTATCGCTGGAAGTGCGTACCGGTGAGGTCGTCACGATCATCGGCGCGAATGGCGCCGGCAAGAGCACCTTGCTCAAGGGCATCGTCGGACTCGAACCGCTGTCGGGCGGCAAGCTGCTGATCAACGGCGTCGACTGCTCCCGGGTCCCGGCCCACCGGCGGGTGGGGCTCGGCGTGGCGCTCTCGCCCGAGGGCCGCGGCGTCTTCCCGGACCAGACCGTCTACGAAAACCTGCTGCTCGGCGCCTTCTCCATTCGGAGCGATGCCGATCGCGTGGCCCGGCTCGTCGAACGCGAATACAAGCGCTTCCCGCGTCTGAAGGAGCGTGCACAGCAGATGGCCGGCACGCTCTCCGGTGGCGAGCAGCAGATGCTCGCGATCTCGCGCGCATTGATGAGCGAGCCCAAGCTGCTGCTGCTGGATGAACCGTCGCTCGGCCTCGCGCCGCTGATCATCGCGGACATCTTCAAGTCGATCGCGGCGTTGCGCGACTCCGGACTCACCATCCTGCTGGTCGAGCAGATGGCGAACCAGGCGCTCGCCGTGGCCGATCGCGCGTATGTCCTCGAAACGGGGCTGATCACATTGCAGGGCACCGGCGCGCAGCTCCTGAAGGACCCGGCCGTGCGGGCGGCCTACCTCGGAACGCATTGAGGAACTCACGATGACAGCAGCGCTGTTCGAGCCGTTGCAGGTTCGTTCGCTTCGACTGAAGAACCGCATCGTCATCTCGCCCATGATGCAGCACGCGGCGCCGGGGGGGTTTGCGAACAACTGGCACCTGGTGCATCTCGGAAAGTTCGCCCTCGGCGGTGCGGGGCTGATCTTCACGGAGAGCACGGCGGTCTCTCCCGTCGGCCGGATCGGCAAGGACGATGCGGGCATGTGGCTCGATGCGCATGTGGCGCCATGGAAGAACGTGGTGGACTTCGTTCACGAACACGGCGCAGCCATCGGCATCCAGCTCGGTCATGCGGGCCGCAAGGCGGGCAGCAAGGCCCTGTGGGAAGGCGGCGAGGCACTGAGCCCGGAAGAGATGTCCGAGGTGGACCCGCGCTGGATTCGAATCGGTCCGAGCCCCGTCGCTGCCGGTGAAGGCTGGTCGGTGCCTGACGAGATGACGCAGGGCGACATCGACGAGGTCGTGCAGCAGTTCGTCGATTCGACGCGGCGATCCGATGCAGCCGGCTTCGACGCGATCGAGCTTCATTTCGGGCATGGCTATCTGGTCACGAGCTTCCTCTCGCCGATCTCGAATCTGCGCACCGATGAATATGGAGGCAGTCGCGAGGGACGCATGCGACTGGCCATCCGCATCGCCCGGGGCGTTCGTGCGGCCTGGCCCGATGAAAAGCCGCTGTGGTGCCGCCTCTCGGTGGTGGATGGAGCCGTCGGAGGCTGGGACGTCGACGACACCGTCGCGCTGGTGCGAGCTCTCCAGGCAGTGGGCGTCGATGTCATCGATTGCTCCTCCGGTGGCCTGACCGAGCAGACCAAGGCGCTGCCGGTTCCGCGCGGCCTGGGTTTCCAGGTGCCGTTCTCGCGGCGCATCAAGCGCGACACCGGCGCCACGACGCAGGCGGTCGGAATGATCGTGGACGCACGGCAGGCCGAAGAGGTCGTCGGCTCCGGTTCCGCGGATCTCGTCGCGATCGGCCGCGAGGCCCTCTACGACCCCTATTGGCCTGTGCACGCACAGGCAACGCTGCAGCGAGACCCGAAGTACCGCGACTGGAACATCCGGCATCGCGTCTGGCTGGAGAAGCGACAGGTGTTTTTCGACCGCCTCGATGCACAAAAGGCGGACTGATTTCAAAACCCCCCATCACGATTGGAGCGAACGAATGAGCGCCACGAAGAACTTTGCCTCGGCGGCCGACCTGGAAGAGAAGAGTGTCACCTTCAGCCAGATTTCCGAGCACGCCTGGGCCTACACCGCCGAGGGCGACCCCAACACCGGCATCGTGATCGGCGACGACTGCGTGCTGGTGGCCGACACCCAGGCCACGCCGGCGATGGCGCAGGACGTGATCCGGCGCATCCGCGAAGTCACCGACAAGCCCATCAAGTACGTGGTGCTCACGCACTACCACGCGGTGCGCGTGCTCGGCGCGAGCGCCTACGGGGCCGACCACATCCTCGCCAGCCAGGACACCTACGACCTCATCGTCGAGCGCGGCGAGCAGGACAAGGCCAGCGAGATCGGCCGCTTCCCGCGCCTGTTCGCCGGCGTCGAGACCGTGCCGCCGGGCATGACCTGGCCGACGATGACCTTCACCGGCAAGATGACCGTGTGGCTCGGCAAGCTCGAAGTGCAGCTGCTGCAACTGGGCCGCGGCCACACCAAGGGCGACACCGTCGTCTGGCTGCCGGGCGAGAAGGTGCTGCTGTCGGGCGACCTGGTCGAATTCGACGCCACGCCGTATGCGGGCGACGCCTACTTCCAGGACTGGCCCCAGACGCTCGACAACCTCGCCGCGCTCCAGCCCAAGGCGCTGGTGCCCGGACGCGGCGCGGCGCTGACCACGCCGGATGAGGTCGCCAAGGGCCTGGCGGGCACGCGCGACTTCATCGCCGACGTGTGGGCCAGCGTGAGCGAGGGCGCCAAGGCAGGGAAGGACCTGAACACGGTCTACAAGGAAACCTTCGCCAGGCTCAAGCCCAAGTACGGCCACTGGGTGATCTTCGACCACTGCATGCCCTTCGACGTGACGCGCTGCTACGACGAGGCGACGAAGTACGCCGACCCGCGCATCTGGACGGCCGAGCGCGATCGCCAGATGTGGGAATCCCTGGAGGGCTGAAGATGACGCTTCGCATGGGCCTGATCAACAAGAAGCGCGACTGGACGATGGAGCGGTTTCGCGCCTATTGGAAGGACGAGCATTCGAAACTGGCCAGTGAGCTTCCTGGCCTTGTCCGGTATCACCAGAACCACGTCACGGACGCGGCCCAGCGTGGGATCTCTCACAAGCGAGGCCCTGAAATGCTGGACGGCATTTCCCAGCTCTGGTTCGATGGCGTCGCGGGGATGGACCAGGCGTTCTCGGGCTCCCTGAGCCAGCGCCTGATCGATGACGAGAACCACTTCATCGGCCGCCTGAGGATCGTGTCGGCCGAGTCGAACGTCGTGCTCGAGCCGCCCGCACCGGGCAAGGGCATCAAGCGGATGTCGCTGTTGCGCCGCCGGCCTGACGTGAGTTCGGAGAAGTTCGCCCACGAATGGCGTGCGGTGCACGGTCCGTTGGCCAGGGCTTTGCCGGGCGTGCTCGGCTACCGTCAGAACCTGATCACCCATCGGGAAGATCCAAAGGGAACGACGGTCGGCTACGAAAGCATGCCCATCGACGGCATCGTCGAGCTGTGGTTCGAGGATGCCGAAGCGCTGAACTCCGCATTCGCTTCGCCTGCAGGCATCGAGGCGATGGCGCACGCGAAGACGTTCATCGACGAGATCACGACCTTCCTCGTCGACACCGTGGCGGTCGTCTAGGGGCCGATCGCAAGCGAGACGCGCCGGCCCGTACGCGCCGGACGCCGACCATGCCGTCCAGACTCCAGATCCTTGTGCTGTCCCTGGCGGGTTTCGCCAGCATGGCCTCGATGCGGCTGTGCGATGCCATGCTGCCGGCCTTGGGCGCCAGCTTCGGCGTGGAGGCCGCCGCGGCTTCCGGCGCCGTCTCGGCATTTGCGATCGCCTATGGCGTCCTGCAGATCGTGTATGGCCCGCTTGGCGACCGATTCGGCAAACCGCTGGTGGCCGGCGTGGCTGCGATCCTTTGCGGCATGGGCGCGGTTGGCGCGGCGATGTCCACGACGTTGCCGATGCTTGTGCTCAGTCGTGCGGCGATGGGTGCGGCAGCCGGCGGCATCATTCCGTTGACGATGGCGTGGCTGGCCGACCGCGTGCCTCCGGGCGAGCGTCAGGTCGTCCTCGCTCGCCTCCTGACCTTCACCGTCACCGGCATGATGGCGGGTTCCTGGGCCGGCGGCATCGCCGCCGAAACGATCGGCTGGCGATCGGCATTCGCGATCATGGCGTCAGGCTTCGTGGCGATCGGAGCGCTGGTGTTCGCCGCTGCGCACGCGCGGCCGGTCCCGTCGCATGCGCAACTGTCTCTCCTCGCGCGCTTCAGCTCGGTCCTGTCGATCGCCTGGGCTCGACATCTGCTGTCGGTCACATTCGCGGAAGGCGCACTGGTGTTTGGCGCATTGGCCTTCCTGCCGGTCCTCCTTCACCAACGGTTCGAGCTGCCGCTGTCGACCGCCGGCGGCATCCTCGCCATGTTCGGCGTCGGTGGGATCGTCTACTCACGTTCGGCCCGATGGCTCCTCCATCGGCTGCCACCCCCGAGGCTGGCCATCGGCGGGGGCGTGCTCCTGTGCGCTTCATTTCTCGTCATCGCGACGATGAATCACTGGGCGTGGGCACTGGTCGCCTCGCTCACCGCTGGATGCGGCTTCTACATGTTGCACAACACGCTGCAGGCCTGCGGTGCCAGCCTGTCGTCCACCGCGCGCGGGACCGCGGTGTCGCTCTTCGCCTGCGCCTTGTTCATGGGGCAGTCTGCCGGCGTGACGGCCGCGGCGTGGTTGACCGCGCATGGGTGGACGAGCTGGTGGTACGCCGTGGCCGGCCCTGCACTGCTCGCACTCGCGCTGGTATTTGCCGCCGCACTCCCGATCGCAAAGGAACCGAGATGAAGAAAAGAATGACCCTTCTCGCGAAGAAGCAGGGCATGTCGACCAGTGACTTCCGTGGCCACTGGGCAGGCCCCCACGCGAAGCTCGCGCTGGGCATGGATGGCATTGCGAAGTACGTCCACAACCGGGTCGACATGACGCTCTGGTTCAGCGGCGATCAGCCGATGTTCAACGTCGACGGGATCGTCGAGCTGTATTTCTCCAGCGACGAGGCCATGGCCCGGGCGCAGGCCTCGGCCGTCGGTCGGCGCCACATCCCTGCCGACGAGCCCAACTTCCTGCTCGGATGGACGCTCTGCGTCGTGGACACCGAAGGTGGCGATCCGCTCCGTCACGGCGCCAAGGTGATCGTGCCCTTTCTTCTCGACGGATTCGAGAGCAGGGTGCGCTGCGTCGATGAGCTGTCACGCGCCGCGGCCAGCGCGAAGGCGCAGATCGCGTTCAACTGGACCGCCACATCGGCACGCCGTGAAAGACTGTGGGCGGAGCCCACGCCTCCCGACGGGTTTGCCGTCCTCTGGTTCCAGAGCGTGGCGGCCGCGCACGAGGCTTTCGATCAGGACGGCGCCGTGCGCCTCGCCCTGACGAAAGCGGCGGGTGTCGCCTACCTGATGGACGAGCTGAAGATCCGATAGAGCGCGCCGCGTCGTCACACCGCGAACCTCGCGGCATACGCACGGAAAGTCGCATTGCGCTCGTCGAGCGCCTGCTGCGTCGACGGGACCATGATCGGCGCGCCTTCATGCGCGAATGCCTGGCACTGGTCGACGTAGGGGCGCAGGCGCTCGTGATACCTCGGAGAAGCCGCCTCCAGGTTGCCTTCGTACTCGGTCCAGGTAGTCGCGAGTGTTTCCGCGGCCACCATCGCCAACGTCGTCCCCATGCCCGACAACAGCGCGGCGCAGTGCCCCGCATCGCCGATCACCGCGACGTTCCCCTTGATCCAGCTCGGCATGTGGGTCTGGCTCACCGAGTCGAAGTAGAAGCCCCTGGCAGCGGGGTCGGTGAACGCCGCGCGCAGGGCAGGCACCTGCCAGGCGCCGACGCGCGAGAGAAACTCGCCGATCATCGCGCGCTGTGCGTCGTAGTCGCGGTAGTCGTAGTCGATCACGGGGCTGGCGACGAGCATCATCCCCTGCGGCCCGTCGCCCGCGTCGCGCACGGCAATCGTGAGGCCGGGGACATTGAGCATGGCGCGGTCCCACGCCCGGTCCTTCGGCAGGTCGACCAGCGCGACGTAGTGGCCGAAGTGGCGCACATAGTCCTTCTCCGGCCCGAAGGCGAGCTTGCGCACGTTGGAGTGGAGGCCGTCCGCGCCCACCACCAGGTCGTATCGGCCCTGCTGCCCGTCCGCGAAGCCGACGTCGACGCCGCCGGGGCCGTCGGCCATCGACGCGATGGAGGCCTTGAAGCGGAACGCCACGTCCTCGGGCACGACGCTCAGCAGGATCTTGTTGAGCCGGTCCCGCGTGATCTCCATGTCCTCGTCGGTCTCGTTGGCGAACCAGCGCAGGTCGAGGGTGGCCACCTGTCTTCCCGACCCGTCGAGCACCGGCGCGGGCTCGATGAAGGTGACTCGCTCGTCGTCGATCCGCGCGAGGATGCCCATGCGTTCCGCCGTGCCGAGCGCACGGCCGCGAACGTCGATGGGCGCACCGCCCGGCCGAAGGCCGTCGCCGCGCTCGACGACGGTGACCCGGTGGCCGAGGCGGGCGAACCAGTGGGCCGCCGACAGGCCCGCCATGCTGGCTCCGGAAATGAGGACGTCCATGGGGCTCTCCTGGGTGTCTGGTTGGACCGCGTTCGCCTACAGCTTGAGGTCCTTGGCCATCTGCACGATCGCCTGCTTGTCGAAGGCGTTGATGTCGTCGATGAGCTCGTTGGTGAACAGCCGGTTCGGGTCGCCCAGTTCCTCGGCGAGCTTCGGGTTCTTGCTGCTCTCCGCCGTCATCTCGATGTTGGCCTTCCATTCGGCCAGGGACGACGCGCCCATGCGCTGGTCCGGATCGTCCGGCCGGCGCATCCAGCTGTTCTTGCGGTCCTTCAGGATGAAGGCGAGTTCCTTGCGCGCCTCGTCCTCGCTGCGGCCCTTGGGGCGGCTCTCGGGGTACACCGCCCAGTGCAGATCGATCGCGGTGTCGAGGTTGGCGTTCGAGAAGATCGTGGACTTGGCGATGCCCTGGAACAGCGCCACCAGCGACTTGCGGTCTTCCTTGAGCAGCTTGCGCGGCACGCACATCCAGCCCGAGCCCAGTTGCGCGAACTTCGGCGTCAGCGGCACGTAGCGCAGTTTCGTCCCGACCAGCTCGATGCGCGCGGTGGCGGTGTCGAAGGCCACCATCGCGTCCACCCGGTCGTTGTCGATCGCCGCGCCCGCCGGGGCCCCATCGCCGATGGCGATGTACTCGCACTTGTCGTCCTTGAGGCCCAGCTCGGCCAGCATGGTCCTGGTGATGACGATGCCGGTGTCGCCCTGGCTGCGAACGCCGATGCGCTTGCCCGCGAGATCGGCCGCCGTTTTGATCGGGCTGCCGGGCTTCACCACGATCACGTTGGCATTGCGCGGCAGCCACTTGTAGACCACCACCAGGTCGAGTCCCGGATCCTTGGCCATGGCCGGCAGCAGCACGCCGGGCACGGCCGGCCCGAACTCCACATGCCCGCCGCGCAGGCTCTGCAGCGCCTGCGTCATGCTCGACATGTTGACGTACTCCACGTCCACGCCATTGGGCTTGTAGAAGTTGAGCTTGGGATGCTGGCCCGCCGTGCAGAAGCACTGCTGCGGATCGTTCACCGCCACGGTGTTCGCCACCCGCATCATCCGCACGTTCTGGGCCCACCCCGGCAGGCCCGCCGTCATGCCCAGGGCGCCGAGGCCCAGGCCGAAATCACGTCGCGTCAACATGGTTCACTCCTTCAGGAAGAAATAGCTTGAACGGGAAGGCGTCAGACGTTGACCGTCCGCTGCGATGTGTCGGCCGGCATCCAGTGCAGCACGCGGCGCTGGATGCGGCGCAGCAGGCCGGTGAGCACGATGCCGATCACCGACAGCACCACGCACACCGCGAAGCTGCCGCCGGTGTCGGCCTGCGCCTCCATCTGCAGGATGAGCACGCCGAGCCCGGCCTGCGCGCCGACGAACTCGCCGACCACCGCACCCACCACGCTGAAGGCCGCGGCCATGTTCAGGCCCGCGAAGATGTAGGGCAGGGCGCTCGGGAACTTGGCCTTGCGGAAAATCTGCCACGGCGTAGCCGAGAGCGAGCGCAGCAGATCGATGCGATCCGGGTCCACCGCCTTGAAGCCCGCGATGCTGGTGACCAGCACCGGGAAGAAGGTGAGCAGGCAGATGATCATCACCTTCGATCCGATGCCGAAGCCCAGCCACACCACGATGATCGGCGCGATCGCCACCTTGGGCACGCTCTGCAGGGCGGCGACGTAGGGCTCCAGCAGCGCTTCGACCTTCGGCATCTGCGAGACGACGATGCCGATCGCCAGGCCCACGCCGCTGCCGATCACGAAGCCCAGCAGGATCTCGGCCACCGTCACGCCGCCGTGGTACCAGAACCCGTCCTTGGCGAGCGGTCCGGTCGCAAGGCCCCGCCACAGCGCGACCAGGATGTCGCTCACTGGCGGCACCAGGTGCCTGGGCACCTTGAAGAGCCGCACCGCCGCTTCCCAGGCGCCGAGCAGCGTGACGAGCAGCAGCAGCGATTGCACCCGCAGCGAGGCGAGCGGATTGGCGCGCCGCCGCGGCTGCGCCTTCGCGGGTCCCGTCGCGGTGCCCCCGGCGTTCATGACGGGTTCGTGGGTGGTGAGCATGGCGGTGGTCATGGAAGCCCTCTCAATCGAACGAAGCGGCATGCGAGAAGCGCTCGCGGATGGATGCGGACGCGGCGGCGAAGACGGGGTGGGACATGACCTCCATCGATCGCGGGCGCGGCAGATCGATCGGCAGCACGCGTTCGAGCGTGCCGGGGCGAGGCGACATCACGAACACCCGGTCGCCGAGGAACACGGCCTCCGGGATCGAGTGCGTGATGAGCACCACGGTCTTGCCGCTCTCCATCCAGATGCGCTGCAGCTCGAGGTTCATGCGCTCGCGCGTCATCGCGTCCAGGGCGCCGAAGGGCTCGTCCATCAGCAGGATCTTCGGGTCGTGCAGCAGGGCCCGGGCGATCGAGGCGCGCTGCTGCATGCCGCCGCTCAGCTGCCGGGGCAGCTTGTGCTCGAAGCCGTCGAGCCGGACCATGTGCAGCAGCTGCATCGCGCGCTCGCGCGCCTGCTTCATCGGGATGCCGAGCACCTCGGCCGGGAGCATCACGTTCTCGAGGATGGTGCGCCACGGCAGCAGGATGGAGCTCTGGAACACCACGCCCACGTCGCGCCGCGTGCCGCGGATCGGCTGGCCGTCGAGCACGACGCGGCCGATGCTGTAGTCGAGCAGGCCGGCGAGGATTCGCAGCAGGGTGCTCTTGCCGCATCCGCTCGGGCCGACGATGGTCACGAAGCTGCCCTGCTCGATGGCGCAGTCGATGTTCTGGAGGGCGAGCACGCCGTCGCCGCCGTCGCCAAAGTGCTTGGAGAGGCCTTCGATGCGGATGTAGTCGGGCCGGGCGTTCGTGCTCATGACTTGGCTCCTTCGGGTTTCAGGAAGCGGACGAGGTGATGCGCCAGGACCTCCGGCGCCTGCAGCGCAGTGACGTGGCCGATCGCAGGCAGCAGCGCTGCATCGGCGCCGCGGATCCGTCCCGCCATCGCAAGCGTCACCGCCGGCGGCACCACGCGATCGAGTTCGCCGGCCAGCACCAGCGTGGGGGCGACGATGTCGGCCACGCCCATCTCGAGCGCCGTCGCCACGGTTGCCGCGCGGCGGGCCGAGCGCGCCGATTCGGGCCGGGCATTGGCGAAGATGCGGCGCAGCTCCGGCCGCTTCTCGAGGAAGGTCTCGGGGAAGAACCACGTCGCCAGCTCCCCGGCCGTGCCGGGCAGGCCGCGCCGCAGTTCGGCGAGCCGGCGCGCGTCGGGGCACAGTTCCTCGTAGGGCCGCGGCAGGGGCCAGGTGCTGGCCAGCACCAGGTGGTCGACGGCGCGCGGATGCAGGAGGGCCAGCGCCTGCGCCACCCGGCCGCCGAAGCTGGAGCCGAACACGTGCACGCGCCGCAGGCCCAGCGCCTTGACGAACTGCTGCGCATCCGTGGCGAGGTCCTCGAGGGTCGATGCGCGGTCCGGCCCCTCGGTCTCGCCGCAGTCGCGCTGGTCGTAGGCGATGACGGTGAAGTGCTTCGCGAGATGCGGCACCAGCGCCGAGAACATCTGCCGGGAGGCTTCCGCGCCGTGCATCAGCAGCAGGGGCGGACCCTCGCCCTCGCGGTCGAAGGCGATGCGCAAGTCGCCGGCCTGGACGAACTGCGTCATGCGGCGCTCCGTTCGTCTTCCTGGTCCATCCAGAAGGTCATTTCGATCTTCAGGCCGCGCGGGTCGTGGAGAAAGATCTGATGGATCGCCCAGCCGGGAATCGGCGCCTCGGAGAAGGGCACGCCCATGGCGCGCAGGTGCTCGCGCATCTCGACGACGCCGCGCGACCGGAACGAGATGTGGTCGAGAGGGCCGGTCACGGGGTCGACCGCCTTGTCGGGGGTCGAGAGGTGCGCGTAGAGATGCACGATCGGCTGGCCGTCCGCGTAAAGCCACGCGCCGGGTGCCGGAATCTCGGGCCGCGCGCCGACCGAGAGACGCATCACGCGGGTGTAGAAGTCCACGAGCGGCGGCAGCTCCTCGGGCGTGCAGCGGATCGTGAAGTGGTGCAAGGCAGTCACGGGCATTTGCATTCCCCTTTTCAGTTCAGCGCGCCGAGGCCATCGCCGCTGTGGAGCACTACGCTCGGTCTGTCGTGGATGGCTGCAGCGGCAGACGCGTCCGGAAAGCGATAGGCCAGCCCGGGGACCGACGGCACCCAGCGCGCGGCAGCGAGCGCGAGCAGCCGGATGCCGAGGATCTCCTCCGGCGTCCAGCGGGCGCGCGTCCCGAAGACGTTGAAGGTGGCGTAGCAGAGCGCGCCTTGCATCAACGGCACGTTGACCACGCTGCGCAGTCCATAGGCGCGCATCTGTTCGAAGTCGTCGAAGGTCTGTGCAAGCACATGCTCGCCCTCGCCGACGAAGACGCGGCTGCGCACGAAGAGGCATTCGGTCCACGGGGTCAGCGTCTTGCGCTTCGCGCCGTTGACCGGGAAGCTCCCGCCCTCCGACGAATAGAAGCGGCGCAGGCGGACTTCGCCAGCCGCGTCGCGCGCGGTCGTCACGTTCTGCTGGATGCTGAAGATGCCGCCGCGGGCGATCCGCAGTCGCTCGAGGTCGATCCGCCGCAGCGCTTCGTCGGCGCTGCGCGCCTCGGCGAGTTCGTCCAGGAAGTCGTTCGTGATGGCTGCGGGAGGCGGTGCGTCGATCGGGTCCATGGGGAAAAGTCTAGGACTCGCAATTCACGAAAGTGAAATAATTTCTCATGCACCTATAACCGTGGAGTTAAGGCCTTGCCGACCGCCCAGGATCCTGCCGCCGCCCTGCAGCACTCGCTGCTTTCCCGCCTGAAGTTGCGTCAGCTGTCCCTGCTGCAGGCCGTCGATCGGCACCGTTCGCTGGTGCGGGTGGCGGCCGAGATGCAGCTCAGCCAGCCGGCGATCACCAAGGCGCTGCACGAGGTCGAGGACATCTTCGGCAGCCAGCTCTTCGATCGCACCAGCCGCGGGCTGGTCCCGACCCCCGCGGGCGAGGCCGCGCTGCATTGCGCGCGCCGCTGGCTGGCCGAACTCGAGGCGACCACGCGCGTGCTCACCTCGCTGGAAGCGGGCCGCAGCGGTCGCCTTCGTCTGGGCCTGACCCAGCAGGTGCCCCAGCAGCTGATGGCCGCCGCGCTGACCCACCTGCTCGACCGCACCCCACGCATCTCGGTGATGGCGCGGGAGGGGACCACGGACGAACTTGTCGCGGGCCTGCTCGCACGCGAGATCGACTGCGCGATCGGCCGCTCGTACGACGGCGAGGCCAGCGGCCTGGTGCAGCAGGCCATCTACGAGCAGGAACCTTGCCTCGTGGTCGGCGCGAAGAACGTCAAGCGCCTGTCGCGCGGCCCGCTGGACTGGGCCAGGCTCGCGCAACTCGACTGGATCCTGCCGCCGCCCAACACGCCCATGCGCAGGACGTACAACGCCATCTTCGTCGGTGCGGGCGTCCAGCCGCCGATGCCGATCCTGGAGACCACCTCGCTGCGGAGCATCGAGATGGTCCTGCGCCACGAGCCCAACGCCGTGACCATCTTCGCGCGCGACGTGATGGTCGAGATGGAGCGTTCATCCCAATGGGCCGCGCTCCCGTATCGGCTGAACTGGAGCCTGCCGCCCGTGAGCTTCTTCACGCTGAAGGAAGTGGAAGCCCACCCCACGGTGCAATCGCTGCGCCGCGTGGTGGTCGAAACCGCGCTGCGCATGAAGCAGGCTGCGGCGCAGTAGCGGAGCAGGAGCCTCGGTCCACGCTCGCGCGGCGCAGGCGGCTCGTCGACCTCGCCGCCCGCTATGGCTTCGCGAGCGGCCGGCGGACGGCTTCGACCTCGCGTGGCGCCGCACGCTTGGCCGGCTTGCGCGGGCCGAAGTTCACGAGGGGCAGCGCGGGTGCCTTCTGCCCGGCCTGGCCTGGAGGTTCCAGGACGCCTTGCATGCCTTCGGCAAACGCGAGGCAGGCGCGCTCGAAATCGGCCATCGCGGCGAGTACCTCGCGGCGAGCAGCTTTGTGTTTCATAGGTCGCGCAGTGTGCGCGCTTTTGCGAGCGCGCGCATCAGGTGGCGCCACCCGAGATAGACGAGATGGAACAGCACGGTGCTCCCCGACGACTGCGCTGACGGGTGGGCCCGTCAGGAGGCCCTGCGCAGGTACTCGCGCACCTTGTCGGCAGAGTTGCCGACGGCGGCGACAGCGGCCCTGAGCTGCTGTTCAGTCACGCCGAGGGATTCCGTCCAGCTGCGCACCTCGTGGGGCTGCTCGAGGGAAATGAACTTGCGGTCGGCGCCGGTCTTGTGGGGGTCGTCGGGCATCGTGGTCTCCTGGAGGGCACGGCCGGAAAGACGACCGATGACTTTGGCAATGAGCTGGGACGAATGGGCCGCGCACGATGCGCTGGGACTGGCCGAGCGGGTCCGCAAGGGCGAGGTGAGCGCGGCGGAACTCGCGCTGCAGGCGGCCGCCGGCATCGAGATGACCAACCCGGCGCTCGGCGCGGTGGTCGAAGTGTTCGAGGACGTGGTGGCCGATCCGCTCAAGGACGGACTGAACCCGCAGGGCCCGTTCGCCGGCGTGCCCTTCCTCATGAAGGACCTGGGCCCCACGCTCAAGGGTCGGCTGCAGGAGCAGGGCTCGCTCTTCATGCGCGGCCATCGCCCGACCGAGGATGCGTGGCTCACGCAGCAGATGCGCCGCGCGGGCCTCAACCTGATGGGCCGCACCACCACGCCCGAGTTCGGCGTGTGCAGCTCGGCCGAGAACCCGGCCGTCTACGTGACCCGCAATCCGTGGAACACCGACTTCACCACCTGCGGCTCGTCCGCCGGCACGGCGGCCATGGTGGCGGCCGGCGTGGTGCCCATGTCGCACGCGACCGACGGCGGTGGATCGATCCGCATCCCGGCCGGCTTCAACGGCAACATCGGCCTGAAGCCTTCGCGCGGCGTGTTCTCGATCGGCCCCAAGCTGTCGGACATCACCGGCTACGTGTCCATCCAGGGCTGCCACAGCCGCACGGTGCGCGACACGGCCGCCTTCGTCGACGCCTGCCGGGGCGGCGCGCCGGGCGAGTTCATGCCCTACTGGACGGCACCCGAGCCCTACGGCGAGCTGATCCGCAAGGACCCTCGGCCGCTGCGCATCGCGCTGTCGCACGAGTGGGGCGACTACCGCGCCACGCCGCACATCGTCGCCGAGCTCGAGAAGGCCGGCCGCTTCCTCGAAAGTCTGGGCCACCATGTGGCGTGGGCGCTGCCGCAGGCCGCCCTGCGCGGGGCGTTCCGTGCGCAGACCACCTGCTACATCAGCAACTTCGCGCAGGTCATCAACGGCCTGCTGGCCTCGCGCGGCCTCGAGCGGCCGCCGGCCGACCTGATCGAGCCGATCAACATCCGCATCTGGGAAGCGGGCAAGGACCTGTCGTACGCCGAGCGCTACCAGATGCAGGCGGTGTTCAACAGCACCGCGCGCGCCTTCGGCGCCTTCTTCGAGGAATGGGACGTCATCCTCACGCCGATCACCGCGCTGCCCACGCCGCGCATCGGCACCACCGAGTACCTGACGACCAGCGACAACCCCGACGTGCTCGACTGGTTCGAGAACCTGTGGAAGTTCTTCGCCTACACGCCGCTGTCGAACCTGTGCGGCATTCCCGCGATCTCGCTGCCGATGGCGCAGCAGGAGAACGGGCTGCCCTTCGGCATCCACGCGCAGGCGAAACAGGCGAACGACGGCCTGCTGCTGCAGGTTGCGGCGCAGATCGAGCGCGCCCTGGGAGGCCGCTGGAACGACGGCCACCGTCCGGGCGTTCACGTCACCGCGGGCTGACGTCGTCAGCCCGGCGGCTGCTGGTGCGAATGCTGGAGCGCGTCGAGAAAGGTGGTCGCCAGGCGCGAGGCGGAAGACGAGCGCCGCGAGATCGCGACGAACCGCACCTCGTACATGCACTCCGGATGCGCGATGCGCTGCACGAGGCCCGCGTTCGCAAAGCCCTCGGCGTAGTGATCGGGAAGGAAGCCGAGGTAGCAGCCCGACAGGATCAGCGAGACGATCGCCTCCTGGTCGCTCGCGACGGCCTTGCGCCGCAGGTGGAAGCGGTGCGTCGCCTCCATGTTGGGTGAGTGGAAGGCCAGGCCCGCGTAGTCGTACTCCCGCAGGTCCTCCCAGCGCAGGCCGGTGGACGTGCCGTACAGCGGATGCTGCCGTCCGCAGTAGAGGTACATCGACTCGCCGAAGAGATCGACGTAGTCGAGGCTGTCGGAGCGGCGGTGGTCCGGCACGATGCCGACGTGGAGCCGGCCGTCGATCACGCCCGATTCGATGTCCTGCAGTGTGCCCACCGAGGCATCGACCAGCACGTCCGGCGCCTGCTTGCGGAAGTGCCGGATCGCTTCGCTGATGCGCGCCTGCGGATTCGTCGAAGTCTTGTCGAACAGCCCGACCGCGAGCGTCCCGACCAGTTCGGCATGCAGGTCGTGAACGCCGCTGCGAAACGATTCCATCGCGCCCAGCAGCTGCAGGGCCGATTCGTGGATCCGCTGGCCGTCCGGCGTCAGCGCGAAGCCCGCGCGGCCCCGGCGGCACAGCACGAGCCCGAGCCGCTCCTCGAGCTCCTTGATGTGGCGGCTGATGGTCGAGCGACCGATGTTCAGTTCGAGTTCTGCCGCGGCGAGACCCCCGCACGCCACCACCGTCCTGAAGATGCGCAGGAGCCGGATATCGATGTCGCTGACCTGGCCCAGCAGTGCTTTCTTGACCATGAAAGTTTCAGTTCTTTGAACGTGAACTGGCAATGAAGGCAGTTTACTGAAACCGACGGTCTCTCCAGAATTTGCCGCTCCATCTTTTCTCCCGAGCAAACCCATGGATCTCAGTGACCTCCCGCGCCACTTCGTCAGCGAGCAGCAGCTCAATGCCCACTGGATGCCGTTCACCGGCAACCGGCAGTTCAGGAAGGATCCTCGCCTGCTCGTCGAAGCCGAGGGCTGCTACTACCGCGATGCCCGCGGCCGCCGCGTATTCGACGGCCTGTCGGGGCTGTGGACCTGCGGCCTGGGGCACCGGCGCGCGGAGATCGTGCAGGCGGTGAGCCACCAGGTGGCCGAACTCGACTACGCGCCGCCCTTCCAGTTCGGCCATCCGCTGGCCTTTCGCCTGGCCGAGCAGATCGTCTCGAAGATGCCCGCGGGCCTCGACCATGTGTTCTTCGTCGGCTCGGGTTCGGAAGCGGCCGACACCTCGCTCAAGCTGGCCCGTGCCTACTGGCGCGCCAAGGGCCAGGCGAGCAAGACGCGCCTCATCGGCCGCGAGAAGGGCTACCACGGCGTGAACTTCGGCGGCATCTCGGTGGGCGGCATCGCGGGCAATCGCAAGACCTTCGGGCAGGGCATCGAGGCCGACCACCTGCCGCACACGCAGCCGGCACCGGGCACCTTCGCCAAGGGCATGCCGGCCGAGGGCGGCGAGGCGCTGGCCAATCGCCTGCTGGACCTGATCGCGCTGCATGACGCCTCGAACATCGCGGCCGTGATCGTCGAGCCCTTCTCGGGCTCGGCCGGCGTGGTGATCCCGCCGGTGGGCTACCTCAAGCGCCTGCGCGAGATCTGCACGCAGAACAACATCCTCCTGATCTTCGACGAGGTGATCACGGGCTTCGGACGCACGGGCGCGTGGTCCGGCGCGGAGGCCTTCGGCGTGACGCCGGACATCCTCAATTTCGCCAAGCAGGTGACCAACGGCGTGATCCCGATGGGCGGAATCGTGGCCAGCAAGGAGATCCACGACACCTTCATGGCCGCGGGCGGTGACGAGTACGCGATCGAGTTCCCGCACGGCTACACCTATTCGGCGCACCCGGTGGCCTGTGCCGCGGGGCTCGCGACGCTGGACGTCCTCGAGAAGGAGGACATGCCGGCACGGGTGCGCGAACTGGCGCCGTACTTCGAATCGGCGGTGCATCAGCTCAGGGGTTCGAAGCACGTGCGGGACATCCGCAACTTCGGTCTCGCGGCGGGCCTCTCGATCGACCCCCTGCCGGGCGAACCCGCGCGGCGGCCCTTCGAGATCGCGATGCGCTGCTGGGAGAAGGGCTTCTACGTGCGCTTCGGCGGGGACACGATCCAGCTCGCGCCGCCCTTCGTCAGCGACCGGTCGCAGATCGATGCGCTGGTCAACGCCCTCGGGGAAGCGCTGAACGATCAGCGCTGACCGCCTTTCGACTTTCATTCGACCGATCCCGGGAATTGCACGCATGAAGAACACCATCGCCGCCATCGACCACTACATCCAGGGCCGCGTCGTGGCCAACACCTCCGGCCGCACGCAGGACGTCTTCAATCCCGCCACCGGTGCGATCACCGGCCGCGCCGGCCTCGCGGCCGCCGAGCAGGTGAATGCCGCCGTGGCCGCCGCCCGGGCCGCGTTTCCCGCCTGGGCCGACACGCCGCCGATCCGCCGCGCGCGCGTGATGTTCAAGTTCCTCGAACTGCTGAACAGGCACCGGGACGAGCTCGCGCACCTGATCACCGCCGAGCATGGCAAGGTCTTCACCGACGCGCAGGGCGAGGTCACGCGCGGCATCGACATCGTGGAATTCGCCTGCGGGATTCCGCAACTGCTCAAGGGCGACTACACCGACCAGGTCTCCACCGGCATCGACAACTGGACGATGCGCCAGCCGCTGGGCGTGGTCGCGGGCATCACGCCGTTCAACTTCCCGGTGATGGTGCCGACGTGGATGTTCCCGGTCGCCATCGCGGCGGGCAACACCTTCGTGCTGAAGCCGAGCCCGCTCGATCCGAGCCCCTCGCTGCGCATCGCCGAGCTGCTCAAGGAAGCGGGCCTGCCGGATGGCGTGTTCAACGTGATCCAGGGCGACAAGGAGGCGGTCGATGCGCTGCTCGTGCATCCGGACGTGCAGGCGATCAGCTTCGTCGGCTCGACGCCGATCGCCAACCATATCTACGAGACCGGCGCGCGCCACGGCAAGCGGGTGCAGGCGCTCGGCGGTGCGAAGAACCACATGGTCGTGATGCCCGATGCGGACATCGACCAGGCGGTGGACGCGCTCATCGGCGCGGGCTACGGCTCGGCCGGCGAGCGCTGCATGGCGATCAGCGTGGCCGTGCTGGTCGGCGATGTCGCCGACCGGCTGCTCCCCAAGCTGATCGAGCGCACCCGGTCGCTCAAGGTGCTGGACGGCGAGAACCTCGCGGCCGAGATGGGCCCGATCGTCACGCGTGCGGCGCACGAGCGCATCACCGGCTACATCGCCGAGGGCGAGAAGGAAGGCGCGAAGCTGTTGGTCGACGGGCGCAGCTTCAAGGGTGCGCAAGCCGGCGAAGGCTGCGAGAACGGCTTCTGGATGGGCGGCACGCTGTTCGACCACGTCTCGCCGGAGATGCGCATCTACAAGGAAGAGATTTTCGGGCCGGTGCTCGGCTGCGTGCGGGTGAAGGACCTCAAGGATGCGGTGGACCTGGTCAACGCCCACGAGTTCGGCAACGGCGTGGCCTGCTTCACGCGCGACGGTAACGTGGCGCGCGAGTTCTCACGCCGCGTGCAGATCGGCATGGTGGGCATCAACGTGCCGATTCCGGTGCCGATGGCCTGGCACGGCTTCGGCGGCTGGAAGAAATCGCTCTTCGGCGACATGCACGCCTACGGCGAAGAAGGCGTGCGCTTCTACACCAGGCAGAAGTCGATCATGCAGCGCTGGCCCGAGAGCATCGGCAAGGGCGCCGAGTTCGTCATGCCGACTGCCAAGTGAACGACGAGGGCCCCACGAGTGCGGCGGGAAGGCCGGGCACGTCCACGCGCAGCTGCAGGACACAGCCGGACCATGGCATCGCCGCAAGCTCGTCGGCCGGCCGCTTTTCGCTTGCGGTGGTGATGTAGAGGGTGCGCAGGTCCGCCCCGCCGAAACAGGGCATGGTCGGGCACCGCACCGGCAGGTGAACGGTGCGCAAGAGCTCACCCTGCGGCGAGTAGCGCAGCACCCGGGCGCCCTCGAACATCGCGACCCAATAGCAGCCTTCCGAATCAATGGCCGCCCCATCGGGCCGGCCGGCGTAGTCCGAGGGGCGGCCTGCCTGCGGCGGCTCGAACCGGGCGAAGACGCGGCGGTTCGAGGGCTCTGCGCGCTCGAGGTCATAGTCCCAGGCGGTGATGGTGTGGGCCTTGGTGTCGGCCCAGTACATCGTGCGGCCGTCAGGACTGAAGGCGAGTCCGTTGCTGGTCGTGATGTGGCCGGCGATGCGCCGCAGCCCTGGTGCATCGAGCCGGTACAGCGACGCCCGAGGCGCATCGCGCGGTTCGTAGATCGTGCCGACCCAGAAGCGGCCGCGCGGGTCGGTCTTGCCGTCGTTGAAGCGCTCGACGGCGGTGTCGTAGGGGGCGCCGGCGATCACGGTGTGCGCGCCGGTCGCCGGATCGAAGCGCAGCAGGCTGTCACGCTGCGCGACGATCAGCGTGCCGTCGTCACAGGCGGCGCAGCATCCGAGATCGTGCGCAAACGCCCAGCTCGCATGCGCCTGACGACCAGGGTCAAAGCGATGCAGGGTGCGGCCCGGGATGTCGCACCAGTACAGCGCCTGCTCGCGGGGATGCCACAGGGGCGATTCACCGAGCCGGCAGGGTTCGACGGGGAGGCGTTCGACATCCATCGTTCTTCGAAACGGCGTGACCGTCAGTCCAACTCGGCCCGCCGCGGCATGTCCGCGCCGCGCCGCGAGCAGGTGATCGCCGCCGCACGCGCGGCGAAGCGAAGCAGGGCATCGAGCGATGCGGCATCGAGCTTCGACAAGGCGTCGGGCGTGAGCGCGTCGTGCTCGTCGAGCCACGTCAGCATCGCCGCCTGGAAGGTGTCGCCCGCGCCGACGGTGTCGATGACCTTCGTCTCGGGGGTGGGCGCATCCGCCTGCGCGTTGCGGGTCCACGCAGTGGCTCCGTGCCGCCCGCGCGTCACCGCGACCAGCGATGCGCCCTGCGACAGCCATCGCGCCGCCACCTGCTCGGGCGTCTCGCCCGGGAAGAGCAGGCCCAGGTCCTCGTCGCTCACCTTCACCAGGTGCGCGATCGACACCATCTGCTCGACGATCGCCCGCCAGTGGGAGAGGTCGGGCTCGACGTTCAGACGCACGTTCGGGTCGTAGGCGATGAGGCGCCGCTCCCGCTCGCGCGCCGCGAGCGCTCGCAGCGCGCTGCCCACCGGCTCGACCACGAGCGCGTACGAGCCCAGCTGCAGCACGCGCGTCGATGGCGGCAGGGCCGGGAGCGTGTCGTGCGTGATCTGCCGGTCCGCCGCGCCGTTGCCGTGGAAGGCGTAGCGCGGCACGCCGCTCGCATCCACGCTCACCACGCTGAGCGTGCTCGGCGCGTCGCTGCGCAGGATCAGCGAGGTGTCGACGCCTTCGGCCCTGAGCGAGGCGAGCAGCCGCTCTCCGAGCGCGTCGGTCGACAGGCCGGTCAGGAAGGCCGACGGCCGCGCCAGCCGCGCCAGCCCCTGCGCCACGTTCAGCGGCGAGCCGCCGATGCGCGCATCCAGCGTCATGCCGGTGGGCGTGGAGGCGCCCATGTAGACATCCATCAGCGCTTCGCCGCAGACCACGAACATGGTGGGTTCTCCTCGCTCAGCGCGGCGCCTGCCAGCCCTTGTAGTCCTTGACGTTGGTGCGCGTGATCAGCGTCGAGGGCAACAGCGTCATGGGCGAATCCGGCTTCTTGCCGTTGAGGATGTCGTGCCCGATCTCCACCGCCTTCACCGCGATCATGTACGGGTCCTGGCTCGCCGAGGCCTGCACCTGGGTGTCGCCCTTGAGCGCGGTCTCGATGTCCGGCGCGCCGTCCACCGAGGTGATGATGATGTTCTTGCGGTTGAGCTGTTTCGCGGCGAGATCCGTGCCGATCGCCTGCGGATCGTTGATGGCGAACACCGCGTCGATCTTCGGGAAGCGCGTGAGGTGGTTCTGCATCACGTTCAGGCCGCCTTCGCGCGAGCCCTTGGCGTCCTGGTCGTCCGAGAGGACCTTGATGTCGGGGCTCTTCTTGAACACCGTCTTGCAGCCAGTCACGCGGTCGATCACCGCCGAGACCTGCGGCCCGTTCTGGATGATCACGTTGCCCTTGCCGCCCAGCTTCTCGACGATGTACTGGCAGGCGATCTCGCCGGCCTGCACGTTGTTGGTCTGCACGGTGGCGTCGGCGCCGTTGGCCGCCACGTCCACGCCGACCACCACGATGCCGGCCTTCTTGGCCTTCAGCAGCGCCGGCTCGATCGCCTTGGCATCGACCGCGTTCACCAGGATCAGGTCGGAGCCGGCCGAGATGAAGCCGTCGATCTGCGAGAACTGCTTGTTGAGGTCGTAGTCGGCCGACAGCGCAGTGACCTTCGCGTTCGGGTTGTACTGCTTGGCCCTTGCTTCGGCGCCCTTGGCGAGCGAGACGAAGAAGGGATTGCCCATCGAGCCGAGCGTGATGCCCACGTTCTTGAATTCCTTGTCCGCCGCGTGTGCCGCAGGGAGGGCGAAGGCAGCAGCGATGGCAGCGAGGGCAAAGAGTTTGTTGCGCATGAAGAGTCTCCTGGTTGGTGGTTGGAAGCAATGCTCGAAGTGAGCGGGAACGGGTTTGACGAATTCGGGAAACACCGCGGAACCGGCTTCGCCGGGCCGCTGGTGTTGCCCCCGGTGAGGGGGTTGACGCAGCGACTCGAAGTGCGCGAAGCCTGCGGGTGAGCTCATGTCCTTGCAGAGCCCTTGCGGCGGTAGCGGTCCAATGCGACTGCGCCGATGATCACGAGGCCCTTGACGATGTATTGCCAGATGTCGGACACGCCGAGCAGGATCAGGCCGTTGGTGAGCACAGCGATGATCAATGCGCCGACCAGCGTGCCGATGATCGAACCGGTGCCGCCGACGAAGCTGGTGCCGCCGAGAATCACCGCCGCGATCGCATCGAGTTCGTACGACGCGCCGAGCTGCAAGCCGTTGGCCGCATAGAGCCGCGCCGATGCCATCACGCCGCCGAGGCCCGAAAGCAAGCCGGAAGTGCAGTAGACGAAGAGCAGCACGGCCCAGACCTTGATACCCGCGAGGCGCGCGGCTTCGGGGTTGCCGCCGACCGAGTAGATGTTGAGGCCGAGCACCGTGCGCCGCAGGATGAACCACGACAGCGCAATCACCGCGAAGGCGATGATCACCAGCCACGGCACGCCCAGCACGTCGCCATTGCCGATGAAGGCGAACGGCAGTTGCGGGTTGAAGATGGTGGCATCGTTGCCGATCAGCCGCGCGATGCCGCGCACTGCGGTGAGTGCGCCGAGCGTCACGATGAAGGGCGGCAGCTTCACGAAGGCCACGAGCACGCCGTTGATCAGGCCGAACAGCAGCCCGCAGCCCAAGCCCGCGGCAATGCCGAGCATGCCCAGGCCGGGAACGTTCGACATCAGCATGGCCACCACGGCCGAGGCCGCGAGGATCGAACCCACCGACAGATCGATGCCGCCGGTGAGGATCACGAAGGTCATGCCCGCGGCCAGCACGATGTTGATCGACGCCTGCTGGGTGATGATGGAGAAGTTCTGCCAGCTCGCGAAGTTCTCGCTCGTGACCGCGAAGCCGATGCACAGCAGGATCAGCACGGGCAGCATGCCGATGGCGCGCAGGAGGTCCTTGCCGCGCGATGTGGGCGCCGCGGGCTTCACGTGCTCCGTGACTGCGGGGGGGCTGCTGCTGCCATCGGCGATGGGCGCTGCGGCCGGGAAGGGGTCGGGCAGGGCCGGATCGGCCGGGTGCGTCGAGTTCATGGTGTTTGTCTCCGGGGCTTTGGGGTGAGGGTCAGTGCACGGTCGGGACGGTGCCGGTGGTGGCGCCGGTGGCCAGGGCCACGATGTTTTCCTGGGTGATCGCGATGCCGGTATCGCCGCCGACTTCGCCGACGAGATGGCCTTCGCGCATCACGATCACGCGGTCGCAGACGCCGACCACTTCGGCCAGCTCGCTGGAGATCACGAGCACCGCGACGCCGCTGCGCGCGAGTTCGTCGATCAGGCGATAGATCTCGCTCTTGGCGCCGATGTCCACACCGCGCGTCGGCTCGTCGAGGATCAGCACCTTCGGCTTGAGTTCCAGGAGGCGCGCCAGCAGCACCTTCTGCTGGTTGCCGCCCGAGAGCGATCCCACGTTGACGCGCGCCGACGCGACGCGGATCGAGAGCTGCTTGATGGCATCGCGGGCGCGCTCGACGGCGCGCCGGCCGTCCATCACGCCGCCTTTCTGGGCGTCGAGCGGGCAGACCATCACGTTGATGTTGTCGCGCACGCTCAGGTCGAGGAACAGGCCTTCACCCTTGCGGTCTTCGGTCAGGTAGAGGATGCCCGAGCGGATGGCGTCGATCGGCTGCTCGATCTTGAGCGGCGTGTCGCCGATCTGCACTTCGCCGCTGGTGCGGGCATCGGCGCCGAAGATCAGGCGCGCCAGTTCCGTGCGGCCCGCGCCGACGAGGCCGGCGAGGCCGAGCACCTCGCCTGCGAACAGCTCCAGGCTGCAGCCGCGCACGCGGCGGCCGTCGGACATGTTGCGCACCGCCAGCATGCGGGCGCCGGTGTGCAGGCCCTGGTGCTCCTTGCGGTAGAAGCCCGAGAGATCGCGCCCGACCATCATCTTCACCAGCTTGTCGCGCGAGAGCTCGGCGCGCTCCAGCGTGCCGACGTAGGTGCCGTCGCGCAGCACCGTGACCTCGTCGGCCAGCTCGTCGATCTCGTCCATGCGGTGGCTGATGTAGAGGATCGCGATGCCCTCGCTGCGCAGGCGCTTGATGAGCGCGAAGAGGCGATCGGTCTCGTGCGTGGACAGCGGCGTGGTCGGCTCGTCCATCACGAGGATGCGACAGTCGAAGTGCACCGCTCGGGCGATTTCCACGAGTTGGCGCTGCGCGATGGAAAGCGATTCGACGATGGTGGCCGGCCCGAAGTCCGCGCCCAGGCGCTGCAGCGTGGCGGCGCACGATGCGGCCATGCCGGCGCGGTCGACCAGCGCGCCCTTGACCATCGGGCGGCCCATGTAGATGTTCTCCGCCACCGTGAGGTTGGGCGCGAGGCTGAGCTCCTGGTAGATCACGGACACGCCGAGCGCCTTGGCCGCCAGCGGGCCATCGATGGTCACGGGCTTGCCGTCGATGCGGATCTCGGCGCCGGGGTCGGGCATGTAGGCGCCCGAGAGGATCTTCATGAGCGTCGACTTGCCGGCGCCGTTCTCGCCCATCAGGGCGTGCACGAGGCCCTTGTTGGCGTGCAGCTGCACGTTCTGCAGGGCCTTCACGCCGGGGAAGGTCTTGGAGATGTTGCGCAGTTCGAGCAGGTGAGGTGTGCCTTCAGGCATGGGTGGTCTCCTTGGCGGTGTGGGAGAAAGCGGAGGCGGGTTGTCCGCGCAGCACGTCGGCGCGGGGCGAGAAACTGAAGAACATGGGCAGGCTGGCCGCGCCGACGGCACCGGCATTGGCGCGGAAGCTGCCGCGCAGCAGCCGCGGCGTCTGGCGCGCCTCGGGGGCGATCTGCCTGAGGCCCGCATCCACGCGGCGGATGAGTTCGTCGATCAGGCCGCAGTCGATGTCGCAATCGATCACCACAGCGGGAAGGTCGAGCACGGCCAGCGCGGCGCGCAGCGACGGCACCAGCGCGTCCACGCAGTCGTCCATCCATTCGCTCACCTCGCGCCTGCCGGACTCGACGCAGGCCTCGAGGTCATCGTGGTTGCGCACCTGGATGCCGTTGTGGCGAAGATGGCGCGTCAGCGCATTGAGCGACGCGCGCGAGAGCAGGATGTCCCAGCGCCGCTCCGAAGGCGGGGCCGATGCCAGGCCGCTGGGCAGCACCGGCATCAGGCCGAGGTCGGCCGCGTTGCCGGTGCTGCCGCGCAGGCTCTCGCCGTCGATGACGGCGCCCGCGCCGAGCGCCGCGCCGAAGAAGACATAGAGGAAGTCGTTTTCCTCGCGGCCGACGCCGAAGAAGAGCTCGGCGATCGCGGCCGCGTTGCCGTCGTTTTCCTTGAACACGGGCTGCTGCACCGCCTGCGCGAGCAGGGTCCCGAAATCGACATCGTCCCAGATGCGGAAGTCGGCCTGGAGGTCGAGTTCGCGCAGCCAGCTGCCGAGGTTGTAGGGCTGGGCGAGGCCCACTCCCATGAGGCGGCGGCGCTGCGCGCCGTCGAGTACGCCGAGCATGCGGGCGATGCTCTTGCGCACGAGCGCGAGGGCCTCGTCGGGGTGGGGCAGCAGCTGGTCGTGCGCTTCGCGGGCGAGGATGCGGCCGCCGAGGTCAATCAGCACCGTCTCGATGCTGGTGCGGTCCAGGCGCACGCCGATGCCGTAGGCGCCCTCCGGATTGATGCGGTAGAGGCCCGCGGGCTGCCCGCGCTGGCCTTCCTGACGGCGGCCGGCGGGCTCGATCAGCCGCGATTCCTCCAGCGACTGCACGATGCTGCCGACGGCGGTGTTGGTGAGCTGGGCCCAGCGCGCGAGATCCGCCTTCGAAGCCTCGCCTGCGCGGCGCAGTCGCTGCAGCAGGGTCCGCTCGTTGTAGAGGCGGAGGTTGATCGAATTCGTCCCCCGTCCGGGGCCGCTTTGTCTCACTGCATGTCTCCTTGGGCGCCGATCCGGCTTTCGTGTCGTCTCGGGCTATTAATTAATTCAAGTTGAAGAAAGTTTAGTGCGCAGATCGCAGTGCGTGATCAGGGATTTCCCGATGTTTCGTTTCCGGGGGTTCGGGTCGGGCGGCACGCGCGGCGCCGGACGGGGCCGGACATGAGGCGTGCGGTGGCAAGCACGAGGTTGCAGAGGTGGGGCTGGCCGGTCTTCTCCTCGATCACGGATTGGGGAGAACACTAATTAAATGCAATTGATTTATTAATGTGAAGTCCCGATAATGCCCTTGTCGCAAGCGCGACAGATCAAGGAAACGCAGTCGGTCCGCCGATCGCCCGCACGTTGGAGACAAGCTTGCTGAAGAACATCGATCCGCTCCTGAGCCCCGAACTGCTCAAGGTGCTGTGCGAAATGGGGCATGGCGACGAAATCGTCCTGGCCGATGCCAATTTCACGGCCTCTTCGCTCGGCAGCGGCAAGCCCGTCCTGCGCCTGCCCGGCGTGGGGATGCGCGAGGCCTGCGCCGCCGTCCTGTCCGTATTCCCGCTCGACGCGGCCGTGGTCCAGCCGGTCGCGTTCATGCAGGTGAGCGGCACCCCCGAGGGTCATCGCTCGGCCCTGCAGCGCGACGTCATAGGCCAGATGGTCTCGCGCGCCGATGCGACGCACGCCCAGTGCGAGCCGGTGGAGCGCTTCGCGTTCTACGAGCGCGTGCGCGGGGCCTACGCCATCGTGCAGACGGGCGAGTTGCAGCCGTACGCCAACTTCCTGTTCAAGAAGGGCGTGATCACACAGGATCTCCTGCCATGAACGGCGCCCAGGCCGCCGAGGGGCTGCGTCCGCGCGGCTCCAACCAGGTGGGCATGCGCCAGTTCAACGAGCGCGTGGTGCTGCAGGCCATCCGGCTGAACGGGCCGCTCCCGAAGGCAGAGATCGCGCGGCTGACCCATCTCACGGCGCAGACGGTGCAGATCATCATCACGCGCCTGGAGGCCGACGGCCTGGTGCTCAAGCGCGCGCCGGTGCGCGGCAAGATCGGGCAGCCGTCGGTGCCGATGGCGCTCAATCCCGAAGGCGCGTATTCGATCGGCATCAAGATCGGCCGGCGCAGCCTCGACGTGTTGCTGGTCGACTTCACCGCGCAGGTGCGCGAGCGCCTCACGCTGGCCTACGAATTCCCCGATCCCGACACCTTGTTCGACGAGATCCGCGTGCGCCTGAAGACCTTGCGCCAGTCGCTCGGCCCCGAGCGCGCGGAGTTGCTGCACGGCATCGGCATCGCGGCGCCGCTGTCGCTCGGCGGCTGGCAGTCGCTGCTCGGCGTGGCGCCGGAACAGGCCGCCAAGTGGAACGACATCGACATCCGCGCGCGGGTGGCCGCCATGACGACGCTGCCCGTCGAACTCGTCAAGGACACGGCGGCCGCCTGCGTGGCCGAGCTGGTGGCCGGGCGCGGACGCAGCGTCCGCAGTTTCCTGTACGTCTTCATCGACACCTTCATCGGCGGCGGGCTCGTGATCGACAGCCACCTGCGCCCCGGAGCCACCGGCAACGCCGGGGCCCTGGGGTCCATGCCGCTCGGACTCGGCGGCGCCGACGGCGCACCGCCACGCCAGCTGCTGAGCGCGGCATCCCTCTTCACACTCGAGAAGATGTACGCGCAGGCGGGGCTCGACGCGCGCGCCGTTGCCGATTCGCGCGCGGTCGAGGCGCCATGGATGCCCGTCACGCGCGAATGGATGCGCGAGGCCAGCCCGGCGATCGCCATGGCCATCCACAGCGCGACGGCGCTGCTGGAACTCGACGGCGTGATCGTCGACGGGTCATTCAGCCGCGAGATGCTCGCGGAAGTCCTCGCGCAGATCGACGGCGCGCTGGACCGCTTCAGTTGGGAAGGCATCGCCCGTCCCGAACTGCTCGCCGGCGCCATCGGCGCCGATGCACGCGCGATAGGCGGCGCCATGTTGCCGCTGTACGCGAATTTCGCCCCCGATCGCGACCTGTTCCTCAAGCTCGATCGCTGATCCCCAAACCCACGGAGACCCCATGACCACCGACCGCAGCGCCCAACTCGCCCAGCACTTTCCCGCCTTCGAGGACATCCCCGCCGACTACCGGCTGGCCGAGCAGGTGCACCAGCGCCACTCGCTGGTCGGCGGCCGCCTGATCGAATGGAACGGCGCGAGCAAGACCGTGCTGTCGCCGGTGTGCGCGCGCGATCCCTCCACCGGCGACGTGCGCCAGGTCGAGATCGGCAGCTACCCCGTGATGGGAGAGGCCGAGAGCGATGCCGCGCTCGATGCCGCGGTGGCCGCCTACGCCAACGGCCGCGGCGAATGGCCGACCATGGCGGTGGCCGATCGCATCGCCTGCATGCAGGCCTTCGTGCGCGGCATGGCGCAGCAGCGTGAGCTGATCGTGAACCTGATCATGTGGGAGATCGGCAAGAGCCTGGCCGACTCGCGCAAGGAGTTCGATCGCACCGTCGAGTACATCCAGGCCACCATCCAGGCGCTGAAGGATCTGGACAACGCCAGCTCGCGCTTCGAGATCGCCGAGGGCACCATCGGCCAGATCCGTCGCACGCCGCTCGGCGTGGTGCTCTGCATGGGCCCGTACAACTACCCGTTGAACGAGACCTTCGCGACGCTGATTCCGGCGCTGCTGATGGGCAACACCGTGGTGTTCAAGCCGCCGCAATACGGCACTCTGCTGTTTCATCCGCTGCTGGAGGCCTTCCGCTCTGCTTTCCCTGCAGGCGTGATCAACACCATCTACGCGCCCGGCGCGGTCGTGGTGCCGCGCCTGCTGGCCTCCGGCAAGGTCAACGTGCTGGCGCTGATCGGTTCGAGCAAGGTGGCCGACCACCTGAAGAAGCAGCATCCGAAGTCGCACCGCCTGCGTGCCATCCTGGGCCTCGATGCGAAGAACGCCGCGATCATCCTGCCGGACGCCGACATCGAGCTCACCGTCAAGGAATGCCTGCTCGGCGCGCTGTCGTTCAACGGCCAGCGCTGCACCGCGCTCAAGATGCTGATCGTGCACCGCTCGATCGTTGATCGCTTCGTGCAGCGCTTCACCGAGGAGCTGGGCAAGCTCAAGGTCGGCATGCCGTGGGAAAGCGGCGTCAGCATCACGCCGCTGCCCGGACTGCACCGCACGGCCTACATGACCGAGGCGCTCGAAGACGCCAAGGCCAAGGGCGCGCGCATCGTCAACGAGGGCGGCGGCGAGTTCTGCCAGACGCTGTTCCACCCCGCGGTGGTCTACCCGGTGAGCGAAGGCATGAAGCTCTATCGCGAGGAGCAGTTCGGCCCGCTGGTGCCGGTGATGCCCTTCGACGACGTCGAGACCGCGCTCGACTACGTCATCACCTCGGACCACGGCCAGCAGGTCAGCATCTTCGGCGCCGACCCCGGGCAGATCGGTGCGCTGGTCGACCCGCTGGTCAACCAGGTGTGCCGCGTCAACATCAACTGCCAGTGCCAGCGCGGCCCCGACGTGTTTCCCTTCGCGGGCCGCAAGGATTCGGCCGAGGGCACGCTGTCGGTGTCCGATGCGCTGCGCGCCTTCTCGATCCGCTCGATGGTGGCCGCGAAGCAGACCGAGCAAGCCAAAGAGCTGCTCAACGCGATCGTGCAGGACCACAAGTCCAGCTTCATCAACACCGGCTTCATTCTTTGAGGGGGCGAACCATGCATCGCCAACGCCACGCCAAGATCGTCGCCACCCTCGGGCCGGCCAGCTCCGACGCCGAGACCATCCGGGCGCTGTTCGAAGCGGGCGCGGATGTGTTCCGCTTCAACTTCAGCCACGGCAGCCATGAGCAGCATCGTGCGCGCCACGCCATCGTGCGGCGCATCGAAGAGGAGACCGGACGGCCCATCGCCATCCTGCTCGACCTGCAGGGGCCCAAGCTGCGGGTCGGCCGCTTCGCCGACGGCCCGGTCACGCTGATCGCCGGCCATGCGTTCCGCCTCGACCTCGATGACGCGCCGGGGACTTCGCGGCGCGCACCGCTGCCGCATCCGGAGATCTTCGCGGCGCTCGAAGCCGGCACCGACCTGCTGCTCGACGACGGAAAGATCCGCCTGCGCGTGCAGGCCTGCGGCCCGGACTTCGCGGATACCACCGTCATCGCGGGCGGCATCCTTTCGGAGCGCAAGGGCGTCAACGTGCCGGGCGTGCTGCTGCCGATCTCGGCCCTGACCGCCAAGGATCGGGCCGACCTCGAATTCGGCCTGCAACTCGGCGTCGACTGGGTGGCGCTGTCCTTCGTGCAGCGGCCCGAGGACATGCAGGAGCTGCGCGGGATCGTGCAGGGCCGCGCGGGCGTCCTCGCCAAGCTGGAGAAGCCTGCGGCGATCGAGCGGCTCGACGCCATCGTCGCGCTGTCCGATGCGGTGATGGTCGCGCGCGGCGACCTCGGCGTGGAGATGCCGGCCGAGCAGGTGCCGCGCATCCAGAAGCGCATCGTGCGTGCCTGCCGGGACGCGGGCAAGCCGGTGATCGTCGCCACGCAGATGCTCGAATCGATGGTCGGCGCGCCGGTGCCCACGCGCGCCGAGGCCTCGGACGTCGCGACCGCGATCTACGACGGTGCCGACGCGGTGATGCTGTCGGCCGAGTCGGCGTCGGGCCAATACCCGCGCGAGGCGGTCGCGATGATGGACCGCATCATTGCCGAGGTGGAGCGCGATCCGCACTACCGCACGGTGATCGACGCGTCGCACAGCGCGCCCGAGCCGACGGTGGCCGATGCGATCTGTTCGTCGCTGCGCCAGACCGCGAGCCTGGTGCCGGTCGCGGCCATGGTCACCTACACACGCTCCGGCTCCACGAGCCTGCGCGCGGCGCGCGAGCGCCCCGTGGTGCCGGTTCTCAGCATCACGCCCGACATGCCCGTCGCTCGCCGGCTTGCTCTGGCCTGGGGCGTGCACTCGGTCCATGTCGAACACGACGTCCACGACGTGCCGGGGATGGTCGAGACGGCCTGCACCGTGGCGCGCGACGAAGGCTACGCCCGACCCGGCGACATCGTCGTGATCGCTGCCGGCATGCCCTTCGGCAAGGCCGGAACCACCAACCTGCTGCACATCGCGCGCGCCTGAAGGCCCGAGCCCAATGCCCAATTCGAGACAACCATCATGAACCTCCATCCAGTGCTTGCCGCGGTCACCGACCGCATCCGCCACCGCAGCGCGGCATCGCGCACCACCTACCTGTCGAGGCTCGAGCGTGCCCGTGCCAAGGGCCCGATCCGCCAGGCCCTCGGCTGCACGAACCTCGCCCACGGTTATGCCGCCGCGCCCGCGGGAGACAAGATCATGCTGCGCGAGATGCGGCGCCCCAATGTGGCGATCGTCTCCTCGTACAACGACATGCTCTCGGCGCACCAGCCTTTCGAGCGCTTCCCCGAGATCATCAAGCGCGCGGCGCGCGAGGCCGGTGCGACGGCGCAGTTCGCCGGCGGCGTGCCCGCGATGTGCGACGGCGTCACGCAGGGCGAGCCCGGCATGGAGCTGTCGCTCTTCAGCCGCGACGTGATCGCGATGGCCACCGCAGTCGCGCTGTCGCACAACATGTTCGATGCCGCGCTGTGCCTGGGCATCTGCGACAAGATCGTCCCGGGCCTGCTGATCGGCGCGCTGCAGTTCAGCCACCTGCCGGCGATCTTCGTGCCGGGCGGCCCGATGCCCTCGGGCATCTCCAACGACGAGAAGGCACGCGTGCGCCAGCGCTTCGCCAAGGGCGAAGTCGGCCGCGACGCCTTGCTCGAGTCCGAGGAGAAGTCCTACCACGCCGCGGGCACCTGCACCTTCTACGGCACGGCCAACAGCAACCAGATGCTGATGGAGGTGATGGGCCTGCACCTGCCGGGCGCCGCCTTCGTCAACCCGAACACGCCGCTGCGCGATGCGCTGACCGCCGCGGCAGCGAAGCGCGCTGCGGAGATCGGCGCCGAGGGCACCGAATACACGCCGATCGGCCGCGTGGTCGACGAGCGGACGATCGCCAACGCGATCGTCGGCCTTCTGGCCACGGGCGGCTCGACCAACCACACGATCCACCTCGTCGCGATCGCGCGTGCCGCGGGCATCGTCATCAACTGGGACGACTTTCGCGACCTCTCGGAAGTGGTGCCGCTGCTGGCCCGCGTGTACCCGAACGGCAAGGCCGACGTCAACCAGTTCCATGCGGCGGGCGGCATGGGCCATGTGATCGGCGAACTGCTCGATGCCGGGTTGCTGCACGGCGACACGATCACGGTGGCCGGCGCGGGTGGCCTGGCGCGCTATCGACAGCAACCGTACCTTCAAGAGAACGGCCGGCTCGCATGGCGCGATGCGCCCCGGGAGAGCGCGGATGCCGCGATCCTCGCGACCGTCTCGGCACCCTTCAGTGCCGATGGCGGCTTGAAGCTGCTCACCGGCAATCTCGGACGCGCCGTCATCAAGACCTCCGCCGTGAAGCCGGAACACCGCATCGTGCAGGCGCCGGCGCTCGTGTTCGACACGCAGGAGGCGGTGATCGCCGCCTTCGACCGCGGCGAACTGCAGCGCGACTTCGTGGCCGTGGTGCGCTTCCAGGGCCCGCGCGCCAACGGCATGCCCGAGCTGCACAAGCTCACGCCCATCCTCGGCGTGCTGCAGGACCAGGGCTTCCGCGTCGCGCTGGTCACCGACGGACGCATGTCCGGCGCCTCCGGCAAGGTGCCCGCGGCGATCCACCTGACGCCCGAGTGCCTCGTCGGCGGTCCGCTGGCGCGGGTGCGCGACGGCGACCTCATCGTGCTGGACGGCGAACGCGGTGTGCTCGAGGTGCGCGTCGTCGACGCCGAATGGCGCGCCCGCCCGCCGGCCGTCGCCGATCTCGGGGAGTCGCACCACGGCATGGGCCGCGAACTGTTCGCGGCGTTCCGCACCAACGCGCTGGGCGCCGAGGAGGGCGCGGTCACCTTCCACGCGGCCGAGGCGGGCGCCTCGTCCACCGGGGCGCATGAGGCACACGCCGCGCCCGTCCACGGCCATTTCGCATTCGCACAAGGAGCCACGGTATGAACGTCCTCGACATCATGCGCACCGGACCGGTGATCCCGGTCATCGTCATCGACCGGCTGGAAGACGCGGTGCCCCTGGCGCGCGCCCTGGTGGCGGGCGGCGTCCGCGTGCTCGAAGTGACCCTGCGCACGCCGGTGGCGCTGAAGGCCATCGAAGCCATCGCGAACGAGGTCGAGGGCGCGATCACCGGCGTCGGCACCATCACGCAAGCGCGGGACTTCGACTCGGCGCTCAAGGCCGGCGCGCTGTTCGGCGTGAGCCCCGGATTGACGCCGGAGCTGATCGCCGCAGCGAAAGACAGTGCGCTGCCCTTGCTGCCCGGCGTGATGACGCCGTCGGACGTGATCGCGGCGCGCGCCGGGGGTTTCACCGAGCTCAAGCTCTTCCCCGCACAGCAGGCCGGCGGCGTCGGCATGCTGAAGGCGCTGGGCGGTCCTTTTCCCGAACTGCGCTTCTGCCCGACGGGTGGCATCAGCGCCGCCACGGCGCCGGAGTTCCTGGCGCTCCCCAACGTCGCCTGCGTCGGCGGCTCGTGGCTGACACCGGCCAGTGCGGTCGCCGCGCGGGACTGGGGCCGCATCACCGCGCTCGCACGCGAGACCGCCGGCTTGTCGAACACCGCGGACTGAACACGTGCACCACCCACGCAACAAGGAACCTGCCATGCCCAAAGTCAATTCATTCGACCTGCTCCTGTTCGGCGGCACCGGCGACCTCGCCATGCGCAAGCTGCTGCCGGCCCTGTACTTCCGTCACCGCGATGGCGACCTGCCGCCGCACGGCCGCATCCTGGGCCTGGCGCGCGAGACCTTGAGCCGGGCCGAGTTCATCGCGAAGGTGGAAGCGAGCTTCGACAGGTTCGTGCCCGCCGCCGACATGGACGCGGCAACGTTCGCGACCTTTGCCGAGCGCCTGGACTACGCCAAGGTGGAGGCGAACACGCCGCAGGACTTCGCCGCGCTGGCCGATGCACTGAAGGGCTCGCCGGCCGAAGTGCGCGTCTTCTTCCTTTCCACCGCGCCGGACTTCTTCGCGCCGATCTGCAAGAACCTCGCGGCGGCCGGGCTGGTCGACGCGAATTCGCGCGTCGTGCTGGAGAAGCCGCTCGGGCGCGACGTGGCCTCCGCGCAGAAGATCAACGAGGACGTGGGCAGCGTCTTCACCGAGCCGCAGATCTTCCGCATCGACCACTACCTGGGCAAGGAGCCCGTCCAGAACCTGCTGGCGCTGCGCTTCGCCAACGCGCTGCTGGAGCCGCTGTGGAACCGCACCTGGGTGCGCAACGTGCAGATCACCATCGCCGAGCAGGTCGGCGTCGAGACCCGGGGCGATTTCTACGACCGCACCGGCGCGCTGCGCGACATGGTGCAGAACCACCTGCTGCAGTTGCTGTGCATCGTCGCGATGGAGCCGCCGACCTCGATCGATCCCGATGCGGTTCGCGACGAGAAACTCAAGGTGCTGCGCGCGCTCGCGCCCATCACGCGCGCCAACGTGGGCTCGTGCACCGTGCGCGGCCAGTACCGCGCGGGAACGGTCAACGGCACGCCCGTGCCGGGGTATCTCGAAGAGGCAGGCATTCCATCGGACACCTCGACGGAGACCTACGTGGCCATCCGCGCCGAACTCGAGAGCTGGCGCTGGTCGGGCGTGCCCTTCTACCTGCGCACCGGCAAGCGGATGGCCGAGCGCGTGGCCGAGATCGTCGTCAACTTTCGCAGCGTGCCGCATTCGATCTTTCCGTCGGCCGGCAAGGAGACCCTGGGCAATCAGCTGGTGATCCAGCTCCAGCCGGAAGAGGGGCTCAAGCTCTTCATGATGGCCAAGGTCCCCGGCGACACGATGAACCTCCGGCCCGTCGGGCTGAACCTGGACTTCGCCGAGCAGTTCAGGCAACGGCCCATGGAGGCCTATGAGCGCCTGCTGCTGGACGCCATCCGCGGGAACCTGACGCTCTTCATGCGCCGGGACGAGCTGGACGCCGCATGGAGATGGTGCGAGCCGATCCTCGACGGCTGGCAGTCCTCCGGCGAAATGCCGCGGCCCTACGGCGCCGGCTCGTGGGGGCCTGCCGCCTCCAGCGCACTCGTCGGGCGCGACGCCGCGATCTGGCGCGAGGAATCCTGAGACCCGCAACCCCGATCGGAGACACACCATGAACACACTTCGCTGCGATCAAACCCAGGCCTGGCGCGCCCTCGGCGAGCACTATGACTCGCAAGGCCGCAGCTTCGATCTGCGGGAGGCCTTTGCCCGCCACCCCGGGCGCTTCCAGGCGCTCTCCTTCGAAGCGCCGGGCATCTTCGCCGACCTGTCGAAGAATCTCGTGGATGCCCAGACGCTGCGTCTGCTCTTCGAGCTGGCACGCGGGTGCGAACTCGAACAGCGGCGCGACGCGATGCTCGCCGGCGCCGCGATCAACACCACGGAGGACCGCGCCGTACTGCACACGGCGTTGCGCGCGCCGCGAGGGGAGGGACCGTTCAGCGACGACGTGCACGGCGTACTCGACGCGATGCTCGCCTATGCCGAGTCGGTGCGCGACACCCGGGCGAGCGGCATCCGCCACATCGTGAACATCGGCATCGGCGGCAGCGACCTCGGACCGCAGATGGTGGTGCCGGCGCTGGAGGCCTTCGTTCACCCGGAGCTGCGTTTCCACTTCGTCTCCAACGTCGACGGCCACGACATCACCTCGGTGCTGCGCCATCTGCATCCGGGCGAGACCCTGTTCGTCATCGCGAGCAAGACCTTCACGACGCAGGAGACCATGGCCAACGCCCATGCGGCCAAGGCCTGGTTCGTGGCCCACGGCGGCACCGACACGGCGAAGCACTTCGTGGCGACGACCACCAACGTGAAGGCGGCGGCCGAGTTCGGCATCGAGACCACCTTCGGCTTCTGGGACTGGGTGGGCGGGCGCTACTCGCTGTGGTCGGCCATCGGCCTGCCGATCGCCCTGGCCATCGGCGCCGACAACTTCCGTGACCTGCTGGCCGGCGCGCACGAGATGGACCGGCACTTCGCGACCGCACCTCTTGCGAAGAACCTGCCGGTGCTGCTGGGACTCATCGACGTCTGGTATCGCAACTTCCACGGCTTCACGACGCGCAGCGTCGCGCCCTATCACCAGGGATTGAAGCGCCTGCCCGCGTACCTGCAGCAGCTGGAGATGGAATCGAACGGCAAGTGCGTCGACCTCGATGGCAACGCCTTGCCCTTCGCGACCAGCCCGGTGGTCTGGGGCGAGCCGGGCACCAACGGGCAGCATGCCTACTTCCAGATGCTGCACCAGGGGACCGACGTGATCCCGGTCGAGTTCGTGCTGGTCAAGCACCCGACACACGACCTGGCCGACCAGCACACCAAGCTGCTGGCCAATGGCCTCGCGCAGGCCCAGGCCCTGATGCTGGGCAAGCGGACCGATCAGGCCCTGTCGGAACGCGCGCCGACGGCGGCGAAGTCGCTGTCGCCCGAGGTCGTGGCGAGGCACCGGACCTTTCCCGGCAACCGGCCCAGCACCACGCTGATGCTCGACAGGCTGACGCCGCGCAGCCTGGGCGCGCTCGTCGCGATGTACGAGCACCGCGTCTTCACGAGCGGCGCGCTGTGGGGCATCAACAGCTTCGACCAATGGGGCGTGGAGCTCGGCAAGGCGCTGTGCAACGACCTGCTGCCTCGTATTGCAAGCAGCAACACGCAAGGGTTGGACGCGTCGACCGCGGGGATGATGAGGCGCCTGTTCGGCTGACGGCCCTGAAGTGCGGGCAATGGGTTCACCGGCTCACCGGCGACGCTCTGCCGGCATCGGACGCCGGCCCAGTTCAACTGCAACGCCCACGGGCACGCCGCGCCGGATCACCTTGAACTCGGCCCGGCTGCCGGGCGGCAGCATCGCCGTTTCATTGATGAGGGCGGTGGCATCGGCGATGCTTTTGCCATTCATCGCGGTGACGGTATCGCCCACGCGGAACCCGGCCTTCTCACCCGGCCCGCCGCGCTGAACCTTCTCCACCACCGCCCCGGATGCATCGGAGGCGCTGCCCTTGGCGTCGCGCGCGACCACGCCGATCCAGCCTCGCTCGACGCGGCCGTGCGCGATGATCTGGTCCATCACCTCGCGTGCGAGGCTCACCGGGATCGCGAAGCCGATGCCCTGCGATCCTCCGCTTTCCGAAAAAATCGCGGCATTGATGCCGACCAGGTTGCCGTCGATGTCCACCAATGCGCCGCCCGAGTTTCCGGGGTTGATCGCTGCGTCGGTCTGGATGAAGTTCTCGAACGTGTTGATGCCCAGGCGATTCCGCCCGGTTGCGCTGACGATGCCCTGCGTCACCGTCTGTCCGACGCCGAACGGATCGCCCACGGCGAGCACGATGTCACCCACCTGCACCGAGCCCGGCTCCGCGAACGTGATGGGCGGAAGGTCCGTCGCATCCACCTTCAGCACCGCGAGATCGGTGTCGGGGTCGCGGCCGAGCAGCTTCGCGTCGGCCACCTCGCCGTTCGGCAGCATGACGGCGATCTCGGTCGCACCGTCCACCACGTGGTTGTTGGTCAGGATATAGCCCTGTGACGCGACGATCACGCCGGAGCCCAGGCTCATCGAGTCCTGCCCGCGCCGGCTGCGGCGGCTCGACGCACTGCGCGTGTAGATGTTGACCACCGAGGCCGACGCCTTGCGCGCTGCCGAGCGGTAGCCCGTGTCGCGCCGGCCCAGTATCGTGCTCGCCAGGGATGCGCTGCCGGTGGCCTCACGGATCGTGACGACGTCGTTGCGCGCGGGGGGCGGCGGGGCAGGGCGGAACGCATGCCATGCGATCAGCAGGCCGGCGCCCACCGTCACGGCTTGGGCGAGCAGCATCCACAGTCGATGCAGGGTGGTCCAGTTGGCTTTCATTCGTGCGGGCTCATGTGCAAGAGCAGTTCGGGGATTTTGTATCACCACGATGGAGATTGAAATCGCGGTACGTCATTTCCTGGCCGGCGCCGCCTGGCAATAGCGGCATCGTTGCCGCTCCCGCAGTTCCTCTTCGGTGAACGGCTCGCGGGTTCGATCGGCGTGTCGGCACTCGTGGTGCAGCCATTCCCCGAATCGTTCGTAACTCTCCATGTTGCTGCGCCGATTGGGTGCGCAAAGGTAGTAGCCCAGCGAGCTCTCGAAGCGCTGCTCGAAGGGCTCGATCAATTGCCCGCTGGCCAGCGCGTCGTTCACCAGGCAGGTAGGCACCAGAGCAACGCCGAGTCCGGACACTGCAGCCTGGATGACCAGGTTGAAGAGGTTGAACCCAGGCCCGATGCGGGCGCTTTTGTGCTCGCCGGCGTAAGCGATGAACCAGTCCTCCCACGCCAGGGGAATCTCGTTGTGCTGCAACAGGGTGCAGTCCTTGAGGTCGGCGAAATGCCTGATCTTGAACTGGGTCCGATACCTGGGTGAACAGACGACGCTGGTCTCCTTGCCGATGAGGTAGGTGGCCTCTGCAATCGCCCAGTCGCCATAGCCGTACTGGATGGATGCATCGTGGTCCGGACTTGCCTCCAGGCTGTCGATGGTGTGATAGCGCACGAAGTTGATGGAGATATCCGCATTGAGCGCCCTGAATGCCTCCAGCCTGCACAGCAGCCAGTTGGCCGCGAAAGTGGGTGCCACGGACAAATTGAGCAGGTGCGCGTGCTTGGCGGTCGACATCACCTGCGTGGTGGCGCCTTCCAGCGCTTGCACGGCCGGGCGCACCTGCTTGAGATAGGTCTCGCCGATATGGGTCAGCGCCAGGCCGTTGCGGGAGCGGATGAAAAGCGGATGGCCGAGGTAGCTCTCGAGTTCCGCGATGTGCCTGCTGATGGCGCTTTGCGTCACGAACAGCTCCTTGGCCGCCTTCGAGAACGAGGCGTGGCGTGCCGAAACGACGAAGGCATTCAGCTCGGAGATGGTGGGACAACGTCTGCGCATGGTGCCTATGAGTGTTACTCATGGGGGTAGAAGTAACTGGCACCGGGTTGGTCGAAAAAGGGGAATACGGCTCGCGCCTTGCCCGCTAAATTCCGGGCCATGGAGACAACGTGGATGCGTATTGCGCGCCAGACTGCTATGCGACCAACCCTCATTCGAAATGCCAGGATTCTCGACACCCGAAATCTTGAATTGCATTTTACTCATGCCGTGCTGATCAAGGACGGCCTCATCGAGAAGATCGGCGGGGCCGAGCTGGCCTGCGAAGGCGCACTGGAAATCGACGCCGGCGGCATGACCCTCATGCCCGGACTCATCGACTGTCACGTGCACGTGATGGCTTCGTCCTTCAATCTTGGGACGGTCGCCCGCATGCCCAATGCGCTGGCGCTGCTTCGCGCGCTGCCGATCATGAAGGGCATGCTGGACCGCGGCTTCACCTCGGTGCGCGACGCCGGGGGTGCCGACTGGGCGCTGGCCGAGGCGGTCAGAACACGCCAGGTCGTCGGGCCTCGCCTGTTCTGTGCCGGCAAGGCCTTGTCGCAGACCGGTGGGCACGGCGACTTCCGTGCCCGCAACGACATCCTGGAAGATCCCTGCGCGTGTGCCAACAAGCTCGGCAACATCGCCCGCGTGGTGGACGGCGTCGATGCCTGCCGCCTGGCGGTGCGCGAGGAAATCCTGAAGGGCGCATCGCAGATCAAGGTCATGGCCTCGGGCGGCGTGGCTTCGCCCAACGATCCGATCGTCAACCTGGGGTTCTCCGAGGCCGAGCTTCGCGCCATCGTGGAGGAAGCGGGCAACGCCAACACCTATGTCATGGCCCACGCCTATACCCCCCGGGCCATCGCGCGCGCCATCCGGTGCGGCGTGCGTACCATCGAGCACGGCAACCTGGTGGATGAGCCGACGGCGCGACTGATGAAAGAAACGGGTGCCTACATGGTGCCCACGCTCATTACCTACGAGGGCCTTGCGAACGACGGCCCCAAGTACGGGCTCCCCCCTGAGTCGGTGCGCAAGATCGCGGGAGTCCGCACCAACGGCCTCGAAGCGCTCAAGGTGCTCGACGAGGTGGGCGTGAAGATGGGCTACGGCTCCGACCTGCTGGGCGAAACGCACGACCTGCAGTCCGACGAACTGCTGCTGCGCGCCAAGGTGCTTGGCAATGGCAAGACGATCCAGCAAGCGACGCTGATCGGCGCCGAGATCCTGAATCAGACGGGCCTCCTGGGAGAGGTCGTCGAGCAGGCCTATGCCGACCTGCTGTTGATCGACGGCAATCCGCTCGATGACATCGCATTGCTGACCCGGCACGACACGGCAGTGCGGCTCGTCATGCAGGACGGCGTCATCCACGCGAACCGTCTTTGAACGACTTCCTTCCACCGTCTCCGGAGCACACCATGTACGCCATCTCGGACCGCCTCGAGCGGCTGCCGTTCAGCCGCTTCCACTTCAAGCTTCTCATCATCGGCGGCCTGGGGCTTGCCTTCGAAGCACTGGATGCGGGCATCATTGCCTTCATCCTGCCGTCCCTGCGCGAGCAATGGGGCTTGACCGGCGGCCAGGCCGGATGGATCGCCAGCAGCACCTACGTCGGCTTCCTGGTGGGCGCTCTGCTGTCGGGACTGCTCGGCGACCGATTCGGCCGCAAAGTGGTGATGATGTGGTCGCTGGTGCTGTTCTGCGTCGCCACCTTCGTCAATGCCTTCGCCACGAACTTCCATGAGTTCTATGTGCTGCGCATGATCGCGGGGGTGGGCATGGGGGCGGAGGGCGCCATCGTTGCGCCGTATCTGACCGAATTCGTCAGCAGCCGATATCGCGGCCGCTTCACGGGCGCGCTGGCCGGCTTCTTTTCGTTCGGCTTCGTGCTGTCCGCGCTGCTGGGCTATTTCGTCGTCCCGACCGGCCCCAGCGGCTGGCGCCATCTGATGGTCATTGCAGCGCTGCCGGTGGTGTTCCTGCTGTGGATGCGGCGCGCATTGTTCGAATCGCCGCGCTGGCTGGAGCAGGTCGGCCGCCACGACGAAGCGGCGCGCGTGTGCGATGCCATCGAGGCCCAGGTGAAAGGCGCTCATGGCCCATCCTTGCCGGTGCCGCAAGCATCGCGCGACCGCGCCGCCCCTGCACGACCCGTGGAGCGCAACAGCTTCTTCAGCGGGCTGGCTCTGCTGTTCACGTCGCAGTACCGCAGGACCACCATCGTGGTCTGGGTCTTCTGGATCGCCGTCATCTTCTGCTACTACGCGTTCCTGGTCTGGATTCCCAGTCTGCTCGTCAGCAAGGGCTTCACCGTCACGAAGAGCTTCTCGTTCACGATCCTCATCTACCTGGCGCAGATCCCCGGCTACTACTCCGCCGCCTACCTGAACGACAGGATCGGCCGCAAGCACACCATCCTGGCCTACATGGCGGTGGCATGCCTGGCCGCATTGGGACTGGCCTCTGCTTCGGGCGACACGCAGATCGTTCTCTACAGCATGCTGCTGTCCTTCGGCATGAACGGCGTGATCGCCGGCCAGTACACCTACACGGCGGAGGTCTACCCGACCTCCATCCGCGCCACCGGGATGGGCACGGCGTCGGCTCTCGCCCGCATCGGGTCGATCGCGTCGCCCACGATCGTCGGCGCAGCCTACCCGGTGCTCGGGTTCGGGGGGGTGTTCCTGATGATCACCGCGGTGCTCTTCGTCGGTGGCACGGGCATTCTGTTCTTCGGCAAGAACACGCAAGGCGTGACCTTGGAAAGCATCAACGAATGACGCACGAGCAGAAGCTGAAGTGCCTGGCGCAGGCCGCGCACGCCTTGGGACGCGCCGAGGGCGCCGAGGCGCAGTGGTCCGAGATTTCGCGCCTGGCCGAATCGGCCTTCGGCTACAGCCTCCTGACGGGCCTGGTGTACCTGAAGGAACGACGCCTGATGCGCCGCATCTTCTCGAGCGATGAATCCATCAGCCCATTGGGCGGCTTCAAGGCCACCGGCAAGGGCCCCTGGTCGGCGCACGTGCTCGAACAGGGCTTGCCCTACATCGGGAGCAACGAGCAAGACATTCGAACCGTGTTTTCCGAGGCCGATCTGCTGATCGAGCGCGGTTTGCATTCGGTGCTCAACCTTCCGATCTGGTTCGAAGGCGGTGTGATCGGAGCACTCAATCTTCTATCCCACAGGCATGCCTACGATCAGGTCGACGGGCGCATGATCGAATTGGTGTCGGCCATCTGCGCACCCGTATTCCTGTCGGCGAAAGAGGCCGAACAAGGGGCAGCAGCTTCCCTGGATATCTCCAGCTTGGACAGCGTCTAGATCGCGCAGCCAGGGGCCCTTCCGCCGGCCCCTCGACTCCTCTCCTTGAGGAAGACGCAAACATTCTCGGCCGCGGGGGAAGCTTCCCCTGTCGCATCAGGTGCGGCAGGGCCATCAGCCAACCGGAATGTAGGCCGTCATCAGCACGAGCGACGTCAGCACGACCCAGACCGCGGCCAGATCCCAGGCACCGGATCGGCTTTCCTTGCGCTCGCGCCTGCGCCAGATCACGAAGGGTGTTCCAGCATTTGCCGCGGTGTAGTAGGCGGGTAGCTTGCGCATGCAGGTCTTGCAATAGCAGGCTCCCCGGCGATTGAGCGTATTGCAGTCCTCGCAGACGTCCGCGCCGTGCGCGGTGCCGTTCGAGAATCGCATCAGGTCGAAGAGATCGCCGAAGGCGACGGGCGTGGTCGGGGTCGACGAGGACTCGGCGTTCGAGGCGCCTTGTCCGCGCCCGGCGCTGCTGAGGTCAGCCGTGGGTTGACGCCACGCGCCTTCATGGATGAGCTGGGTGAAAAAAGTCATGGCCGCAGTTGCCTCCGTCTGATTGCGCTGGGAAAAATTCCCATGTACACGTTTGTCAGATGACCGCGGATGTCTTCCTGTCAGACGAGAACCCGAACCGGCGTGCGCACGGAAAGGGCGGGTGAACATTGCGTTTCAATACTGGCTACTTCCTGAACGAGATGGTGTGACGAGGCATGGCCCAGCCACCGAGAAAGTCCGCTACGACTCATCGAGTACCCACCAGGTCGACGGCCGCTGCAAAGCTCTCGGAGCTGGCGGATGGACACCTGGACGACGTGCTCGCTGCTTGCGCCCGCGTGTTGCGGCCGCTGGTCAGGCTCGCGTTGCACATGGGGGCCAAGCACGCTCAGCTCGACCTGCTCCTTCGAGGCCTGCTGATCGAGGAGGCCCGCCGTACATGGCGCAAGCAGGGGGTCGAGGCCAACATCAGCCAGCTGTCCGTGACCACCGGCCTGAACCGCAAGGCGGTGACCCTGATCGTGCGTGATGCTGTCGAGCACCTGCCGCACTCGGAGATGTCCGCGCCGGCCAAGACCTTGACCTTGTGGCTGCGCATCTGCACGCAGAACCCGTCGCTTCGGAAGCTGCGGCTCGCTGGCGAGGGTGCCGGACCCTCCTTCGAATCGGTCGCCCACGAGGCCACGCGCGGCAACGTGCACCATCGCGCCGTGCTCGATGAGCTGCAGCGCCTGGGCATGGTCACGGCACGCGAAGGATTTGTCGAGCTGAACGTGGACGGGTTCGTGCCCGCGCAGGATCAGCGTGGCATGCTCGCATTCCTAGGCGACAACGCGCGCGATCATTTGCTCGCCGCGGTGTCGAACACCATCGGCGGCCAACCGGCCTTCCTGGAGCGATCCGTATTCGCGAGGGGCATTTCCATGGAGGACTGCGAACGCATTCATCAGATGACGCGCGCACGCTGGAACGCTCTGCATCACGAGCTCGCGGACGAGCTCAACAATGCCTTCACCTCGGCGCCAAAATCAGCCGGGGCGCGTATGCGCGTCGGCATCTACGCCTACTTCGAGAACATCGAATCCGGGGTATCCACGCCGAACGCCGGGCCGAGTGAGTCCGACGCTCGATCGGGAAACCCGCCAACATGATGAAGACCTGCTTGCGCGCAGCCTGCGCCGTGCTAACCCTGGCCCTGCTGAGTTCCTGCGGTGGCGGGGGTGGCGGTGTGCCGATTGCCGCCCTGGCGGGTTCTGGCGCTGGAGCGGTGGCCGGCCCCGGCGGCCCGGATGCAGATCAGTCGCTGCTGCAGCGCAGTCCCGGACCGGCCGGCGGCGGCAGCGGGCCGGGCGATACGGGCGCTGGCTCCGGCGGCTCATCCGGCGGGGGCGGCACATCCGTGGCCGGTGGCGACGACGGCTCGGGCGTGGGCTCGGGCGGCACCGGCGTCAGCACCGCGGATGCGGGCATCGGTTCGGTGGATGGTGCGGGCAGCATCCTGGTCAATGGCGTGCACTACAACACCGACGGCGCGGTGGTGGTGCTCGACGACGTGCCCGGCCTGCAGCTGGGCATGACGGCGAAGGTCACGGGGCCGTTCGATACCGACCTGACGAGCGGCAGCGCCCAGCGCGTCGAATCCGCGATCGACCTGCGGGGGCCGGCAAGCTCGGTCAATGTCGGGCAAGGCAGCTTCGTCATCCTCGGGACCACCGTGACGACCGACGAGGCGACGGTCTGGGCCGATGCGCGAGGGGCCGCGGACATCGCGGCCGGCGCGACGCTGCAGGTGTGGGGCCTTCCGTCCGCACCCGGAAGCCTGCGCGCGACGCGCGTGGAAGTGCATGCCAGCGGCACGCCGATCCTGAGCGGCGTCGTGCAGAACCTCGATGCCGTCGCGCGACGTTTCAGCATCGGCGGCACCACGATCGACTACGCACAGGCCACGGTCACCGGCGGGGCCGCCGGGCTGCCGTTCGCCAACGGCGTGCTGGTGCGCGTGCGCGCAAGTGCCGTCGGAAACGGGCCGCTCGTCGCGAGTTCGGTGCAATGGTGGTATCCGGCTCCCGCGGCGGACGGCGTGGCCCTGCAGCTGGCCGGCGTGGTGACGGACTTCAACGGGCTCGCATCCCTGCGCGTGCTTGGCAGGCCCGTGAATGCTTCCGCCGCCAAGGTCTCGGGTGGGCCGGAGCGGTCGGTGGGCAATGGCGTCAAGGTGATCGTCGGAGGCGTGATGTCCGGCGGCGTTCTGCAAGCGAACCGGCTGAAGATCCAGAACGTGCCGGGCACTGGCGGCCAGCCGTCCTTCAGCCTGACCGGCCAGATCTCGACCTTCAACTCGATCGCCGATTTCCGCATCAAGGGACAGCCGATCGATGCGAGCGGCCCGAAGGTCGTGTTCGTCAATGGCACGGCTGCAAACCTGGCTGCCCACGTGCGCGTCAGCGTCGAGGGCAGCCGCGTTGCCGATGGCGTGCTCATCGCCGATCGGGTGACGTTCCAATGAACGGCCTTGCTGAAAGCGCTACGCGGAGTCCTGCTGTTTCAGCCACAGCTCGGGGCTGGGCTGCCAGCCTGCCGAGTCTTGCGCTCCAGCACGGAAGTTGCCTCGCCTAACGGGAGCGAAAGCCCGGCACCGGCCGGTCCGGATGCCCGGCCGGGAAGAGCACCTCGAAGGGCCGTGCCGCGCGCTGCAGCATGACCGCATCCAGCACCGGCTGCGCGCCCGTCGATGCGTCGGGCAGGATCTGGCTCTCGTACGCCTGCATCGCGAAGCACTTGCGTCGCGTCGCATCGGAATCCAGCGGCAGGCGGCAGGCGCTGCGCCAAGGCAGTCGCGGGTCGCCGGGTTCGGCCCAGTTCCATGCCCACACGGGCACCTCGACCAGCCGTGCACCGCGCCGCCGAGCGGCGCTTGCGCATGCCCGCGCGGTGGCCTCATGGTCCGGATGCCCGTCCCGATGCCATGTGGTGAACACGACATCTCGGAAGTCGATGAGGCCGCAAAGCCGTTCGGCCAGTCGGCCGCGCTGGTTCGACAGTGCGCCGTCTTCCAGCTTGAGGCGTAGCGGCGACTCGACGATGCCGAGGCAGCGCAGGGCGGCGCGGCTTTCCCGGGGGCGCACCTGCCGCAGCAACCTGGGCGTCCAGGTCGAGGAGCCGCGATGGCTCGCGGTGCCATCTGTGACCGCGATCACCCGGACCGGGATGCCCTTGCGTGCCAGTTGCGCCAGCAGGCCGCCGACCATCAGGACCTCGTCGTCGGGATGCGGCGCGACGACGATGACTCGCGCGCCGTCGGGTACCAGCGTCTCCGCATCCACCCGGGGGAGCCGCGTCAGCCCAGGCCATCCGTTCCAGGCTTCCTCGGACGTGCCGCCGGAGCGGATGACGGGGTCGGCCGGACTGGGCGTCTTCATAGGGGCATTCGTCGACTGGACGCCGAAAGGTTCTCGCAGCGGCCGCGCTTTGCAGGCAGGCAGGGGACGCATGGCAGGGTAGGCAGCCGGACCGTTCGCGCGTCCGCCGTTCCCACGCCGATCGTTGCGGGAGGGCCGCGCGGATAGTACTCAGCAGTGGGGATGCTCAATGCAATGTCATCGATCGGCTCTATAGTGCCGGCGCGCCTCGCACAAGGACAAGGCGACGACGATGACTGGCAGGCAGGAGGAACAATGAAGCAGTCCGAACGACATCTCGACACGTTTTCGACGTTGCTCGATAGCGGGAGGCCGGAGGCGGCCCTGCAATACCTGAACAGCGGCGTACCGCACCGCTATACCGCCGTCTACCGATTCGAAGGGGACATCCTCCGCAACGTGCTGCTGTACGACAAGCGCAGGCAGATGCGTCCGGATTTCCTCATCGCCGTGCCCTTCAAGCAGAGCTTCTGCCAGTTCGTGCGCAAGGATCAGGTTTTTCGCACCGACGATTCCGGGAACGACGAGCGGCTCGTCGGGCATCCTTATCGAGGCGTCGTCGTCGTCTCGTACCACAGCGTCCCCGTCATGAACGCAGAGGGCGCGTTGTGGGGAACCATGAGTCACTTCGACATGAGCAGCCGTCGCTTGGCGGAGTCGGAGTTCGAACTGCTGCAGCGAGCCGCAACTGCGTTGACCGGGCACATCCCGCATCTTTCGGATTGAGCGGCGGCGAAGCCGGCATCCTCACCGACACGGCGTCCGCGCACCTGTGGGTGCATTCCGACAGCGCCTCCGGCATTTCCGCGAGCGAGCCCGAGCCTCGGCAGTGTCGTCAAGAACACCCTCAGGCAGTCGCGCCTACATCGTGCGCCCCATCGCTTGGGCGATGAGCTGGAAATCCGCCTCCGGCACGCGCAAGTAGCCGAAGCGGAATGCGGCGCCCCAGTGCGTCTTGTCCCGGATGAAGGACAACCGGTCGATGAGGGGCTTGATCGGCGCGTCATTGCAGTCGTGAAACCGCACGTTCACCCGGAAGGGCTTGAAGTCGGGTGACATCTCCACCTGGTAGACCTCGCCCGACGCCACGGTGCCGATGGCGGTGAAGGCCTGCAGGGCGGCGCCGTCGGGGTAGTCGGTGCGCGGCGAATACATCGCCAGCATGTCGCCGGCCTTCAGTCGCTGCACCGCGGCTTTCTTGCCGTGGTTGAGCTGGATGAAGCCGCCACGCACGCCGTTCTGCACATGCGCCTTCGAGACCACGCCGATCCAGTAGTTGCTCATGATCCGATCTCTCCTGCAGTGCGTGTGGGGGTGCCCTGCACTGTAGGGGCGCACTGCTGACAACGTCCTGTCAGCAGTGACGCCGGCCCGGACCACGCAGGCACGGGTTTTACAGGCGGTCGCGTCCGGATAAGAATGGCCCGGAATGCCCGTCCCCACGCCACCGCTGGTCGAAACGCTCACCGAGGTCAACATCGACGACCTCCTGGATTCGGTGGGGCTGTCGCGTCTTCGCGGCACGCCTTTGCGTCACCTCTTCCGGCCGACGGCGCGCCGCTTCGCATGGACGGCCCACGAGTTCGACACGCGCGTGGGCAAGGAGGGTCTTGCGCAGGGCAGCGCGTGGCTGATGAGCCGCATGACGGCCGGCCTCGTCACGTCGGACCTCGAGCGTGTCCCGGCGCATGGACCGCTGGTGGTGCTCGCAAACCATCCGGGGATGACCGATGCGGTCGCACTCTTCACCAGTCTCGCGTCGCGGCCGGACCTTCGGGTGATGGCTTCGGATCGCCCGTTTCTTCGGGCCTTGCCGAATGTGGCGCAGCAACTGATTCTTCTGCCGGAGAACGGGGCAGGGCGCATGGCGGCCCTGCGAGGCGCGGCAAGGCATCTGCGGGAAGGCGGCGCGCTGTTGACCTTCCCGGCGGGAGACATAGAGCCCGACCCCGCCACCTTCGGCCCCCAGCGGGCCCTGGCGTCATTGCAGAACTGGTCGGACAGTTTTGCCCTGTTCGCCAGGTGGGTTCCGGCGGTGCGATTCGTGCCGGCGCTGGTGAGCAATGTCATCTCGCCGGACACGCAGAGGCACCCGTTCACCTGCTTGCGCCGAACGGCGCGCGACAGGGAGAAGCTCGCTGCCGCGATGCAGGTGGCGCTTCCTCGCTATCGCGGGCTCGTCGCCAGAGTCGCGTTCGGCCACCCTGCGAGCGCGGGACCGGACGGGGCCCGGGAACTCAGCGCATCCATCGCGGTGCAAATGCGCCATCTGATCCTTGCGGATGCGAGCTGCGAAGCGCAGGCTAGCGCTGCACATCCACGTCGCGCGACTCCGGCAGCATCCACATCGCCCAGAGGCTGATCGCGCTCATGACCACCACGTACCAGGCCGGCGCCATCGGGTTCTTCGTCAGCGCCAGCAGCCAGGTGACGACGAACTGCGTGGTGCCGCCGAAGATCGACGTGCCGATCGCGTAGACCAGCGACAGGCCGGTGCTGCGCACGGCCATGGGCAGCAGCTCGGGCACCTGCACCAGTCCGGCGGTGCCGAACATGGCGGTGAGGGACGCGAGGATGGCCGACACGATGAGCAGCGTGGCGACGCTCGGCGCGCCGGCCAGCCACATGAACAGCGGCACGATCAGCACCAGCAGCGCCAGTCGCGGAAGCATGTTGATCAAGCGTCGGCCGTGGCGGTCGCACAGTGCGCCGCCCACGAGGGCGAACACGAAAGTCATCAGGCCGCCCATGAGCACGCTGCCTTGCGCGACGGCCCCAGGCAGCTTGAGCACCTGCACCGCGTAGGTGACCATGTAGTTGCCCACCTGCGAGGCCACAGCGGTCGAGGCCGTCGCCAGCACGCCCAAAAGCAGGATCCGGCGATGCTCGCGGAACACCGCGCCGACGATGGCCGCGCCGCTGCGCTCGTGGCCGTGGTCGTGCGTCTCCGGCAGGCTGCGGCGGATGTAAAGCGCGATCGGCACCAGCGCCAGGCTCAGCAGGAAAGGCACGCGCCAGCCCCACGACGCCAGTTGTTCCGGCGTCAGCGCGAGCGACAGTCCCACGCCCAGGCATCCGCCCACCGCGACCGCGAGGCCCTGGCTCGCGATCTGCCAGCTCGAGTAGAAGCCGCGTTTCCCCTTGGGTGCGGCCTCGATCAGCAGGGCAGTGGCCGGCCCCACTTCGCCGCCGAGCGCGAGGCCCTGCAGCAGCCGGCAGAACACCACGATGATCGGCGCCGCGATGCCGATGCTGGCGTAGCCCGGCGTGGCCGCGAGGCCCAGGGTGCCGACGGTGATGAGCGCCACCGTGAGGATCATGGCCGGCTTGCGGCCCGCCTTGTCGGCGAAGGCGCCGATCAGCACGCCGCCCAGCGGCCGGGTGAAGAAGCCCACGCCGAAGGTCGCGACCGCCGCCATCAGGCTGCCGAACTCGCCGCTCACCGGGAAGAAGGTCTTGCCGATGTAGACCGCGAAGTAGGCGTAGATGACGAAGTCGTAGAACTCCAGCGCATTGCCGGCGACCGCGGCCGCGACCGCCTTCCGGCTGATGCGCGTGGGTGCGGCGGCGTCGTGCCGGGCGTTGCTGGGACGAAGGGCCTCTTGCACGGGATGGGAACCGAGAGTGGTGGCGTTCATGGTTGTCCTGGGTGTGGAGTGTGCGTGCTGTGGATCGGCCGTGCGCGGTCAGCCTTGCGACAGGCCGCCCGGCTGCAGGCCGTCGATGGCCTGCAGGCAGGCCTGGCGTCCCTGGTGCCAGATGGCGAGCTTCCAGTCTTCCGCGTCGGGATAGAAGGCGTCCTTGAGCGCCTGCTTGATGTGCAGCGCCTGCATGCCGTCGTCGGCGCCGTGGCGGTGCATCCAGTGCTCGGCGCGAAGCGCGGGCATCACCCGTTCGTTGGGATGCGTGCCGAATTCCAGGCAGATGCCGACATGCACGGCCTGCGCGCACTCCTCGAAGAGCGCCGTCTGGATGGGCCCGGTCATCGGGATGCTGGTCGAGCTGCCGGCGTGCACGTCGGTGAGCGCGCCCCACCACTGCCGCGCGCGCGGCAGCACGCCGTTGTCGAAGCTCGCGAAGATGCGCTCGCCCACGCCGTAGGGCCCGAGGCCGGTGTGGATGTCGACCGAGGCGATCTCGCGCGCCTGCGTTGCGTAGTCGCGCAGGACGGCCCGGAAGTTCTGGTTGCTCCAAGTGGGTGCGCGTCCACCGAAGAACATGCCGTCCGCGTGCGCATGCTGCCCGAGGCTGATGGCACGCTGCAGTCCGCGCTCGCCGTGCTTGTCGCGATAGGCGGCAAGGTCGGCTTCGGCCTGATGCGCAGGCGGCCAGGTGGGCGGCAGCAGCGCGTCGTGGATCGCCCCATAACCCGCATTCACGGGCAGGGGCTTGGCGAAATCGACGAAGTTGCGGTTCAGGTCGACGTTTTCCTGCGTCACGCGGCGCAGGTATGAAAAGCCATACGGGTTGATCGCATGGATGTGCAGCACCGCGGTGTCCGGGTGCGCGGGCGCTCCCAGGCGCAGCATGCCGGTCTGGATGGCCGATCCGCAGAAGCCCTCCACGCCATGCACGCCGCTGAGCACGACCAGCAGCCTGCTCGCATCGGCCGGCCCGTCGAGCACGACGTCCATCGCCAGGGTCTCGCCTTCGGCGCCCGGCAGATCCAGCACGCGGCTGTCGACTGGCAGGCCGCGCGCCGCGGCAGCGTCCTGGAATTTCCGCCGCGCCGTGGCGTAGCTGGGGCTGAAGAGGTCGAGGGAGGCGATGTCGTTCATGGCGGTCGGTGAAGGATCAGGCGGCGAGCGCCACGGACAGGCGATCGGCCAGCAGGCCGAGCCGCTGCTGCCGGCGAGCCCGGCACGCGGCGCCGAAGGCGCGGAAGATGGCTTGTGCCAGCGGGCAGTCGTCGATGCGCATCTCGGGGTGCCACTGCACCGCGAGCGCGAATGAAGGCGCGCCCTCCACCGAGAAGGCCTCGACCAGCCCGTCGGGCGCGGTCGCCTCCATGCGCAGGCCGGGGCCGAGGCGCTCGATGCCCTGGTGATGCAGCGAGTTGACCGGCAGGCTGTGCCGCGTCGCGAGGCCGGCCAACACGCCGCCGGGTGCGATGTGGATCTCGTGGCTGTCGTCGTACCAGCGCTGGATCGGCCGGTCGTGATCGCCCTCGCGGTGGTCGAGGGCGCCGTCCCGGGTGTGCACGGCAGCGTGCAGCGTGCCGCCCCAGGCGACGTTCATCTCCTGGAAGCCGCGGCACACGCCGAGCACCGGGACGCCGGCGGCGACGAGCATCGGCAGCAGCGGCAGCACGGTGGCATCGCGGTCGCGGTCGAGCAGCACGCTCTCGGGCAGCGCGGCGGCGCCATAGTGCTCCGGCGCGACATTGGAGGGGCTGCCGGTCAGCACGATGCCGTCGATGCCATGGATCAGGCTGTCCGCGTCCATGGCCTGAGGTGCCGCAGGCAGCGCCAGGGGCAGGGCCGCGGCCAGTTCCGACACCGCGCGCACATAGCCGTGCAGCAAGGCGTGCGCCGGATGCTGGTGGCGCTCGATGCGGTCGGCGGCGATCGCCACCAGCGGGAGGCCTGCGAGGATTGGAGAAGTGGAATGGGTCATGGTGTTGGGGGCCATTGCCGCGAGTCTAGGAATCGGGGACGATTGCGTAAATTGCAAGTTTTCTGTCATCGGCTTGCAATATCTGCAAGTCATGGAGCCTGTCCCTTGAACACCCGCCAGTTGCGCCACTTCCTCGCCGTGATGGACCTGGGCTCGCTCGCCGCCGCCGCGGAGGCGGTGCACCTGAGTCCGCCCGCGCTTTCGCGCAGCCTGCGCGCGCTCGAAGACGAACTGCGCGTCCCGCTGTTCGACCGGCAGGACCGGCGGTTGCGCCCCACGCCGTACGCCGTGACCTACGCCGAGCGGGCGCGGCGCATCGTGTTCGACGAGCGGGAGGGCGCGCGCTCGCTGGCGCTCATGCGTTCGGGCGAACTCGGCGCCCTCTCCTTCGGCATGGGCTCGTCCATTGCCATGACCCTGCTCGGCCCGATGGTGCTCGAGCTGCTGTCGGCGGCACCCGGCCTGCGCCTCGGCACGCTGGTGCAGAGCACCGACGTGCTGCTGGCCGCGCTGCAGCGCGAGGAACTCGACTTCTTCGTCGGCGACGTCCGGGCAGCCGACGCGGACAGCGGCGTGAGCGCCGAGCCCGTCTACGACTGCACTTTCGGATGGTTCGCAAGGCGGGACCATCCGCTGGCTGGCCAACTGCGGATCGGGATCGAAGACCTGCAGCGTTATCCGCTGATCATGTCCGGCTATGCCAACGAGTCGCTGCTGCGGCGCATGGCGGTCCTGTACGGGCTGCCCCTGCCCTTGCAGCAGCATTTCGCCGCGAGCACGAACGACGTCTCCACCGTGCTGACGCTGCTCACCTCAAGCGATGCGATCGCGCCGTCGACCGATGTGGCGGTGATCTCCGCGCTGCGCGCGGGAACGCTCGTGCGGCTCGACGTGCAGCCCGCCCTCGATCTGGACCTGACGCTGGGGATCGTCGAGCACACCGGCCGCACGCGGCTGCCGGCGGCCGAACGCGCCTTCGAGGTCGTCCGGGCGCACTTCGCCGCCGTCAAGGAAGAAGTCGCTGCGCAGCGGTCTCGCGGGTCGGCGCGCCGTCGGGCAGGCGAGCGCCGCGCGTCTCATTGATCCGGCGGCGGTTCGGGCGAGGTGTCGTCCGAGGGCGTCGACATCTCGCGCATGAGCTGATCGATCTGCTCCGGTCGGAGGCTCTCGTCCGGTGCGAGCGTTGCCGGTGCGGTGCGTAGCCAGCGCGTGGCCGCGGGCCATGCGACCACCATGCCCATGACCAGCAGCAGCGCGATGAGGTAGGGCGCGAGCACGGCGAGGACATTCCACGACCCCGGTCGCGGCGACGTGTGGCCGCGCGCCAGTACCACCGCGTAGCCGAAAGGCGGAAGCAGAAAGCCCGCCTGCAGCGCGAAGAGCGCCAGCGTCGAGATCCAGGCCGCATCGTCGATCTGCGCCAGCAGCGGCGGCATGACGATCGGCACCACCAGGAAGATCAGCTCGAATGCATCCAGCACGAAGGCGCAGGCCAGCAGCACGCCGAGCACGGCCAGCGTCGCGAGCACCGGACGGCCCTGCAGCGATTGCATCAACTGCACCGCGAGCCTGTCGGTGCCGAGCAGGCGCAGCAGCAGCGAGAAGCTGGTCGCGGCGACCAGCAAGGCGAACAGCGCGCCGGTCAGGGACATGGCCTCGTCGAGCACCGTGCGGAGCAGCGCGCCGGTCAGCCGACGCGACACGAATCCCCAGCAGAGCAGCAGCATCCCGGCGGTCGCCGCCGCCTCGACCGCGCGCACCTTGCCGATCGCGACGAGCGACAGCAAGACGAGGATGACCAGCGGCACCACACACAGCGCCATGCGTTCGCTGGTCGAGAGCGGCGCGGGCGATGCGCTTCGTGGCGCACGCGGTGCGGTGAGCAGGATGAGCATCGCCCACACCGCCAGCAGCACGGCGCCGGGCAGCAGCGCCGCCTGGAGGATGTCCTGCGTGTTGACGATGCGCACGGCTGCGCCGGCGTGCGGCAGGCCCATCGACTGCGCGAGGTTCACGCCCTCGGTGTGCGCCTGCAGCATCGCGTCGCCGAGCAGCAGCAGGACCAGCGAGGGCGGCACGATCACGCCCAGCGTGCTGGCGAGCGCCACCATCGCGGTGCGACGGGCCGGCGCGCGGCCTTCGGAGGCCCATCTCGCGTCCGCGGTGCGCGACAGGGTGATCAGGCTCGCGCCGACCGAACCGTTCATCGGTGCGAGCATCAGGCCGAGGCCGAGCCCGGCGAGTTCTGGCGCGGCGGAAGGCGCGTGCCGCCGCAATGCCTTGTCGAGCCCGCTGTAGAGACTGTCGGCGAGCATCAGCCGATTCAGCAAGGCGCCGACCAGGGCATACAGCACCAGCGCCTGCAGCAGATCGCGATCGAGCAGGCCCACGATGCGCTCGGGCAGCGTGCCGAGCACGGCGGCGTCGATCGCTCCCGACGCCAGTCCCACCACCGTGCCCGCCGAGCACACGCCGAGCAGCACCGCGTAGGTCGGCCAGCCCGTGGTCATCATCAGCGCGAGCGCCAGCAGGAGCAGGGCGAGGCCGAACCAGCCCATCGCCATCACGATGCCGCCGCCTCGCCGCGCAGTGCGCGAACGAGGTCGAGCGCGGCCTGGGCACCCATCAGCAGGCCCATCAGCATCAACGCGACCTTGATCATGAAATAGCCGGGATTGAAGCTGTCGGGAAAGAGTTCGAGCGCGCGCACCGACTGGCTCACCGGTGCAGCGGCGCTGGCCACGAGGAAGACGGCCCAAGGCAGCACGCACAGCGGCGCGCCGATGCGGCGCCAAAGCGCGAGGCGGCCCGCGCCGGACAGCGGAATGTCGGGCCGGGCGACCAGATGCGCGCCGCGCCGCCGCGCATGGTTGATCGCGACGGCCACGTAGAGCGCGAACAGCCATTGCGCCAGATCGTTCGCCTGGGGCGATCCCTTGCCGATCCAGTCCCGCAGCGGCCATTGAAGGAACAGCAGCAGGGTGATCGCCAGCGCCAGCGGCATCATCGCGACGCTGATGCCGTCCAGCAGGCGCTGCAGGCGCGAGCGGCCATTCGTCAAGGAAGTCTCCGGGCAGGTAGGGTGGCCGGCATCGTGCCACGCATGCCGGCGAAGGCCAAGCGGACGGGAGACTGCCCCAGCCGATTGCGAGCGCATCGCCGCGGCGCAATCGGCCGATTCGGGTTCCGGCGAGGCTCGCCGATCAGTAGTGGACGACTGAGCGGATCGATTTGCCTTCGTGCATCAGGTCGAACGCCTCGTTGATCTCCGTGAGCGGCATGGTGTGCGTGACGAACGGCGCGAGCTGGATGCGGCCGGCCATGGCGTCTTCCACCATGCCGGGCAGCTGGCTGCGGCCCTTGACGCCGCCGAAGGCGGTGCCCAGCCAGCGCCGCCCGGTGACGAGCTGGAACGGCCGCGTCGAGATCTCCTGGCCTGCGCCGGCCACGCCGATGACCACCGACTGGCCCCATCCGCGGTGCGCGCACTCCAGCGCCGCGCGCATCACGTTCACGTTGCCGATGCACTCGAAGCTGTGGTCCACACCCCAGCCGGTCATCTCGACGATCACCTGCTGGATCGGCTTGTCGTGGTCCTTCGGGTTGACGAAGTCGGTGGCGCCGAAGGTGCGCGCCAGATCGAACTTGGACGGGTTGGTGTCGATGGCGATGATGCGCCCGGCCTTGGCGAGCTTCGCGCCCTGGATCACCGCGAGACCAATGCCGCCGAGCCCGAAGACGGCGACCGAATCGCCTTCCTGCACCTTGGCCGTGTTCTTGACCGCACCGAGCCCCGTGGTCACGCCGCAGCCCAGCAGGCAGACCTGCTCGGGGTTCGCATCGGGGTTGATCTTCGCCAGCGAGACCTCGGCCACCACGGTGTACTCGCTGAAGGTGGAGCAGCCCATGTAGTGGTACACCGGCTGGCCGTTGTAGCTGAAGCGGCTCGTGCCGTCGGGCATCACGCCCTTGCCTTGCGTGGCCCGCACGGAGACGCACAGGTTGGTCTTGCCGCTCTTGCAGAACAGGCATTCGCCGCATTCGGCGGTGTAGAGCGGAATGACGTGGTCGCCGGGCTTGACGCTGGTGACGCCTTCACCGACCTCGACGACGATGCCCGCGCCTTCGTGGCCCAGCACGGCCGGGAAGAGGCCTTCGGGATCATCGCCGGAGAGGGTGAAGGCATCGGTGTGGCACACGCCGGTATGGGTGATCTTGACGAGCACTTCGCCCTTCCTGGGCGGGGCAACGTCGATCTCGACGATCTGCAGGGGCTTTCCGGCTTCGAAGGCGACGGCGGCTCTGGATTTCATGAATGCACTTCCTTGAGGAGGTCGGTGGATCAATGGGGGCGTTCAAACAGGAACGGCTTCGGATTCGCCGCATGCCTCGATGTACGCCGAGATTCGCTGCGCGAACACCGCGGGGATGGCAGTCGCCTGCATGCTGGTCGGATCGACGAATACGCAGGTCCATCGGCCGGTGAAGCTCAGTACCTCGTCGGGACGAAAGCCGCGAATCTGGAATTGAAGCGATGAACTGCCCAGGCGTGTCACCAGGATCTCGATCGCCACTTCCTGGCCGGGCCGCAGGGGCGCCTTGAAGTCGAGACCGCATTGCACGAAGGGACACGACACACCGTACTCGGTGTTGAGGGCGTACCAGTCATGGTCGAGCACAGCGGCGAACCAGCCGTCCAGCGCATCCATCGCGAAGTCGAAGAACTTGACGGTATAGACGATCTTTGCCGCATCCGTGTCTCCGAAGCGGACCATCCGCCGCTGAACGAAAGGAGCGGGGAAGGCGTCTGAGCGAAGCTTCAATGTCTTGTGCATGGGACCTTGCCTTGTTCGGAGGAAGGCGGTGCACAGATCCTCTCCGCGCCCCGCATCATGTTTGGAACGATAGCACGACCGGAGCAATTAGTGCAGGGAATATTTACATACATGAAGATGCCGCGTATGCTTGGTTGTCGCGCTATTGCACGGATGAAGGAAGCAACATGCACCAGGAAGACGAGGACGCATTGGTCGAGGCGATTCACCGCTTCGTCGTGAAGGAGATCAAGCCCCGCGTTGCACAACTCGAAGCGCAGGACGAGTACCCGCACGACGTGATCGCCCGCATGGTCGAGCTCGGGCTGTTCGCCATCGTGGTGCCCGAGCAATACGGCGGCCTGGGCTTGAGCGTTCCTGTGTACGCGCGGCTCATGGAAGAACTGGCGGCAGGCTGGACCAGCCTGCCGAGTTTCATCAACAGTCACTGTTCGGTCTCCAGCATCCTCGCGCGCTTCGGCACCGAGGCGCAGAAGTCGCGCTACCTGCCGAGGCTGGCATCGGGCGAATTGCGCGGTGCGATCGCGCTGACCGAGCCGAACGCGGGCTCGGATCTGCAGGCGATCCGCACGACGGCGCTGCCCGCAGAAGACGGCTCGCTGCGTCTGCGCGGCGGAAAGATCTTCATCACCAACGGCGCGCAGGCATCGCTCTACCTTGTGCTCGTCAAGACGGACCCGTCTGCGGCCACGCCGGCCAAGGGCGGCATCAGCATCTGCATCGTCGAGAAAGGTACGCCGGGCTTCAGCGTTGCCGGGCTCTTCCACAAGATGGCCTTCAAGCATGTGGACACGGCCGAACTGGTGTTCGACGACGTGAAGCTGGGTGCCGACGCGATCGTCGGCGGCGTTCCCGGCCACGGGATGGCGCAACTGCTGGACGTGATCGAAACGGGCCGGATCGCGATAGCGGCCTCCGCCGTCGGACTGGGCCGCTCGGCGCTGAATGCTTCGCTGGAGTTCGCGCGCCAGCGCGAGACGTTCGGGGTTCCCATCGCCAACCATCAGGCGGTGCAATGCCTGCTCGCCGAGATGGCTGCCAAGGTGATGGCCGCCCGCGCGCTGGTGATGGAAGCGGCGCGCGAGAAGCAGCAGGGCCGCCGCTGCGACATGATTGCTGGGATGGCGAAGCTGATCGCCAGCGAGATGAGCGCCGAGGTGAGCCTGGCCGCGGTGAGGGTTCACGGCGGCTACGGCTACGTGTCGGAGTTCCCGGTGGAAAGGCTCTACCGCGAGGCGCCGATCTACATCGTGACCGAAGGAACGAACGAGATCCAGAAGCTGGTCATCGCCCGGCGCCTGCTGGCAGGCGATGGTGCCCTCTGCGGTCTGGCCTGATGAAAGGGATGCCCATGCATGACCTTCGCACCATCGTCGGCCGGATCGACCATTTCGCTGCCGAGACGCCCGACAAGGTGGCGATCGAGTTCGGCGATCGCACGATCACCTATGCGCAGCTCGCACGGTCTTCCGCGGGGCTGGCGACCGTGCTTCGCGCCAAGGGTCTCGGCGCCGCCCAGCGGGTCTGCCTCCTGGCATCGAATGCGCCCGAGTACCTGATCTTCTACCATGCCGTGCTGCGCTGCGGCTCGGCATTGTTCCCCATCAATGCCGATCTGTCGTCCTCCGAGATTGCGTACATCCTCGGCCATGCAGACCCGGTGCTCGCTGTGTGCGACGCCAGCCATTCGCTGCCGTTGGCCGATGCGCAGGCCCGGGCCGCCAGGCCGGTGCCGAGCCTGGTGTTGGAGGATCTGTTTCGGGAGGCCGGCCGCGTGGATGGCGGCGCGGCGCCCGCGCCGCTGCAGGAGCCCCGCGAGGACGATCTGGCCCTCGTCATCTACACATCCGGCACGACCTCGCTTCCGAAGGGCGTGCCGGCCACGCACCGCATCGAACTGCTGTCCGCCGACGCCTTCGCGAGCCAATGGCAGGTGACGGCCGACGATCGCTTCGTGTGTGCGCTGCCGCTGTCGTTCCTGTTCGGTCTCCACACCGCGACGATGGTCGCGTTCGCGCAGGGTGCGACGGTGCTGCTGTTCGAGAAGTTCAACCCCGTGCGCGTGCTCGAAGGCATCGCGTCGCGTCGTGGAACGGTCATGCTCGGCGTGCCGACCATGTACGCGATGATGCTCGAGCATGTGAGCGAGACCGGCAAGCGATATGACCTCGGCTCGGTGCGGCTTGCGGTGTCGTCGGGTGCGCCACTGGCGGGGCCGACCAGGGACGCGATCGAGCGCCGGCTCGGCATGCGCGTTCAAGACTATTACGCGCTGTCGGAGTGTCGGCCGATCTTCAGCTTCCATGCCGGCCGCCTGGGAGATGCTCCCGACGGCTCCGTCGGAATGCCCGTGGCCGGCGTCGAGTACAGGATCGTGGACGAAGCCGGCGCGGATGTCCCTTGCGGCGAAATCGGTTCCCTGATCGTTCGCTCGCCCACACTGATGTCCGGCTACTTTCGCGATCCGGAGCGCACTGCGGGCGCGCTGATCGACGGTTGGCTGCTCACCGGTGACCTGGGCCGCAGGGACGAAGAAGGGGCCATCTACATCTCCGGTCGAACCAGGGACCAGGTGATCTCCGGCGGCCAGAAGATCTCGGCCGTCGAAGTCGAGAGCGTGCTCCTCCAGCATCCTGCGGTCGCGCAAGCCGCAGCGGTTGGCGTGCCGGATGAGAAGTACGGCGAGTTGCTGAAGGCCGCGATCGTGCTGCGCGCGGCGATGCAACTCGACGAGGATGAACTGCGGCGGCACTGCAAGGAGCGACTCGCCGCGTACAAGGTGCCCAGGCTGATCAGCTTCCTCGATGCACTGCCCGTGAGTCCGGCCGGGAAAGTGCTCAAGAGGGAGCTGATCGAGCGTTGATCGCGCCTGTCGCGAGATGCCGCGATGCCGAATCTCGATACACTCGGCAAGGGCATCGCTGCTGCAAACGGCGCCGGCGAGCCCGCCATCAAGACCCGAAGGCCTTTTTTATCAACGGGTCGGCGTTCAAGCATTGAGGGGCGACACACAGTGACGGATGTGGAAGAACAAGAGCGCAAGCGCGTTGTGCGGGACGGAGATGAAACACGCCGCGTCATCCTGAAAGCAGGCATCGCCGAGTTCTCGCGGCACGGCTATGGTGGCGCCACCGTCGAGCGGATCGTCCGCAGGGCCAAGCGCAACGAACGCAGCCTCTACTACCACTTCGGAAACAAGGAAGGACTCTACGTCGCGGCGCTCGAGTTCCTCTATGAGAAGCAGATGCTCGCCGAGCAGGCACTCGACCTGGGCAAGCTCAGCCCGCCCGAAGCGATGCGCGCGCTGGTCCGGTTCACGTGGTCCTACTACCGCGACAACCCCGAACTTCTCAGCCTCCTCAATACCGAGAACCTCTACAAGGCCCAGCACCTGAAGAAATCTTCGGATCGGGTCAAGGCCATCGCATCACCGAAGATGCGGCTGCTCGAAGAACTGTTGGAGCGCGGCGTGAAGTCGAAGGACTTCCGCAGCGGCGCGTCCGCGGACAACGTGTTCCTGCTGATCTCGTCGCTGTGCTACCTGTATGTGTCGAACCGCTACACGCTGTCGAACTATCTGTCGCGCAACCTAGACAGCCCCGATGCCCGCGAGAACTGGCTGGCGTACATCGAGCAGATCGTGGTCGATCACCTCGCCTTGCCGAAGAAGTGATCGGATGGCGCAGAGCGGGCCTCGCGGCCGCTCGTGCGCAAATGGAGTCGGCTGCTTACGCGAAGACCGCGGCTTTCTCCTGCTTCTGCGTCCATGTGTCGCGCACGAAGCGCGCGATCGCTGCGTTCTGACCCATCAGCGAGAAGCGTGCGTTGTGCGCGTAGTCGGGCAGATTGATCATCTCCGTGGTGATCGCCATCAGCCGCGAGTCGGCATGGCGTGCGTGGTGTTCGAGCACCTTGTGCACCACGGCCTTCGTGCAGTCGAGCGCCGAGGCATCCCACGGCGAATGCCATTCGCCCGGGCCCGGTTCCGCGAAGGGATAGAGGATGCCCCGCCCTGGCTCGCCGGCCTTGTAGTCGAACAGCGAGTGCTTCGGAACGGCCGCCACCGGCTGCGTGGGATCGAGGATCGACCACAGGTTGCGCGGACCGTTGGGCGCGACGGCGCGCACCTGCAGCCAGCGCACGATGCCCATGTCGAGCCACTGGTCGACGAGGCTTCCGGGGCGCCGCGGATCGAGTTCGACCCGGCCCGCGGCCACGTCGTCCTTCAGTCCGCACAGTTCGAGTTCCTGCTCGTTGCCCATCTTGAAGATGACGTGGCTGTAATCGAGCGTGAAGTTGAACGGAATGCCACGACGGCGCACCGCTTCGGCCACCGGGACCACGCGGCGGGGGTCCTCGCTCCACATGTTCACGTGCAGCTCCAGCGTCGGCTCGACGTTCAATGCCATGCCGAGGTCGTACGCGCGGAGGTAGAAGTCCGCCACTTGCGCATCGGTCACGGGCCGGCCGGCGCCATCGTGCCAATGGACCATGATGTTGTGCTGACGCGCGCCGACTGTGGCCGCGAGCTTCAGCTTCTCGCCCAACTGGGCCTCGTCCTGCCCGAGCGCATAAAACCAGCTGGCCGTGAGGACCGGCAGCTTCCAGCGCTCGATGCAGCGCAGGTAGGTGTCCACCTGGTCCGGCATCGGCAGGCGATCGAAGCTGTCGAAGACGCCGGATTCGCTCACCAGGCGGAACTGTTCCTCGATCGCTGGCTCCTGCAACGAGACCGGCGCCTCCATCGATGAGGCCTGGGCCCCGCGCCCGTTGCAGCCGATGGGGGGGAGCGTCTTTGTAGTTTCAGGCATGTTGGCGATGTTCAGGATGCATTGCTTCGGAGCTTGCGGATGACTTCTTCGGACGGCTGCAGCTTGCTGCCGTCGATGTAGGTGCCGGAGGGCATGACGCCCTTGCCGTCCTTGATCGCGGTGCGCCCGACGAAGATGCCGAGCGTGGACTGGTTGTCTTGGGGACGGAAGACCACGGGACCGAACGGTGATGTGAATTGCAGGTCCTTGAAGGATGCGATCAGCTTTTCGGTGTCGGTCGAGCCCGCCTTCTGGATGCCGGCTGCAAGTGCCTTCGCAGTCGCGTAGCCGACGACCGAATTGAGTCGCGGATAGTCGTTGTACTTCTTCTGGTACGCAGCCAGGAAGGCCTTGTGCTCGGGCGTGTCGATGTTCGCGTAGGGATAGCCGGTCACGATCCAGCCCGATGGCGCGTCGTCCTTCAGAGGATCGAGGTATTCCGGTTCGCCGGTCAGGAGGCTCACCACTTCGCGACCCTCGAACAGGCCACGGGTCTTGCCTTCGCGCGCGAGCTTGATGAGATCTGCGCCGAAGAGCGCGTTGAAGATCGCGTCCGGCTTTGCATCGGCGATCGCCTGCGTGATCGCGCCGGCGTCGACCTTGCCCAAGGGCGGCGCCTGCTCGGCGACGAATTCGACATCGGGCTGCAGCTTCTTCAGGTTTTCCTTGAAGGCGGCCGCGGCGGCCTGGCCGTACTCGTAGTTGGGATAGATGAGCGCCCAGCGCTTCTTCTTGAGCTTTGCGGCTTCGGGGACCACCGACGCGGCCAGTGCATAGGTGCCCGAGCGCAGTCGATAGGTGTAGCGGTTGCCGTTGTCCCACACGACCTTGTCGGTCAAAGGCCCGGAGGCCAGGAAGAAGACCTTCCGCTGGCGCGCGAAGTCCGCCATCGCAAGGCCGACGTGCGAAAGCGTGACGCCGCTGAGAAGCTCGACTTTCTCTCGCGTGAGCAGTTCTTCTGCCACGCGGACCGCGTCACCGGGATTGGCGTTGTCGTCGCGAAAGATGGTCTCCATCTTTCGCCCGAGGACGCCGCCCGCGGCATTGATTTCCTCCTGCGCCAGCAGCCAACCCTGGCGATAGGGGACCAGGTTCTGAGGCAGTGCCTTGTAGCTGTTGATCTCGCCGATCTTGATCGTGTCCTGCGCGAACACGGTGCTCGCGGCGAGGACGAGGCTGGCCGCCAGCAGGCGGACGGGCGCGGAACGTGGGGCATTCATGAGCAAACTCCTCGTGGGATGACAAAGATCGGGCGTTCAGGTGGCGGAGCCGGCCATCTCTTCGACGATGCGGCGCATCTTGATGGACGAGGCATCCAGCGCGAGGTTGATGCGCTTCCACTCGCGCGGCTTGTCCTCGTTGCGCTGGATGGCTTCGAGCACCTGCTTGTCCTCGTTGAAGGCCAGGCGCAGGCTCGAGAGCAGACGGGCGTCGACTTCCGGGTCGGCCGGCGAGTTCTTCAGGCACAGCCAGTGCTGCATGCAACTGTGCTGGTCGATCGGCGTGATGAAGTGGCAGGCGAACATCTGGATGCAGTCTTCCCTGTTGCCCTCCGGCGCGCCGGTCCCGGTACGTGCGGAGCCGAAGTCGATCACGGCAATGCACGGCGCGTGGTAGTGGTAGTAGTGCCAGCGATCGACGTTCGCACCGCCAAAATCCTTCAGGCCCTGGAAAACCGGGATCAGCGGACCGTCGATCACCCAACGCCATGTGATCACCTTGTTGCCCTGGCGCTCGTGCATGACGCGTGTTTCCTCGCGCCCGGCGCTGGCCAGGGTGGTCTTGTGCACGTACACCACGTGCGTGGGATCGCACAGGTTGTCCGCAAGGCTCAGGTAGTTGGCGCGAACGGGGAGGGCATCGCCTTCGACGACGCTGTAGTTCGGATCGTCATATTCGGGAAGACGAAAGACCTGCCCGGGATCGGCCTTGTCGGCATCGCCCATCCATACCCAGACCATGCCCATGCTCTCGGCGGTCGGGTAGCTGCGAACCTGCGCGCCCGTGGGCGCACGCGCCATTCCGGGTGCGGAGATGCATTTGCCGGTGCAGTCGAAGGCGAGGCCGTGATAGCCGCATTCGACCGCGTCGCCGCGCAACGTGCCGAGCGATAGCGGGGCGAGGCGGTGGGGGCAGACATCCTCCAGGGCGGCGACCTTTCCGCCTTCCGTGCGGAAGACGACCAGGTCTTCCTCCAGCACGCGGCGGGTGGCCAAGGTGCGGCCGATGTCACGCGCCCAGGCAAGGGGATACCAGGCGTTGTAGGCGTAGGGGGTGTTCATCGCAGACTCCTTCGATGGGTGTTCAGCAGAGGCTTCAACCAGGTGTTGGCGTTGCTATTGCAGGACTCGTGCCTACATCGTATGTAAGTAAATCCTCCATTCAATTGGAGGAAACACTTAACAAGCCGGGCGAGACGATCGGTTCTGGTGCGAGGGACGATTCATTCTGGTGAAGGCGCGCCGAATTGGCGCACTTACGGGGCGGGAAAGTGACCACCCCTTCGTCCGGAGGGTTGTCGTGAGAACCGCTTCGCGGGGCCCCGTAGCCGGGTTGAGATGTCGATGTGTCGGGTGTTACTTGTCGGCGAAGGCGCGTTCGACGACATAGTCTCCCGGCGTCGTGGTGTTGCCTTCCTTGAAGCCGCGTGCTTCGAGGATCTCGCGCATGTCGATCAAGAGACCGGGGCTCCCGCAGAGCATGACGCGGTCTTCTGCGGCATCGAGGGGCGGAAGTCCAAGGTCGTCCGTGAGCTTGTTGGTGGCAACGAGATCGGTGATGCGCCCCGTGTTGCGGAATTCCTCGCGAGTCACCGTCGGGTAGTAGAGCAATTGGTCGCGGATCAGGTCGCCCAGGATCTCGTGGTTGGGCAGGTGATTCGTCACGAGGTCGTGATAGGCGAGTTCATCGATCTGCCGCACGCCGTGTACCAGGATGATCTGGTCGAACCTCTCGTAGGTCTCCGGGTCGCGGATGACGCTCATGAAAGGCGCAAGTCCAGTTCCCGTGCCGAACAGATACAGGCGCTTGCCCGGCAGCGTGTAGTCGATGAGCAGCGTGCCGGTGGGCTTGCGGCCCACGATGACGGTGTCGCCCGGCTGGACGTGCTGCAGTCGGGAGGTGAGCGGACCGTCTTCCACCTTGATGCTGAGAAACTCCAGATGGTCCTCGTAGTTGGCGCTGGCGATGCTGTAGGCGCGCAGCAGCGGCTTGTCGTTGACCTTCAGCCCGATCATGGTGAAGTGACCGTTGGAGAAGCGAAGCGCCTGGTCTCGCGTGGTCGTGAACGTGAAGAGTCGGTCGGTCCAGTGGTGGACGGCGAGGACGCGTTCTTCGCTGAATGCACTCATGGTTTCGGTTCCTTCGATACGGGTTGAGGATCGTTCGAGCGTGTCCCTCGAACACGGCACAGTCGGGTTTCTGCGCATTTCATGTAGGGAATGCTACATGTATTGTTTGCGCATGCTAGTCACGTTGCCGGAGCTTCGCAAGAGTTTTGACGCAGAAATTCCCGGTCGCGCTGAAACTGCATTTGCGTCACTTTTGTGAAGTCTTGTCGAGCGAGAACCGCTTTGCTAAAGTGCATTTGATGTAGGAAACACTTAACGCACAAAAAGAGTGCGCATGCCCATGATCGATATACGCCGTGTGTTCACCCAGGTCGAGACCATCCATCACGAGTTCGGCCCCCGCGCAGCAACGCCGCTGGTGCGTGGCGCGATCGCCGCGGTGCTGACCAATCCCTTCGCGGGCCGCTACGAGCCCGACATCCTTCCGATGATGAAGCTGCTCGATCCGGTGGGTCTGGACATGGCGCACCGC
>NZ_JBBKZU010000008.1:0-306569 GCF_037889935.1 Variovorax ureilyticus
GAGCAGCGGCAGCTCGAAGGCGGGCGCGGGCTTGCCGACCAGCGGCGAAGGGAGCGCGCGCGGGTCGCGGCTCAGCCCGGCCGCGAGCGCGATGGCCAGTGCGAGGAACACGCCGAGCGGCAGCAGGAAGCGGGTCATGCCTGTGCCTCGCCGGGTACGAGGGCCGCGGGCGCAGTGCTGCCGGCAACGCTCGCGCGTCTTGCCAGTCGATAGCGCCGGTCGCTCGCGGCAAGCAGGCCGCCGACGGCCATCAGCAGGCAGCCGGCCCAGATCCAGCCGACGAAGGGCTTCACGTAGAGCCGCACCGCCCAGCCGTGCTCCCCGAGCGATTCGCCGATGGCGACGTAGAGATCGCGCGTCAGGCCGACGTCGATGGCGGCCTCGGTGGTCGGCATCTGCTGGCTGCGGTAGACGCGCCGTTCCGGCGAGAGCGTTGCTATCGGGTGGCCGTCGCGTGTCACGGTCAGCGTGCCGACCAGTGCTTCGTAGTTGGGTCCGACGGCCGGCGCCACGCCATCGAAGCGGAAGGCATGGCCTGCCACCTCCACCGTGTCGCCGATCTTCATCGGCAGCTCGCGCGTGCTCTCCTGGCTGCTGACCAGCGTGACCCCGGCGATGAACACGCCCACGCCGGCATGGGCCAGCAGCATGCCGACATAGCCGGCCGGCAGCTGGCGAAGTGCGGCAAGCCGGCGGCCGCCCTGATGGCGCAGGCGGTCGCCCAGGCTTGCGACCGCGCTGGCGACGGCCCAGCAAGCGAGCGTCAGCCCGAGCCCGGTCAGCGCGGAGGCATTCCGCAGCACCGCCAGAAGGCCGAGCGCGATCGCAAGACTGGCAACGGCGGACCAGCGCAGCCGCTTCGTCACATCCGCCAGCTCGCTCCTGCGCCAGCGCATCAGCGGCGCGGCCCCCATCAGCAGGACCGCGGGCGCCATCAGGGGCACGAAGACCTGTTCGAAATACGCCGGCCCGACGGAGATCTTGCCGAGGCCCAGCACGTCGACCAGCAGTGGATAGAGCGTGCCGAGCAGCACCGTCGCGGCGGCCACCGCGAGCAGCACGTTGTTGGCCAGCAGCAGGGCTTCGCGCGACACCGCCGCGAACTCGGTGCGCCTTGCGAGGGCGGGCGCGCGCATGGCAAAGAGCAGCAGTGCGCCGCCGGTCACCAGCCCGAGCAGTGCCAGGATGAAGGTGCCGCGCAGCGGATCGACCGCGAAGGCATGCACCGACGTCAGCACCCCCGAACGCACGAGGAAGGTGCCGAGCAGGCTCAGCGAGAAGGTGAAGATCGCGAGCAGCACCGTCCAGGCCCGGAACGCGCCGCGCTTTTCGGTCACGGCCAGCGAGTGGATCAGCGCGGTGCCCGCGAGCCAGGGCATGAAGGACGCGTTCTCGACCGGGTCCCAGAACCACCAGCCGCCCCAGCCCAGCTCGTAGTAGGCCCAGGCGCTGCCGAGCATGATGCCGGTGGTGAGAAAGGCCCAGGCCGCAAGCGTCCACGGCCGCGCCCAGCGTGCCCATGCCGCATCGAAGTGGCCGGAGACCAGGGCCGCGACTGCGAAGGCGAAGCTCACGGAAAAGCCCACGTAGCCCATGTAGAGCATCGGCGGGTGCAGCACCATGCCCGGGTCCTGCAGCAGCGGATTGAGATCGCGTCCTTCCATCGCGGGCGGCAGCAGCCGAAGGAAGGGGTTGGACGCGAACAGCAGGAAAAGCAGGAAGCCGACGCTGATCGCACCCATGACGCCGAGCACCCGCGCCACCATCGCAGGCGGCAACCGCCGGCTGAAGAGAGACACCGCGACCGACCAGAGCGAGAGCATCAGCGTCCACAGCAGCATCGAGCCTTCGTGCGAACCCCAGACCGCGGTGATGCGGTAGGCCAGCGGCAGGGCACTGTTGGAATTGGCCGCCACGTAGCGCACGCTGAAGTCGCTGTCCGCGAAGGCCCACGTGAGAGAGACGAACGCTGCCAGCACGAGCGTGCCCTGCAGGCGCGCGGCGGGGCGGGCCACGGCCATCCAGCCGCTTCTGCCGGTCGCCGCGCCGGCGAGCGGCAGCACGGCCTGCACCGCCGCGACGAGCAGCGCGACGATGAGGCAGAAGTGGCCGAGCTCTGCGTTCATGGCTTCTTCGGATGCGGCGTGGTGTCGCTCGCATCGACCATCTGGCGTCGCACCTGATCGGCCTTCTTCAGTGCATCGGCGGCTTCGGGCGGCATGTAGTTCTCGTCGTGTTTCGCGAGCACCTCCTTCGCGACGAAGACGCCGTCACCGCCGAGCCTGCCATTGGCAACCACGCCCTTTCCTTCGCGGAAGAGATCGGGCAGGAGCCCGTGATAGACCACCGGCACGGTATGCGCGGTATCGGTCACGACGAACCGCACCGTCAGGCCGTCGCCTTCGCGCCGGAGCGATCCCGCTTCGACGAGGCCCCCCAGACGGAAGGTGCGCGCGGCCGGCGCTTCGTGGGCCGCCACCTGCGAGGGACTGAAGAAGAAAACGAGGTTCGACCGAAAGGCATTGAGCACCAGCGCCACCGCCACACCCGCACAGGCGAGCGCGGCGACCAGCATGAAGAGGCGTCGTTGCCGAATGGTCATGGGCGATCGACCCCTGCTGCCTTGAAGCGCAGCCGCAGCGCGACGAGTTCGACCGCGACCAGCACCGCCGTGATGCCGAAGGCGGCACCCACGTAGCTCGCGTGGCCGCCCGATAGAAGTTGTGCAAACCAGTCCATGCGTTTCTTTCTGGATCAATCGCCCACCACGCGGCGCTCACGCAGGATGCATCGCACCCGCACCAACGCAACCGCGATCGAATACATCCAGCAGGCCAGCGTCATCAGCAGCATCCCGGCGAGCATCGTCATCGCCATCGATGGCGCCGCGGTGAGGCTGACGGACGCGCCCTGGTGCAGCGTGTTCCACCAGCGCACCGAGTAGTAGATGACCGGCACGTTCAGCGAGCCCACGAGCGCCAGCACCGCGCAGGCGCGCTCCGCGCGGCGTGGCTCGTCGATCGCCGCTTCGAGTGCCATGTAGCCGAGGTAAAGAAAGAGCAGGAGCAGCTCCGAAGTGAGCCGCGCGTCCCACACCCACCACGTGCCCCATGTGGGCTGCCCCCACAGTGCGCCGCTGGCCAGTGCGATCGCCGTGAACATCGCACCGGTGGGCGCGAGCGCGGAGGCCATCATCGACGAGAGCCGTGTGTGGAAGACCAGCGCCAGCGCCGAGTACATCGCCATCACGAGGTAGATGAACATCGACATCCACGCCGCAGGCACGTGGATGAAGATGATGCGGTACACCTCGCCCTGCTGCGCGTCCGTCGGTGCGACGAGGAAGCCCACGCAGAGTCCCGCGAGCGCGAACACGATCGCGGCCGCGAAGAACCACGGCGCGAATCGGCGCGCGAGCGGATCGAAGCGTCGTGGCGAGGCAAGGGCGAACCATGGCCGGCGCGAAGGGATTGCCGCTTCAGCGGCGCGGGGCGATGCGTTCAGCAGATGGCTCATCGATGTTCACTCCATCGCGATGCGCAGACCGGCTGCGGTGGCGATCGGACAAAGGAAAAGCGACAGGGCGAGGCACGCGCCCAGCAAAGAGAGCTGCGGGGCCACGTCGAGCCCGGCATCGGCCGCCGCGCCAGCGCCTGCACCGAAGATCAGCACCGGAACGCACAGCGGCAGCACCAGGATGCACAGCAGCACCGCGCCGCCGCGCAAGCCCAGCGTGAGCGCCGCGCCGACGCTGCCGATCAGGCTCAGCACCGGCGTGCCGATGAGCAGAGAGACGGCGAGCAGCAGGGCCGAAGACACCGGCAGGCCGTACTGCTGCGCAAGCAGCGGCGTGAGCAGCATCAGCGGCAGGCCACTGGTCACCCAGTGCGCGCAGATCTTCGCGAGCACCAGCAGCGCCAGCGGGTGCGGCGAGAGCAGGAGCTGGTCGAGGCTGCCGTCCGCGTACTCCTGCGAGAACAGGCGCGACAGCGAAAGCATCGACGCGAGCAGCGCCGTGACCCACAGGATGCCCGGCGCGAGCGCGCGCAACTGCTGCGGATCGGGTCCGATCGCCAGCGGGAACAGGCTGCTCGCGATCACGAAGAACAGCAGGCACGACAGGATGCTGCCGCGCCGCCGCCATGCGAGCGAAACGTCGTGAAGCACGATGGCGGTGAAGAGCCTGCCCATCGCCTAGCCACCCAGGTTCAGCGCGCGGCCGCGGGCGGCCAGCGGCTGGTGCGTGGCGACGACCGCGATGCCGCCCGCGCGCAGGTGCGCATCGAGTTGCTCGCGGAAGCATTCGCCTGCGTGCCCATCGAGCGACGTCAGCGGTTCGTCCAGCAGCCACAGCGCGCGCGGCAGCAGCGCGAGGCGGGCGAGCGCCACTCGGCGCCGCTGGCCTTGCGACAGGGTCCGCACGGGCGCATGCATGGCCTTGGCCATGCCCAAGGATGCCAATGCGGCCTCGATCCGCTCGACCGACGGCGTGTCGCCCGCCACGCGCATTGCGAACTGCAGGTTCTCGGTGGCGCTCAGGTCCGGGTCGATGCCGTCGGTGTGTCCCACGTAGGCCATCGATTGCAGGTAGCCGGATTCGCCGCTGCGCACCGGCCGGTCGTGCCAGCGCAGTTCTCCTTCCTCCGGTGGCAGAAGGCCGCTCAGCACGCGCAGCAGGCTCGTCTTGCCGCTGCCGTTGGCACCGGTCACCTGCAGAAGCTCGCCGGGGCCGAGCTTGAAATCGATGCCGCTGAAAACAGGTCGCCCGGCGCGGCTGAAACCGAGCCCGCGGGCCGAGAGGCCGGATTCGATGACGGAGTCGTCCGAGCGATCGGTCACGCGCTAGGGTTCCTTGGCCTGGGCCACATCGGGCAGGCGGTGGGCGATACCCCTGTGGCAATCGATGCAGGTCTTCTCGCCATTCGCAAGGAAGGTGGAGTGCATGGCCTGCGCGCGCGGGCTCTGGCGCGTGAAGTCCATCGACTGGTAGTCATGGCAGTTGCGGCATTCGAGCGAGTCGTTGGCCTTCATGCGCTCCCACTCGTGCTGGGCCAGCACCAGCCGGTGGTCGAGGAACTTCTCGCGCGTGCTGATGGTGCCGAAGATCTTGCCCCAGACCTCCTTCGAGGCCTGCATCTTGCGGGCGATCTTGCTGGTCCAGTTGTGCGGCACGTGGCAGTCGGGGCATCGCGCGCGCACGCCGCTGCGATTGGTGTAGTGGATGGTGGTCTGCAACTCGGGATAGACGTTGTCCCGCATCTCGTGGCAGCCGGTGCAGAAGGCCTCGGTGTTCGTCAGTTCGAGCGCGGTGTTGAACGCACCCCAGAAGATCACCCCGGCGACGAAGCCGCCCAGCGTGAGAAAACCCAGGCTGAAATAGGCGCTGGGCCGGTTGATCGTGATCCAGTAGCGCTTGATCAGCTTGAACATGGCCGGCCCGCGCTACTTGGTCGAGCCCAGCACGCCGGGCTTGCGCTTGAGCAACTGCTCGACATCGACGAAGTTGTTGCCGACGAGCGGCTTCGCATCCGCCTGCGCCACATGGCACTGGGTGCAGAAGTAGCGGCGCGGCGAGACGTCGGCCAGCATGTTGCCGTTGCGGTCCTGGTAGTGCGTGATGCTCACCGGGATCGCGCCGGTCTCCTGCGTGCGCGTGCGCGCGTGGCAGAACATGCAGCGGTTGAACTCCTTGTCGACCTGGTAGCCTTCGATGGTGTGCGGGATGGTCGGCGGCTGCATCGCGAAGTTTCGGGTGCGCCGGACGTCCTTGTTCTCGGTCGGGAAGATCGGCGGCGGCTTGGTCTGTTCGGGGATCGGCGTCGGGCCGCGCATCGAGTCGACCAGGCCCTGCGAATGCGCGGCGGACGCGAAGAGCAGGGCCGAGAAGGCGACGAGCAGCATCGCGCACAGGGTGCGCCACGCAAGTCCATCGTACTGAGCAGCGCAATGGCCGCAGCCCAGGCCAGGAATCCCGCGGAACCGGCTTTGCCGGGCCGCCGGGATTGCCCCCTGGAAGGGGGTGCAGAGCCACACGAAGTGGGCGAGGCTGGGGGTGATCAACATATGTCTAGACTTTGGTGATCTTGATCGCGCATTTCTTGAAGTCCGTCTGCAACGAGATGGGGCAGGTCGCGTCCAGCGTGACCTTGTTGATCAGCTGGCTCGCGTCGAACCACGGCACGAACACCAGCCCTTGCGGCGGCATGTTGCGCCCGCGTGTCTCGACCCGAGTGCGCATCTTGCCGCGCCGCGAAGCGATCTCCACCTCGACGCCGCGCCGCAGGCCGAGCTTCTTCGCATCGTCGGGATGCATGAAGCACACTGCGTTCGGCACCGCGCGATAGAGCTCCGGCACGCGCCGCGTCATCGAACCCGAATGCCAGTGTTCGAGCACGCGGCCGGTCGCGAGCCAGAACGGATATTCCTTGTCCGGCGACTCGGCCGGCGGCTCGTAGGGCAGCGCGAAGATCACCGCCTTGCCGTCCGGGTTGCCGTAGAACTGGAAGCCGGTGCCGGCCTTCACGTAGGGATCGCTGCCTTCGCGATAGCGCCAGCGGGTTTCCTGCCCGTTGACCACCGGCCACCGCAGCCCGCGTGCCTCGTGGTACATGTCGAAGGGCGCGAGGTCATGGCCGTGGCCGCGGCCGAACATCGCGTATTCCTCGAACAGACCCTTCTGGATGTAGAAGCCGAAGGCCTTCGCCTCGGCGTTGGCGTACTCGGGGTTGGTGTCCTTCAGCGGGAACTTGTCGACCTGCCCGTTGCGGAAGAGCACGTCGAACATCGTCTTGCCCTTGACCTCGGGCTGCTTCTCTATGAGCTCCGCCGGCCACACTTCCTCGATCTTGAAGCGCTTGGAGAACTCCACGAGCTGCCAGAGGTCCGAGCGAGCCTCTCCCGGGGCATCGACGAGCTGATGCCAGAACTGCGTGCGGCGCTCGGCATTGCCATAGGCGCCTTCCTTCTCGACCCACATCGCGCTCGGGAGGATGAGGTCGGCTGCCAATGCGGTCACTGTCGGATAGACATCCGACACCACGACGAAGTTGTCTGGGTTGCGGTAGCCCGGCCAGCCTTCCTGCTGCAGATTGGCCGCGGCCTGCATGTTGTTGTTGACCTGTACCCAGTAGGCGTTGAGCTTGCCGTCCTTGAGCATGCGGTTCTGCAGGACCGCGTGGTAGCCGGGCTTGTCGGGGATGGTGCCCGCGGGCAGCTTCCAGATTTCTTCGGCGTGCTCGCGGTGCTTCGGGTTCGCCACCAGCAGGTCGGCCGGCAGGCGATGCGAGAAGGTGCCGACCTCGCGCGCGGTGCCGCAGGCGGACGGCTGGCCGGTGAGCGAGAACGGGCTGTTGCCGGGCGTCGCGATCTTCCCTGTCAGCAGGTGAAGGTTGTAGATCATGTTGTTGGCCCAGGTCCCGCGCGTGTGCTGGTTGAAGCCCATGGTCCACAACGACATCACCTTGACGTTCGGGTCCGCATACAGCTCGGCGAGCCGGTCTAGATGCTCTTTCGAGACGCCCGAGAGCTTGGTGACGTATGCGGCGTCGTACTTGGAGACGAACTTCGCGAAGTCCTCGAAGGTGATCGGCGTCGACGCGTTCGGATCGCCGGCGTTCTTGGCTTCCTTCTGCAGCGGGTGCTCGGGCCGCAGGCCATAGCCGATGTCCGTCACGCCCTGCTTGAACACCGTGTGCTTGTTGACGAAGTCCTGGTTGACCTTGTTGTTGCGGATCAGGTAGTTGGCGATGTAGTTCATGATCGCCAGATCGGTCTGCGGCTTGAAGATGATCGGCAGGTCCGCGAGGTCGAACGAGCGATGGGTGAAGGTCGACAGCACCGCCACCTTCGTCTTCGGCGCGCTCAGGCGCCGGTCGGCGACGCGGGTCCACAGGATCGGGTGCATCTCCGCCATGTTCGAGCCCCACAGCACGAAGGCGTCGGCGGCTTCGAAGTCGTCGTAGCAGCCCATCGGCTCGTCGGCGCCGAAGGTGCGCATGAAGCCGGTGACCGCCGAGGCCATGCAGTGCCGCGCGTTCGGGTCGATGTTGTTGGATCGGAAGCCGGCCTTGTAGAGCTTCGAGGCGGCGTAGCCTTCCCAGATCGTCCACTGGCCCGAGCCGAACATGCCGATGGCCGTCGGCCCTTTTTCCTTGAGCACGCGCTTGAACTGCCGCTCCATCAGGTCGAAGGCCTGGTTCCAGGTGACGGGCTTGAACTCTCCGTCCTTGTCGTACTTGCCGTTCTTCTGGCGCATCAGCGGCTGGGTCAGCCGGTCGCTGCCGTACATGATCTTCGAGAGGAAGTAGCCCTTCACGCAATTCAGGCCCTTGTTGACCTCGGCCTGCGGATCGCCCTGCGTCGCGACCACCTTGTTGTCTTTGACTGCGACGGTCACGCCGCAGCCGGTGCCGCAGAAGCGGCAGGGCGCTTTCGACCACTTGAGCTTGGTCATGTCGCCGTCGGTGACGAAGTTCGCCGCGTCGGCCGGCAGCGTCACGCCGGCCACCGATGCGGTTGCGGCGACCGCGGTGCGTTTGATGAAGTCACGGCGCGTGGTCATCGGTCATCTCCTCCTCCATGGAATCGGCGTCCTCGTTGTGCTGGTAGACGAGGGCGGCGGACAGAACACCGTCCAGCCGATGCAGGTATTCGAGGTGCGCGGCGATCGCGCGCATGGTGGGCGCCTCGAGCGTCACCACCAGCTTGCCCGCATCGTTGCCCGCATGGATCTCGGCGCCGGCCATCGCGTCGATGGCGGCACGCACTTCGCCCAGCCTTGCCGGATCGGCGTGCACGACGACGCCCGCGATATGCCATTCGTCGGCATGCCGTTCGGGCTCGATGGGGATGGGGCGCCTGGCGACTGACACTGTGGTTCTCCTGCTGTCGGGACCATGGGTGTGCGGAGCCGCGGGCACAAGGCGCCCGGCTCCTTTCGATTGCACCCGCGCACCGCCGTTAGTGCGTAGGAGGGCCACTCACGAGCTGGTACATCCAGACAAAGAATCCGTAGCCGCCGACGACGATCACGGACAGGACCGGAACCATGACGGCGGTCAGGAAGAGAAAGCTGCGAAGCTCCTCTTTCTTGCGCCGCGGGTCGAGCGCATCCTTGGTTTCCATCGTGGTCGTCCTTCCTGTGTGGATCAACCCTGCTGGCTGATGAGCAGTACGGGGCAAATTAAAGGCAAGCACCCTGGGCTTGTCAAGGAAGGTGAAGATACCTTCTTGCGCCTCGTCGAGCTTGCACCAAAGGGCAATTGACGCGCTTGCCGCAAGGCGGCATGGCTATTCGCCGGCGTCCGCCGAGCCGCCCTGCATCTGGTCCACGCGCTGCATGTTCTCGAGCATCTTGAGCAGGTAGTGGAGCGTGTGGCTGATGTCGTTCACCGAGAAGCCTGCGAGCGCTTCATCGTAGTAGTCGTGGATCTTCGGCAGGGCTTCCTTCAGCCAGACGTGCCGTCCCGACACGGTCATGGTGATCAGTCGCGAGCGGCGATCGCGGCCGTCCGGCGCGATGCTCACATGCCCGTCGCGCTCCATGCGGCTGAGGAGGCCCGACAGGTTCTGCCGGCTGACCATCAGGTAGCGCGCCAGATCGCCCACGCTCATTCCGCCCTCGGCCTGTTCCCGCGACAGCGCGCCGAGCACCGCCCATTGCTGCGTCGTCAGCCCGTGGGTCTCGACGGCCTTGGTTCCTGTTTTGTGCAACATATTTGCACATTGATAGAGCCGAAAGAACACGCGATTGGCGAGTTCCATTCGTGCGGCATCCTTGTTTTCCCTAGGTTGGTTCATGAAATTTCCACAAAAAAGCGCTTGCAAAGCGTCAACCGCATCGCCAATAATGTGACAACACATTGACGTATATGCAGACGGCCGACGGCTGAACTGTTCCGACGATAGCAAGCATTCAGACGCAAGGAGACCCGACATGCAGAGATTCGAAGGCAAGACCGTGGTGGTGACCGGTGGCGGCGGTGGCATCGGTGGGGCGACCTGCCGCCGCTTCGCTCGCGAAGGCGCGAAAGTCGCGATCTACGACCTGAACCCCGAGGCGGCAGAAAAGGTCGCCGCGCAGATCCGCGACGAAGGCGGCCGCGCGCAGGCCTTCCGCTGCGACATCACCGACCGCGCCAGCGTCGATGCCGCGGTTGCCGAAACGGAGAGGTCGCTGGGCCCGATCGACGTGCTGGTGAACAACGCCGGCTGGGACGTGTTCAAGCCGTTCACGAAGACCGAACCGGCGCAGTGGGACAAACTTATCGCGATCAACCTGACCGGCGCGCTGCACATGCATCACGCCGTGCTCCCCGGCATGGCCAGCCGCAAGAAGGGCCGCATCGTCAACATCGCGTCGGATGCAGCGCGCGTCGGCTCCTCGGGCGAAGCGGTGTACGCGGCCTGCAAGGGTGGCCTGGTGGCGTTTTCCAAGACCATCGCCCGCGAACACGCCCGCCACGGCATCACCGTCAACGTCGTCTGCCCCGGGCCGACCGACACCGCGCTCTTCGCCGACTACAAGGAAGGCGCCGGCAATCCCGAGAAGCTGATGGAAGCCTTCACACGCTCGATCCCGCTCGGCCGCATCGGCCAGCCCGACGACCTGCCGGGCGCCATTCTTTTCTTCGCCAGCGACGACGCCGCCTTCGTCACCGGCCAGGTGCTGAGCGTCTCGGGCGGCCTGACGATGAACGGCTGAAATGACGTTCACCCCCAGGCTTCGCGCACTTCGTGTCGCTTCGCCAACCCCCTCTCCGGGGGCGCGCCCGGCGGCCCGGCGAAGCCGGTTCCGCGGGCGCCCTGGGCTGGGCTGCGACGGTTTCATTCGCCGCCGGCCGTGCGAAGCGCGGCGGCTTCATCCCTTGAACTCTCATTGAAAGACCATCATGGAATTCGAAGACATCCTGTACGAGAACCGCAACGGCGTGGCCTGGATCACGATCAACCGGCCCGAGAAGATGAACTCGTTTCGCGGCCAGACCTGCGACGAGATCATCAAGGCGCTGAACAAGGCAGGCTACGACAAGAGCGTCGGCGCCATCGTGCTGGCCGGCGCGGGCGAGAAGGCTTTCTGCACCGGCGGCGACCAGTCCGCGCATGACGGCAACTATGACGGCCGCGGCACCATCGGCCTGCCGATGGAAGAGCTGCACACGGCGATCCGCGACGTGCCCAAGCCCGTGATCGCACGCGTGCAGGGCTTCGCGATCGGCGGCGGCAACGTGCTGTGCACCATCTGCGACCTGACCATCTGCTCCGAGAAAGCGATCTTCGGGCAGGTCGGCCCGAAGATGGGGTCGGTCGATCCGGGCTACGGCACTGCGTTCCTCGCGCGTGTCGTCGGCGAGAAGAAGGCGCGCGAGATCTGGTATCTCAACAAGCGCTACTCGGGCCAGGAGGCCGTCGCGATGGGCCTGGCCAACATCTGCGTGCCGCCCGAGAAGCTCGACGAGACGGTGCAGGAGTGGGCCGAGACCATCTGCGAGCGCAGCCCGACCGCGATCGCCATCGCCAAGCGCAGCTTCAACATGGACACCGCCCACCAGGCCGGCATCGCGGGCATGGGCATGTACGCGCTGAAGCTGTACTACGACACCGACGAATCGCGCGAGGGCGTGGCCGCCCTCAAGGAAAAGCGCAAGCCCGAGTTCCGCAAGTACGTGAAGTGAACAACCCCCTGAGGCGCTTCGCGCCTTCCAAGGAGACGACATGAATCCCTACATCGACGAAGACCTCGCGGCGCTGGCCGAGCATGCGCGCCGCTTCGCCACCGGCCGCGTGGCGCCGGGCTTTCTGGAGCGCGACAGGACGCGCGTGCTCGACCGTGCGCTGATGCGCGAGATGGGCGAGATGGGCTTCATCGCGCCCGAACTGTCCGAGGAGCAGGGCGGCCAGGGCATGGGCTGCCTCGCGGCCGGCGTGATCCATGAAGAGATCGCGCGCGCCGACCTGAGCCTGAGCTACGTGAATCTGCTGGCCTCGCTCAACGGGCAGATCCTCTCGCACCACGGGCAGCCCGAAGTGGCACAGCCCTGGCTTGCGAAACTCACGCGCGGCGAGGCGCTCTTCGCCATCGCGCTCACCGAGCCGCGCGGCGGATCGGACGCGGCCAACCTGCGCCTGCGCGTCGAGCGGGTGGGCAATGACTACGTCATCAACGGCGAGAAGACCTCCATCTCCGCCGCCGACCAGGCCGACGCGGCGGTGGTGTTCGGCCGCACCGGCACCGCCGAATCGGGTGCGCACGGCGTGACCGCGCTGCTGGTGCCGATGGACCTGCCGGGCATCACCCGCAACCGCTTCGATTGTCACGGGCAGCGCGCCATCGGGCGCGGATCGCTCTTCTTCGAGAACGTGCGCGTGCCGGTCGACCACCGCCTCGGCGAAGAGAACAAGGGCTTCGTGCAGGTGATGCAGGGCTTCGACTTCTCGCGCGCGCTGATCGGCCTGCAGGTGCTGGCCGTCGCGCGCGTGGCGCTGGAGGAGACCTGGGAATACGTCGCGCAGCGCGAAGCCTTCGGCAAGCCCCTGTCGGCTTTCCAGGGCGTGTCGCATCCGCTGGCCGATTTCGATACGCAGGTCGAGGCCGCGCGCCTCCTGTGCCTGCAGACGCTCTGGCTCAAGGACAAGGGCGCACCGCACACCGCCGAGGCCGCGATGTGCAAGTGGTGGGCACCGAAGCTCGCCTACGACGTGATCCACCAGTGCCTCTTGATGTTCGGTCATGGCGGCTACGACCGTGGCCCGATGGAGCAGCGCCTGCGCGACGTGCTCGGCTTCCAGATCGGCGACGGCACCGCTCAGATCATGAAAACCATCATTGCCCGCACCCGCGCAGGACGCGAAGCGGTGCCGGCCTGATCAACAACAACGAGGAGACAAGAAGCATGGAATTCGACGCCGTACTCATCGCGCCGCGCCGCGAGCGCATGGTCGCGCAGGGCCTGTGGCATGACCGCACGATCAACGACGACCTCGACGATTGCGTTGCGGCCTGCCCCGACAAGCTTGCGCTCACCGCGCTGCGTGTGGAGGAGGGCGACACGACGCGCTTCACTTACCGCGAAATGGCGCGCATGGCCGATCGCATCGCCGTGGGTCTCGCGAGGCTCGGCGTCGGGCGCAACGACGTGGTCGCGTGCCAACTGCCCAACTGGTGGCAGTTCACGCTCACCTGCCTCGCGTGCGCACGCATCGGTGCGGTGGTGAATCCGGTCATGCACATCTTTCGCGAGCGCGAGCTGTCGTTCATGCTCAGGCACGGCGAGGCCAAGGTGATGATCGTGCCGAAGCGATTCCGGGGCTTCGACTTCGAAGCCATGCTGACCGGCCTGCAGCCGGATCTGCCCGAACTCAGGCAGGTGGTCGTGGTCGGCGGGAGCGGCGACAACAGCTTCGAGGCCCTCCTGAGCGGTCCTGCATGGGAAGAAGCCGCCGATGCGAAGGACATCCTCTCGCGCAGCCGGCCGGGCCCCGACGACGTGATGCAGCTCATCTACACCTCGGGCACCACCGGCGAGCCCAAGGGCGTGATGCACACCGCCAACACGACGATGGCGAACATCATTCCGTACGCCGCGCGGCTGCAACTGGGGAGCGACGACGTCGTGCTCATGGCCTCGCCGATGGCGCACCAGACCGGCTTCATGTATGGCCTGATGATGCCCATCATGCTCAAGGCGAGCGCGGTGCTGCAGGACATCTGGGACCCGGTGCGCGCGGTGGCGCTGATCCAGTCCGAAGGCGCGAGCTTCACGATGGCGTCGACGCCGTTCCTCACCGACCTCACGCGCGCCGTGGCCGAAGGCGGCGGCGCGGTGCCCTCGCTGCGCACCTTCCTCTGCGCGGGTGCGCCGATTCCCGGGCCGCTGGTGGAGCAGGCGCGCAGCGTGCTCGGCACCAAGATCGTCTCGGCCTGGGGCATGACCGAGAACGGCGCGGTCACCCTGATCGAACTGGGCGACGATGAGGAGCGCGCCTTCAACACCGACGGTCATCCGCTGCCGGGCGTGGAGATCAAGGTGGTCGACGAGGACGGCAACGCGCTGCCGCCGGGCGAGTCGGGCGAGCTGATGCTGCGTGCGTGCTCCAACTTCGGCGGCTATCTCAAGCGGCCGCACCTCAACGGCACCGATGCGGACGGCTGGTTCGACACCGGCGACATGGCGCGCATCGACGAGCGCGGCTATTTGCGCATCACCGGGCGAAGCAAGGACGTGATCATCCGCGGCGGCGAGAACGTGCCGGTGGTGGAGATCGAAGCGCTGCTGTACCGCCACCCGGCGGTGCAGATGGCGGCCATCGTCGCCTACCCGGACGAGCGCCTTGGCGAACGGGCCTGCGCAGTGGTCGTGCCGCGGCCGGGCCAGAGCATCGACCTGCCGTCGATCGTCGACTTCCTCAAGCACCAGAAGGTGGCGCTGCAGTACATCCCCGAGCGCCTCGTGGTGCGCGACGCGATGCCCTCGACGCCGTCGGGAAAGATCCAGAAGTTCAGGCTGCGCGAAATGCTGCGCGGCGAATCGGCGTGAACCCAACCTGCAAGAACGAACGGAGACAAGGAACATGAGCAATCGATTCAAGCGCGCGATAGCAGCCTGTGCGACCCGTGCGGCCTGCGCGACGTTGGCCATCGGCTTGGGCGTCATCGGCGCGGCGCATGCGCAGGGCGCCTGGCCCACGCGGCCGGTGCGTATCGTCGTGGGCTTCGCGCCCGGCGGCAGCACCGACGTGATGGCCCGCATCCTCGCGCAGCAGCTCACCGAGTCGCTGGGGCAGCCGGTCCTCATCGACAACAAGCCCGGTGCGAGCGGCAACATCGCCGCCGCCGAAGTGATCCGCGCGGCACCCGACGGGCAGACCTTCCTCATTGCGCCGACCTCGGTCGAGACGGCGAACCCGTCGCTGTTCAAGTCGAGCATCCTGCCGTCGCGCGATCTCACGCCGGTGGGCACCATCGGCCGCACGCAGATGTACCTGGTGTCGAAGCCGCAGCTCGCGGCCAGGGACGCGCGGGGCCTGGTCGCGCTCGCGAAGGCGCAGCCCGGCAAGATGTCCTACGCATCCGCCGGCACCGGCACGCCGCCGCACCTGGCGTGCGAGATGTTCAAGGTGGCGTCGGGCACCTACATCACGCACATCCCGTATCGCGGCGCCGCGCCCGCGCTGCAGGACGTGATGTCGGGCCAGGCCGATTTCGTCTGCGACCCGGGCATCGCGTTCCCGCACATCCGGGCGGGCAAGGTCAAACTGCTGGGCATCGTGAGCGCCAGGCGCTCGCCGTTCTTCCCGGAGGTGCCGACAGTGGGCGAGCTCGGGTTCAAGGACGCGGACCTCGACATCTGGTTCGGCCTGTGGGCGCCCAACGGGACCGCCCCGGAGATCGTGGCCCGCCTCAACCGCGAACTCGGCAAGGCGATGGCGCAGGCGGCCGTCAAGTCGCGCTATGCGGACCTCGGCGCGGAAACTGCCGCGATGAGTCCGGCCGAATTCAAGGCCCTGCTCGCCGACGAGAGCCAGCGGCTGAGCACGCTGATCCGCGAACAGAAGATCGTCGTCGAATGAACGCGCAGGCTCTGATGGAACAGGAAGCGCCCGTTCTTACGGCGATGCACGGCCGTGTCGGCCTCATCACGCTCAACCGGCCGCGCCAGATGAACGCGCTCGACGACGCGCTGATGGATGCGCTCGGCGATGCTCTGCGCGCCTTCGATGCCAACGAGGCGATCGGCGCCATCGTGATCACGGGCAGCGAGAAGGCCTTCGCCGCCGGCGCCGACATCGCGGCCATGGCTGACTGGAGCTACATGGACGTGGTGAAGTCGGAGTTCATCACGCGCAACTGGGAGACCATCCGCAGCGTGCGCAAGCCGGTGATCGCCGCGGTCGCGGGCTTCGCGATGGGCGGGGGCTGCGAGCTGGCGCTCTCGTGCGACATCGTGGTCGCGGCCGAGAGCGCGAAGTTCGCGCTGCCCGAGGTCAAGCTGGCGATGCTGCCCGGCGCCGGCGGCACGCAGCGGCTGCCGCGCGCCATCGGCAAGGCGAAGGCCATGGACATGTGCCTGTCGGCGCGCATGCTCGACGCGGAGCAGGCCGATCGCTACGGCCTCGTCTCGCGCGTGGTGCCGGACGGCGAGCTCATGCCGCAGACGCTCGCCCTGGCCGCGAAGATCGCCGCCTTCTCGCTGCCGGCGCTGATCGCGATCAAGGAATCGGTCAACCGCGCCTTCGAGGGATCGCTCGCCGAGGGCATCGGATTCGAGCGCCGGCAACTGCATGCGCGCTTCGCGAGCGACGACGCGCACGAGGGCATGAAGGCGTTCCTCCAGAAGCGCGAGCCGGTCTTCAGGCATCGCTGAGCCGGTCGCCGCCGCCCTCGCATTCGGCGTAGGCCTGCGTTCGCGTTCGGGGTCGGCGCGGCGCCCCGCATGCGCCTGCGGCACGCGATGGAGATCCGCCACCCGGCGCGGCGCATCGAGGCATGGCGCCACGGCCGCCAGGTCGCCGACGCGCACAAGGCATCGTCTCAACCTGCGCCCCGGCTCGGGAGCAGGGACGTCTTTTGCTACTTCGACAATGACTCGAAGGTCTCCGCGCCCTTCGACGCCGCAGACCTTGCCTGCCGGCTCGGCGTACCGATCGGCCTGGGTGGCGGCGCCTGAGAGCTCAGCCGTCGTGCTCCAGCACCTCGAAGTCCGAGGACTCCAGGCGCACCGGGCGGCCGCCGCTCGAGAGATGGCGCTCGATCGCCAGCATGTTGATGAGTCCTGCGTTGCACTCGTAGGCCTGCACCAGGCTGTCGCCGCCGCCGTCCGCCCCGAAGAAGTCCCTCAAGGGGTCTTCGGCGATTTCCGCCACGAAGCGGCCGCCGCCTTCCGGGTAGATCGCGAACCGCACCGATGCGGTATCGAAGCAATAGATGGCCTCTGCTGCCATGGATGTCTCCGTCTCGAATTGACCGTCTGCATTGGGAACCTCGAATACTCCACCCGGCAGCGCGCGGGAGTGGCGGGCGTCGCGTCCGTTTGTAGGTCACGTCCTACGGACCGTTTCGGGCGTCAGCAGGCTCGCCGCCGACCAGCGCGGCTCCAGGAAAGGAGCACAGCAACTGTGCCACCGGCAGCCTGTCGTCGTGTGCCACGTGCCGGATACCCGTGATGCAATCGTCGAATTCGAGCGCACCGGTTCCGGGCGGCAGGTGCAGCTCGGCGCCTTCCCAGGCGCCGGCGGACCAGCCGCTGCCGGTGCCGGTCGCGCGCCAGACGGCGGGACCGTCGAGGGTGGCGAAGAAGCGCACCGCGACCGCCACCAGCACGCGTCCGCGATGTCGCCGCAGGAAGGCCACGAGGTGCCGCGCGCGCGGCCCCTGCACTTCGAGCGGCTCGTAGCTGCCTTCGCGGAAGAACTCGGCGTCCTGGGTTCGCAGCGCGAGGAGGCGCCAGATCAGCCAGAGCTTGGCGCGGCCGTCGGTCACGGTGTCGACGAGGGCGTGCACGCCGGATGCCAGGTCGTCACGGGATGCAACGGACTGCAATTCCTGCAACCGGCTTTCCCGCAGCGAATAGTCCACCGCGCGGCGGTTGTCCGGGTCGACGAGGCTGCGATCGATGAGTTCGCAGCCCTGGTAGATGTCCGGCACGCCCGGCGAGCAGAACTTGAGCAGTGCGAGGCTGAGGCCATTGAGCGCGCCGTAGCGGTCCAGCGCGCTTGCTGCACGGCGCATCTCGCCGAGGAAGCGGTTGTCGGGATGCGACGCGAGCACCGCATAGACGAAGCGCGAGAGCGATTCCTCGTAGCCCGGATCGGGATGCGTCCACGATGTGCCGCGCTTGCCTTCGCGCGCGGCCTTCAGCATGTAGCGCTCGATGCGGTCGCGGTACATCTCGCGCGCATCCGCGCCCGCGTCCAGGCCGGCGGGGTCCATCGTCCCGAGCAGCGTCTGGTAGAGCAGGTACTCGTGCATGGCCGACACTGCGCCGAGATGTGGTGCGTTCATCGCGTGCCAACGGCGCAGCGCGAGTCGCCAGAGTGCGGGGCACTCCGACAGCACGTCGATGCGCAGCCGCACGTCCTCCGAGCGCTTGTTGTCGTGCGTGGACGTGGCGAGCATCGTGTGCGGCCAGCGTCGCTGGCGGTCGGCGCTGGCTTCGTGGAACTCGGCGAGCGACATGCCGATGCGGTCGGGCTCGCCGCCGACCTCGTTGAGCGAGCTCAGCGGAAAGTAGCGATAGAACGCCGTGTCTTCCATGCCCTTGGCGGCCGCGGGCGCGCTGAACTGCTGGAAGCGGCGGGCGAATCGCACCGCCATGCGCGACACGGCCGCGTCGGCGCTTTCCGGTGCGTGGCCGAGCAAGGCATTGCGCACGAAGCCGAAGACCGAATCCTCCGGCAGCTGCAGCTTCTCGCGCGCGATCTCGACGGCCTGGTCGACGTAGTGGCGGTCCTGCGCGGTCGAGGCATCGGAGTTGTAGGTGCGATAGACCGAGAGACACGCTGCGACGGTCGCGATGATCTCGCGCAGCGTGTTGAGCGTGTAGTCGCTGCTGCGCCAGCTGCTCTTGGCGATGCGCAGCAGCGCGAGTGCGAGCACTTCGAGATCGGAGGCGAGCGCCCCGCGCACCACCTCCTGCTTGGCCTGCCGCACGATCTCGTCGAAGCGAGCGCCCGTGCCGGTGAAGGAGCGCCAGATCCTGTCGAGCCGCCGCGCCGATCCGCGCTCCACCAGCACCGCGTTCGCCACGTTGGCGAAGCGATAGCCGGTGGTGCCGTGGATGGCCCAGGCCTCGGGCACTTCCTCATGCGGCGCCGCGATCTTCTCCGCCACCACGTAGAGCGGTCTCGAGGGCCGTCCGTCCGCGCCGGCCACGCCCTTGGGCTCGCCGCAGCGCAGCGCGAAGCCGTCCTGCAGGCGCTGGAAGTACTGCGCCGGGTCGAGCAGCCCGTCGGGGTGATCGATGCGCAGCCCATCGACCCAGCCGCGCGCCGCGAGGTCTAGCGCAAGTGCATGCGTGGCTTCGAAGACGGCTTCGCGCTCGGTGCGCAGTGCGGCGAGCTCGTTCACGTCGAAGAAGCGGCGGTAGTTGATCTCGTCCGCCGCGGTGCGCCAGTAGGCGAGCCGGTAGGACTGGGCGTCGATCAGCGCGTGCAGGGCATCTTTCTGACGCGGTGCATTGATCGCCTCGACCGCCTCGGCGATGGCCTGCGCGATCGCCGGGCGACTGCCCGCCAGCGTCGCGAGTTGCGCTTTCAGGCGCTGGCGGTCACGCTCGCGCTCGTCCCATCCGTCGCGTGAGGCGGGGGCCGCGCTAGGCAGCTCGCGGAACGCCCAGGCGGTGCCGTTCATCAGGGACAGGTCGCCGCAGTCTTCGCGGCACAACTGCACCGCGCGTTCGACGATGGCGGCGTGGCTCTTGGGCGCGAGCGGGAAGCGGTGGTCGTGATAGCGGATGCCGAACGAGCCCTCGGCCGCGTTCCATTCGAGACGCAGCTCGCCGCGTTCCAGCACCTCGCCATACGGCGCGCCCAGCACCGGCACGAGCACCTTGCCCAGCAGGCCCGGCGTCGGCGAATGCCAGTCGATGTCGAAGTGCCGCGCATAGCGCGACGCCGCGCCGTGTTCGAGCACATCCATCCACCACCGGTTGTCGGTGCCCAGCACGCCCATGTGGTTCGGCACCAGGTCGATGAGCTGGCTCATGCGGTGCCTTCGCAGGGCGCGCGTGAAGCGCCCGAATGCCGGCATGCCGCCGAGCTCGGGGTTGATCTCGTCGTGCGCCACCACGTCGTAGCCGTGCATGCTGCCCGGCCGCGCGCGGTGGATCGGCGAGCAGTAGACATGGCTGATGCCCAGGCGCGCCAGGTAGGGGACGATGCGTGCTGCCTGGTCGAAGTCGAAGCCGCCGTGCAGTTGCAGGCGGTAGGTCGCGCGGGGCACGCGCGCCGGTGCGCGGCCGCGTTCCACCGTCGTGCGATCCGGCTGCGGGCGCACGCGCACCAGCGCCGCACCGAGCTTGCGCATCGTCTCCGCGTCCCACAGCGTCTCGACGGGCTGCGCGTACTTGCGGCGCCAGTTCGGATGCTCGATCGTCGTGCCGGGGAGGTTGGGCTGCTCGACCTGCGCGAGCGCGTCTTCGAGCTGCGCCATCATCAGGCTGCACGGCGCGCGCGCGAGGAAGGCATGCAAGGCCGCCGCATCGTCGGCGCCGGGCGGCGACTCGGCGTCTCCATTGGCCTGCAGCGATTCGCGGCCGTCGGCGCGTACGGCTTCGACCAGGCGCTCGCGGTCGTGGCGGCGTTCGCCGCGCAGGCGTTCGAGCGCGGCGTCGTCGATCAGGCCGAGCGCCCGCCTTTCCTTCAGGTCGTGCGCCGACCACCAGCCCGCGAGCGGCGGCAGGTCGTGCGTGCTCACCGCGGCGACGGCCTGGCGCGGGTACTCCGCGGGCCCCCGGAAGCGGCCCGCGCCATCGCGTTCGAAGTACAGCAGCCGGTAGGACAGCACGCCGTAGCGGCCGAGCGTCTCGCGCATCGCCTCGGGCACGGTGCCGAGGTCTTCGCCGATCACGAGGCAGCGGTGCCGCCGGCTTTCGAGCGCGAGGATCGCGAACAGCTCCTCGACCGGGTAGCCCACGTAGGTGCCGTCGCGCGCGGTGCCCTGCGCGGGGATCCAGAAGAGGCGCATCAGCATCATCACGTGATCGATGCGGATCGCCCCGGCGCCGCGCATGTTGGCGCGCAGCGCCTCGATGAAGATGCGGTGCTGCGATGCTCGCAGGCGGTCCGGCCGCAAGGGGGGAAGGCCCCAGTCCTGGCCTTGCGGATTGAACGCATCGGGCGGCGCGCCGACGCGCGCGGCCAGCGCGAAGGTGCGGCGGTGCCGCCACGCATCCGAGCCTGCACGATCGACCGACACCGCCAGATCGAGATAGAGCCCGAGGCTCATGCCCGCCGCCTTCGCCCGTTCGCCTGCGGCGTCGAGCTGCCGCGCGGCTTGCCACTGCAGGTACTCGTAGTAGCCGACATCTTCCGCGTGCTCCACCGCGAAGCGGGCCACGGCGGGCGAGGACGGATCGCCGAACTCGGGCGGCCATTCGGGCCAGCCCCAGATGGCGTCGTCGACCGCATGGAAGTGCGCCTGCAGGGCTTCGAAGAGCGCATGCTGGTGCAGCGCGTCGCCGCCCTGTTCGCGGAAGCGGCCGAAGGCGGCGGCTTCGGCATCGGCCGGCTTGCGTGTGCGGAAGTGCCCATAGAGCAGGCGCAGCACCTCGTGCTTGGCGGCCGACACGCCGGGATGGTCGATCAACGGGGCGGCGCGCAATGCCGACAGCCGCGCCTGGAAGGCCGGCAATTGCGCGCGCTCGCGGGCCGGCGCGCAATCGCGGAAGTCCGCGACCGCCTCGACGTCGATGTAGAGCACGTTCAGGTGCGCGCGGGACGACGGGCTGTAGGGGCTGATGTGCAGCGGGTTGTGCGGAAACAGTGCATGAAGCGGGTTGAGGCCCACCACGTCGGCGCCTTCGCGTGCGGCATGCTCGGCGAAGTCCGCGAGATCGCTGAAGTCGCCGATGCCCCAGTTGCGCCGCGACCGCAACCCGTAGAGCTGGAGCGTGAAGCCCCAGATGCGCCCATCGCCTTGCAAGGCGTCCGGCTGGTGGCAGTGCGCGGGCGCGCAGACCAGGAGGGTCTCCCCGGGAAAACCGACCAGACTCAGCCGGTGATAGCCCTCCGGCAGCGTAAGCGCGAGCGGCAGGCGGTAGTGGGCGTAGGCCTCGTCGTCGAAGGACGCGCGGTCGATCGTCTCGAGCTGCTCGGTGCGCACCGCGCCTTCGTGGAAGACCCCGCTCTCGTCCACCATGCGCCACTTGAAGTGTGCGAGCTGGCTGGGCAGGCGCACGTCGACCGCGAACCGGTCGGTGCCGAAGACGACGACCTGGACCGGCGGCAGCGGATGGCGCCAGGCATCGCGTGCGGCGGTCGCCTGCGCTGCGGCGAAGGGGAGATCCCCTCCCGAAGCAGCCGCTGACCCGGAATGCGCGACGAAGCCCGCGTCGGCGAGCAGCGTCGCGAGCGCCTCGTGGGACACCGCATGCCGATGCCCGAAGGCATCCGTGTATTCGGTGGCGATGCCGTGGCGCCGGCACAGCGCGAGAAGCGCCTGCGCCTCGTGTGGCGGCAGGGGGTTGGGTTCATTCATGCCACGCCTCGTCGATGGATGCGCACACGCCACCGGGCTGCAACTGGAGCGCCGCCTTGTCGCCGGCCACTTCCATCGCCCGCAGCATGTGGACGATCCGGCCCGGCGGCCATGCGACGCGATTCGTCGTCTTGCCGAAATTGGCGATCAGGTGAAGGTGGGCCGACGGGTGGCCGTCCCGGTGTCCTTCGTCGAGTTTCCACACGATGCGCAGCGCATCGCCTTCGCAGGACCAACTCAGCACGTGCGTTCCGGTGCCGAAGCGCGGCACGAGCTCGATCTGCCGGAGCACGAGCAGCCCGCCGATCTCGCGCAGCGCCTCCGCATGCCAGCCGGAGCGGTGCTGGGCCTCGTCGAGGTGCGATGCGAGGAAGGTCGCTTCGGCGTTCGGGTCCGGGAGGCTGCGCTTTCTTCCGTCGCGGGAGAACGATGCGAAGGCGCCGAACTCCTCACGGCGGCCGGCGGCCACCGCCGCTGCCAACTCGGGTCCGAAATCGCAGAAGTAGTGGAAGGGCGTCAGCGCGGCGTATTCCTCGCCCATGAAGAGCATCGGCGTGTGCGGCGAGAGCAGCACGCAGGCGCGCGCCGCCAGCAGGCGGACCGGGTCGGTCAACGCATCGATGCGTTCGCCGAATGCGCGGTTGCCGATCTGGTCGTGGGTCTGCAGGAAGGAGACGAAGGCGGCCGGCGGGAGGTGCTCGCAGGCCTCGCCGCGCGCTTCGCCGCCCCTGAACGGCGAGGGCTGGCCGGTGTAGACGAAGCCCTGCGCGAGCGCGAGTCCGAACTGTTCCAGCGGCCGCTGCGCGTAGTCGGCGTAGTAGCCGTCGGTCTCGCCGGTCAAAAGCACGTGGGCGGCGTGGTGCAGGTCGTCGTTCCACTGCGCGGTCGCGACGAGTGGGCTGCCGTCCCAATCGCGTTCGAGCCGGTGCGCTTCGTTGCGGTCGTTCTCCAGCACCACGTGGATCTCGCGATGGCGACCCGGTCCCTGCTGGAGGGCGGCGCAGATCTCCTCGACGATCGGTGTGGCCGAGCGGTCGTGAATCGCGTGCACAGCGTCCATGCGCAGGCCGTCGAAGCGGTATTCCTCGATCCAGTAGAGCGCGTTGTGCACGAAGAAGTCGCGCACGGTGCGCGAGCCGGGGCCGTCGAAGTGGATCGCCGCACCCCAGGGCGTCTGCCGTTCGGGGTTGAAGAACTCGGGGCAGTAGGCGTGCAGGTAGTTGCCTTCGGGTCCGAAGTGGTTGTAGACCACGTCGATCAGCACCATCAGGCCCAGCCCGTGCGCCGCGCCGACGAAGGCCTTGAGTTCCGACGGGGTGCCGTAGACCGCGTCGGGCGCGAAGGGCAGCACGCCGTCGTAGCCCCAGTTGCGCTTGCCGGGAAAGTCGGCGAGCGGCATCAGCTCGACCGCCGTGATGCCGAGCGCCGCGAGATCCGCGAGCCGGCGCTGCGCGGCCTTGAACGTGCCTTCGGGCGTGAAGGCGCCGATGTGCAGTTCGTAGATCACCGCTTCGCGCCACGGGCGGCCTGTCCATTCGTCGTCGCTCCACGCGTACTCGCGCGGGTCGACGACCTCGCTGGGGCCGTGCACGTCGTCGGGGTTGCGGCGCGACGCCGGGTCGGGAACACGAAGGCCGTCCGGCAGGCGGTAGCGATAGCGGTCGCCGGTGCCGGCTTCCGGGACGACGCATTCGTGCCAGCCATCCGGCGTGCGCTGCATCGCGGCCTCGCGCCACGAACCCGCCAGCGACCATTCGAGCACCACCGTGGGCACGCTGGGTGCCCAGAGCCTGAAGCGCACCCCGCGGCCGACCGCCACGGGCTCGGCGCCGAAAGGCATGGCGTGCATGTGTCTCATTGAGGCACCTTCGCGCAGCGGCGCTTCGGTATTCGCCTTGGGGCGGCCCGGCGGCTCATTGGGTAACCTCCGTGCTACGCACTACGTTGCGAGCCCCCTTCGGAGCGGCCGGGCGGGGGCTCATGGCTCGCCCAGCTTTCTGCGCAGCAGCGCGAGCGAGCGGTCTTGCAGCAGGTACGAGCGCTGGGCCACTTCGGCGGAGGCTTCGGTCTCGTGCGCGGTGTCGATCAGCCGCGTCCAGTGGTGACCGGAGGCCGGCAGCACGAAGGGCAGGGGTTCGTGATAGGCATTCAGCAGCAGCAGGAAGTCGTTGTCCTGCTGCCGCTCGCCGCGCGGTCCGACGTCGATCAGGCCGGTGCCCGAGAACAGCATGCCCAGGCAGCGCACGTGCGGACCCCAGTCGGCCGGCGCCATTTCTTCGCCGTCGGGCTTGAGCCACACCACGTCCTTGGCGACGCTTTCGGCGGACGGCTCGCCGCGAAAAAAGCTGCGGCGGCGGAAGGACGGGTGCTGCCGCCGCGTGCGGATCAGCAGCGCGACGAAGGCCTGCAGCGCATCGCCTTCCGGCGAAGGCGTCCAGTCGAGCCAGGTGAGCTCGTTGTCCTGGCAATAGGCGTTGTTGTTGCCGCGCTGGCTGTGGCCGCGTTCGTCGCCGGCCAGGAGCATCGGCACGCCCTGCGACAACAGCAGCGTGGCGAGCAGGTTGCGCTTCTGGCGTTCGCGCAGCGCCTTGACGGCGGGGTCGTCGGTGGGGCCCTCGGCGCCGCAGTTCCACGAGAGGTTGTTGTCGTGGCCGTCGCGGTTGTCCTCGCCGTTCGCCTCGTTGTGCTTCTGGTTGTAGGCGACGAGGTCCTGCAGCGTGAAGCCGTCGTGCGCGGTGATGAAGTTGATGCTGGCGTGCGGCCCCTTGCCGGACCAGCCATAGAGATCCTGCGAACCCGCGAGCCGCTTGGCGACTTCGCCGGCGAGGCCCTCGTCGCCTTTCCACCAGCCGCGCATGCCGTCGCGGTAGCGGTCGTTCCATTCGGCCCAGCCCGGCGGGAAGTTGCCGACCTGGTAGCCGCCATGGCCGAGGTCCCAGGGCTCGGCGATGAGCTTGACGCAGTTCAGGGTCGGGTCCTGCCGGATCGCGTCGAAGAAGCCGCCGAGGTTCTCGACCTTGCCGGCCTCGCGGGCGAGCGCGGAGGCGAGGTCGAAGCGGAAGCCGTCGACGTGCATCTCCTCGGCCCAGTAGCGCAGCGAATCCATCACGAGCTGCAGCGCGCGCGGCTGTTCGAGGTTGACCGTGTTGCCGCAGCCGGTGAAGTCGTCGTAGTAGCGCGGCTGCTGCGCGTTGGCGATGTAGTAGGAAGCGTTGTCCACCCCGCGCATCGACAGCGTCGGGCCGAGGTGGTTGCCCTCGCAGGTGTGGTTGTAGACCACGTCGAGGATCACCTCGAAGCCTGCGGCGTGCAGGGTCTTGACCATGGTCTTGAACTCCTTCACCTTGCCCGATGCGCTGTAGCGCACCTCGGGGGCGAAGTAGCCGAGCGTGTTGTAGCCCCAGTAGTTCTGCAGGCCCTTTTCAGCGAGATGCCGGTCGTTCAGGTACGCGTGCACCGGCAGCAGCTCGATGGTGGTCACGCCCAGGCGCTTCAGGTGCTCGATCGCGGGCTCGGTCGCGAGCGCGCCGTAGGTGCCGCGCAGGTGTTCGGGGATGTCCGGATGCAGCTGGCTGAAGCCGCGCACATGCATCTCGTAGATGACCATGTCCTGCCACGGCACCTCGGGCCGGCGGTCGTCGCCCCAGGTGAACGCGGTTTCGAGCACGCGGCCCTTGGGCATGAAGGCCGCGCTGTCGCGCCGGTCGAAAGACAGGTCCTGCCGCTTGCTGCCCACCGAGTAGCCGTAGAGCGCGTCGCTCCAGCGCAGCTCGCCGATGAGGTCCTTGGCGTAGGGGTCGAGCAGGAGCTTGTGCGGGTTGAAGCGGTGGCCTTCCTCGGGCTTGTAGCGCCCGTGGACGCGATAGCCGTAGGCCATCCCCGGCCGCGCTTCGGGCAGGTAGCAGTGCCAGACGTCGTTGGTGCGTTCGCGCACGCGGATGCGCTGGCGCTCGTGGCGGCCCTTGTCGTCGAAGAGGCACAGCTCGACGCCCTCCGCATGCCTGGAGAAGAGCGCGAAATTGACCCCTTGCCCGTCCCAGGTGGCGCCCAGCGGATAAGGCCTTCCGGGCCAGATGGCCGTGAGGGGAACATGGTCGCGCTTGGTCACGGATGCGGCCTGTCGTGGTCGTTGCCGCGATGCGGCCACGCAGCGACGTGCGGCTTCGGCGAGGTGGCTGCCTCGCGCGCAGGCGGGGCCTCGCGCAAGGGACTTCGCGGCGTCGATTGCCGCTCGCGCGGCCACCATTGCTCGATCTGTCGCGCGGCCCAGTCCTTGCCCGCGAGCCCGAAGGCCAGCGCGAGCGCGAACACCACGCCGGCCAGGATGATGAGGAAGCTCTGGCGCACGATATCGCCGCCCACCTTCACCTGGTCGAGCGCGATCAGGATCACGAAGAGAAGGATGGCGTACTGCGCGACCTTGCCGAGCAGCAGCGCATCCTGCATGCCGGTATTGCGGCCATAGCTGGTCACGGCATCTCCGACGAACTTCGCGAAGTACGCGCCGAAGGCAAGCACCAGCAGCGCCACGATGAGGTTGGGCACGAACCACATCACGCGGCCGAGCAGATCGGTCACATACGCGAGGCCCAGGCCATTGAAGGCGATCACCAGCGAGGCGAGGATCACCATCCAGTACGCGAGCACGCCGAAGACCGCCGTGACATCGGACACCATGCCGCCTTGCCGGAAGAAGTTGTCGAGCCCGGAGCGCTCGGTGAGCACCTGGAAGTTGACCGCGTGCAGTCCGCGCACGACCGCGAAGCGCACCGCCTTCGCCAGCAGCCATCCGAGGGCCACCACGAGCACCGCGAAGAGCAGCCGGGGTAGCAAGGCGCCGACCTGGATGAGGAATGCGCGCAGCGGTTCCAGATGCATCGATAGGCTTTCCATGGAACTCTCCTGTATCAATGCGGAAGGGGGGTGCAGGGCCACACGACGTGGGCGAGGCTGGGGGTGGTCATCATTTCAGCATTGCAAGGATGCCCTGCAGTGGCACGGGCACCCAGTCGGGTCGGTTGTCGAGTTCGTAGCGCAGTTCGTAGAACGCCTTCTCGAACTCGAAGAGCCTGAGCAGTTGTTCGTCGACCGGCCCCATTTCGGGCGCGAGCGCCTCGCTGTAGCCGGAGAGAAAAGCGTCACGGGTCTCGGCCTCCCACTCGCGTCCGGCGGCGTCGAGGCGGGCCAGTTCGCCCACGTTCTGCGCGGCGCGGCGCAGTGCGCTCCAGCGCGCGTAGTTGAAGGAGCGCAGCATGCCGGCGACGTCGCGCAATGGCGACTGCTTGCCGCGCCGCTCCTCGATCGGCCGCGCGGGTTCGCCCTCGAAATCGATGATGACGAAGTCATTGCGGGTGACCAGCACCTGGCCCAGGTGGTAGTCGCCGTGGTAGCGCGTGCGCCGGCCGGTCTTGCCTTCGATCGCCACATGGCCGATGAAGGTGTTGACGGCCTCCTGCATGCCCAGCAGGCGCGTCGCGTCCTCGGCCACCGACGCGGGTGGATTGGTGCGCACGTACTCGCGCAGTTGCGCGAGCGTGGCGCCGGCCTCGGCGCGCACCGATTCGCGCAGGCGCTGCAGGTCGTGCGCGGTCAGCGGTTCGGGTGCGAATGCCTTGTTGTCGGTGGGCCGGCCGAGTGCGTTGTGCAGCTCGGCGGTTCGGCGCCCGAGGATTTCCATCAGCGCCATGAAGGCGCCATGCGAGTCCGCGTGCGCGGCGACGTCGGTGTCGCGCAACTCGTCGAGGACGCGTTCCAGGTAAGCGAGCGTGTATTCCCATCCGTCGCCCTGGTTCGGCACGTAGGCCTGCAGCAGGCCGAGCGTCATCTCCGTGCCGTCGCTGCCGGTGTATTCGAGCGCGCCGACGACCGGCACGCCGTGCACGAAGCCGGCATCCTCGGCCAGGTAGCGGCCCATCTCGAGCTCGGGGTTCACGCCGGCCCGCACGTGCCGGTAGCCCTTGAGGAACAGCGTTTCGCCGAGCGTGACCACGGTGTTGCTGCTGACCGGGCTGGGCTGGCTCACGCGAAGTTCGTCGATCGCTTCGACCGGGAACTCGCGTCCCAGCGCGGTCGGGCGGAAGTGCAGCGTGCCATGCGCGGCGGGCAGGCTGGTGTCCGTCACGATCGCGCGGATGACTTCGCGGCAGAAGGGCTCGTCGTAGAAGGCATCGGCCATCACGCCGACATTGGCCTGCTGGCGCACCTTGGCGATGGCCGCGGGCTGCAGCGCTTTCATGCGCTCCTCGTCGTGGTCTTCCCAAGCGAGCGCGAGCGGCATGAAGTACAGCGCAGGCTCGGGCGGCCCTTCAAGCGACAGCAGCGGCAGCATCCAGCTCAATCCGCCGATCGGCCAGACCGAGTGCTCCCAGAACTGCGCGCGCACGATGCCCGCGCCCTTGGTCGCGTACCAGCGCTGCGCCTCGATGTGGCGCGGCAGCGTGTCTGTCTCGACCTGCTTGCTGAGGCGGTCGGCGAAGCCGATGCGCCACGGCATCACCCGCTCGCGGAAGAGGCTGGTCCAGCCATCGAAGAGCACCAGCACCGGCCGGTCGAGCAAGGCGACGCCTTCCTGGTGCCAGCTCGGCATCGGCGCTTCGTCGGTGAGCTTGAACCAGTAGAAGCCGTGAGTCGGCAGCGTGAGCAGATACGGCAGTTCGCCGATCGGCGGGAAGGAGGTGCGGCCGAGCATCTCGACGGGGATGCGGCCCTTGAACGCAGAAAGATCCAGCTCCACCGGCTGTGCCGCGCGCGAAAGGTTGAACACCGAGAGGATCACGTCCTCTCCGTGCTCGCTGATGTAGGCGAGGATCTTGCGGTTGCCCGGCTTGAGGAAGGTGCGCAGCCCGCGGCCGAAGGCGCGGCTGGTCTTGCGCACCGCGAGCATGCGCCGCGTCCAGTGCAAGAGCGAGCTCTTGTCGCGCAGCTGCGTCTCGACGTTGACCGCCTCGTAGCCGTACATCGCGTCCATGATCGGCTGCAGGTACAGCCGCTGGGGGTCGGCGCGCGAGAAGCCGGCGTTGCGGTCGGGGCTCCACTGCATCGGCGTGCGCACGCCGTTGCGATCGCCGACGAAGACGTTGTCGCCCATGCCGATCTCGTCGCCGTAGTAGATGATCGGCGAACCCGGCATCGACAGCAGCATGCTGTTCATCAGCTTGATGCGGTCCTTGTCGTTGTCCATCAGCGGCGCGAGCCGGCGGCGGATGCCGAGGTTGATGCGCGCCTGCACGTCCGCCGCATAGGTGGTGTACATGTAGTCGCGCTCGCGGTTGGTCACCATCTCCAGCGTGAGCTCGTCGTGGTTGCGCAGGAAGATGGCCCACTGGCAGTTGTCCGGGATGTCGGGGGTCTGCTGCATGATCTCGACGATCGGGTCGCGGTCCTCCTGCGCGATCGCCATGTACATGCGCGGCATCAACGGGAAGTGATACGCCATGTGGCACTCGTCGCCTTCGCCGAAGTAGCCGCGCACGTCCTCGGGCCACATGTTGGCTTCGGCCAGCAGGAAGCGGTTCTTGTAGTTGGCGTCGATCGCGGCGCGCAGCTTCTTGATGACCTCGTGCGTTTCCGGCAGGTTCTCGTTGGTGGTGCCGTCGCGTTCGATGAGATACGGAATCGCATCGAGCCGGAAGCCGTCCACGCCCATGTCGAGCCAGAAGCGCATCGTGCGGAACACCGCTTCGAGCACCTGCGGGTTGTCGAAGTTGAGGTCCGGCTGGTGGCTGAAGAAGCGGTGCCAGTAGTAGGCCTTGGCGACCGGGTCCCAGGTCCAGTTCGACTTCTCGGTGTCGGTGAAGATGATCCGTGTGCCGCTGTAGAGCGTGTCGGTGTCGCTCCACACGTAGAAGTCGCGTTCGGGCGAGCCGGGCGGCGCGGCACGCGCGGCCTGGAACCACGGGTGGTCGGCCGATGTGTGGTTGATGACCAGCTCGATGATCACGCGCAGCTCGCGCTTGTGCGCCTCGCCGAGCATCTCGCGGAAATCGTCCAGCGTGCCGTAGGGCGGGTGGACGTCCTCGTAGGCGGCGATGTCGTAGCCGTCGTCGCGCAAGGGCGACGGGTAGAAGGGCATCAGCCAGATGGTGTTGACGCCCAGATCCTTCACGTAGTCGAGCTTGCTGGTGAGACCCTTGAAATCGCCGACGCCGTCGGCATTGGAATCGCTGAACGCCTTGATGTTGACCTGGTAGATGACCGCGTCGCGATACCACGTCGGATCACCTGTGGTGTCGATCTCGGTGGTCTCCAGGACCAGTGCCGGCAGGGGAGCGTTCATGGGGTCACTCTCATGCGTAGTAGTCGAAGTCCCGCTCGTCGCGCAGGCGCCGCCGGACCGCCATCACATGGGCCGGCATGCGCTGCGGGTCGATCTCGATGTAGTGGTGCGTGCCCTGCCAGACGAAGCGCTGGTCGGTCAAGAGGTCATGCATCTGGAAGCTGCGGTCGCGTGCAACGCCGATCAGATCCGGGTCGAGATGCAGCCAGCCGATCTGCGTGTGGTGCGGATCGAGGTTGACCACCGTGACCACCGCGCGGGATTCGTCCGGCGAGGTCTTCATGTAGGCGATGAGCTGGTCGTTCCCGATGTCGAGGAAGCGCAGGCTGTGGTCCCATTGCAGGGCATCGTTGGCGCGGCGGATCTGGTTGATGCGCGTGATGAAGGGGCGCAGGCCGGCGTCGGCATCCCAGTCCCAGTGGCGCAGCTGGTACTTCTCGGAGTCGAGGTATTCCTCGCTCGACGGGCCGCGCGGAAGGTGCTCCAGCAGCTCGAACGCCGGCCCGTACATGCCGTAGTTGGCCGCCAGCGTGGCGGCGAGCACCAGGCGTGCCCTGAACACCGGCTCTTCGCCGGTCTGCAATGCGGCGTGCAGGATGTCCGGCGTGTTGGGCCACACGTTGGGGCGGAAGTACTCCCTGCCCGGTGCCTCGTTCAGTTGGGTGAAGTATTCGGTCAGCTCTTCCTTGCTGTTGCGCCAGGTGAAGTAGGTGTAGGACTGCGTGTAGCCCAGCTTGGCGAGCCGGTGCATCACCTTCGGGCGGGTGAAGGCTTCGGCGAGGAAGATGACCTCCGGGTGCTCGCGCTTCACTTCGGTGATGACCCATTCCCAGAAGGCGAAGGACTTGGTGTGCGGGTTGTCGACGCGGAAGACGGTCACGCCTTGGGCGATCCAGTGGTCGAACACCGATTTCAGTTCGGACCAGAGGCACTGCCAGTCGGCGCTTTCGAAGTGAAAGGGATAGATGTCCTGGTACTTCTTCGGCGGGTTCTCCGCGTACTGGACCGTGCCGTCCGGACGCCAGCGGAACCAGGTCGGGTGCTCCTTCACGTAGGGATGGTCCGGCGCGCACTGGAAGGCGATGTCCATCGCGACGTCGATGCCCATGCGCGAGGCGGCCGTGACAAGGCGGCGGAAGTCCTCGGGTGTGCCGAGTTCGGGCAGGATCGCCTTGTGCCCGCCTTCCGCCGCGCCGATGGCCCATGGGCTGCCGACGTCGCCGGGCTCGGGCGTGAGCGTGTTGTTGCGCCCCTTGCGCTGGATGCGGCCGATAGGGTGGATGGGCGGCATGTAGAGCACGTCGAAGCCCATCGATGCGATCAGCGGCAGGCGCTCTTCCACGTCGCGGAACGTACCGTGCGCGCCGGGCGCGGACGAGGCCGATCGGGGAAAGAGTTCATACCAGGTGCTGAAGCGGGCGCGTTCGCGATCCGCCACCAGCGGGATTTCGGCGGCGAAGCGCGATTCGAGATGGCGGTCCGGATGGCGCGCGGCGAGCGCGGCGAATTCGTCGTCCAGCGCGAGCGCCTTCAGCGCGGCGACGTCCATCGCGCCGTGGGTCGCGCCTTCTTCCAGCGAGCGCGCCCACTGCGCGAGCGTGTCGCGATCCTCGCCCTTGGCGCGCTCGGCCGTGGCGGAAATCTCCATCGCGCCGGTGCGTGCGGCGATGCGGATGTCGTCCGCGTCGATGCGGCGCACCAACTCGTGCCGCCACGATTCGAAGGCGTCGACCCAGGCCACCACCGTGTAGCGGTAACGGCCGACGACCGGCGGCGTGAACTCGGCGTGCCACTCATCGTTGTAGCGCAGCTTCATCGGCACTTCGTGGCTGCGTTCGTCGCCGTCCTTCCACCACTGGAGCATCACGCGTGGCACGTCGTGCCCGTCGGTGAAGACGTGCGCGGTGACGCACACGCTTTCGCCGACGGTGCGCTTCACCGCGAAGCGCCCGCCGTCCACGATCGGCAGGACCGCATCGACCACGGCACGACTGCGTCCGTCGACCACGTCGACCGGCACGGGCGCGTCGTCACGCACCAGGAGTTTGCTGATCATCGGCAACGACCTTCAGGAAGAGGGTGGACAGGGGCGGCAGCGTCAGGCACACCGAATGCGGCTGCCCGTGCGAGCGCATCGGCGATGCGCGCACCGCGCCGAGGTTGCCCCAGCCCGAGCCGCCGAACACGCGCGCATCGCTGTTGAGGATCTCGGTCCATGTGCCGTCGACCGGCACGCCGACGCAGTAGTTCTGGCGCGGCACCGGTGTCATGTTGCAGACCACCAGCACCGGGCCGGCCGTGCGCGAGCGTCGCAGGAAGGCGACAACGCTCTGCTCGTGGTCGTTGGGTTCCAGCCACAGGAAGCCGTCGGATGAGAAGTCCAGCTCGTGCAGCGCCGGCTCGTCGCGCAGCAGGCGGTTGAGCTCGCCCACCAGATGCTGCACGCCGCGGTGCCTTTCGGACTGGAGCGAATCCCAGTCGAGCTCGCCCTCGTGCGTCCATTCGCGCCGCTGCGCGAACTCGCCGCCCATGAACAGCAGCTTCTTGCCCGGATGCGCCCACATGTACGACAGCAGCAGCCGCAGGTTCGCGAACTGCTGCCATTCGTCGCCGGGCATCTTGTTGATCAGCGAGCCCTTGCCGTAGACCACCTCGTCATGCGACAGGGGCAGGACGAAGTTCTCGCTGAACGCGTACACCATCGAGAAGGTCAGCCGGTGGTGGTGATAGCGCCGGTGCACCGGGTCCTCGCGCATGTAGGCGAGGGTGTCGTGCATCCAGCCCATGTTCCACTTCATTCCGAAGCCGAGCCCGCCCATGTCGGTGGGCCGCGAGACCTGCGGCCAGGCGGTCGATTCCTCGGCCACGGTGAAGGTGTCCGGGTGGTCGCGGTACGTCGCCCGGTTGAGGTCCTGGAGGAACTGGATCGCCTCGAGGTTTTCGCGTCCGCCGTGGCGGTTGGGAATCCAGCTGCCGCCCTGGCGCGCGTAGTCCAGGTAGAGCATCGACGCGACCGCATCCACCCGCAGCCCGTCGAGGTGATAGCGGTCGAGCCAGAAGAGACCCGAGGACATCAGGAAGCTGCGGACCTCGTTGCGGCCGTAGTTGAAGATGGCCGAGTTCCATTCCGGATGGAAGCCCTGGCGCGGGTCCGCATGCTCGTAGAGATGCGTGCCGTCGAACGAAGCGAGCCCGTGCGGGTCGGTCGGGAAGTGCGAGGGCACCCAGTCCAGCAGCACGCCGATGCCGCGCTGGTGCAGGTGGTCCACGAAGTACATGAAGTCCTGCGGCGTGCCATAGCGCGAGGTCGGTGCGAAATAGCCGGTGGTTTGATAACCCCACGATCCATAGAACGGATGCTCGGTCACCGGCATCAGCTCGATGTGCGTGAAGCCGATGGACGCCACATAGTCGGCCAGCGCGTGCGCGAGATCGCGCCAGCCCATCGGCTGGCCGTCCTTGCGGCGCCATGAGCCGGCGTGCACCTCGTAGATGGCGACGGGTGCATCGGCGGCGTTGCGCCCGGCGCGCTGCTGCATCCAGCCGGCGTCGCCCCAGGTGTAGTCCAGCGACCAGATCCGGGACGCAGTGGCGGGTGGCTGCTCGGCGAAGCAGGCGAGAGGGTCCGCCTTCTCCAGCACCCGTCCGCCCTGAGCCGTGATGCGGTACTTGTAGGCCTGCCCGTGGCGGGCGCCGGGGCAGCGGCCCTTCCAGACGCCGGTCGAATCGGCGCGCGGCGCAAGCGGATCGGCGTGGCCGTTCCAGTCGTTCCAGTCGCCGATGACAGAGACGGAGGTCGCGTTCGGCGCCCAGACCGCGAACGATGCGCCCTGCCCATCGGCGGCCAGATGCGCGCCCAGCCGCTCGTGCAACCGGGAATGGGTGCCTTCACGGAAGAGGTAGGCGTCCGTGTCGTCGAAGGCCCGGAATGCCTGGGGAGGGGGTGCAGCGCTCACGAAGTGTTCTTTCTACGTTGAGTGCCCCGTTCCAGGGCCGAACGACCTTTCTAAGACGCCAGGCCGCATTCGAGCAGGTATCGACCGCTCGTCCCGCTGTCGGACAGTGGCTCACTGTAGAGCGACCGTCGTCGCTGTTCAACTCGCCGGTTTGGGCGCGCGCTCCGGCAGCCGCACCGGCACGTAGGCCAGCCGCCGGTCGCGCATGACCAGCAGCGCGACGCTGCGGCCCGGCGCGACGGCCGAAAGGCTGCGCTGGAAGTCCTCGATGCGGTCGAGCCGGGTGTCGTTCACCGCGACGATGAGATCGCCGGCGCGGATGCCTTCGCTGCGGGCCGCGCCCGAGGCCTCGCGCACCACGAGGCCGCCGTCGATGCCCAGTTGCAGGCGCTGGCCGGACGACAGCTCGGCCAGGCTTAGGCCGAGCCCGTCGCCCCATTCGGCGGCGACGTCAGCCCGCTGGAGACTGCGCGGCGCGGGCTCTTCGGACAGAACCACCCAGAGCGTGCGCGCGGCGCCGCGCCGCCAGATCTCCATCGCATTGCGGCTGCCGGGCCGCCCCTGCGAGATCCGCTGCTGCAGTTCGGTGGAGCGTGCGATGGGCTTGCCGTCGAAGCCGGTCACCACGTCGCCGCGCAGCAGCCCGGCGGATCGCGCGGGGCCGTTCGCGTCCACGCCGACCACGAGGGCGCCGGCTGGCTGCTTCAGGCCGAAGGACTGCGCCAGCGCGGGCGTCATTTCCTGGAAGTCGGCGCCGATGCGCGCGCGCTGGATGCGCCCGGTGGCCTTGAGCTGCCCCGCGATCCGCATCGCCAGGTTGATCGGCACCGCGAAGGACAGGCCCATGTAGCCGCCGCTGCCGCTGTAGATCATGGAGTTGATGCCGACCACCTCGCCGCGTTCGTTGAACAGCGGACTGCCCGAACTGCCGGGATTGATCGCGACATCGGTCTGGATGTAGGGCACCTCGCCCCCGCCGGCGACATAGCGGTCGACCGCGCTCACCACGCCCGCCGTCACGCTTCCGTGAAAACCGAAGGGCGCGCCGATCGCCGCGACCCAGTCGCCCGGCGCGAGGCCGGTCGAATCACCCAGGACGGCCGGCGAGAGCCCGCTCGCATCGATCTTCATGAGCCCCACGTCGGTGCGCCGGTCCACGCCGAGGACGCGGCCGGGGAAGCGCCGACCATCGTCCAAGCGGACCTGCGCCTCGTCCACGCCGGCGATCACGTGCGCGCTGGTCAGGATCAGGCCGTCGCTCGTGAGGATCACGCCCGAGGCGAGGTCGCGGACCTGGCTGAGCCGCACGCTGGCGGGCAGGGGCGAGGCGAGGCGATCGGCGAAGTCCAGCTCGGGCGCGATCTCCAGTTCGGCCGCCCGGTCGTCGGCGCCGATGCGCAGCGTGCTGATGTCGACGACGCTGGCACTGCGGCTGGCGACGAAGGAGGAGAAGGTCGGCGTGGTGGCGGTCGATGCCGGAGGGGAGGGTGCAGCGACGGTGGCCTGCAATGGTGGCGTGGACGTGCATGCGGCCAGCAGCAAGGCGACGCCCAACGCGGCGAACCGGCTTGACGGACGGCTCGCTGCGCGAGGGTTCCGGCTGACGCGCCGGACTAACGAGGCGGCACTGCGCATGGCGATCCTTTGGATCGGCGATGTCGTCGGCGGGTTCCTGCGGTCGTGGCCGATCGACTCGGGACACTCACGATATGACCTCGTCTGCACGAAGAAGCGCGCTGCGCGGGATGGTCAGGCCCATGGCCTTCGCCACTTTCAGGTTGATGATGAACTCGACCTTTGTCGGCTGTTCCAGCGGGAGGTCGCCGGGCTTGGCCCCATTGAGTATCTGCACGGACATCTCTGCCACACGACGGAACATCGCTGCATAGTCGGGACCGTACGACAGGAGGCATCCGAAGCCCCGGTAGTCCACCATCAGTGGAATCCGGTGCGCCGCCTCGAAGGCGACCCAATCGTCCCGAAGCTTCGCGTTGATCTGGTTGGGCGACAGGAGCACCGCGTCCGCCTGCTCACGCCCGATCGCCGCAATGGCGGCCGGGAAGTCGTCCGCGGCGTTGATCGGCAGCGAAAACAGGGCGATGCCGAGCGATCGCGCGCTTTCGCGATAGCGTTCGAAAGCCGCATCGAGGCTCGCGCTGCTCAGGCCCGACAACCGCGAGCATTCCGGGCATCGGGCAAATGCGATCCGGGTGACGGTGGGGACCGCGATCTTGAGCAGTTCGATTCGCTTCGCCACGAGGTCGTCAGTGAAATTGGACATCCCGGTGACCTGGCCGCCCGGATGCGCGAAGCTCGCGATGAGACCGGTGCGCAACGGGTCGTTGATTCCAAACGTGACGACGGGGATGCTGCCGCCAGCGTCGACCACGGCTTGCGCTGCCGTCGCACTGCCGGTCACGATCAGCTCGACACCCTTGTCGCGCATCTCGGTTGCGAACTCGGCGTAGCGTTCGTTCCTGCCTTCCGCGTAGCGCCAGTCGATGGTGAGGTTTCGACTCTGGGCGAAGCCGAGTTCCGCCAGCCGGTTCACGAACGCCGCGACGACCCGATCATCCTCGGCACTGTTCTTTGCGGTGAACCCGAAGAAGGCGATGCGATAGGCATGCCCAGGAACCTGGGCCAGCGCTTTCGTTCCGAGCGCGCAGGCCAAGCCGTAGACGAGTCGACGACGATCGATCATGACCCCCTCCTGCTTCTGGAGGCCGTCTCCCGAGCGGGAGGCGGTGCCACGGGATCATGCCGATCCCGGAGCGTTCCGGTCAAGGGAGCGGGCGGTTTCGGCTACCCGAGGTACTTGCCCCGCAGGAAGTCCAGGTAGGCCCTCGATTCGCGCGAGACGTAGGGCGACACGAGCGTGAGCGTGTAGTAGGCCGCCAGCCCCGGATCGGCCTGCTGCAGCGCATCGCGTCCCGGCACCAGCCGTTCGAACGACAGCCAGCAGGTGGTGGTGAACACCATCTGCAGCGCGAGCATCTGCGCCTGCTCGGCCGTCGCTTCGATGACGCCGGCGGCCACGAGCGCCTCGCACAGTGCCTGGGCCGCCAGCAGGTTCTGCGCGGTGAGCGCCTGCGCGCGCTGGCCGAGCGCGGGGTATTCGCCGCTGAGGTAGGCCATGTCGCGATAGACGAAGCGGTACGCATCGATGGCCTCGAAGCGCAGGTGCAGCGACAGCCAGAGATCGTCGATCGCCCGCACGTTCGCCGCCGAGGCGTTGAGCAGCTCCAGGCGTTCCTCGAAGCGGCGGAACAGCCGCTCCACGATGAGCTGCTTCGCGTTGAAGTGGTAGTGCAGGTTGCCGGGGCTGATGCCGAGATCGGCCGCGATGCGATGCGTCGACACTGCCGCCAGGCCCTGCGCGTTGAACAGCGCCAGGCTCGCCTGCAGGATGCGTTCGCGGGTCTTGAGACTGGCCACGGCTGGCGCGGTGCGTTCCGTCGGGCTTCAGCGCTTGCGGCGGCCGGGCCCCGCGCCGCCGCGTTCCAGCTGCTCGACGCGATCCTGCAGCAGGCGCACCTGTTCGCGCAGCGCCTCGATCTCCTGTGCGCCGGGCAGGCCGAGGTGCTGCATGGCCGCAGCCACGCGCTGGTCGAACACATCCTCGAATTTGCGCAGCCCGATGTCGAGCGCCGGAAAGGCACGCGCTGCAGCGCTCCGGCCGCCGGCATCGCCGCGCTTGGGCATGCCGAGCAGCGTTTCGATCACGTTGGTCTGGTGCTTGACGACGTCGTCGCGCACATTGCCCAGCGCCTTGAGGCCCGCGCGCAGCAGGCCCTTCGCGTTGCCGGGATCCTCGGCCGAAGGTGCAGGCGGTGCCGCCGCTTTCCTGCGCGGCGCGGCTTTCCTTGCGGCCGTGGTCTTGCGTGCCGGTGTCGGCTTGTCTTTCTTCTTCACGCTGTCGGTTTCATCGCGGCGTGTCGCCATGCGCTGCTCCTGAAAGATGTGCCGGAAGAGAGACCGCAGCCTGCCGCACCGGGATCAGGCCTTGAGCGCGCGCGAGCTGCGGCTGGGCCGACGGCGAGCGGCGGGCCTGGCCTTGGGGGTTTCAACCTCCGATGCGGCTTCCGCGGTGCCGGCCACGCGGCTCTCGATCTTCTTCGCGCCGGCGGCCACGGTGTCGGCGATCTTCACCGACGCGCTGGCGATCGGCTGGTGAACGCGGGTGATGGCGTTGACGACGGAGGTGCTCAGGGGCGCTTCGATGCGCGCCGCAGCCTTGGTGATCGACTCGATGCCGTTCGTGGCGGTCTCGGCGAAGCGGTCCATCAGCGCGACCAGGCGTTCGGTCTCGAGGTCGACGCGCTTGGCGAGGAAGCTGCCGTAGCCGGATGCGGCGCCGCCGAGCAGGCGATGCGCACCGGCGCGCCAGGCGTTGACGAGGGTCTTGCCGGCGTCGTTGTACTGGCCGACGACGTGGAGGGCGGCCGAGGAGATGTTCTGCGTGGACATGGTGGTTCCTTTGAAGTGAATCCGTTTCGCCGGAAGTGGCGCGACGGATTCATCTTCTTCGCAAAGCCCTAGGCCGGGAAAGCTAGATTCGTTCGATAGTTAGGCCAACTGCCCCAATTCACTCGATCGCCAGCGCGCCACTGGGCAGATGCACGCGGAACGGTTCGCGCTCGGCCACCGGTGCTGCTTCGCCATCGGCCGGCTGCTCGGGCGCGCGCACCAGCAGCACGGGGGTGGAGGCCGAACGCAGGATCTGCTCGGCGCTGCTGCCGAGGAAGAGGCGCTTGGCGCCGCGCCTGCCGTGGGTGCCCAGCACGATCAGGTCGGCGGGCCAACTCGAGGCTTCCTTGATCACGATGTCGTGCACCGGGCCCTCGAAAGTGTCGCGCAGCACGGTGTCCACGGTGATGCCGGCAGCCTCGACCTTCTGCCGGCATTCCGCGAGCAGCTTGGCGCCCGTCTCGCGGAGCAGGCCCGTCCAGTCGCCCGCATAGCTGGAATAGGCATCCATCGCCATCGCGGCGGACAGCTCGTCGACCACATGGATCAGGCGCAGGCGGCCGTTGGCGAGTTTCGCCACGGCGATCGCCTGGTCGAGGCCCTGCATCGAGGTCTGGCTGCCGTCGACGGGAACGAGGATCTGCTGGAACATGGCGCACTCCTTGGGGTGGTTTTTGAACGAATCCAGTATGGCCCCGGAGCATCCGATGGCGATTGACTCAGGTCAAGCGCCCGAAGGCGTCGCACCCCCTGCCTTTGCGCCGGCTTCGAACTTTGCCACCGCGTCCTCCAGCCGCGCGAACATCCGCCCGCTGCCCAGCGAATCGTGGAGCGGCGAGCGCCGGATCAGCTCCATGACGCCCGGCGTCAGGCCGACGAGCCAGATTTCCCTGCCGCTGCTGCGTGTCTTCTTTTCCGCGGCGATCAGCATCTTCAGCGCCGTGTACTCGAGATCGAACACAGCACGCAGGTCGAGCACGATCACGCGGGGATCGGCCTGCGAGATCAGATGCGAGATCTTGTGGCCCAGACGCGCGGCATTCGCGAAGTAGATGCGACCTTCGGGACGCAGGATCAGCAATCCATCGATCTTCTCGTCATCGGGGTGCTCGGGCGACGTCGCCCTGAACAGCCTGGTTCCGGGTTTGCGCGCCAGAACGTGCAACGCCGGATCGGCGACCTGGTGCGCGAGCGCCAGCAGCGAGATGGCGATGGCCAGGACGATGCCCTGCAGCGTGCCGAGCAGCACGACACCCACGACCGCAGCCAGCGCCCAGACGAACTCGGTCCGCCGGATCGCGAGGATCGCCCGGAACTCCGCCGGGTCGATCAGGCCGACGGAATACACGATGACCACGGCGGCCAGCGTCGCGTGGGGCATCAGCGCGATGAACGGCGCCAGCACCAGCATCGTGCAGAGCGTACCGGCCGCAGTGACCAGCTCGGCCACCTGCGTGCGCGCGCCGGCGAGGCGATTGACCGCCGTCTGCGTCGTGCCGCCGCCGCCGGGCATGGCGCCCAGCAAGGCCCCGCCCAGATTCGCGGCACCCGTGGCCAGCAGCTCCCGGTTGGCGGAAGGCATCGGCTCGTCGTCCCGCACGAAGGCCCGGCCGGCTGCGACCGTCTCGGTGAAGCTCATGAGCGCGATGCCCACGGCCGCCGGCCAGAGCGCCAGGATCATCGACTGGTCGGGTAGCGTCAGGGCCGGGAGGCCCGTCGGCACCTTGCCGACCAGCCCCACGCCGTGCGACGACAGGTCCAGGAGCGCGACGCCGGCGATCCCGGCTGCCACAGCGATCAGGGGCGCGGGCGCTTTCGGCCACAGGTGCTCCATCGTCACCAGCAGCCCCACGGTGGCCGCGCCCACGGCCAGCGTCGTGACCGACAGGTGCGGCAGGCCCGCCAGGATCCCGTACACGTTGTGGACGAAGTTGCCCTTCTCGAAGTGGATGCCCAGGAGCTTGGGCAGCTGATCCACCACGATCACGATGGCGATGCCGGCCTTGAACCCCGTGAGCACCGGGTCGGAGATGAAGTTGGCGACGAAGCCGAGCCGCAGCAGCGACGCAAGCACGAGCGTGATGCCCACGAGCGCGGTCAGGGTGGCGGTGGCGGTCGTCAGGGCGGCGAGGTTGCCGTCCGGCACGACCTTGCCGAGCGCGGCGGCCGTCAGGATGGCCAGCGTCGCGCTCGTGCTGACGCTCAGCGGCCGGGAGGTGCCCAGGAAGGCATAGATGATCATGGGCAGGAAGGCCGTGTAAAGACCCACCTGGATCGGCAATCCCGCCACCGTGGCATAGGCCAGGGCCTTGGGAATGACCACCGCCGCCACGGTCAGCCCGGCGACGACATCCGCCTTGGCCCACTCGGTGCTGTAGCGAGGCGCACGCGCCTGCACGATCGGCTGCGCGCGCCCGGCTGGAGGGTTGGCAAGATCCTGCATGAAGAGATCCTCCCGCCGAAGCAACGGATGACCGCCCGGCCTCGGCTCGCCCGGCGACCCTCGCGAAGTCTAGGCTTCGCTGGTGCCCTTCACTTGACGTGGATCAAGCGCGGAAGCCCGGTTCAGGCCGCGGCTCGCTCGCCCAGTGCCTGGAAGATCAGCGACTTGATCTGCGCCACGCTGCCGACACCATCGACGACGCAGTGCTTCGGCGCCGCGCCGGGGTCGGTCCTGGCCCAGCTCGTGTAGTAGTGCACCAGCGGCCGGGTCTGCTGCTCGTAGACCGCGAGGCGCTTGCGCACGGTCTCTTCCTTGTCGTCCTCGCGCTGGATCAGCGCTTCGCCGGTGATGTCGTCCTTGCCCTCGACCTTCGGCGGGTTGAACTTCACGTGGTAGGTGCGCCCGGAACCCGGGTGCGACCGCCGGCCGCTCATGCGCTCGATGATGTCGGAGAAGGGCACGTCGATCTCCAGCACATGGTCGATCCGGACGCCGGCCGTGCGCAGGGCTTCGGCCTGCGCGACGGTGCGAGGAAAGCCGTCGAGCAGAAAGCCCCGTGCGCAGTCCGGCTGCGCGATGCGCTCCTTGACGAGATGGATGATCAGGTCGTCGTTCACGAGCCCGCCGGCCGCCATGACGGCCTTGGCCTCCAGCCCGAGCGGCGTCCCGGCCTTGACGGCGGCGCGCAGCATGTCGCCCGTGGAAATCTGGGGAACCCCGTATTCCTGGCCGATGAAGGCGGCCTGGGTGCCCTTGCCCGCGCCGGGGGCGCCCAACAGGATGAGTCTCATGGTGTGTCGCTTTCTGTCTTCACTCGATGGCGCTGGCCGAGCGCACGCGCTCGCGCAGCACGAACTTCTGGATCTTTCCGGTCGAGGTCTTGGGCAGTTCGCCGAAGACGATGCGCTTGGGCAGCTTGAATCGCGCCAGCAGCGGCCGGCAGAAGTCGATCAGCTCGGCCTCGGTCGCCGCGCTGCCCGCCTTGAGTTCGACGAAGGCGCAGGGCACTTCGCCCCACTTGGCATCGGGCAGGGCCACCACTGCAGCGCTGAGCACCGCCGGGTGGTGGTGCAGCGCATCCTCGACCTCGATCGAGGAGATGTTCTCGCCGCCCGAGATGATCACGTCCTTGCTGCGGTCGGTGATCTTCACGTAGCCGTCGGGATGCAGCACGCCCAGGTCGCCGGTGTGGAACCAGCCGCCGGCGAAGGCCTCCGCGGTGGCGCCGGGGTTCTTCAGGTAACCCTTCATGACGGCATTGCCGCGGAACATGATCTCGCCGATGGTCTCGCCGTCGGCCGGCACCGGCTGCAGGGTCTGGGGATCGAGCACGGTCACCGCCTGCTGCAATGGATAGGGCACCCCCTGGCGGCTGTTGAGGCGCGCGCGCTCCACGATGGGCAGCGAATCCCACCCCGGCTGCTTGGCGCAGATGGCCGAGGGGCCGTAGACCTCGGTCAGCCCGTAGACATGGGTGAGCTCGATGCCCGCCGCCTCGCAGCCTTCGATCACCGCCGCCGGCGGCGCTGCGCCCGCCACCAGTCCGCGGATGGTGCGGCCGATTCCCTCGCGCAATTCGGCCGGCGTATTGAGCATCATGCTGTAGACGATGGGCGCGCCGCACATGTGGGTGACGTGGTGCTCGCGCACGAGGGCGTAGATCTGCACCGGGTCGATGCGGCGCAGGCACACGCTGGTGCCAGCCGACAGCGCCATCACCCAGGGGAAGCACCATCCGTTGCAGTGGAACATCGGCAGCGTCCACAGGTAGACCGAGCCGTCGGGCAGGTTCCAGGCGATGGCGTTGCTCGCGGCATTCAGGTAGGCGCCGCGGTGGTGGGTGACGACTCCCTTCGGATTGCCGGTGGTGCCGGAGGTGTAGTTCAGCGCGATGGCATCCCACTCGTCGGCCGGCAGTTGCCAGGCGTAGTCCGGGTCGCCCTCGGCGAGGAAATCCTCGTAGCCGATCTCGCCCAGGCGCTGGCCGGGCGGCGCGAGATCGTCCTCGACCTCGATCACCAGCGGCCGGCGGCTGCCCAGCGCGGACAGGGCCTGCGCCATCACGCCGGAGAACTCGCGGTCGGTCAGCACCACCTTGGCTTCGCCGTGCTCCAGCATGAAGGCGATGGCCGAGGCATCCAGCCGGGTGTTCAGCGTGTTGAGCACCGCGCCGCTCATCGGCACGCCGAAGTGCGCCTCGAACATCGCGGGGGTGTTGGGCAGCATCACGGCCACCGTGTCGCCGGGACCGATGCCGCGCGCTGCGAGCGCGCCGGCGAGCCGGCGGCAGCGCGCATAGGTCTGGGCCCAGTTGCGGCGCAGGGGCCCGTAGACGAGGGCCGTGCGCTCCGGATAGACGTGGGCGGCCCGCTCGATGAAGCTAAGTGGCGAGAGTGCGACGAAATTCGCCGCGTTCTTGTCCAGCCCCAGCGCGTAGGGATTGATGTGCGTCATGGGTCTCTCCTGATGGCGCACAGAGCTTCGCGGACAAAGTTTTCACCAGCCCCGCTGAAAGATGACGAATGTTTGCAAGGGCGCCGTCGAGCCGAAGTGCGGCGGCGAGCCTAGCGTGGGCCGCCGGGTGCACCCGGCCTGAGCAGAATCCATTTGACGCATTCGAACCACGAAAAGCTCAGGACCGAGACGCCCAGCGCAGCCGCCAGCAGGGCGGGCGAGAGCGGCGCGAACGAGAACAGCCGCCCGACGGCAGGCACGGCGAGCACGAGGCCCAGCAGCGCGATCGTGCCCAGCGCGATCCAGGCGAACTGCCTGTCCGACTCGCGGTCGCGCCGCCGGGGACCGCGTGCCCACGACCGATTGGTCTGGATCAGTGCCAGGTTGGACAGCACCAGCACCATGAAGGTCAATGTCCGCGCCACATCATCGCCATCGACATCGGGTGCGGCCTGCAGCCGGGCGCCTGCGTAGACCGCCACCAGCAGCGCGAGCAACCCGATGCCTTGCCAGAGACCACGCACCAGCAATGCCGCGTCGAAAAGGCGCTGGTCCGCGCGGCGCGGCGGCGTCTTCATGGCATCGGCTTCCAGCGGCTGCGCCTCGAACACCACCGAGCAGGCGGGGTCGATGATCAGTTGCAGGAACAGGATGTGCACCGGCATGAGCAGCATCGGCCAGCCCAGCAGCACCGGAACGATGGACAGGCCGACGATCGGCACGTGCGCGGCCACCACGAAGACGATGGCCTTTCGGAGGTTCGCGAACACGCGGCGCCCGTAGCGCACCGCGGTCACGAGAGAGGCGAAGTCGTCGTTCATCAGGACCAGTGCGGCTGCCTCGCGTGCCACCTCGGTACCACGGGCGCCCATCGCGACCCCGATGTCGGCCGCTTTCAGCGCGGGTGCGTCGTTGACGCCATCGCCGGTCATCGCCACCACATCGCCGTGCGCCAGGAACGCGCGGACGAGTCGCAACTTCTGGTCGGGCTGCACGCGAGAAAAGATGTGTGCCCCGGCAAGCCGCGCTTGAAGGTCTTCATCGGACATTGCCGCCAGTTCGACGCCGGTGATGGGGGGCGCATCGGTCATCAGGCCGGCCTGCCGGGCCACGGAGAGGGCCGTCGCGGAATGGTCGCCCGTCATCATCACGACCCGGATGCCGGCTTTGCGGCATTCGGCGATGGCGTCGGGCACATCGGGTCGCACCGGATCTTCCAGACCCACGAGTCCGAGGAACCGGAACTCGAAGTCGTGCTGCAGCGCGGGCAGCGCGGCCGCGTCGAAGGTGGCCTGCGCCACGCCCAGCACGCGCAGGCCGTCCTGCGCCATCGCTCGCACCTGCGCCGCCACGATCGCGGCCTGGTCGGCATCCATGTGGCAGAGGTCGACGATGGCTTCCGGGGCGCCCTTGGCCGCGATGAGCCTTTCCTGCCGGTCCGGCGACTGCCAGACGCGCGACATGGCGAGCATTTCCGGGGACAGGGGATAGTCGTCGACCAGCGTCCAGTCGGCGTGCAAGTGCTCGGTGCCGGCGAGCAGTCGTTGACCCGCGAAGGCGATGGCCGACTCCATCGGGTCGAAGGCGCGCCGATGGCTGGCAAGCACGGCGTATTCGAGGACGCCATGCAATTCTTCCTGCAGGACCTGCCCCGCCGACGACACGCGGTCGTAGACCGCCTCGTCGGACCACACCCGCCGCACGGTCATCCTGTTGGCGGTCAGCGTGCCGGTCTTGTCCACGCACAGCACCGTGGTGGCGCCGAGCCGCTCGATGGCGGGGATGCTGCGCGCCAGGACCTTCTCGCGCGTCAGCCTCCACGCGCCCAGGCCCAGGAAGAGCGTGAGGACGACCGGGAGTTCTTCCGGCAGGACGGCCATCGCGAGGGTCAGCCCTGCGAGCACGCCGTGCAGCCAGTCGCCTCGGGTGATCGCGTAGGCAAGGGCGAGAACGCCGGCCAGCGCCAGCCCGACCGCAGCCACCCGCTTGACCACGCGGCGGGTCTCGTGCTGGATCGGCGTGGCGTCGGCCGCGATGCCCGCGAGCGACTTGCCGATGCGCCCCAGCGCGCTGTGCTCGCCGGTGGCGGTCACGCAGCCGCGCCCGGTGCCGCTCGTCACCAGCGTGCCGGAGAAAGCCTTCGCGGCGTCGGTCGCCTGCCGCGACGCCGCCGCTTCCTTGGCCACCGGCATGGACTCGCCGGTCAGCAGCGATTCGTCGACAGCCAGGTTGGACGCTTCGAGCAGATCCATGTCGGCGGGGACGCGGTCGCCTTCGGCCAGCAGCACCACGTCGCCCACCACCAGCTCTCGCGCGGCGATCCGGCGCGGCGTCGGTCCGCGAAGAACCAGCGCCTGCGGACTGGACAGGTCGCGCAAGGCATCGAGAGCACGCTCGCTGCGTCGCTGCTGGAAGAAGCTGATGCCCATCACCACGAAGACGAAGCCGAGCAGCATCAGGGCTTCGTGGGCATCGCCGAGCACCATGTAGATCGCGCCGCATGCCACGAGCAGAAGGAGCATCGGCTCCGACGCCACCGCGAGCGCCAGCCGCAGCAGGCCGCGCGGGCGCGAGACCGGCAATTCGTTCGGGCCGTCGCGTCGCAGCCGCAGCGCCGCCTCGTCCTCGCCCAGGCCGCCGTCCAGGGGATGAGGCGCGGACGGGGGCGGGGCGGTGCTCATTGAGTAACTTCCGTGCTTCGCACTGCGGTGCGAGCCCCCTTCGGAGCGGCCGGGCGCGGGCTCATGGGGCCGTCTGGCGGACTGCCCCGCGCCGGCCGTCACTTCACCACCACGACGGGCTGCTTCGCGGTGGCGAGCACGCGTTGCGCCACGGAGCCGATCAGCAGGTCGGCCACTGCACTGCGGCCCTTCGAGCCCAGCACGATCATGTCGAACTTGCCCTTGTCGGCGCAAGCCACGATTTCCTGCGCCACGTGACCGGTGCGGATCTCGATGTCGTAGCCGATGCCGTCGGCCTGCAGCAGCTTGCGGGCCGGCTTGAGTTCCTTCTCGCTGAGTTCGCGCAGGTAGTCCGCGACTTCCGCCTTGCCGACGAAGGACTTGGCATGGCGAAGGCCGGCGTCGTCGTGGACGCTGATCAGCGTGATCTTGTTCGGCGTCGTGCGCAGCAGATGCGCGAGCCGGGCCGCGTACTTGACCGCGCGCAGCGAGTTCTTGGATCCGTCGATGGCGACGAGGATCTTCATGGAATGGACCTCCGGTTGTTGTAGGTCTGCAAAGTGTAGAGCCCCGGTCAGCCTTGCCTCACCAGGGGAACGCTGCGCTTCTTCACCCGGGTGCCGTCGCGCAGTGCCGCGGGCGGATAGACGACCACTTCCGCGCCGGCCTGGATGCCGTTCAGCACCCAGGCCTCGGTGCCGTTGCGCCCGCCGATCTCCACCGGCACGAGCCGTGCCCGTCCTTCCATGACCACGAACACGGCCATGCCTTCGTCGGGCAGGGGGAACACCGCGCTCACCGGAACGCGCAGCGCCGAAGGCCGGGACACGGTCACGATCCGCACGCCCACGCGGTAGCCATCGCCCAGCGCCTGCCACGACGACGGCGGGCTCGTGATGTCGATCAGCACGTTGACGCGCTGCTCCTCGATGCCCAGGGCAGAGACCTTGGTGAACGCGGCGGGCTCGATGCGTCGCACGCGGCCCTCGAGCGCGCCGGGCGAGCCCCAGCGCTCGATGCGCGCGAGCGCGCCCACCCGGGTCTGCACGGCATCGGCGGTGAGGAGTTCGGCCACGATCTCCAGTTGCGAGACGTCGCCGACTTCGAGCACGGGCGCCCCGAGCGCCACGGTGGTCTCGCTCGGCTGCACCACCTTGAGCACGCGCCCCGCCACCGGCGAGCGCAGGGCAAAGCTGCCCGCCTGGCCTGAAGGACTTCGCGACATCAGCAGCGCCGCGCGCGCCGTCTCCAGTTCGTGCGCCGCGGCGTGGCGGCCCTGGAGGGCCGCATCGACATCCTTCTGCGCGGCCTGCTCCAGGAGCCGGTCGGACTCCACCTTCGCAGGCGCGATGAAGTTCTCGCGCGCCAGTTGCTCGGAGCGGCGCAGTTCCGATCGCGCCAGCTCGAGTCCGACGCGCGCACGCTGAACATTGGCTTCCGCCCGTTGGACGATGGCCTCGGCGACCTCCACGCGGGTGTCCTGCTCGCGCCGGGTGCGCTCGTCGAGCATCGGCGAGAGAACGGGCGTCAGCGTCGCCACGGTGTCACCGGCCGCTACCACATCGCCTTCGCGCAAGGTGACGCGTGCCAGCCGTCCGGCCAGCGGCGCAGTGACGACGTAGCGGTCGCGCAGGCGCGTGCGGGCGTCCTCCGCGATGGACTGCTCGTAGGGCCCGACGGTGGCGGTCGCCACTTCGACCGCGACGGGTCGCGGCGCGAACGCCCAGGCCACCAGGCCGGCCAGCACCACGCCCGCGGCGATCGTCATGGCCAAGGTCTTGCGCTTCATGTCAGTACCCCACGGCGCTGCGCGCCACCCGCGACGCATGAAACAAGCCGGGCCGCCGGGATTGTCCCCGGAGAGGGGGTGCAGAGCCACACGCAGTGGGCGAGGCCGGGGGTGAGTTTCATCCTAGCTTCACTCCCGCGTCTTCAGGGCAGAAACCATATCGAGCCGGTCGATGCGCCGCCGCACCACCAGCGCGCTCGCGGCCGCCGCGGCCAGCACCGCGAGCGCCGCCAGGGCATAGGTGCGCGGGGAGATCACGACCGGAAAGAAGAACTGGTCGGATTTCAGCAGGCCCGTGATGACGTGGACCAGGCCCAGGCCGCCGAACATGCCCAGCGGCAACGCCACCGCGATGCCGAGCGCCAGCTCGCCCAGCAGCAGCCCCGACACTTCGGCTCGCGTGAAGCCCAGCACGCGCAGGCTCGCCAGCTCCCAGGCGCGCTCGGCGAGCGCGATGCGGACGTTGTTGTAGACCACGCCCACGGCGATGACGACCGCGAACAGGGTCAGCACCGTGCTCATGATGAGGATGTTGCGGGCCGTCACCTCACGCATGTTGCGCAGCATCGTCGCCTTGCTGAAGGCGCCCGCCGCACGGGGCAGGCCTTGCGTGGCCTGCAGGAAGCGGGCCTCGCTGCCGCGTTCGAGCGCCAGCACGAAGCCGGTGGCCACATCGCCCTCGCCGAGTGCCCGGTTCAGTGCCGCGCGATTCATGTAGGCATTCAGGCCCATCATCTCGCGCACGGTCGCCTCCACCCGCAGCGTCAGCTGGCTGCGGCGGCCCTCCTGCACGTCGACGCGCACCGCATCGCCCACCCGCAGCCCGAGCTTGTCGGCCAGGCGGTCTGTCAGGACGATGCCGTCGCCGCCCGGCAGCGTCTGCATTCCGTCGACATCGATGATGCGCAGCAGCTCGCTGTGCACCGGACCGCCGCGCACCATCACGCGCTGCCGCCGCGGTCCGTTGACGAGCGTGGCCTGCACGTCGCGCAGCGACTCGTGGGCCAGCACGCCGGGCAGGCGCGCGAGCTGCAGCGCGATGGCGGCGTCGGCCGGCTCGGTCATCCACACCGAGACGTCGCTGCGCATCGCGAGGCCGAAGGTGCTGTCCACGATGACCTCGATCGCGTCCCGGAAGAAGTTGCCCATCACGACGATGGCCAGCGCCGCCGCGATGCCGCCGATCGACAAGCCGGTGCGCAGCGGCTTGCGCTCCATGTTGCGCAGGATCATCCGCAGCGCGGGGCTCAGGCCGGTGAAGCCGAGCCGTTCCGCGATCGTGCGGCGAAAGCGCCCGGGCGCAGGTGGCCGCATGGCCTCGGCAGGCGTCAGCCGCACGGTGGCAAGAATCGCCGAGAGGGTGCCGAGCACGCTGGCGCCCAGCGTCAGCCCGCCGGCGAGCAGGACCAGGGCCGGGTCCATGCGGTGCTCGAAATGCGCGAAGTGGAAGACCTCGGCGTACAGCCCGACGAAGGCGGCGCCCAGCCAGTCGCCGAGCACGATCCCCAGCCCGATGCCCAGCGCGACGATCAGCAGCACCAGCTTCAGGTAGTGGGCTGCGATCGCGCTGTTCGGATAGCCGAGCGCCTTCAGCGCGGCGATCTGCTCGCGTTGGGTGGCGACGAGCCGCGAGATCACGACGTTGAGCAGGAAGGCCGCCACGCCCAGGAAGATCGACGGCAGCACCGTGCCGAGCACGCGCTGCTCCTTGATCTCGTTGTCCAGCATGGCGTGCGAGGTCTGGTCGATGCGGCCGCGCGGCGCGGCGCCGCCGTAGCGGGCGAGCGGCTGCGCGAGCGCGTCGATCGCCTCGGCCTCCGTGATGCGGCGTGCGCCTTCCGGTGCGAGTCGCACGGCGAGGGTGTTGAAGGCCCCGTCCATGTCGTAGGCCGCCGCCAGCGCTTCCTGGTCGACCCAGAAGATGCCGAAGCCGCGCTGGTCGGGCATGCCCCAGAGCCCGGCGAAGACGAACTCCGGCGACACGGCGACGCCGACGATGCGCAGACGCCGCTTGCGGCCATTCACCAGGGCGCCCACGGTGTCGCCAGGGCGCAGGCCGCGCGCCTGCGCGAAGCCCTGCGACACCAGCGCGTCGATGGTGTCGCGCACCGGCTCGTCGATGCCGGTCTGGTCGAACAGGCCGGCGCCCTGGACGATCGCGACCTGGTTCAGGCGCGGCGGCCGGCGACGGTCCACGCCGATCAGCTGGCCCAGTATCGGATCGCTGGTGCCGGGGACGTCGATGCGCACCACCTCCTCGATGGTCGGCTGCACGTCGGCCACGCCCGGCAGCGTCCGGAGCTGTTCGGCCAGCGCCAGCGGTGCGCGCTTGACCGTGGCGAAGACGTCGGCGAAGCGGCCCTCGGCGTAGAACGTGTCGCGCGCCACGGCTAGCGAGTCGACGGCGGAAAGACTTGTGAGGAACCCGCCCACGCCGCTGGCCACCACGAGCGCGATCGTGAGCGCCTGGCTCCACATCGAGCGCAGGTCGCGCAGCAGCTTGCGGTCGAGTGCCTTCATGGCCGGCTCACCAGGCGAGCTCCGCGGTCGTCGCGCGCTTCGCATTGCGCTCGATGCGCTGGACCCGGCCGTCCGCCAGGTAGATGACACGATCGGCCATGCCGGCGATCGCCGCGTTGTGCGTGATCACCAGCGCAGTGGTGCCCAGTTCGAGGTTGATGCGCGCGATGACGTCGAGCACCAGCTTGCCCGTCGCATAGTCCAGCGCGCCGGTCGGCTCGTCGCACAGCAGCACCTGCGGCCGCTTGACGATGGCGCGCGCGATGGCCACGCGCTGCTGCTCGCCGCCCGAGAGCTGGGACGGAAAGTGGTCCCGGCGGGCCGTCAGCGCGACCCGTTCGAGCGCTTCGTCGATGGGCATGGGGTCGGCCGCGATGTCGGTCACCAGCGCCACGTTCTCGCGCGCCGTCAGGCTGGGGATGAGGTTGTAGAACTGGAAGACGAACCCGACGTGCTCGCGCCGGTAGCGGGTGAGCGCCTCGTCGTTGGCGGATGTCAGGTCGTGGTCCAGGTAGCGCAGGCTGCCGGTGGTGGCCACTTCCAGGCCGCCGAGGATGTTCAGCAAAGTCGACTTGCCGCTGCCCGACGGCCCCAGGAGCACGACGAATTCGCCCGCCGCGATGTCCAGGTCCACGTCGCGCAGGGCGATCACGTCCACGTCTCCGGCGTGGTAGGTCTTGCCCAGGCCGCGGGCACGAAAGACAGGTGGAAGCGGCGGGGCGGCCATGTCCGATGTTTCGGCATTCGACGACGACAGGCCTTGATCTGGCTCAAAGGGCGGCAGGCCGGCCGGCGATTGCGCTGGGGGACGGCCGGGTCGCAGGACGCCGCGTTAAGGAAACGCTAAGACCTCGGCGACACGATGGACCTCCAAGGAGTTGCCATGAGGTTGTTGAAATTGCACCGGCCCACACGTCAGCGGTCCGCGCCCACCGCGGCCTGGATCGCCGCCATCGTTGTCGTCTTCGTCGCGCCGGGGGCTGGCGCTGCCACCCCCGCAGAGCTGCTCGCCGGCTACGTCGGGGAAGCAGGAGCCCCCGCGGACCCCGCACGAGGGCAGTCGATGTTCAACAGCCGCCACGGGCGCGATTGGAGTTGCGCCTCGTGCCACGGCGCGGTGCCCTCCGCGCCCGGGCGGCACGCCGCGACCGGCAAGCCCATCGCCCCTCTGGCGCCGGCTTTCAACCCCGAGCGGTTCACCGATGCCGCCAAGGCCGACAAGTGGTTCCGCCGCAACTGCAATGACGTGGTGGGCCGCGAGTGCAGCGCCGCGGAGAAGGCCGATGTGTTGAGTTGGTTGATCAAGCTCAAGCCCTGAGGCGATGACGATGCAGACACTTCACCCGGAAATACCCACCATGGCCGACCGCTTTCGCCACGCACGCGCATGGGCCTGCATGCTTGCCGCGCTCTTCGGTTCCACGTCCTGGGCCGACGAGAAAGGCGGTGCCGCGCGTGTGCCCCTGCTGCCGAAGTACCGCGAGGAGTGCGCCGCCTGCCATATCTCCTATCCGCCCGGCATGCTGCCGGCGGCCTCGTGGCAGCGCATCATGGCGACCCTGCCCCGTCACTACGGCACCGATGCCTCGCTCGACCCCGCCACGGTGAGCGCGCTGGCAGGCTGGCTGAGCGCCAATGCCTCGACCAGCGGGCGGCGCAGCGAGCCGCCACCGGAAGACCGCATCACCCGCTCTGCCTGGTTCGTCCGGGAGCACCGGGAGGTATCGCCCGCCATCTGGAAGCTGCCCGGCGTCAAGAGCGCCTCCAACTGCGCAGCCTGCCATACCCAAGCCGATCAAGGAGATTTCAATGAACGCAACGTCCGCTACCCCCGCTGAACGCGATAGAGCCGCCCCGGGGTCCGCCAGGATCCTCGTCTGGGACGTGCCGGTGCGCGTCTTCCACTGGCTCATCGTGCTGTGCTTTGCCGGCGCCTACCTCACCGCGGAGCGCGAGTCGTGGCGCCTGGTGCATGTGACGCTGGGGTACACGATGGCCGGCCTCGTCGTCTTTCGCCTCCTGTGGGGCGTCATGGGTACGCGCCATGCGCGCTTCTCGAACTTCGTGCGCGGGCCGGGGGCTGTCATGGACTACGTTCGCAGCGCGCTTGGCGGGCGCACGCAGCACTATGCCGGGCACAACCCCGCGGGCGCCATCGCCATCGTTGCGCTGCTCGCACTCGCGCTCGCGGTGACGGCGTCGGGCTGGGCCACTTACCAGGACACCGGAGGCGAGTGGCTGGAAGAGTTCCACGAAGCCGCGGCCAACATCATGCTCGGCGTGGTCGGCTTTCATATCGCCGGCGTGCTCCTCGGGAGCTGGCTGCACCGCGACAACCTCATCGGCGCCATGATCACCGGCCGCAAGACGGGTCGCCCCGAGGACGGCGTGCGCCGCGCCTGGCGCAGCGTCGGCATCCTCATGCTGGTCGCGGTGTTCGGCTTCTGGTGGACCCAGTGGAACAGTGCGCCGACGGGTGGCGACAACGGGCCGGCCGCCGTATCCGGCAAAGCGGCCAGGCAGGTTCAGGACGACGATTGACCCCCATGCGCGTTCTATTGGCCGAAGACGACCCCCTGCTCGGCGACGGACTTCGTGCGGGGCTGCGACAACTCGATTTCCAGGTCGACTGGGTGCGCGACGGCGAGGCTGCCGAACGTGAACTGCGCGCGGAGCCCTATGCGGCGGCAGTCCTCGATCTGGGCCTGCCGCTGAAGGACGGCCTGCCTGTGCTCGCCGCCGTGCGCAAGGCCGGCGTTGCAATACCCATCCTTGTCCTGACGGCGCGCGACGGCGTGCCGGACCGCATTCGGGGGCTCGATGCAGGGGCCGACGACTACGTCGTCAAGCCCGTCGACCTGCATGAACTCGCGGCGCGCCTCAGAGCCCTGATTCGCCGCGCTCACGGCCAGCCACAGGAATGTCTTCGCACCCAGGATGTCGAACTCAATCCGGCTGCCCACACGGTGCACCTTGCGGGCAAGGCGGTTGCGCTGCCCGCTCGCGAATTCGCCCTGCTGCACGCGCTGATGCTGAATGCCGGACGGGTACTCTCGCGCGAGCAACTCGAGCAGCGCCTGTACAGCTGGGGCCAGGAAGTGGAGAGCAACGCGATCGAGGTGCATGTGCATCACCTGCGCCGCAAGCTCGGCGCCGCGCTGATCCAGACCGTGCGGGGCGTGGGCTACATGCTCGTGCGCGACAAGCCGGGTCGCTGATGACGATGCCCGCCTCGCTCCAGGGTCGCCTGCTGTCGCTCGTGCTGGGCCTGGTGACATGCGTGTGGCTCGCATCCGCGGTGACGACCTGGCTGGACGTGCGCCACGAACTGGATGAACTCCTCGACGGTCATCTGGCGCAGGCGGCCGCGATGCTGGTTGCCCAGCAGATGCACGAGCCGTCCGAGGAGGACCAGGGCGTCGAGGCCCCGGTCCTGCATCGCTACGCGCCCAAGGTGGCTTTCCAGGTCTTCCATGAAGGCCGGCTCACGCTCCGTTCCGCCAACGCGCCTGCCAGGCCGATGATCGACCCCGGCCGGCACTTCAACGCGGGCTTCAGCACGACCGGGATCGACGGTTCGACATGGCGCGTCTTCGCAGCCCACGGCAGCGAGCGCGATGTGCAGGTGTATGTGGGCGAGCGTCTGGACTCGAGATCCTCGATTCTGTGGGCCGTGCTGCGAAGCGCGCTCTGGCCGGCATTCGTCGCGTTGCCTCTTCTTGCGCTCTCGGTGTGGTGGGCGGTCCGTCGCGGCACGCTGCCGCTCAGGCGGCTCGGCCAGATGCTTGCCAGGCGCGAGCCGCAGGCGTTGAGCCCGATCGCGATCGACGGCGCTCCGTCGGAGATGGCGCCGATGCTCGATGCACTCAATGGCTTGTTCCGGCGCATCGGCGACCTCCTGGAGTCGGAACGCCGCTTCACGGCCGACGCGGCTCACGAACTGCGCACGCCGATCGCCGCCATCCGCGCACAGGCGCAGGTCGCGCTCGCCGAGGCCGACGATGGCCGTCGTCGCCATGCGCTGGAAGCGACGCTCGCCGGCTGTGACCGGGCCACCCACCTGGTGGAGCAGTTGCTGACGCTGTCGCGGCTGGAGGCCGGGGCAGACCTGCAGAGCCAGCCGGTGGAACTGTGCGCCCTGGTGCGCGCCGTGGTGGCCGATGCGGCGCCGGCAGCCATCCACAAGCAGCAGATCATCGAAGTCGACGCGGCGGGCGAATGCGTGGTCCGTGGCGATCCGATGCTGTTCGTCGTGCTGGTGCGCAATCTGGTCGACAACGCAATCCGCTACAGCCCGGCGGGGGCGGCGGTTCACATCGATGTCGAGCGCCGGCAAGGCCGTGTGCGACTCGAGGTCGAGGACAGCGGCCCCGGCATGAAGGACGAAGACATCGCGCGCTGCGGAGAACGCTTCTTCCGCGTGCTCGGCAGCGGCGAGAGCGGCAGCGGCCTGGGATGGTCCATCGTTCGGCGGATCGCCTCCGCACAGCAGGCGGAGGTCCGCATCGGACGGTCGATCCGCCTGGGTGGTCTTGCCGTGAGCGTCGAGTGGGCGGCAGGGGCCTGTTCACACTGATTTCATAGTGCCCAAAGGGTTGCCCCGCAAAGGCGGCGTCTGCGGCGTTGCAAATCCTCGCCGGGCAGACAGCCCGGCTGCGGTTTGCGCCTTGCAGCCACCACCTTTGCGGGGCAACGGGCACTACGAAATCAGTGTGAACAGGCCCTAGTGAAACGCCCGAGCATCCACAGGCGTCGCGACCTGCCTCATGAAGGCCGTGAGGGCGTCGACCCTGGGAATGTGGATGTCACGGCGGCCTTTCTCGACAAACCGGATGACATCGCCGCGGGCCATGCGGGAGAGGGCGCGACTGACCGTCTCGAGCGTCATGCCGAGGTAGTTGCCGATCTCCGCGCGGGTCATGCGCAGGGAGATCTGGTCGGTGCGCAGCCCCCGCTTTTCCATTGCCTGGGCCCAGTAGTGGAGGAAGCCGGCGACCCGTGCGTCCGCCGGGAGCGCGCACAGCGACTGGAGCGATTCGTGATCGCGCGCGAGCTGCCTGCTCATCGCCTGATGCAGCGCGCTCAGCAGGGCGGGCGTGCGCAGCGCGGCCTGCAGGAGGTCTTCGTACCGGAACGACCAGACTTCGCCCGTGTCCATGGCGATCGCGTCGCAGCCGTAGTGCCCGCCGGCGATGCCATCCAGACCCAGCCAGTCGCCGCGGAAGTGCAGGGCGACCACCTGTTCGCGGCCTTCGCTCGATAGGTTCACCATCTTCACGAGGCCCGAATTCACCACGTACAGCGAGCCGAACTCCTGGCCGACCTGGTAGATCGCGTCGCCGGCATGCACCATCCGTCGCTGAACGGGAAGCGTAGCCTGCACCAGGTGGAGCGTGTCGGCAATCCGCTGGCCGAAGGAGGCCTCTTCCACTGCACGCCGACCGAGTTCGCTTGTCATTGCCCTTGCTCCTCTGTTGATTGGATGGTTGTCAGCGTAGGCGCGGTGTGAAACAGTTCACTGAATCCCCAGGTCGATTGCGTAACGCTGAGTGAACGCTTTGTAAACGGCTGGGTCCGGGGGCGATGGGCTCACCGGCTTCCGGAGGGTCTGGTCTCTTGAGTGCGATTTCCCCGCAAACCATGGCGGTGCTGGCCGGCAGGATGGGCGAGGGCGTGCTCAGGCAGCGGCTCGCCATGGAGTCGGAGCAGGTCAGCCACCACTACCGGCACGTGGAGGACTTCCTGCATCCGGAACATCTTCCCTCCGCCGGCCGGCTGATCCACCGCGTGCTCACCGCCGTGGGCCTGCGCGAGCGCGGCCGAAGCAACGCGCGCCGGATCCGGGTCGGGCGCAACCCGGTGCGCCTGGGCCGCCTGCCGCCGGCCTTCGAGGGCTGCACGCTGCTGCACCTGAGCGATCTGCATCTGGACGTGGGAAGGCACTACGTGGATGCGCTGGTGGCCACGGTGCGTGGCCTGGCCTGCGATGCGTGCGTGCTCACGGGCGACTATCGCTTCGGCATCCAGGGCTCGTGCGCGCCGGCGATCGCTGCGCTTGCGCGGCTCGTTCCTGTGCTGCCCAAGCCGGTGTTCGCCGTGCTGGGCAATCACGACGGCATCGCGCTCGTCGAGGGCCTCGAGGATCTGGGCGTCCGCGTGCTGATGAACGAGCGCACGGCACTCGAGCGCGGCAGCGCACGGCTGCACATCGCCGGCATCGACGACGCCCACTACTTCCGCACCCACGACATCGCCCGCGCGAGAGACGGCCTGGCGCCGGATGCGTGCGCGATCCTTCTTTCGCACACGCCGGAGCCCTATCGCCTCGCCGCAGCACACGGCTTCGACCTGATGCTGAGCGGCCATACGCATGGCGGCCAGATCTGCCTGCCCGGCGGCATACCCCTGCTCACCGATTCTCGCGCACCGCGTCGCGTGGCGCGGGGGCCGTGGCATTGCGACCGCATGCAGGGCTTCACGTCGGTGGGTTGCGGCTGTTCGATCATCGACGCGCGCTTCCACTGCCCGCCGGAAGTCACGGTGCATGTACTTCACGGGGCCTGACCGGCCGCGATCAGCCGGGAAAGGGTCTCACTCGCCGCCCGTGTCGTCGCTCTCGCGGTGCACGACGGTGGCATGCTGCTTGACCCTGCCGCGGCGGATCTGCTGGCTGTCTTCCAGCCTTCGATTGATCGCGTCGAAGGCATCCCGCAGCGCGATGTAGGCATCGTGCTCGTGCGCATGCGAGACGATGAGTTCCCGGCCCGGCAAGGTCATGGCGACGCGAGCCGAGAAGAACCCGCCCGTCTGTCCGTGCCGCGATTCGCGGGAGATGGTCACGCGGCAGCCCGTCAGGTCCGTGAAGTGCCGCTCGAGATAGTCGACGCGGGATCGGGCGAAGTCTTCGACAGCGTCCGAGCGCGCGACGCCGTCGAACTGGATGGCGAAAGGCAGGTTCATGTCGCGTGTTTCCAAATGCATGTCCATACGATCGCGCATCTGCGATGCGGAAGCTTTGCGCTGGCGCAAGTCGGCGCGATAGGGTGCCGTGGTTCAGTGCGCCATGAGCACCGGGAGCGTCATCGCGTCCAGCACCGTCCGCGTGACACCTCCCAGCAGCAGTTCGCGAGCGCGGCTGTGGCCGTAGCAACCCATCACGAGCAGATCGGCATCGCAATCGGAGGCGATCGACAGGAGTTGCTCGCCGGCGTCTTCCGGTGTGAGCCGTGCGTGCTCATGGACCCGATCGATGCCGTACAGGTGAAGATAGTCGCGCACCTTGACCGGAAGGGGCTGCGTCTCGTCGCCATCCTCTTCGACGAGATGGACGTGGTGGGCGTTCTGCAGGAAGGGAATGGCCGCCGCCAGCGCCCGTGCGCATTCGCGCGTGGGCTTCCATGCCAGCAGGATGTTGTCCGGCGTGCGGGCCAGTTCGCCCGTATGGGGAATGACCCACGTCGGGCGCCCGCTGCCGATGACGACGGATTCGACGAAATCGCCCGGCACATCCGAGCTTTCGAGGTCATCCGGGTCCCGCTGCCCCAGGAAGACAAGGTCGGCCAGGAGCGCCCGCTGCGTGAACGTCTCGATCACCGGGGCGCCGTCCGCATCGAGCCATTCGCAAGGCTGGCCCGACACGACGCAGGCCTGGTCGTAGACCGCCAGCGCATGGCGGCGGTGCTCGGCCTCCGCCCTGACGTCGGGCGGCAGCGGCGGGATGCCGGGTCCCACGGGCAGCAAGGGGAGATGGCTCCGCTCGACGGCGAACAGCGCGCTGACGCGGGCCCGCCAGGGAAGCGCGAGCCGCAGGGCGAGGTCCAGGCGCGTTTCGGCGCGCCGGGTTCCGTCCAGGTGCACGAGAAAGGATTGAAGGCCGGTCATGGCGCGTTCCGGACGTGTGTTGTTTCTAGGGCTTGTCGGGCGCTCGCACGAGCAGCACCGGCACCGGCGCGGACCGCAGGATCCGCTCGGCGCTGCTGCCCAGCACGAGCCGCGACACGCCGCGGCGTCCGTGCGTTCCGATGACGATCAGGTCCGCCTTCCACCGCTTGGCTTCGGCGATCACGGTCTCGTCGACCGAAGACTCGGTGATGACGGAGGGGTACACGGTGGAGCCGTAGCGCTCGTGCAGCGCCGTCTCGACCTCGATGCCCGCCGCCTGGGCGCCGCGCTTCGCATCCTCGAGCAGGCGCGCGCCCTCGTCCCGCACGCTCTGCAGGTAGCTTCCGGCCCGGCCGGACTGCGCATCCATCGCCAGGGCCAGCGACAGTTCGTCGATGACATGGACCAGCAGGAGCCGGCCCTGCGTCAGCTTTGCGATCTGGACGGCCTCTTCGAGCCCGCGCTGGGAGACCGGGCCGCCGTCGATGGGGACCAGGATTCGTTGGTACATGGAGGCTCCTTCGGGGTGAATGGTGCGATGCGTGCAGTATCGAAAGCACACCCGTCAGAGCGCTTGATCTGGCGCAAGACAGGGGCATCGCGTCGCCCGCGCAAGGCCTCAGGCGCCGGCCAGCGTGTGGACCAGGACGGCCTGCATGACCCGGCGATGGTTTTCCTGCAGGGCGTCGCCCTCGATGGCCGAACCCTCGAACCAGAGGACCCAATGCCTGGGCTGGGAGGCGTCCGCGACGGCCGACGCATCTTCGGCCCCGGGGTCGACGCGGGACTTCGGGAGGATCGCGACGCCCATGGCGCGGGCCGCCGCCACGAACATGCGGGCGCGCGGCCTGCGGCCGTTGCCGATGAAGACGATCCGCCGGTCGGCCGGCGTCTGCCGCTCGCAGAGCGCCCAGAGATCCGCGATGACGCGGGCCGGATGGGTGTCGAGCGCCAGGCCCGGGAAGACGGGCACGCCGGCATGCAACTCGATCGTTCGCAGCACGGCGGCGTCCAGATCGTGACAGTCGATGCCGTCGTACATGCGCCCGAGCATGCGGGCCAGGGCGATGACGTCGCTGCCGGTATCGGCGGGGCTGGACGGGTGGGCGAAATTCAGCAGAGCCACGCGCGCGCCCAACTCTTCGGCGGCACCTTGAAGCGCCGAGTTCCCGGGCGTCCCATCCGCGCGCGTGTGAGTGTGAAGCAGCGCGAGATTCCGTCCGCGCAGCGGCGAGCCCGACGACTGCCGCAGTCTGGCAGCGGTCGCGATGAGCGAGGCGATCTTGCTGGCGGAAGACAACGGGTCGTCCGCCGCTTGTCGCGCGGCGTGGGTAGGAGTCACGTCGCGAACGCTACCGCGGTTGCGCGCGGCGAACTTGATGCCGCGCAAGTCCGCTGCGCTCCGGCGTTGGATCGGACAGCGGCTCGCTCATCGAGGCGGGCTTCGCGCCCGGTTGCCGGCCGCGTCGATCACGAGGAGGATTGACGAAGGTCAAGGGCGGCGCTCCATCGTGTGCCAAGCTCGACGGCAACAAGGAGGCAACATGCGCATCCAGTTTCTCGGCGGAACCGATACCGTCACCGGGTCCAAATACCTGCTGGAGCACGCGGGCCGGCGGCTGCTGGTGGATTGCGGGCTCTTCCAGGGCCTGAAGCAATTGAGGCTGCGCAACTGGGAGCCTTTACCAGTCAGGGCCTCGGAGATCGATGCGGTCCTGTTGACGCACGCGCATCTCGATCACAGCGGGCTGGTCCCGCGCCTCATCCAATTGGGCTTCAAAGGCCCCGTCTACACCACCCGGGCCACGCGCGATCTGTGCGAGCTGCTGCTGCCCGACTCCGGCTACCTGCAGGAAGAGGAGGCCGACTACGCCAATCGCCATGGCCATTCCCGCCACAAACCCGCATTGCCGCTGTACACGCAGGACGAAGCGCGTGCGGCCCTCGGGCGCTTCGAAGTGCTGGATTTCGACAAGGCGCATGCGCCCTGGCCGGGGTGGACCTGGCGGCTGCGGCGCGCCGGGCACATTCTGGGCGCCGCGAGCATCCACGTCGGCTGGGACGGCGGCAGCATTCTTTTCTCCGGCGATCTCGGCCGGGACGACGACCTGGTGATGCGCCCTCCCGAGCGGCCGGAGCCCGCCGACTACGTGGTCATCGAGTCCACCTACGGCGATCGCGCGCATCCCAAGGTGGACACCTTGTCGGCGATCGCCGAAGTGATCGGCCGGACGGCTGCAAGGGGCGGCATCGTCGTGGTGCCGGCCTTTGCGGTGGGCAGGGCACAGACGCTGCTGCACTGCATCCACCTGCTCAAGGCCGCTCGCCGGATTCCAGATCTGCCGGTGTATCTCAACAGTCCGATGGCTGCCGATGCGACGCAGATCCTGCGGCGCTATTCGGACCAGCACCGCCTGGATGCGGGACAGTGCGCCGCGCTCGGCCGGGAGGTGAAATTCGTCAACACGCTCGAAGAGTCGAAACGGCTCAACGGATTGAGCTTTCCTTCGGTCATCGTCTCGGCGAGCGGAATGGCGACGGGCGGGCGTGTGCTGCACCACCTGAAAGCGTATGCGCCCGATCCCCGCAGCACGATCCTCTTTACCGGCTATCAGGCTGCAGGGACCCGCGGCGCGGCGATGCTGGCCGGGGCCAGGGACATCAAGATCCACGGCGCTTACGTGCCCGTGCGTGCCGAAGTGGTCGGGCTGGACATGCTCTCGGCACATGCCGATCGCGGCCAACTGCTGGCGTGGCTGAACGATCTGCCTGCGCCGAAGCGCGTGTTCGTCACGCATGGCGAGCCGGTCGCTGCCGATGCGCTGCGCCTGGCGATCGAAGAGCGGTTCAACTGGCAGGCCAGCGTGCCGGACTACGGGCAGACGGTGACCCTTTGACGGCGACTTCCTCGTCCGGTCCGAGCGGGTCCACGACGGTGCGCAGTTGCCGCAGCACGGCGGTGTCGGCCTCCGAAGCATCGCTGGTTCGTGCGGCGATGCGTTGCTGCAGGATCTCGTCGGGCGCCTCGCACGCCAGGATCTCGAATCCGGCTCCGCAGCTGCGTGCGAGTTCATGCGCCGCATCGCGTTCGCCGCGCTTGAGGAACGCCGCGTCGAGAACGACGGAGAACCCGGCCGCAAGAATGATCCGGGCAAGGGCGAACAGGCGACCGTAGGTGCTCGTGGTCGCCTCGCGGGTATAGATGTCGAGCCCGCGCGCGTGCGAGCTTTCGAGCGCGCCCAGCCCGAACAGGCGCTTGCGTTCGACATCGGCGCGCACGCGGATCGCCCCGATCCGCTCCAGCAGCCGCTGCGACTGGAACGTCTTGCCGGAGCCCGGCAAGCCATGCGTGATCACCAGGCGGGGCAGAGCCGGATTCGACCATCCGAGCGCCGCGCGCGCATAGGTTGCGGCGGCGCTGCCGGAAGGTGCGCGCAGGTGCTCGACCTGTGCGCGCACCAGCGCGCGGTAGACCAGCGCGTAGCGCAGGACCCCGGCCGCCTCGTGCTCGCCGGCGGCGTCGAGCCAGTCATTGAGGAAGCGCCAGGCGAAGTCCGGCCGGCCACGCGCGGCGAAGTCCATGACCGGAAACGCCGCATCCTCGGCGATGTCGATCCATCGAAGCGCCGGTTCGAAGTCGATGGCGTCGAAGGCTGCGGGTTGGCCGTCGAGATCGACGATGTTGTCCAGGTGAAGGTCGCCATGGCACTCGCGGATGCGGCCCTTTCGCCGTCGCTCGATCCATTCGGGCCAGAGCTTGCGGGCGCCGGCTTCCAGCCACTCGCACAAGTGGTCGCGCTCCCCTGTCGAAAGGACCGCACGCGCGCCGTCGAGCGCGGACAGCGCACGGGTCAGCTTGCTCGACTGCGCAGCCGGCGCGCGACGGCGCACCGGCGCCGCCGCGTGCGCCGCCGCGAGCACGGCCGCAAAACCATCCACGTCGCGCAAGGCCAGCGCGCCTGCGGCCAATCGCTCGCTGAACAGGGCACCGTCGGGAAAGCGCCGCATGTGCACGGCGTAGTCCAGCACCGGGCCAGCGCCGTCGATCTCGGGGGCGGGCGGTTTGCCCGTGATGCGCGCGACACCCAGGTAGAGCGAAGGCGCCATCCGCTGGTTCACGCGCACTTCCTCATGGCAGAAGTGCCGCCGCCTTTGCAGCGTCGTGTAGTCAAGGAAGGCGAAGCGCACCGGCTTCTTCACCTTGTAGGCGAAAGCGGGCGTGAGCAGGATCCACGAGATGTGCGTCTCGATCACCTGCGCGCCGAGCCGCAGTGCGAGCGCGTGCACGAGTGCCGCACGCTCCGCGAGCTGGCCCGGCGCGATCGGAACGTCCGGTTCCGGAGGCACGTATGCCTATTGAATGACGATCTTCGAGGCGGCGACGGGTGCCTTCTTCGGCAGTTCCAGCGTGAGCACGCCGTCCGCGTACTTGGCCTGCACCTTGGTGTCGTCCACTTCCTGGCCCAGGCTGAAGGTGCGCGAGATCGAACCGTAGTAGCGCTCGCTGCGAAGCACCTTGTCGCCGTCGCCCCGCGTTTCCTTCTCGCTCTTCGCCTCGGCATCGATGCTGACGGTGTGGCCGTCGACCTTGATGCTGATGTCTTCCTTCTTCACGCCGGGGATGTCGGCCTTCACGTTGAAAGCCTTGTCGTTCTCGGTCACGTCGATGCGCATCTTCAGCGGGGCGGGCTCGCCCTCGTAGACGGTGGGGGAGAAGAAGCGTCGCAGTGCCGTTTCGAAGTCGTTGCCGAACACCGGGTCCAGCAGTCTCAGGTTGCTCATGGTGGTTCCTCGGATCGAAAAGTGACGGATGACGCGCGGGCCCGTTGCGCCGCGCCGGTTTCAATGTAGGCCCCTGCAAGAGCGAGGGGGTTGATCTGGCTCAATCGCGAAGCGGTCCCTCCGCGCGTGTTGCGGCTGGTCCGCGCCGCGGTTGACCGCGATCAAGTCGCGCGGCCGCGCTGCGTTGACAGACGTCGTGCATTGGCGATGATTTCCAATGCGCCCGGTGCCTTCGCGCCAGGAATGGAAAGGGGATCCGCATGGCATCGACTTCACCCGGCCCGCGTGGCGCCCTGGTCCTCCCGATCTGTGCGCTCGTCGCACTGCTGGCTGCGCCTCCGGCATCACGCGCCCAGGAGGCGCCCGCCGCGGCGCCACCGAAATCCTGTCCCGACTGCGGCAAGGTCGAATCCGTGCGGCAGGTCAAGAGTTCGAAGCCCGCCTCGGGCGTCGGAGCTGTCGCTGGCGGCGTGGTGGGTGGCGTGATCGGCCACCAGGTCGGCAGCGGCAGGGGGCGCACCGCCGCCACCGTCGCCGGCGCGGCGGGCGGCGCCTATGCGGGCAACAAGGTCGAGAAGAACAAGAACACGAAGACGGTCTACGAGGTCAGCGTGCGGATGCAGGATGGATCGATGCGCACGGTTCAGACGACCTCCGCGCCGCCGGTCGGCCAGGCCGTCACGGTGAAGGGCGACTCGCTGCAGGCGGCGAGCAGCAAGAAGAAGTAGCGCGCCGACCGGATTTGCGCTGCGTCAAACGTCCGGAGCCGAGGCTGCGCGATGCTGGGCGACATCCGAGGAGCACGCCATGTCATTCGCACCGCCCGTCGCCTGTGTTCTGTTGGGGATTCTCCTGTGCAGTGCGCCCGCCGCGGCGCAATCGCGTGGTGAACTCCTCTACACCACCCACTGCGTGGCCTGCCACACGACGCAAGTCCACTGGCGCGACCGGCGCCTGGCGACGGACTGGAACAGCCTCCAGGCGCAGGTCGCGCGCTGGCAGGCCGTCGGGTTCCTCGGCTGGAGCGACGACGACACCGTCGCCGTGACCAGGTACCTCAATGAGCGCTACTACGGCTTCAAGCCGCCGGGCGGTGCGCCGCTGGTGCTCACGCCCGCGACGAAACCCTGCGAGGGTTCTCGCTGCTGAAGCATCGGCAGCTCCCGCGGTCGTGATCTGCAACGCCCCGCGTGGCGCCTTCACCTGGCCGGAGACGGCGACGCGCCGGACCCCGGTCCGCGAGCCGCCTCGATGGCTTTGGCCGCGGCTTCGCGCGCGGCTTGCGCGGCCTTGCGCGTCGCGTCGGCAGCGGCCTGTAGGGCTTCCCGCGTGTTCTGGGCGGCCTTTTCGGCCTCTTCCCTGGTCGACTGCGCGGCCATCCGGACCGCTTCTTCCGCGCGTCTCAGCGCCTCCTCGGTGGCCTTGGTCGCCTTCCTGCTTTCATCCAACGCCGAATTCGCGGCCTCCTTGCCGGCATCGAGTGCCACGGCCGACGACTCCGAGGCTTTTTCCTGGAACCGTCTTGCGGCGTCCGCGGCCTTCTGCGCGGCGCGCCGGATGCCTTCGGCCAACGCCTGGGAAATCTTTCCCGCGTTGACCTTGCCTTGCTCGGCGGCGGCATTCGCCGCCTCGGCCGCCTTCTTCGCCGCGTCTTGCGCTTCCTTCGCGGCCTTGGCGGCGGCATTCCTGGCCTTTTGAGACGGCGTCGACACCGGGCTGAGCTGGCCGGGCGGGTCCAGGCCGGCGCCGGCACAGGCGCAGCCCAGGGTAAGGGCAGCAAGGGCGATCACGAATTTCATCCGCATGGCCATCTCCGGAAGTCGATACCGCTAGCTTCATGCGGGTGGTGCCCGCGGCGCTTGCGCTATCGCAAGGAACGGGTTCCTGGCGCGTGCCGCGTGTCGGGCGCGACCAGATGGTCGAGCCGCTCGATGAACACCCGTTGCGCCGGATGCACGCGGCGAACGGCCTCCCCGGCGGTGAACCAGGCAGCGCGATCGGCCTCGGGAAAGCGCGCGTACCGCCCGGAGCGCGGCGGCCATTCGAGTTCGAAGGTGTTCGACACCATCGCCGCAGGGTCGCAGTCGCCTTCGAAGGCCCATGCGGCGATGAGCTTGCCGCTGCGCATCCGAGATTCGCCGAGGCTGCGATGCATCGGGCCCGGATGAAACCCGGTCTCCTCGGTGAATTCCCGCTTCGCTGCGGCCAGTGCATCTTCCGTCGCGCTGTCGTATTCGCCCTTGGGGATGGACCACGCGCCCTCGTCCTTCTTCGCCCAGAACGGCCCGCCCGGGTGCACGAGCAGCACCTCGAGCGACCCGTGCATGCGTCGGTACATGAGCAGCCCTGCGCTTCGTGTGGCCATCGGCATCGATTGGACCACCTTCGCAGGGCTTGCGCTGCGTCAAGTCGCGCACGCACGAGGCGCGAATACTGTGTCTTCCGATCCAGTCTGAAGGAAGACGCCATGTACCAGCGAATCCTTGTTCCAGTCGACGGCAGCCCGACATCGACAGGCGGCCTTGATGAAGCCATCCGGATCGCGAAGCTGACCGATGGACGGCTGCGGCTGCTCCATGTCGTCGACGAGCTTTCGTTCGCGCTCGCGATGGGCAGCGAGTCGGCCTACGGCGACGAAGCCTTGAGGGCCATGCGCATCGAATCCAAGCGAATCCTCGATGCCGCACTGGCCTTGACGCAGTCCGCGGGCGTGGAGGCTGACACGCGCCTTCGCGAGACCTTTCCGAGCACGCTGTCCGAAGGGGTCGCGGCGGAAGCGCGCGAATGGGGCGCCGACCTGATCGTGCTAGGCACGCACGGGCGGCGCGGCGCGAAGCGGCTGATGCTGGGCAGCGACGCGGAACGCATCCTGCGCGTCGCACCCGTGCCGGTCCTGCTGGTCCGTGCGCCGGACGAAAAGGACGCCTCGGGCGAACTATTGCGCGCGACCGCTTCCGCCCTCGCCATGGCCGGCGAATGAGGCGGCCGGGGCCACCGGCGCGCGGGCGGCGGGCATGACCTTCGTTCGGCTGCATGTCCGCCGTGCCGGCATCGACACCTACCAGCAGCCCGTCGTCTACATGCGCAGCGACTGCCACGTGTGCCGCGCCGAGGGTTTCGAGGCGCAGGCGCAGGTGGAAGTGATCGACGACGGCCGGCACCTGCTGGCGATCCTGCATCACGTGAGCAGCGACTGGCTCGCGCGCGACGAGATCGCGCTGTCGGACATCGCCTGGACCACGCTCGGCGCGACGGACGGCGACCTCGTGGAAGTGCGGCATCCACCGGTGCTGGAGTCGGTCGCCCATCTGCGCGGCAAGGTGCATGGGCGTCCTTTCACCTACGAGGCCTTGCGCGCGCTGATGGACGACGTGAGCCACGGGCGCGTGGCCGACATTCATCTTGCGTCGCTCATCACGCTCTGTGCGGGCGACGGGCTCGACGTCCCGGAAACCGTGGCGCTCACGCGCGCGATGATCGACGTGGGGGAGCGCGTCACGTGGGACGAGACGCCGGTCATGGACAAGCATTGCATCGGCGGCCTCCCCGGCAACAGGACGACGCTGCTGGTGGTGCCGATCGTCGCGGCCTGCGGCGTCACGATGCCCAAGACTTCCTCGCGTGCGATCACCTCCGCGGCCGGCACTGCCGACACCATGGAGGTTCTTGCGCCGGTGGACCTCGATCTGGCCGCGATGCGCCGGGTGGTGGAGCGCGAGCACGGCTGCATCGTCTGGGGCGGGAACACCCGGATCAGCCCCGCGGACGACATCCTGATCCGCGTGGAGCGGCCTCTGAGCCTGGACAGCCACGGCCTGCTCATCGCGTCGATCCTCTCCAAGAAGGCGGCCGTGGGTTCGCAGCGGGTGCTGATCGACCTGCCGGTCGGCCCGCAGACCAAGGTCCGGAGCGCCGCCGCCGCCGAGGTGCTTTCGAAAGGCCTCGTGACGGTCGGCGCCGCCCTCGGCCTGCAGGTGCGCACCGTTGCGACGGATGGCACCCGGCCGGTCGGGCGCGGCATCGGTCCCGCATTGGAAGCCATGGACGTCATGGCGGTGCTCGAACGCGCACCCGGCGCGCCGCAGGATCTGCGCGAGCGCGCGTTGGTGCTGGCCGGATGGGTCCTGGAGATGGCCGGCAGGGCGCCCGATGGCACGGGCCGGTCGATGGCACGCGAGGTGCTCGACGACGGGCGGGCGCTTGCGAAGTTCATCGCGATCTGCGAAGCGCAGGGCGGCCTGCGGGTGCCGCCCCGGGCGAGCCACACGCACGTCGTCGTCGCGCATGCCAGCGGCACGGTGGCAGCGATCGACACGCGGTTGTTGGCGCGCGCGGCCAAGCTGGCCGGAGCGCCGCGCGATCCCTCCGCGGGGGCGGTTCTTCACGTGCAGCCGGGGGACCGTGTCGAGGTCGCCCAGCCCCTGCTGACTTTGCACGCCGTGAGCCCGGGGGGCCTGCACTACGCGCTCAATTTCATGCGCACGCAGTTGCCGGTCGTCCGCCTCGAGGCGGACGCATGAGGGGGCGGGCGCTCATCGGACCGAATCGGCGCAGAACGACGCCAGTTCGGCCACCAATCGACTGACCGCCTGCTGCGCGGCGATCACGCCGCCGTAGGGATCGTCCGTGGGCGCATCGACCCGCGCATCGAACTCGCGGCTCGCGACGACCTTGCGCGTCGCGGTGTCGATGAGCACCGCGCGCAGCGTGAGGCGCACCTGGCTGGGTGTGGTCGAGAAGTCCTGCTGGAGTCGCACGATCTCGGTCTCCAGCCGGAACTGGCCGATCGCCGAGGTGGGACTGCCGAGCACCGCGTGGAATGCGCCCGTGCCTTCGATGGCGCGCACCATCTTCGGCGCGAGCATGTTCGACGGGGTGTCGACCCACTGGTTGTGCGCGAAATACTCGATCTCATAGGGACGCCGCACGTAGGCGATCCGCGCCGTGTCGAAGCCCGGCGCGGCGCGCGGGAGATTGACGATCAACGTGCGCGCGGTCGCCGCCGGCGCCGTCGCGGCGCGGGGATCGGTCTCGCCGGACAGCGCGAAAAGCGCGGGCGAAGCGACCGGCTCCGGCAGGAGCGACCTGGCGCAACCGCCCAGGAGCGCCGGAAGCAAGGTGGCGGCCAGCATGGCGGCCATTGCGGGATGGGCGGGTCGGGTCATGGGCGAGGCCTTTCGCCGGGACCGGGTTTGGGCACGGGTGCGCCCACCAGCAGGCTGTTCGGATTGCGTTCCGTCTGTTCGCTCAGGCGCTGCAAAGACGCCGCGAGCTGGTTCATCTCGCCGAGCAGATTCGCCAGCGCGGGTGCGGCGTCCGTACCGATCGCCTGGATGCTGCCGGCCGCTGTCTCGACGCTGCGGCCGACGCGCTCGCTCGCCGTGTCGACCTTGGCGGCCATCCTGTCGACCGAATCGGCGGCCTTCGCGATGCGCTCGATCGCAAGGCCGAGCTGCTCGCTCGCACGGGCGGTGTTCTGGGCGGTGCGCGCCGCGTCCGCGATGCCGCTGGAGATCGCGGCCTGCTGAGCCGCCAGCGTATGGGTCAGGGCCGCGGTGTCGCCGAGCATCTGCTTCAGCGCGGCCCGCGTCTCGGCATCGAAGACCGCGTTCATGTTCGTGGACATGCGGTCCACGCTGGCAAGCACGGTGGAGAGCACGCTTTCCAGCCGGGTGCTCAGCGAGGGCTTGGAGGGGATGGTGGGAATGTCGTCGGCACTTGCTGCGCGCAGCGGCGGCGAATCCGCCGTGCCGCCGCCGAGTTCGACATAGGCGATACCGGTGAGCCCCTGCGTCTTGAGGACCGCCTCGGTGTTCGTCTTGATCGGTGTTCCCTGCTCGATGAGGAAGCGCAGGCGGACCTGGCCCGGATCGGCGGGATCGATCGCGATCTCCTTGACCTTGCCGACGTCGACGCCGAGGTACTTGACCGGCGCATCCACGTTCAGCCCGGCCACGGACTCGCGCATGATCGACTGGTAGGTGCCGTAGTGCTTGCCACCCTGCGCGCCGGCGGCCAGCCAGAGCACGCCGGCCACGAGCACCGCGCCGAGCAGCAGCACGAAGGCGCCGACCAGTGCGTAGTTCACCTTGTCGTCCATGGCGTCTCCATCTCGCGCTGGCGATGCGCCGCCGATGCGGCCGCCCTCTGCCGCGGGCCATCGAAATAGCCGCGCACGATCGGGTGGTCGTGCCTCGACAGGTCTTCCATCGAGCCGCTCGCCAGCACCCGACCTTCGCCGAGGATCGCCACGCGGTCGCAGGCCTGCCACAGCAGATCGAGGTCGTGCGTGATGATCACGATCGTCAATCCGTACAGCGCGTGCGTGCGCAGGATCAGTTCGCTCACGCCTGCGGCGCTGTCGGGGTCCAGCCCGGAGGTGGGCTCGTCGAGAAACAGCAGTTCGGGGTCGAGCGCGATCGCGCGCGCCAGCGACGCGCGCTTGAGCATGCCGCCGCTGAATTCGCCCGGCCGCTTCAGGCCGGCATCGGGCGGCAGGCCGGTGAGGGACAGCTTCCACTCGGCGATGCGGTCGATCAGCGCGCGATCGAGCCGGCTGTGCTCGCGAAGCGGCAGCCCGATGTTCTCGCGCACGTTGAGCGCGCCGAACAGGCCGCCGTGCTGGAACATCACGCCCCATCGCAGGCGAAGGGCATGGGCCTGCGGCGGTGTGAGTGTCTCGATGTCGTGGCCGAAGAGATGGATCGATCCCGACGTCGGCCGCTGCAGCAGGATCATCTCGCGCATGAGCACCGACTTGCCCGAGCCGCTGCCGCCCGCGATCGCGAGGATCTCGCCGCGCCGGACTTCGAGGTCGAGGTCGGTGTGCACCGCGTGGCTGCCGAAGCGCGTGCAGACCTTGTTCATCGCGATCACGGTGTCGGTCGGCGGTGCCATGCGTCCACGCGGCCCTACAGGTCCAGCAGGTTGAACGCGACGGAGAAGAGGGCGTCCGCCACGATCACCAGGAAGATCGACTGCACCACGCTCTTCGTCGTCTGCCGGCCCACGCTGTCGGCGCTGCCGCGGGTGCGAAAGCCCTGGAAACAGCCGATCAGCGCGATCACGACCGCGAACACCAGCGACTTGCCCACGCCCACCAGCAGCGTGGACCCTTGCATCTCGCGGCCGAAGCGATCGATGAACTCCGGAAAGCCGATGTCGAGCTGCACGCGCGCCATCACCATGCCGCCCAGGACGCCCGTCACGTCCGCGAAGACGGTGAGCAGCGGCAGCGCGATGGCAAGCGCCAGCACCTTCGGAAGAACGAGCAGCTCGATCGGGTCGATCGCGATGGTCCGCATCGCATCGACTTCCTCGGTCACGACCATCGTGCCGATCTGGGCCGCGTAGGCGGAACCGGAACGCCCGGCGATGATGATCGCGCTGATGAGCGGGGCGAACTCGCGCAGCATCGCGTAGCCGACCAGATCGACCACGAACACGTTGGCGCCGTAGTGCCTGAGCTGGTCCGCGCCCTGGTAGGCGACGACCACGCCGAGCAGGAACGAGGTGAGTCCGATGATCGGGAGCGCGTCGAAGCCGTCGATCTGGACGTTTCGCCACACGGTGCGCCAGCGGATCCGGCGCGGTCGCATCAGCAAGCCCAGCGCGGCCATGGCGGCCTGTCCGATGAAGCGCAGAAGCCCGAGCGTTTCCTGTGCCGAGGCTTCGGCAAGACGGCCGAGGCGCTCCAGGGGCGATCGCGCGGGCGGCTGCGGCAAGGGGCGATCGGTCTGCTCGCCGACCAGCGTCATCAATGTCTGCACGCGCGGTGGCCAGTTGCGCAACGCGGCCGCCGCGCCGTGGCGACGCAGCCAGCGCTGAAGCACCCACACGCCCGCGCTGTCGATGGCGCCGAGCGACGTGCCATCGAGGACGACCGTGCCGGCACCGCAGGCGTGCGCATCGAGCACGTTCGGCATGTCGCCCAGGCCGCGAACCGTCCAGTTCCCGGCGAGCGACCAACCCCCATCCGCCAGCGGGGACATGCTGGCTTGCGACGGTTCCACGAGAGAGGTCTCCTGCAAACGTTGTCTCCTGAATGAACCAGGCCATCTTAGGAATCGAAATCTGCGATGGATTGACGCATGTCAAGTGTGGCTTCGAACCGATCTCGGGGCGGGGGAGGGGCCGGGATTGATCTTCGTCATGGCGTGTCCGGACGCGCTGCCTAGAGTGGGAGTTCCAACACATCACTCTCGGAGATCCCATGAACATCGCCAGTCTGTGCCGCCGCGAAGTCGTCGCCGTTCCCGCTGCGGCCTCTCTCCCGCAAGTCGCGGCACGCATGTCGGAAGAGCACGTGGGCTCGGTGGTCGTCGTCTCGGGTGAGGACCCGCCCCGGGTCACGGGCATCCTCACCGATCGCGATCTCGCGCTCGACGTCGTCGGAAGAGGCCAGTCGGGCAGCAATCTGAGCGCGGGCGATCTCGCCAGGAAATCGCTCGTCGCAGTGCCTGGGAGCGCCAGCATCCAGGAAGCCACCGCGGCCATGGAGAAGTCGGGCGTGCGCCGGGTCCTCGTGGTCGACGAGGCGGGCCGCGTGGTCGGGCTCGTGGCCGCCGAGGACCTGATGGCAGCCATCGCGGATGAACTCGCGCAGCTCGCACGCGCCCTGCGGGGCGGGATCGAGCGCGAAAAGAATGAACGCAAGCCGACTTCCGCACCCGCCGGCCCGCGCCCGGTCTTCCCCGCCTTCGGGACCGGCGTGAAATGACGAGCCAGGGACGCCGCGCGCCTTGATCTTCCCCAGACGCGCCGTCGATGCGCGTCAAGCTTGCGATTTGCGATGGGCTACAGGGTCTGCTTGAGCGCCCGGCCGATCGCCCGTTCGAGATCGGCGCGGGTGTACGGTTTCGTCAGCACTTCCCATTCGTTGCGGTCGTCGAGCAGTTCGCGCGAATAGCCCGACATCAGGAGTATCGGAAGGCCAGGATGCCTGCGCCTTGCCCTGGCGGCCACTTCGGTGCCGCGCAGGCCGGGCCCGAGGAAGACGTCGGTCAGCAACAGGTCGACCGGGTGGTGCTCCAGCACCTGCAGCGCCTGCTGGCCGTCTGTGCAGGGCATCGCCTCCAGGCCCAGCGAGGTCAGGAACTGCCGCACCACATCGACGACTTCCGGGTCGTCCTCGACGAGCAGGACCTTCAGGCCCTTGGGGATGTTTGTTGCGGGTTGCGCGTCCTGCGCGTCGGCCCGAACGTCGTCGATCACGGCACGGGGCAAGTACAGAGTGACGGTGGTGCCGCGGCCTGGAGCGCTTTCGAGGGTTGCCGCGCCTCTCGATTGGCGTGCGAAGCCGTACACGGTGGACAAGCCCAGCCCCGTGCCGCGCCCGCTTTCCTTGGTGGTGAAGAAGGGTTCGAACGCCCGCTCCCGAACGGCTTCGGGCATGCCTTCGCCGGTGTCCGAGATGGCGATGGCGATGAAGCCTTCCCTGGTGGCCTCCGAGGCCTCGAGTTCCGGCGGCATCTTCTCGGCGAGCTGGCAGGTGAACCTCAGGGTGCCGCCCTTCGGCATCGCATCGCGTGCGTTGAGCGCTATGTTCAGGAGCGCGGATTCGAGCTGCATGGGATCGGCTGCGCACAGCAGGCCGACGGCGACGTCGAGTTCGATCGCGATGCGCTGGTCCAGCGTCCTGCGCAGCATGCCTGTCAGGGAGCGAAGGAGAACGCCGAGGTCCACCGCGGTGGGTTGCAGGACCTGGCGGCGCGAGAAGGCGAGGAGCTTGGCGGTGAGCTCGGCGCCGCGCTGCGTCGCGCGGATGGCGGCGTCGACCAGCGGCTGCACGAGCGGATCCGAGGTGCATGCGGGCACGTCTCGCAGGATCTGGAGATTGCCCGAGATCACCGTCAGGAGGTTGTTGAAGTCATGGGCGATGCCGCCGGTGAGCTGGCCGACCGATTCGAGGCGCTGCGCATGGTTCAACGCGTCCTCGCTGCTGGCACGCTGCAGGACCGTGGCCAGCATGCTCGACAGCGACTGGAGGAAGTTCAGCTCGTCCTCGCCGAAGGTGTAGCGGCTGCGCGAACGGACCGCCAGCACGCCCACCGTCCGGCCCCGGTCGGCCAGCGGCACCAGCAGCTTGCAGACGACCCCCGCCTCGCGATCACTGGGGGTCAGCTGGAATCTCGTCTCGCCGTGGCCGTCGCTGTCGCCCGCCACGGCGGCCCGGCCTTCGGTCAGCACGATTTCGAGCGCAGAGCCCGCTTCGATGGGGAGCCGCTGGCCGATCCTTTGCGCCGAATCCGGGCCGATGGCCGCGGCGACCCGGACGCTGAGCCCATCCGGTTCCAGCAGCCGGAGCTCGGCCATCTCCACATGCAGGGCATCGGCCGCGACGGCCGGCACCTCGGCCAGGAGCTTTTCCGATTCGCTGGCATCCACGGCGAGGCGCCCGAACCGGGCGAGGTGCTCCGCATAGCGCGCGCGCTGAAGCGCCTGCTTGACGCGCGGATATTCCGTGACGTTGCGGATGGCCGCCACGATGTAGGGCAGGCCATGGTCCTGCAGCGGGCTGAGGGCGATCTCGACCATCACCTCCCGCCCGTCGCGCCGCTTCGCGACCAGGTCCATCTGCGTGCCCATCGGGCGCGCGCGCGGATGGTCGGCGTAGGCATCCCGGTATGCGGCATGGCGCGGCCGGATGGCGTCGGGCACGAGGACATCGACGCAGAGGCCGAGCAACTGGTCGCGCTCATAGCCCAGAAGGGCGAGCGCGGCGGGATTGGCCAGGCGGATGATGCCCTGCAGATCGACCAGCAGGAGCGCATCCGGATAGGCCGCGAACAGGGACCGGAAGACCGTACCTTCGTCGAATTCGTGGGCTTCTCTCATGGGCGCGGAGGATCGTAGTCCCCTCTCGTCGGGACGACAACGGGAGCAGGCCTGATCCCGGGGGTGGCGGACCCGGGCGCGGTTTGCTTGATCTGCGTCATGCCGGACCTTGGCGCGCCACCTAGAGTGGCTGCGTGTCCGCTTCGATGTGGCGCCGCCGCATGAAACTCGATCCCTCGTCCACCGATGTGCATCCCGGCGACCTCGCCGCGCGTGCAGCCTCGCAGCCCGCGGCGCCGGCGTCGCCGCGAGCGCCGGAACCGGGTGTCCTCGCGAGGCTCCGGCGCGGTGCGCCGGCGGCGCTGGCCGCCCTGGCGCTGATCGCGGCGGGGCTCGTCTTCGGCCCGCGCCTTCTTTGGGGGCCGCGCGTGGCGGTCACGCCGGTGGTGCGTGGCGACTTCGTCCAGTCGGTGGTGGCGAGCGGCCATGTCGAGGCGCCTCACCGGGTGAACATCGGCGCGCAGCTCGCCGGCGAGGTGAGGGCGGTGCCGGTGCAAGAGGGGCAGGAGGTTGCAGCGGGGCAGCTGCTCATCCGGCTCGCCGATGCCGAATGGGTTGCGGCCGCTGCGCAGGCCGACGCGGCGGTGCAGCAGGCGCAAGCGCGCCTGAGGCTCGTTCGCGAAGTGCAGGAGCCGGTGGCCGCGCAGGCCCTGCGACAGGCCGAGATCGGCGCGGAGAACGCACGTGCACAGTGGCGCAGGAACGTGGCGCTGCGCGAGCAGGGCTTCATCGGCCAGGCCGCGCTGGACGACCTGAGGAAGACGATGGACCTCAGCGACGCCTTGGTGCGGTCGGCCCGCCGGCAGCTCGCCAGTGCGCAGCCCGGCGGCAGCGACCACGCCGTGGCGACGACGGCGCTGGCCGAAGCGCAGGCAGCGGCCGCGGTGGCGCATTCGCGCCTGAAGTACACGACCATCGAGGCGCCCGTGGCCGGTACGCTGATCGATCGTTCCGTGGAACCCGGCGATGTGGTGCAGCCGGGCAAGACGCTCATGGTGCTCTCGCCGGCCGGCGAAACGCAGCTGGTGGTGCAGATCGACGAGAAGAACCTGGCGCTGCTCGCGAGGGGCCAGCAGGCCATGGCATCGGCCGACGCCTACGCCGACCAGCACTTCGCCGCCGACCTGGCCTACATCAATCCCGGCGTGGACGTTCAACGCGGCTCGGTCGAGGTGAAGCTGAACGTTCCGAATCCGCCGGCCTATCTGCGCCAGGACATGACGGTGTCGGTGCAGATCCGCACGGCGTTCCGCAGCCAGGCCTTGCTTCTGGCGAGCGATGCGGTGCGCGATGCCGATCGCGGCCGGGCCTGGGTGCTCAAGGTCGATGGGCACCACGCCAGGCGCCAGGATGTGAAGCTCGGACTGCGTTCGGGCGGCCTTTGCGAGGTGCTCGAGGGCTTGCAGCCCGGTGACCTGGTTGTCCCGGCGTCGACACCCGGCATTGCCGAAGGCGCGCGACTGCAGCCCCGGATGCGCGCCGAGTCCGGCTCGTGAGGCCTGCAATGAATCGCGGCCTTCCGTTCGAATGGATCGTCGCATTGCGCTTTCTTCGGGAGGGACGCATGCAGACGGCCTTGATCATCGTCGGCATCGCGATCGGCGTCGCGGTGATCGTCTTCATGTCGGCACTCCTGGTCGCCTTGCAGGCGAACTTCATCCGGCGCGTCCTGACGGCGCAGTCGCACATCCAGCTCCTGCCGCCCAAGGAGATCGCGCGTGTGCTCCAACGGGGCAGCGCCGCGAGCGGCGTGCATGACGATGCCATCGTGCAGCCACCGCTGCAGCGGATCAGGTCGATCGACCAGTGGCAGTCGATCGCGGCGCAGATCCAGGCGATCCGGGGCGTCGTCCTGGTGTCGCCGGCCGCGAGCGGGTCGGCGCTCGTGGTGCGCGGCAATGCGAGTCGCGCGATCAACCTCGTCGGCGTCGATCCACAGGTGTACTTCCGCATCGTGGCCATTCCCGAGAAGATCGTGCACGGTTCGCCGCGCCTGACGAACACCGACATCCTGATCGGCGTCGACCTCGCCAGCGACCTGGGGGTCGGCGTGGGCGACAAGCTGCGCGTCTCGACCGCCGCCGGCAGCGACAACACGCTGACGGTGACGGGGCTGTTCGACCTCGGCAACAAGGGCGCCAACCAGCGCACCACCTACGTGGCTCTGCGCACGGCGCAAAGCCTGCTCGGCCTCGTCGGCGGTGTCTCCAGCATCGACGTGACCGTGCAGGACGTGTATGCCGCGGAAAACATCGCCCGCCAGATCACCGCTGCCACCGGCGTGGAGGCCGACAGCTGGATCGCGACCAATGCGCAGTTCTTCACCGCCGTACAGGCGCAGAAGACCTCGAACACCACGATCCGCTTCTTCGTCGGGCTCTCGGTGGCCTTCGGCATCGCCAGCGTGCTGGTGGTGTCGGTGGTGCAGAAGTCGCGCGAGATCGGCATCTTGCGTGCGATGGGCATTTCGCGCGGGCAGGTGCTGCGGGTCTTCCTGGTGCAGGGCGGCCTGCTGGGCCTCATGGGCTCGCTGGGCGGCTGCGCGATGGCGCTGGTGGCGCTGTGGCTCTGGCAGCGCTATGCGCGCAATCCGGACGGCACGCCCTTCTTCCCGGTGGAGATCGAGCCGGGCCTGTTCCTCGCTGCGATGCTGCTGGCGACCCTCACCGGCCTGGCCGCCGCCTTCGCGCCCGCGCTGCGAGCGGCGCGTCTCGATCCCGTGGTGGCGATCCGTGGCTGAGCCGGTCGTCAGGATGCGCGGTGTGCGCAAGGCCTTCAACGTCGGCCTGCCGATCGAGACCGAGGTGCTGCACGGCATCGACCTCGATGTGGTGCCCGGCGAGTTCTGCGCTGTCATGGGGCCGTCCGGTTCCGGCAAGAGCACGCTTCTGAACATCATCGGCCTGCTCGACCGGCCGACCGCCGGATCACTCTGCATCTGCGGCGAAGAAACCGTGGGCCTCGACGACCGTGCGATTACCCGCCTGCGCGGGCACAGCATCGGCTTCGTCTTCCAGTACCACAACCTGCTGACGGGCTTCACGGCGCTGGAGAACGTGATGATGCCGATGATCGGCAGCGCCGGCTTCATCGACCAGGGCATGGCCGCCCGGGCAAGCGAACTGCTGGACAGCGTGGGGCTTTCGAAGTGGCGCGGGAATCTGGCCACCAATCTCAGCGGCGGTCAGCAGCAGCGGGTGGCGGTGGCGCGCGCGCTGGCGATGAACCCGCGTCTGCTGTTGGCCGACGAGCCGACCGGCAATCTCGATACGAAGGCAGCGGATGCGGTGTTCGCGTTGCTGCACGAAGCCAATCGGAAGGAGGGAATGGCCGTCCTGTTCGTCACCCACAATGCGACGCTCGCCCAGCGATGCGACCGCATCGTGCAGGTCGTCGATGGGCGGCTGCTCAATCCCGCGTGACGAGGGAGATCAAGGCGTCGAACGCGAGCCAGAGCACCGCCGCACCCAGCAGGGCCAGCGTCGCGGCGAGCGTCCATGCGAAGGAGGCGGCGCCCCTGGCCGGTGCTGCCCGCGACGACGGCGGCGATGTGAGTTTCATGGTGTGCCCATCAAGCCTGGCCCGCGCCGCAGGTGCGGATGCCGAACAGCGAATAGGCCGGGCAACGCCCCGCCAGGCCGGTCAGCAGCGGCACGAGGCCGACGTAGCCCCACGCGCCCACCGTGCCGGCGGAGGCCAGTGCGATGAGCACCAGTCCCAAGGTGATGCGCAGCACGCGATCGAGGGTTCCGACATTGCGACTCATGGCGATGGCTCCTTCATGAATGATTGCCATGCGATCGTGCGCCGCGGCGGCGGTCGGAACATTGAGGGGGATCAATGTTCGATCGGCAGGCCGCCCGCGTTCATTCGAACGACAGCGCCCCGCTGGGCAGATGGACGCGGATGGGCTCGCCCTCGGCCGCGGTCTTCCTCTCGTCCGGCGACGCGGTCTCGGGCGCGCGCACCAGAAGGACCGGGACGGGTGCCGTCCGCAGGATGTTCTCGGCGCTGCTGCCGAGGAGCATCCGTTTTGCCCCGCGCCGGCCGTGGGTTCCCAACACGATGAGGTCGGCGGGCCAGGCCGCGGCTTCCTTCGTCACGATGTCGTGTACCGATCCGTCGAGGTTGTCGCGCAGCACGGTGTCCACGGAAATGTCGGCGGCCTCGACCTTCTGCAGGCACTCCTGCAGCAGCTTGCTGCCGTTCTCGCGCAGCACGCTCAGCCAGTCGCCGGCGTAGGCCGCATAGGCATCCGCCGCGAGCGCGAAAGACAGCTCGTCGACGATATGGATCAGCCGGATCCGGCCGTTGGTGAGCCGCGCCATCGCGATGGCCTGCTCGAGACCCTGCATCGATGTTGCGCTGCCGTCGACGGGAACGAGGATGTTCTGATACATGGAAGACTCCTTGCGAATGGTGTCCGGAAGAATCCAGTATCTGCAGCAGAAAGCCGCGCGGCTTGACGCTGCGCAAATCGCGAGCGACGTGTCGGACCGTCAGGCGTGCGCGGCTGTCTGCCGGAGGTGCACTTGCTTCGCCCCGGCATGGATGTGGGCGTCCGGCCGAAAGAACACGTTGCAGAAGCGATCGAGCTGGTCGTCGAATGCGTCGGAGAGCAAGCCGAGACCGCGCAGTTCGAGGTCGCTCCGGTCGAGCCGAGCGTCGATCGGGGTCTGTCTGGTGGGGTCCCGTGGTCCGTCGCCGGCCGTCGAACTCGTGCCGATGCCCATCCGTTGCAGGATCTCGATCCGGTCGGCCAGCAACGCGCGTTCGCAGTCGAGCATGTGGCGCCGGTCGGCTTCCTTCACGATCGATCGGAGCGCCTCGATGGCCAATTGGTCGACGAGGCGATCGACGATCTCCTTGCGCGACATCACCCGGGAGAGGGCCATGGCGTTCGTGACTTCGCCCAGAAAACCGACGCACCAGGCCAATGCCGTTCGCAGGCGCTCTTCATGTCCACGCGCGCGGCGGAGGCAGGGGTTGATGCGAAGCACGCGCATGACCAGTGCATCGAGTTCGTCGTCGCGCCGTTCGCTCTCGGCGCTGGTCTCGTGAAAGAGTCGGCTCAGGATCTGCATGTCAGGGCCTTGGTGGGAAAGACGTCCGTGCGGCTAGGGCATGAAAGCCATGTCGCGCACGTCCATCTGGAATGCCGCCCGGTCTGCGCTGCGCAGCGACAGGTTGACCAGCAATTCCAGCCGCCGCCGGAGAACATACAGCGTCTGGATCGACGCATGAGCGAGCGCTTCAGGGTCGGAGATCTCGGCGATGTCGGGCAGTGCCCACAGCGCGGAATTGGGCTGGCCCGGCCATCTTGGCTGCCTGGGCAGCGTGTCTTCGTCCAGGGTGATGACGAAATCCGCCTTGGGTGCGCCCAGGCTGGACAGGTCATTCCAACTCCGGCGCGGCTGCGATCGGAGGGAGATGTTCGCGCCCGCGAGGGCGTTGACGGCGGCGGGATGGACCTCGTGTGCAAGGCGGTGCGGATTGCCGCACGAATACGCGGCGAAGCGTTTTTCGCAGAGATGCGTCAAGCATGCCTCGGCCAGGACGCTTCGCAAGGAACATCGCTGCGACACGAAGAACACGACGAAGCGCTGCGGATTGACGCGGGTCATCCTCGCTCCCGTCGCGCTGCCGCCGATCGAACCCTGACCTTGCGCCATGGTCTTCATGGTCGTCACGCCGCTCGATGAGGACCTCGGCAGGGCTGATCGAGTGCCATCCATGCCGGGACCCGCACGGCCGCAGCGCGTCGTGCGAGCTTCATCTGCGCCTCACAAGGCCAACTTGTTGACCTTGGTGCCATCGAGGCTCAGGTTGGCCATCAGGCCCGCGTTGCTCAATGCGAATCCGATGACCGGCTGCTGCGCGGTCTGGGTGTCGATGCTGGCGGTTGCACCTGCCTTCGCCATGGTGACCGACGCATCGGCACCCGCTGTCCAGCCGCTGCTGGCGACGAATTTGTCCAGCGCCTGCTGCGTCATGAACAGCAGGAAGACGGCCTTCGAATCGGCGCCGGCGAGGAAGCCGACCGCTGCGCCGGTCGTGCTGTAGTAGCCGACCGACTTGCCGCCGACGCGCAATGCGCCTTGACCGTAGGAACCGCCGATGCCCAGGCCGGCGGACATCACGGATGGAAACACCAGCACGCCTTTCGCCTTGGTCGTCAGTTCACGCGAGCCGGGCACCTGGGCGTGGAGGTTGGTCAACGCCGAATCGACCGATACGTCGATGCTGCTGCGCTTGGACGCCGCATCGCCCGAATTGGAGGTGCTGGAACATGCGGCAGTGATCAGCCCCGAAAGGCCGAGTGCCAGGAATGAACGCTTGTCCATGACTTTCTCCTTCTTGTCCTTGCCGGAAGCTGTCGGTCCCATTGCATCGCGCCGCGACCCCGCAGGCGTTGACCCAGATCAACCGACTCGGCGATGAGCGGGGCCCTTGCGTGGCCCGAAGCCTTCAGGTCTCGACGATCGCCTCGATCCTTCCCGAGCGGATCGCCTTGAGGAAGGCGCGATAGTCCTTGCGGTTCTGCTGGCTGTATTCGGTTGCGAACTCGCCCACGGCGTCCTCGAAGGACTGGCCGGACCCCATGTATCCCGCGATGGCCGCCGGGTCGCCGGAGCGGGCATGCGCGCGCGCGAGGGCGCGCGCGCACATGCGTCCGTACAGGCGCAGGGTTCCCACGTCCCAGTCTTCGATGACGGCCGACATCTTCATGTCCCGCAGCTGCCGGATGTAGAAGTGGCGACCGTTCATTCCCTGCGTCCAGCCGAGAAACACGTCGCTTGCCGCCTGCATGAGGCGCTGGCCCGCGATCACGCGCTGTCCGTGGTTCGGATGCCGGCTCTTGCCGGCATAGGGCTCGAGCACGGAGGCCCGCGCTTCCTTCACCTGCAGGAACAGCGGATCCCCGTCCCCGGCGAGAAAGAGACAGACGGAACACATCGTGCCGACGCTTCCCACGCCCACCACCTTGACGGCGAGATCGACGAAATGGAACCGGTCGAAGAGCGTCTGGACGTGCTCAGGCAGGCTCTTGCGGTAACCGGCAATGGCATCCGTGTACCCGGACTCGAGGCCGGGCGCCTGCTCGAGGTTCGGGTGGTAGATCAGGGGCGGGTCGTCCTTGATGCGGGGGAGCGTTCCCTCCTCGGAGACCAGCTTCGGATAGAGGTGGTCGGCCACCGTCTTTCGCTGCTCGGTTTCGATTCGTTCCGCCAGGCGCTTGCGCGCATCGGCCACGACGTCCGGATCGCCCGCCCGGTCGGCGTACTTGCGCAAGTCGATCTTGTCGTACCAGATGTCCAGCGCACGCATCCCGGCGTAGTCGAACATCCGCTCGCGATACTCCTTGACGACGTCGGCAGCGACGCGCGCCGTGTCGCTGTTGGGGAACATCAGGTGTTCGGCCGCGATGACCACGCTGGCCGCGAGCCGCTTCAGGTCCCACTCGAACGGCGCGGGCAGTGTTTCGTCCAGGTCGTTCACGTCGAAGATGACGTTGCGCTCGGGCGTGGCGAAGCCTCCGAAGTTCATGAGGTGCGCATCGCCGCACGCCTGCACCCGCAGGCCGCTGACCGGCGTCGTGGCGAGGTCTGCCGCCATGAGCGCGGCCGTGCCCCGATAGAACGCGAAGGGAGACGCCGACATCCGGCCGAACCGGATCGGCACGAGTTCAGGAATACGGCCTTCGTTCGATCGAAGAAGGATTTCGAGGGGATCGCGGCGGTTCCGCGGTTCGGCCCATCCGGCGTGCGAGGCGCGAGGCACCTTGTCGCGCAGTTTCCGACCCTGGGCCGCTCGCTGATCGGCATTCATGTACTGGAGGGCGCCATGCGTTTCCTCGGCGCTCTGCGCCGGCTTTTCGGACTTGGTCTTCATTGCGACTCCTTCGGGATCGGGCCATCAGTCGAAGAAGGTTAGAGCCCCGCGCGGCGCATAAGTTGATTTGAATCAAACCGGGAAGGGCGCTGCGTGGGGAAGCTTGCTCGGGCGCAAGCCCTGCGCCGAAATGCGGCACATCATCCGCAGCATCCGCAGTCCGCCGAGGTGCAAGATGAAATTCAGCCGAAGCACGTTGAGCACGGTCGTTACCGTCGTTGCCGGGCTGGTGCTGCTGGCCGCGCTGCCATCCGCGGTCGTCGACACTTTCGAGACCGGGCGCATCTACCTGTTCTCCCACCAGTTCCTGGACGATCTTCCCCAGCGGTTCACCGGACCGGGGCGGATGCGCTTCATCCTGCAGCCGGCGGTTGCCGTCTTCCTCGGAATTCGCGGAGGACGGATCGACGCGCAGACCGGACGTTTGCCCTACCTGTATGCGCTGCTGACGGGGGCGGATGACCGCAAGGCGCTTCTGAAGAGCGGGCTGGCCGCAGTGCGCGATCTGGTGGCCATGTCGATCGTGTTCGACGTGATCGCGCAGTTCCTGATCTACGGCAGGGTCTATCCCGGCGCCGCCGTGGTCCTGGGCCCGGTCCTGATCTGCCTGCCGTATGCGATGGCGCGCGCGCTCAGCCTGCGGGCGATGAGGCTTCTCCGATAGCGGGCGCGCGCCGGGGCCTCAGTACTTTTCGGGGATGACCTTGAAGGAATAGTGGGACTCGTGATAGTCGCCGCGCTTCTGCCGCTTGGGCAGAACGATCTTCTCGTGCGGCAGATCCTTGTAGGGCACCTGTTCGAGGATGTGGCTGATGATGTTCAGACGCACCTTCTTCTTGACGTCCGATGGCGCGACGTACCAGGGCGCGAAGCCCGTATCGGTCGCGGCGAACATCGCGTCGCGGGCGCGCGAGTAGTCGTACCAGCGGCTGTACGACTTCAGGTCCATCGGCGAGAGCTTCCAGGTCTTGCGCCCGTCCTTCACGCGCGATTGCAGCCGGCGCGTCTGCTCTTCAGGGGTCACTTCGAGCCAGTACTTGAGGAGGATCACGCCGGAGGCGACGATGGCCCGTTCCACCAGCGGCGTCATCTCGAGAAAGCCTTCGACCTGCTCCTCGGTGCAAAAGCCCATCACGCGCTCCACGCCCGCGCGGTTGTACCAGCTGCGGTCGAAGATGACGACCTCGCCGGCGGCCGGCAGGTGCGGCAGATAGCGCTGGATGTACATCTGGGACTTCTCCCGTTCGGTCGGCGCGGGCAACGCAACGACGCGGAAGACGCGCGGGCTCACGCGCTCTGTCAGCGCCTTGATCGTTCCGCCCTTGCCGGCGCCGTCGCGTCCTTCGAAGACGATGCAGACCTTCAGGCCCTTGCGAATGACCCATTCCTGCATCTTCACGAGTTCGACGTGCAGCTTGCGCAGGGCCTTCTCGTAGTCCTTGTTCGAGATCTGCTCGCGCTTGCCGTCCTTGGCCGTGGCGTCCGGAGCTGGCTTGGCCGGCTGTGCGACCTGCGGCGCGGCGGCTTCGTCGGAAGTGTCGGTCTTTCGCGTCGTCTTCATGTGGGGCTCCTCTCACGAAGCCGTCGAACTGCCGCCGAGCCTGCTGCCCATGCGCTGGCGCAGCTTGTCGCGAATGGCGCCGATGAGTTCTTCCGTCTCGACCGGGCCGAGCTTCTCGTAGACCTTGTCGCGCATGATGAATCCCAGCATCAGCATGTCGCGCAGCTTCTTGAACGCCCGGGGGTTGTCGTGGCCGCACACCGATTCGTTGTTCTGCAGCACGGCTTCGATCACACCGGGGTCCAGCAATTTCACGTCGCAGATCGCGGCTTCGCGCACGATCTCGTGCATGACGTCGTCGATCTGGTGGGTCCAGGTCTTCAGGTCATCGAGCTTTTCGGTCATGGCGTCTCCATTGTTGTGAAACAGTCGTTCGATTGCAGCGCTCGGCCGGCCGGTGCGGATTGATCCAGATCAATCGGCAACGAGGTGGCCCGTCCTAGCATCGATCGACACCGCAATTGGACGGGACCATGCGCATGACGACTTTGAAGTGGGCGGCCGTCCTCGCCGCCTGGCTGCTGGCGGCAACCGCTGCCTGGGGTGCCGTGGGAAATGACGCAGTGCAGCAGGACGAAGCGGCGACGCTGCGCATCATGAATCGCGAGATCGTCACGATGCGTGCGCGTATCGCGGGCATGACGCCGCAGGCGCGGGTGCGGCGCGCCCGCGAGCGGATCCAGGCGCTGCCGGACGAGGCCATCGCCTTGCCGATCAACACCGTGCGGTTCCAGTCCGGCGATGCGCGCGGCGTGCAGTTCCTCCTTGGCGATCTCCCGCTGTTCTCCGTGGTGGAGGGCGATGCGGAACCCGAGTCCAAGCAGGATCTCGACGCGCTCGTCGAACAGACGCGGTCACGCATGGAACAAGTCCATGTTGCGTGGGTACAGATGCGCAGCAGGCCCGTTCTGCTTCGCGGGGTGGCGCGGGCGATCGGCGCAACCTTGCTCTTCTGCATCCTGGTCTGGGGAGCCCACCGGGGCATGACCCGGATCGTGGGGTTCATGGAAGAAAGGCGCGATGTCCTGGCGGCCCGCTTCTCCTACGTGGACTGGCGCGAATTCCTGGCGCGGCTCGTCGTCGGCGTTCTGCAGGTGCTTCAGTGGCTCGTCGTGCTCGCGCTCACTTATTCCTGGGCGCACTTCGTGCTGGCCAGCTTCGTTGCCACGGCGCCCATCGCGAATGACCTGGGCGACTGGCTTCTTCTGAAGCTTTCGTGGCTGGCCGAAGGCGTGTTGGAAAGCCTGCCGGGGCTTGCCACGGTTCTGATCGTGCTCGCGTTGACGCGCGCGATCGTCGATCTGCTCGGCTATCTGTTCGATGCGCTGCAGCAGGGACGCCTGCGCCTGCCGCTGTTCCATCCCGAAACGGTGGGCGCCACCCGTCGCATCTTCACGCTCTTCGCGTGGTGTGTGGGCATCGCGGTGGCCTATCCGTTTCTGCCCGGCGCGAGCAGCGACGTGTTCAAGGGACTGTCGGTGCTGTTCGGCCTGATGGTCACGCTGGGGTCGACCGGGCTGGTGACCCAACTCATGAGCGGCATGGTCGTCGTCTACTCGCGTTCGCTTCACAAGGGCGACTTCGTCGACATCAATGGAGTGCAGGGTGTCGTCACCGAGGTGTCCGCACTCGCAACCAAGATCACCAACGTGCGAAACGACGAGATCACGATCCCCAACTCGGTGGTGATCGCCAGTCCCATTCACAACTATTCCAAGCTCGCCGGCACCCACGGCACGCTCCTCAGCACCAAAGTGACCATCGGCTACGACGCGCCCTGGCGCCAGGTGCACGCGCTGCTGATCGAAGCGGCGAGCCGGACAGCCGGCGTGCGCCCGACCCCGGCGCCCTACGTCTACCAGCGCGCGCTGTCGGACTTCTACGTGGAGTACGAGCTGTTCGCCAGCATCGAAAAGCCGGCGGACCGCATCCCGGTCCTGTCGGCCCTGCACGCGAGCATCCAGGATGCCTTCAACGAGCACGGCGTTCAGATCATGTCGCCGCACTTCCTGGGCCAGCCGGAGCATTCGGTGGTGGTGCCGAAGGCCCAGTGGTATGCAGCACCGGCGTCACCTGTGTCGCCGGTTCCTGCAGCTCGGCAGGGCTAGTGCCTGGCGTTTGGGTTGCCGAATGAAAAGATGCTGCACGCCTGTCCTGGCGCTCGTCGGCGCCGCTGGCCTCTTCCTCTCGATGGCCGCACTGGGTGCGGCGCCTGCATCTCCCCGTGAGCTGGTGGCGCTCTACAGCCGCCAGGTGGACCGCGCGCTCCCGGTGCCCGGTGACGAAGTGAGGCGCTACCAGACGCTTGCCGAGACGGCACTGCGCGGCGCGGAAGCGGACCTGTCCGGCGCGCAGTACCTGCTCGTGGTCGATCGCGACCCCAAGGTGCAGGCCGTGCTGCTCTTCTGGCGCTCGGCGGTCGGCGAGTACCGCTTCATCGGCGCATCGCCGGTGTCCACGGGGCGCCCCGGAACCTTCGATCATTTCGAGACGCCCGCGGGCGTGTTCGAGCATTCGCCTTCCAATCCGGACTTTCGCGCCGAGGGCACCTTCAACAGCAACGGGATCCGCGGCTATGGCCGCAAGGGCATGCGTGTCTACGACCTGGGCTGGCAACGCGCGCCGAAGGGCTGGGGCGATCGCGCGACGATCGACATGCGGCTGCAGATGCACGCCACGGAGCCCGATTCGCTCGAACATCGCCTTGGCAGCGCGCAGTCCAAGGGATGTGTCCGCATTCCCGCCACGCTCAACACCTTGCTGGACCATTACGGGGTGCTGGACGCCGAGTACGAGCGGCTTGCGGCCGAAGGCGAAGTCCTGTGGGTCTTGAAGGAGGACCGCGAAACGGTGGCAGACCCGGGGCGCTACGTCGTCATCGTGGACAGCGGCCGGAGCCGGCGGCCGCCGTGGTCCGTACCGCGGCCAGCGCCGAAAGGGCGCGCGGACAGGGCGGCTCGACCTTGAAGGGACGCGGAGACGGCGCTCCGCCGCGCGGCGACGGGGGCCCGATGGTCCGATTTCATTCGTTCCCGATCGCGCCCGTGGCTTCCGTCAGGGACGGACGACGCACCGCGACATACACCAGCCGGCGATCGCGCATCACCAGCAGCGCGACGTTTCGACCGGGAAGGACCTTCGCCACTGCGCGCCGGTAGTCGTCGACGTGGTCCAGCCGCGTGTTGTTGAGGGCCACGACGACGTCCCCGGGGCGCAGGCCCTCGCTGCGCGCGGCGCCCACGGCCTCGCGGACCATCAGGCCGCCGTCGATGCCGAACTGGTTGCGCTGCGTTGCCGGCAATTCGCCGAGCGTGAGGCCCAACCCGTCGCCCCATTCATCGACGCTGTCCGGCCGCAGGACGCTCTCCCGGGCCACGCTTTCCGAGAGCACGACCTGGATCGGAACCTGTCCGCCTTCACGCCATACGTCCAGGACATGGCGGCTGCGGGGTGGCTGCGTGGCGATTCGCTGCAGGAGGTCCGTGAAGCGGGCGACCTGCGCCCCGTCGAATGCGGTCACGACGTCGCCGCGTTTCAGGCCGGCGGCCTGCGCGGGACCGCGCGCGTCCACGCGCACGACGAGCGCGCCCGCGGCGTCGGACAGCCCGAAGGCCTGCGCCAGCGCCGGCGTGACTTCCTGGAACTCCGCGCCGATGCGTGCGCGGCGCACGTGGCCGGTCGCGTTGAGTTCCGTGGCGACCTGCATGGCGGCATTGATCGGCACCGAGAAGGACAACCCCATGTAGCCGCCGCTGCCGCTGTAGATCAGCGAGTTGATGGCGACGACTTCGCCGCGGCTGTTGAACAGGGGGCTGCCCGAGCTGCCCGGATTGATGGCGACATCGGTCTGGATGTAGGGCACGCCGGCGGCGCCGATGAACCGGTCGACGGCGCTCACGACGCCTGCCGTCACGCTGCCGTGAAAGCCGAAGGGTGCGCCGATGGCGGCAACCCAGTCGCCGGGCGAGAGCGTGGAGGAGTCGCCGATCGGCGCAGGGGTGAGGCCCTTCGCATCGATCCTCAGCAAGCCCACGTCGGTGGGGCGGTCGATGCCGACCACCCGGGCGAAGTAGACGCGTCCGTCATCCAGCCGGACGCGGATCTCGTCGACGTTGGCGACGACGTGGGCGGCGGTGAGGATCAGGCCGTCGCTGCTCAGCGTCACGCCGGAAGCCAGGTCACGGATCTGGCTGATGCGGGCACTGGCCGCCAGCGGCCGCGCGAGCTGGTCCGAAAAGTCCATCTCGGGTTCGAACTCGATTTCAACGTCGTCACTGGCCGCATCCCGGGCCTGGCGCCCGATCGCCAGCGTGCTGATGTCCACCACGCTCGTGCGGCGGCTGGCCACCAGCGACGCGAACGCGGGTGCAGGCGGCACGGCGTACTCCGCCGCGGCGGGGGTGCTGGCGAACTGGACGGGCGCGCGCGGGCTTTGGGATGCGCAGGCGCCCAGCAGGCAACTCAGGGCAAGGAGCGCCAGGCGAAAACGGAAGCGGGCAGCGGCGTGCATGTCGACGGGAGGGACCTCGATGGTCGTTCGATGGTCAGGGGCCAGGACGCCGGCAGCCTTGCGCTGCATCAAGGCGTCGCGTCGAACCCGGGCGCAGACTGCTTCGATGACGAAAGCCCTGAAGGTGACTGCCATGCAAACCCCGAAATCCATCCTGCTCCATCTCGACGGTTCCCCGCGCGCCTCGGTGCGCATCGGGCTCGCACGCGCGTTGGCGGACACCTTCGAAGCGGAGGTGACGGGACTGCCGTGCGCGATGACGGCCCTGATGCGCTATCCCTTCGCATTGACGACCGCGCCCGAAGCCATCTCCATGATGAAAGCGCTCGACAAGGATTGCCGGGACAGGGCACTCACGCTCTTCGAGGATGCCGCCGGCGGCTCGCCGCGCATGCATTGGGAAGAGCCGAGGGGCGACGAGCCTTGGGCCTTTTCCCGGCGGGCGCTGTATGCGGATCTGCTGGTGCTGGGCCAACGCAATGAAGAGGATTCAGCCGCCGCCGACCTGCCGCCGGACTTCATTTCCAGTGTGCTTGTCGAATGTGGCAAGCCCGCGTTGATCGTGCCGTACGCAGGGACAGTGAAGGAAGTCGGGCAAACCGTGCTCATCGCCTGGAAGGAGACGCGCGAGTCCGCTCGCGCTGTGACAGCCGCGCTGCCGTGGCTCGCGACTGCGCGCGCCGTGCATGTGGTCGGGTACGGCGATGCGGCCGATGCTTCACTGCGCAGCCTGCAGATCTATCTCCGGGCCCAGGGGGTCGAGGCCTCGGTACGGGTGGGCGGGGCGGACGACAGTGAGGTCGGTGAGCGCCTGTTGTCGCTCGCGGCGGACGTGGGTGCAGATCTCTTGGTGATGGGCTGCTACGGTCACAGCCGCGCACGCGAATGGGTGGTCGGCGGGGCGACGCGGTCGATTCTCCGATCGATGACCTTGCCCGTGCTGATGGCGCATTGATCTCCTGAGAGCGAGTCGCATGCGATCGCCAGTCGCATGGTGTGACGAGCTCAACCGTCGAGGGGCACGCCACCACCGAACCGGGCGGTCCAGCTGTCCCAGGCATCCTGGTAGAGGCCGATGAAGGTTTGCGTCATCGCTCCCCAGGCATGGAGCTGCGCCTGCTGGAGCTTTCCTGCCGAATCCTGAAACAGGTGTTGCCACCCGAGTGCGGCGAGCAGGAAGGCGTCTTGGGGACGCGCCTTGGGCGATACAGGTTGATTCACGGGGAGCCTCTTCGCTAGGGAAATGTTCAATGCGCCATGAGGACTGGCACGGTCATGTGTTCCAGGATGCCGCGCGTCATGCCGCCGAGAACCAGTTCGCGTACGCGCGAGTGGCCATAGCCGCCCATGACGAGAAAGTCGCCTTGCAGGTCGCAGATGCGCGACAGCAACGCATCCGACATCGGCACGTCGCAGACCAGGCGATCGATCGTCGCCGCGACGCCGTGCCGGTCGAGCCAGCCCGAGAGATGCAGTTGCAGAAGCGGATTGGCGCGCTCATCCTCGTTCTTCCCGGCGAGTTGCAGCAGCGTGACCTGGTCTGCGCGCCTGAGCAGCGGAAGGGCGGCATCCAGCGCGAGTGCCGCTTCGCGCGAGCGGTTCCACGCGACCACGATGCGGCGCGGGCTTGCCTTGAACTCGCCCGCGTACGGCACCACCAGCACCGGTCGTCCAAGGCCGAGCATCACTTCGCCCACGAGGCCGTGGGACGGCGTGTCCGTCCGTCCGCCGCCGCCCTCCTGCCCGAGCAGCACGAGATCGCTGGTCCGTCCATGATCGATCAGGGCGTCCGTGGCCAGCCCGTCCACCTGCCGCAACTCGAAGGAGACGGATGGCCACGCTTCCATGCGGGTACGGAAAACGTCGGCGACGCTGTCCGCGCGGCGCTTGAGATAGGCGGCCGATTCGGCGATGTAGTCGCTGGCGCCCGTGTCGATCATGCCGGCCGGGATCGAACCCTCGTAGAGCCCTGTGGGAAGCAGGCCGACCAGGTGCGCACCGTGCTCGTTCGCCAGTGCCCCGGCGAAGGCGATGCGCGCCGCGGTACGGCCGCTGTTGTCGAGATGGACCAGGATCGTCTTGTAGCTCACGGCCGTCCTTTCGAGTAGGTACGCGAGAGATTCATGCTAGGCGCGACGGCGCAGTTGCCTGTTGATCTGCGTCAATGCCTCCGCTGGCGCCTCGCGGGGGGTGAGGTCGACTGTCACGCTGCCATTTGATCCAGCACAAGCCGATGCACACCCGCGGCTCCTACATTGACTGCAGCGAGGGACTTCGCGCCTCGCATGCTTCAAGCGAAAGGAGCCTCATGAAGTCCGATGTCAAGATCCGAAGCGATGTGTTGGCCGAACTCGACTACGACCCTGCGGTCACGTCGACCGACGTCGGCGTCACCGTGAAGGAGGGGGTGGTGACGCTCTCGGGCCCGGTCACGAGCTACGCAGAGAAGCGAGCGATCGAACGGGCAGTCCAGCGGGTGCATGGCGTACGCGCCGTCGCAGTGGAGATGAGCGTCCGGATGCCCACCGGCCACGAGCGTGTCGACACCGACCTCGCGAGCGCGGCCGAGCGTGCGCTTCAATGGCATGTGCTGGTGCCGGACGGCAAGATTCGTCCGCTGGTGGAGAACGGCTGGATCACGCTCGAAGGCGAGGTCGAATGGGCCTATCAAAGCCACGCCGCGGAGACGGCCGTGCAGTCTTTGGTGGGCGTGGTCGGCGTCACGAACCGGATTGCGGTGCGCCCTCGATTCAGTCCGGCCGACATCCAGCGGAACATCGAGCAGGCGCTTCTGCGTCAAGCCCATCGCGAGTCGCAACACATCGACATCGCCGTGGACAACGCCGTGGTCACGCTGTCCGGAAAGGTGCATTCGTGGGCCGAGCGGACGGCGGCGCAGGGTGCCGCGATGGCCGCTCCGGGCGTCGGACGCGTCATCAACCATCTGCTGGTGGAAAGCTGAACGGAGTCGGGGCATGTCACCAATCACATCCGAAGACCGCGATGCGCTGCGCAGGCAGCTTGAAGTCCTGAAGCAGCGCACGCTGGAGGAACTCCGGCGGCGCACCGATCCGGCGGACACGATTCCGGAGCGGGTCTCGTACGAGCATGAGGTCCACAACAACGCCGAAGACGCGGAGGAGGAGCGAAGCGAGGACTTGCGCTTCGCCGAGATCGACATCGATCGTCAGCGTCTGCGGGACATCGAGGAAGCCCTGCGACGAATGGCAGCGGCGAGCTACGGCGTGTGCATCGATTGCGGGGAAGACATTCCCCGCAATCGGCTCATGGCGTACCCGACGGCCCTGCGCTGCAGCGCGTGCCAGACCGCCAGCGAAAACATGCGTCACGGCTGAACGGCAACTGAATGGCCCGGTTGATCTGACTGCACGCGCAGGGGGGTGATAGCGCGGTTGATGAGTGTGGAATGTGCCCTTAGGATGGGTGCGTGAACACGGTCGCAGCCCAACATCTCGCCATTCTGGACGACGAGACAGAGATCACCCGAATGCTGGCCGTCTACCTGACGGCCCAGGGCTATCGCGTCAGCGCTTTGCATTCGGGCTCGGAACTGATGGATCTGATGCGTCGCGATGCACCGGCCCTGCTGCTGCTCGACCTCGGTCTGCCAGGGGAGGACGGGTTCGCCATTGCGCGCGCCGTGCGTGAGCACTGGCACTGCGGCCTCATCATCGTGACGGGGCGCGGCGACGCGATCGACAAGGTGGTGGGCCTGGAGGTGGGCGCCGACGACTACGTCACCAAGCCTTTCGACCTGCGCGAGCTGCTGGCGCGGATCAAGGCCGTCTTGCGGCGTGTTGCGCCCGTGTCGCCGGTCGCCACTCCCATCGCTGCCCCGGCGCCGGCTCGCGATGGAGAGCTACTGCGCTTTGCAGATTGGGAACTGGACCTGGCCGCGCGGCGCCTGCTCGATCCCGGCGGCATCGAGGTCACGCTGACGACCGGCGAATTCGAGCTGCTGACCGTGCTGGCGAACCACCCCAACCGGGTGCTGACGCGCGACTTCCTTCTCGAATCCACGCGCGGCCGGGAGGCGGGCCCCTTCGACAGGACGATCGACGTGCAGATAGGGCGTCTGCGCCGAAAGCTCGAAGCGGACCCGGCCAACCCGCAGATCATCAAGTCGGTACGCGGGGCGGGTTACATCCTCGTCCCGAAAGTCGAAGCCGGCTGACTCGTCAGGGCGCGCCGCCGAACAGCATGCCCACGCCCGCCGTCACCGCCATGGCCAAGGTGCCCCACAGGGTCACGCGCAATGCGCTCTTGGCCACGGGCGTGCCGCCAATGCTGGCGGCGATGGCGCCGAGCAAGGCCAGGAAGAGGACGGCGCTGACCACGGTCCATTGCAGCAATGAGTGAGGGGGCGCCAGCGCGACGACTGCAAGCGGCATGGCGGCACCGGCGGCAAAGCTCACGGCCGATGCCATGGCCGCCTGGAGCGGGCGGGCGCTGAGTGCCTCCGAAATGCCCAGTTCATCGCGCGCATGGGCACCGAGCGCGTCATGCGCCATGAGTTGCGTGGCGACCTGCTGGGCCAGTCCGTGGTCGAGACCACGGCGCACGTAGATCGCGGTCAGCTCCCGATGCTCCGCCTCGGAATCCGTCGCCAGTTCGTGACGCTCGCGCTCCAGATCCGCCTTCTCGGTGTCGGCCTGCGAGTAGACCGAGACGAATTCGCCGGCGGCCATGGACATGGCGCCCGCGACGAGGCCGGCCACCGCGGTCGTCATGATGTTGGCGTGACTGGCCTGCGCCGCCGCGACGCCCGCCACCAGGCTGGCGGTGGAAATGATGCCGTCGTTCGCGCCGAGTACGGCGGCGCGCAGCCAGCCGATGTGTTCGGTGCGGTGGCGCTCGGAATGTGCGCGGAAATGGTGTGTTTTCATCGGGTTTCGTTGGGTGACCAGTTCTGGCTGGGAGCTTTGCCGCCAGGTCCAGGTCCGTGAGTCCCGGGGCGTGCTCCTCATAATGTCGGGTTCAATTCTGAACGGACCCTGCATGCGCGTGACAGACATCCCCCGCGCGCTCGAGTCGAACCGTACCTGACATGCCCCTTGAGAACGACAGCGACGAGCGCCGGTCGAGCGAGCCGGGCAGCGCCCTGGAGGTGCTGGCCACATTCCTGAAACTCGGCCTGACCTCGTTCGGCGGGCCGGTTGCGCACCTGGGCTATTTCCGGGCCGAGATCGTCGAGCGGCGTCGATGGCTGGACGAGCGCAGCTACTCGGACCTGGTGGCGCTTTGCCAGTTCCTGCCCGGGCCGGCCAGCAGCCAGGTGGGCTTGGCGATCGGCCTCATGCGTGCCGGCTGGCGCGGCGCAGTGGCCGCCTGGTGCGGCTTCACGCTGCCATCCGCCATCGCGCTGATCGTGTTCGCGTATGGCATCCAGCATTGGGCGGCGCTCGCAGCCAGCGGTGCCGTGCACGGCCTGAAGGTCGCCGCCGTCGCCGTGGTGGCGCAGGCGGTCTGGGGAATGGCGAGGAGCCTGTGTCCGGATCGCGCGCGGGCCGCCATCGCCGTCATTGCGGCGCTCGTGGTGCTGGTGCTGCCGACCTCGCTGTCGCAGGTCATCGCCATCGCCGTCGCGGGCCTGGTGGGCTGGCGGATGCTCGAGTTGCCGGCGCAGCAGCCGGTGGCGCATCGGCGCTACGGTGTCTCCAAGACGGCGGGCACCATCGCCCTGACCTTGTTCTTCGGCCTGCTCGCAGGCCTGCCACTCGTGGCCACGGCGACCCAGTCGCTGTCGTGGACGGTGATCGAAGGCTTCTACCGCGCGGGTGCGCTCGTGTTCGGCGGCGGCCACGTGGTGCTGCCGTTGTTGCAGGCGACGGTCGTTCCGGCAGGCGTGGTCACGAACGAGCAATTTCTTGCCGGCTACGGTGCTGCGCAGGCCGTGCCCGGCCCGTTGTTCACGTTTGCAGCCTATCTGGGTGCCGTGATGCAGGGGCCCCTGTCGGGCTGGACAGGAGGGCTCGCGCTGCTGCTGGTGATCTTCGTGCCGGCATTCCTGCTGGTGATCGGGGCCATGCCTTTCTGGGACGGCTTGCGACAACGCGAAGGCGTGCAGTCGGCGATGGCAGGGGTGAATGCGGCCGTGGTCGGAATCCTGCTGGCTGCGTTGTACGACCCCGTCTGGACGAGCGCGATCCACACCCGGGCGGATTTCGCGACGGCACTGGCGGCATTCGCGCTGCTCGTCTACGCCCGCGTGTCGCCCTTGATCGTGGTGTTTCTGGCCGCCGGAGTCGGTTGGGCTTTTCTCGGCTGAGTCGATCCGGGGGTCGACGGACGGCCCGGAGGCACCGGTGTGCGAGCGAAAGGTGATCCGATCGCGCCTGCGCCGCGTATTGAGCGCCAATGACCACGAACACCGCCATGGCGATCGGCTGGGTCGAGCGCGGCATCGTGCCCGACGGGGTGACCCGTGCAGGCATCCGAAAGCTCCTGAAGTCGCGCCTTGCAGACCTGCATAGCGGCCGCGCGTCCGAGGATGCGGAGCGTTCGCAGCGCTTCGTGGAGGACATGCGTACCGCTGCGATCGCCATGTCCCCCGAGAAGGCCAACGAACAGCACTACGAACTGCCGCCCGAGTTCTTCGCAGCCGTGTTGGGACCGCACCGCAAGTACAGTTGCGCCTACTGGCCCGACGGCGTCACGGAGTTGGCAGACGCCGAAGCAGCCGCACTGAGGATCACCTGCGAGCGCGCCGGCCTGCGAGACGGACAGTCGGTGCTGGAACTTGGCAGTGGCTGGGGCTCGCTCACGCTGTGGATGGCAAAGTGGTATCCGCGCAGCCGCATCACGGCACTGTCCAACTCGCACCCGCAGCGGCTGTACATCGAGGCGGAGGCGAAGCGTCGGGGCCTGGCCAATGTGCGCGTCGTCACGTGCGACATGAACGACTTCGACACCGGCGATCGATTCGACCGCATCGTGTCGGTCGAGATGTTCGAGCACCTGCGCAACTGGCCGCGAGCCTTCGCGAACGTGGCGCGCTGGCTCCGGCCGGAGGGGCTGTTCTTCATGCACGTCTTCGTGCACCGCACGGTGCCGTACGCGTTCGTCGATGCGGACGCGAGCGACTGGATGAGCCGCCATTTCTTCTCGGGCGGCATGATGCCGAGCGACGATCTTGCACTGTACTGCCAGGACGATCTGCGCCTGATGAGACGCTGGCGCTGGGACGGCACGCACTACCGGCGCACGGCGCAAGCGTGGCTGTCCCGCATGGACGCCGGCCGACGGACACTCGATCCGTTGTTCGACGCCATCTATGGGGCAGATGCGCGGGTGTGGTGCGTGCGGTGGCGCGTCTTCTTCATGTCGGTGGCCGAACTGTTCGGCTATGACGATGGGCAACGGTGGTGGGTCGGCCACTACCTGTTCGGAAAGCGAGCGTGAAGGCGCCCGGACTCAAGCTGCGCGTTGCGGCCGGCGGTGGCGGCCGAACGCCCACGCGTGCGGCGGTGCTCGCGAACCTCGCCATGTTCCAGGCCACCTGGTTCGCCGCGGTGTTCGGTGCCGCCTATTGCATTCCGCTCTGGAGCGTGTTTTGCGTCGCGTGTGCGGTGCTGTGGCATCTGGGGCTCGCCGAAAGCCCGGCGCGCGAGGCGCGGCTGGTCGCGGCGGTCACCTTCGTCGGCTTCATCGTGGAGACGGCGAACGGCGCGTTCGGCTATGTGGCTTTCCCCTCGTGCGATGGCGCAGCCGGCTGGTTGCCGCCGTACTGGCTCGTGGCCATGTGGGCGCTTTTCTCGATCTGTCTGAACGTTTCGCTGCGATGGCTGCGGGGCCGTTGGCTTCTGGCCTGCGCATTCGGCGCCTTCGGCGGGCCGGTGTCCTTCGCGGCGGGTGCGCGGCTCGGCGCCGCCCAATTCGTCGAGACGGTGCCGGGCCTGCTCTTGATCGCCACGACCTGGGCGTGGGCGATGCCGGTGCTGGTGTGGCTCTCGATGCAATTCGACGGCGTCAGCCGCCAGGAGGGCGAGGCATGAACGACGCCTTGCTGCGGCCGGCGGCGTGGGGCTTGGCGCTATGCCTGGCGCTGGGGTTGGTGACATGGGTCGTCAGTCTGGGCCGCGCGGACGCCAGCCTCGCGGACCGCATCTGGCCCTTCGCCATTGGCGGGGCGGGGTTGGTGCAGATGGCGCTCGTCCCGGCATCCCGGGGGACGCGGGTGCTCGTGATGGCATTGCTTGGCATCGTCTGGGCGGCGCGGCTTGGCATCTTTCTCACCGTCCGCAACTGGGGTCATGGGGAGGACCGGCGGTATCGCGCGCTGCGCGAACGCAATGCGCCGGGTTTCGGCTTGAAGAGCCTCTATCTTGTGTTCGGGCTTCAGGCCGTTCTTGCATGGGTGGTGTCCGCGCCGTTCCTGGCGGGGGCGATGGGCGAAGCGCCTTGGCGCTGGATCGACTCGGCAGGCGCGGCGCTCACCGTCTTCGGCATCGTTTTCGAGTCCATCGGCGACGCGCAGCTTGCGCGCTTCAAGGCCGATGCCGCACATCGCGGGAAGGTGATGGATCGCGGCCTCTGGCGATTCACGCGGCACCCCAACTATTTCGGCGAGGCCTGTGTCTGGTGGGGTCTGTGGCTGATGGCGATCGCGGGCGCCGGATGGGCTGGCGCGTGGAGTGTCGTGTCGCCGCTCGTGATGACGGTGCTGTTGCTCAAGGTGTCGGGCGTCACGATGCTGGAACAGGGGATGGCCGAGCGGCGCCCCGCGTACCGCGACTACATCGCCCGCACCAACGCATTCTTGCCGGGGCGGCCGCGCAGGAGAGCGATGTGATCGGCGTTCGCGACAAAGCCCTTGGCCTCGCGTTCGCTTCGGCCTGTGCGCTCGGCAGCGCCCATGCCGCCGAATGGCGCTTCCGGGTGTTGCTCGACGGCGTGGCGATCGGCGAGCATCGTTTCAGCGTCACCCGCGCCGAGGGCGAGCGGCAGGTGGTGACCGAAGCCGACTTCGTGGTCAAGTTCCTGGGGATCCCCGTCTACCGCTACCGGCACCAGGCTTCGGAGTCGTGGCGCGGCGACTGCGTCACGCAACTCGCGGCATTCACCGATGACGATGGCAAGGTGTCCCGGGTGCGCGCGCGTGCGGCCGACGACGGCCGGCTCGACGTCAGCGTCAATGGCGCCTCGCGCTCGCTTCCCGGCTGCACGATGACCTTCGCCTACTGGAATCCGGCCCTGCGGCAGCAGACGCTGCTGCTGAACCCGCAAAGCGGCGCGCCGGAGCGTGTGCGAGTCCACCGGCTCGGTGATGCTGCGCTGGACGTGCGCGGCGAGCCTGTCGTGGCGCAGCACTGGCGCATCGAGGGTCCGGCCGCGCCGCTGGACGTGTGGTACTCGGCGCAGGGCGATTGGATCGGGCTCGACGCCACCGTCGCCGGCGGCCGCAGACTGAGCTATCGACTGCAATGAGCCATCGGACGGCTTTGCGATCGGGCGCGCGCATGTCGGTCAGGCAGTTCGCGGTGGCCTGGCTGGCGGCCGCGTTGGCCATGCTCGCGCTCGATGCCATGTGGCTCACGCTCATGGCTGATCGCCTCTACCGCCCCGCGATCGGCCACTTGATGGCGGAGCAGTTCGCGGTGCTGCCGGCGATCGCGTTCTACGCCGTCTACTTGACCGGTGTGGTGGTGTTCGCGGTCGCCCCCGGCCTGGCCGTGGGACGCTGGCAGGTGGCGATGCTCAGGGGCGCGATATTCGGCCTGGTTGCCTACGCGACCTACGACCTGACCAACCAGGCCACGCTGGCCCGCTGGGCGTGGCATGTGACCGTTGCCGACCTGGCGTGGGGCACGTGCCTGACTGCGATCGCAGCCGTGGCGGGATGCGGCGCAGCAATGAAATGGGGCCGTCCGAGCGCTGGCGGCTGGTGAAGGGCTCACATTCCCATGAGCGCCCCGAGCGTGCGCGCCAGCATGCCCTTGAATACCATCGCGCCGCCGACGTAGGCCAGACAGATGCATTCGCCGGATGCCAGCACTTCGGGCTGGTGGTGCACGGTGCTGTCGGTTTCGTCGAAATCGCCCTCGGCGAAGAGTTCGCGGCCATCGTGAAACCGGCCGTACAGCACCTGCGTGAGTTCCATGCCCGCATGCGTGTGCATCGCCAGCTTCCTGCCGGCGCCGATGCGCAGCAGGAAGACCTTGGCGGCGGGGTCGGACGGCACCGTGACGCGGCTCCAGCGCATGCCGGGACCGATCCAGCGCCAGGGGGTTGCGGTGCAGTCGCCCAGCGCACGCGGCCACTTCATGCCTTCCGGCGCGGGCGGGAGCCGGGCCCCGGGGGTGGTTGCGGCAGATGGCGGCGGCGCATCGATGGCAGCCATGGTGCGTGCCAGCGCGTCGGCGGAAAGCGCCGCCGGTGACAGGTCTTCCAGAAGCATGCCGGCTGCGACCTCGAGTGTGCGCAGGCGCTCGCGGCAGAACGCGCAGGATTCGACATGGCTGGCCGTGAGCACGCCGGCGCCGCCTGTCAGGTCGCCGGCCGCCAGACCCAGGAGCAGATCGTCGGCTGGATGGTGGTGAATCATGGTTCGATGTCGCCGAGCAGACGGCGCAGGTGGTTCACGGCCAGACGCACGCGCGACTTCACCGTGCCGAGCGGAATCCCGAGTTCCGCCGCGATGCGGGCATGCGCCCGTTCCTCGAAAAACGACAGACGCAGGACCAGTGCCTGCTCTTCGGGCAGGCGGGCCAAGGCCTGGCGGACTCTGGTTTCGCGTTCCCGGGCAAGAACCTGATCGTCGGGGGGCGGAAGCAGGTCCTCGCGCCTGTCGGCATCCTCGTCGTCGGCGCCGTAGATCATGCGGGCGTCCTGTCGCCGGAAATGATCCACCCGCAGATTGCGCGCGATGGTGAAGACCCAGGTGGTGACGTTGGCGCGCGCGGGATCGAAGGTCGCGGCCTTGCGCCACACGTTCACCATCGTCTCCTGCGCAATGTCTTCGGCAAGCGTGTCGCTGGTGCCGCCGAGCACCAGGTACGACTTGATGCGCGGCGCGAAATGCTTGAAGAGTGCGGCGAAGGCCTGCCTGTCGGCCTCGACCGCCACGGCACGCGCCAGCCCGTTCAGTTCTTCGCTCGTCGGCATGGCTTTCCGTGGGGAATCCGATGTCACGACCGACAGCCACGGCGAGCGTTGTCCGTTTGCCGGAACGGCCGACGAGGGCTGGGGCGCGGTATCCATGCTGCTTCTACGGCAGCGGCGGGCCATTAGATCACAGGGCCCGTGCGGGAAATGCATGAGTTGCGTGCGACAGACGAATCCATCCGGCCGCCGGCGCCGTATAAGCGGCCATGACCCACCTTGCAGAGCCCCAGCGGCCGCCTGACCGCTCTCCGCCACCGAGCCGCACGCGCGGGGACACCCTCGACGTCGCGGTGATCGGCAGCGGCATTTCCGGCCTCTCCGCGGCGTGGCTGCTGTCGCAGCGTCACCGCGTGACGGTGTTCGAGGCGGACCTTCGGCCCGGTGGCCACAGCAACACGGTGGACGTGACGGGCACGAGCGGCGAGCCGGTGGCGGTGGACACCGGCTTCATCGTCTACAACGAGGCTGCGTACCCGAACCTCACGGCCCTGTTCGCGCACCTCGGCGTCGAAACCGATCCGTCCGACATGTCCTTCGCGGTCAGTCTCGACGGCGGACGGCTGGAGTATTCGGGCTCCGATCTGCGCGGGCTGTTCGCGCAGCGCGGCAATCTGGTCAACCTGCGCTTCTGGTCGATGCTGCGCGATCTGGTGCGCTTCTACCGGCAGGCGCCGATCGATGCCGGCCACATCGGCCTGATGCCGCTGGACGCTTACCTCGACCTTCGCGGTTACGGCCGCGCGTTCCGCGAAGACCACCTCTATCCGATGGCGGCGGCGATCTGGTCGACGTCGGCCGCTCGCATCGGCCAGTACCCGACCGAGGCATTCGTGCGCTTCTGCGAGAACCACCAGTTGCTGATGCTCGGCGACCGGCCCGCGTGGCGCACCGTGCGCGGCGGAAGCCGGCACTACGTCGAGAAGCTCACGCGGGGGCTCGGCTCGCGCCTGCGCTTGGGGTGCCCCGCCGAGCAGGTGCGGACGGTGGCGGGTGGCGTCGAAGTGCGAACCGGCGCAGGCGACGCGCCCGAGCGCTTCGATCAGGTCGTCATCGCCGCGCACGCGGACCAGGCCCTGCGCCTGCTGCCCGACGCCCGGCCCGACGAACGCCGTCTGCTGGGTGCCTTCCGCTATGCCCGCAACCACGCCGTTCTGCACGGCGACCCCGCCGCCATGCCGCGCAGGCGGCGTGTGTGGTCCAGCTGGAACTACATGGCCGACCGGCGCGGCGAAGACGCGCTCTGCGTCAGCTACTGGATGAACCGGCTGCAGCGGCTGCCGGGCGCGGGCCCGCTGTTCCTCACGCTGAACCCTTCGTGCGAGCTGCACCCGGGCCGCGTGATCCGCACGGAGGTCTACGAGCACCCGCTGTTCGATGCGACTGCGATCCGCGCGCAGCGCGAACTGTGGTCGCTGCAAGGTCGGCGCGGCATCTGGTTCTGCGGCGCCTATTTCGGCGCCGGCTTCCACGAGGACGGCCTGCAGGCCGGGCTGGCCGTCGCCGAGGCGATCGGTGGCGTGCGCCGGCCGTGGCAGGTTGCCGGGGAGTCTGCCCGCATCCACTTGAGGTCGCCCATGGCGATCGCTTCGTGAGCGGCGGCTCCGCGCTCTATGCCGGCGGTGTGACGCATCGGCGCCTGCGCCCGGTGCCGCATCTGCTGCGCTACAGGGTGTTCTGGCTGCTGATCGATCTGGACGAACTGCCGCAGCTTTCGCGGCGCCTTCGGCTGTTCTCGCTCGACCGCTTGAACGTCTTCAGCCTCCATGCGCGCGACTACGGCGACGGGCAGGGCCTGCGCGCCCACGTGGAGCACCAACTGCGCGCAGCCGGCCTGGAAACCGGCGGAGCGATTCACCTGCTGACCATGCCCCGCATGCTCGGCCACGTCTTCAATCCGCTGAACGTGTATTTCTGCCATCGAGCCAATGGGGTGTTGCAGGCGCTGCTCTATGAAGTCAACAACACGTTCGGCGAGCGGCACGGCTATCTCGTCGAGGTGAACGAAAAGGACGCTGCGGGAGGGCGCATCGTCCAGCAATGCGCGAAGGGCTTCCATGTGTCGCCGTTCCTCGATCTCGACATGCGCTATCGCTTCGATGTCGAACCGCCTTCTCCCGACCGGCCCGGTCTGCGCATCGCGATCGCCGCAAGCGACGCGGAGGGCCAGGTGCTCGTCGCGAGCATGGAAGCGGCCCGACGCCCGCTGACGGATCGGGCGCTGGCGCTGGCGTTCCTCGCCTTCCCGCTGCTCACGCTCAAGGTCATTGCCGCAATCCACTGGGAAGCTCTCCTGCTGTGGCTCAAAGGCATCCAGGTGCGATCGCGTCCCGGCGCGCCCGCCGCGGAAGTCACCATCATCAGGAACGAGGAATCGTGACGACGACAACCACGGCATCGAAGGCACTCTCCACATCCCGGCCTTCGCGCGAGTCCTTCTCGAGCGGCATCGCCGCCTGTGCGCGGCGACCGCTGCGCCGGCTCGCGTTGCAGCTCCTGGCCGGCCTGCGCGAGGGCGCGATGACGATCGTTCTACCGGACGGAGAGCGTATCGAAGGTCGAGGCGCAATGGCGGGCGACCACGTCACCGTGGTGCTGCACCGGTGGCGGGCGCTCCTGCGATTGGCGCTGCAGGGCGACCTGGGATTTGCGAGGTCCTATCGCGACGCAGATTGGTCGACGAAGGATGTCACCGAACTGCTCTTGCTGGCCCTGCGCAACGAAGCGCACTGGACGGGGGGCATTCAGGGCTCTAAGGCGATGCGCTTTTTCGACCGCTTGCGTCATCTCATGCGCCGCAATACGCGCCGGGGGAGCCGCGAGAACATCTCCTTCCACTATGACCTGGGCAATGACTTCTATGCGCAATGGCTCGATTCGGAGTTGATCTATTCCAGCGCGCTCTATCGCGCTCCCGCGGAATCGCTCGAAGCGGCCCAGGCGAACAAGATCGCACGCATCGTGGACCTGCTGGATCTGCCGCCAGATGCCTCGGTGCTGGAGATCGGCTGCGGCTGGGGAGCGCTGGCGGTCGCGCTTGCGCGGGAGTGCAGCGCGCAAGTGACAGGCCTGACGCTTTCGACCGAGCAACTCGCGCACGCGCGACTGCGCTGCGAGAGGGAAGGACTGTCATCGCGGCTCGACCTGCGTCTGCAGGACTATCGCGATGTGCGCGGGCGCTATGACCGCATCGTCTCGGTCGAAATGCTGGAGGCGGTCGGCGAGAGATTCTGGCCCGGCTACTTCGACACGCTGCGCGAGCGGCTCAAGTCCGACGGCATCGCGGTGCTGCAGGTCATCACCATCGCCGATGAGCAATTCGAGCGCTATCGCGCGAGCGCCGATTTCATCCAGCGCCTGATCTTTCCCGGAGGGATGCTGCCGTCATGGCGCGAGCTTCAGGCGCAAGCCCTTCGCGCAGGACTGGAGATCAGGCGCGAGGAATCGTTCGGGGAGAGCTACGCGGCAACGCTCGTTCACTGGCGCGAGCGGTTCGCGAGCGCCTGGCCCCACATCGAGGCGATGGGCTTCGACGATTCGTTCCGAAGGCTCTGGGCGTACTACCTGAGCTATTGCGAAGCGGGCTTCAGGACCGGTCGTGTCGGAGTCGGGCTCTATACATTGAGGCACGCCGGCAACCGGTGGGTCGACTCGAACCACGCGAAGCCCAGGCCCGAAGCACCGGACACGCCCGATTGACCGGGGCGCCGCTGCCGCGGCCGAAATTCCTAAACTCTGTCGGTCGTTTGAGTTTCCGTCGGCCCGCACCCGTCTGCGTCTGCGGCGTCCGGTGTCGTCGTCCGGCGTTTGTCAGTTCCCCGCAAGCAGGCCAACAATAATTATGAATTCAGTTTTGGGCATTCGGAAGATCTGAAGCAAGGAGACACGCCTATGGACCGCTACGCAGAGTTCTATCGCCGTTCCGTTGATGCGCCGGAGGCCTTCTGGGCCGAGCAGGCGAAGCTCATCGACTGGAAGACGCCGCCCGGACGGATCCTCGATGCGAGCCGTCCGCCTTTCGTGACCTGGTTCGCCGGCGGAACGACCAATCTCTGCCACAACGCGGTCGACCGGCATCTTGCGACGCGGGGCGACCAGCCGGCGCTGATCTTCGTATCGACCGAAACGGGCGTGGAGAAGACCTATTCCTTCAGCGAGCTTCATGCCGAAGTCCAGCGCACCGCCGCGAGCCTGATCGAACTGGGGGTGGGGAAGGGCGATCGGGTCCTGATCTACATGCCCATGATCCCGGAGGCCGCGTTCGCGATGCTGGCCTGCGCGCGCATCGGGGCGATCCATTGCGTGGTGTTCGGTGGCTTTGCGAGCGGCTCGCTGGCTTCGCGCATCGAGGATGCGACGCCGAAGGTCATCGTCAGCGCCGACGCCGGATCGCGCGGCAACAAGGTGCTGGCGTACAAGCCGCTGCTCGACGAGGCGATCCGCCTGTCGGCGCACAAGCCGCAGGCGGTGCTGCTGGTCGACCGCGGTCTGGCTCCGATGGACCTGACCGAAGGGCGAGACCATCTCTCGGCTGGTTTGCGTGACAAGCACATGAACGCGCAAGTGCCGTGCACCTGGCTCGACGCCACCGACATCAGCTACACCATCTACACCAGCGGCACGACCGGCAAGCCCAAGGGCGTGCAGCGCGACACCGGCGGCTACGCGGTGGCACTGGCGGCAAGCATGAAGCACATCTTCGACTGCCGCGCGGGCGAGACGTACTTTTCGACCAGCGACATCGGCTGGGTCGTGGGCCACAGCTACATCGTCTACGGCCCGCTGATCGCCGGCATGGCGACCATCATGTACGAGGGCCTTCCCACGCAGGGCATCGATCGCCAGCCGGACGGCGGCATCTGGTGGCGGCTGGTCGAGAAGTACAAGGTGACGGTGATGTTCAGCGCGCCGACCGCGGTGCGCGTGCTCAAGAAACAGGACCCGGCACTGCTCAAGAAATACGACCTGTCGAGCCTGCGCGCGCTCTTCCTCGCCGGCGAGCCCCTGGACGAGCCGACCGCGCGCTGGATCAGCGAAGGCCTGGGCGTGCCGATCATCGACAACTACTGGCAGACCGAATCCGGCTGGCCGATCCTCACGGTGGCGAACGGCGTCGAGCGCATGCCGAGCAAGTTCGGCAGCCCGGGCATCCCGATGTACGGCTACAAGGTCAAGATCCTTCATGAATCGACCGGCGAGGAACTCACAGGCGCCAACGAGAAGGGCGTGGTCGTCATCGAGGGCCCGACGCCGCCGGGCTTCATGCAGACGGTGTGGCGGGATGATGCGCGCTTCGTCCATACCTACTGGAAGAGCATCCCGGACAAGATGGTCTATTCGACTTTCGACTGGGGCATCCGCGACGAGGACGGCTATTTCTATATCTTGGGCCGCACCGACGACGTGATCAACGTCGCCGGTCACCGGCTCGGCACGCGCGAGATCGAGGAAAGCATCTCCGGCCATCCCAGCGTCGCCGAAGTCGCGGTCGTCGGCGTCGCCGATCAGCTCAAAGGGCAGGTGGCGCTGGCCTTCGTGGTGTCCAGGGAAGCCGCGGCGGTCACCGATGCCGATCTGGCGTTGCGGCTGGAAGGGGAAATCATGAAGCGGGTCTCCGACGACCTCGGCGCGCTCGCCCGCCCGGCGCGCGTACGTTTCGTCACAGCCTTGCCCAAGACCCGCAGCGGCAAGCTGCTTCGCCGCGCCATCCAGGCCGTCTGCGAGCACCGCGACCCCGGCGACCTGACCACGATCGACGACCCGAGTACGCTTCAGCAGATCAAACAGTTGCTCTGACACAACGCCCAAAGAGCGAGGTCTCAGGCCAGGAATACCGCGGAACCGGCTTCGCCGGGCCGCTGGTATTGCCCCCTGCAAGGGGGTGGAGAGCGACACGCAGTGCGCGAGCCTGGGGGTTTACCCATATACTTCGCGTCCGTACTCAGGCCCTTCCCCAGCCACAGTCGCATCCGCCAATCGGTTCAGCCGTGTCGCGGAAGGTTTCTTAACCAGCTCGTGCTTCCCTCAGGGAAGCGAAGGTCAGCGCAATATGAGCGATTCATCGTCGGCTCCATCCGTCTACACCGCCTATCAAGGCAACACGTACCTCTTCGGCGGCAACGCGCCGTATGTCGAAGAGATGTACGAAAACTACCTCTCCAACCCCGGCAGCGTCCCCGACAACTGGCGTGCGTACTTCGATGCGCTCCAGAACGTGCCTGCCACCGACGGCAGCCACACCAAGGACGTTCCCCACCTCCCGGTCATCAACGCCTTCGCCGAGCGCGCGAAGGCAGGCACCACCAAGGTCGTTCAGGCCAGCGGCGCGGATTCCGAACTCGGCCGCCAGCGCACCGCCGTCCAGCAACTGATCGCCGCCTACCGCAACGTTGGCGCGCGCTGGGCCGACCTCGATCCGCTCAAGCGCGCCGAGCGTCCCGCCATTCCGGAACTCGAGCCTTCGTTCTACGGCTTCTCCGACGGCGCTCTCGAGACGGTCTTCAACACGAGCAACACTTTCTTCGGCAAGGACACGATGTCCCTGCGCGACCTGCTCAACGCGCTGCGCGAAACGTATTGCGGCACCATCGGCGCCGAGTACATGTACATGACCGACCAGGCGCAGAAGCGCTGGTGGCAGCAGAAGTTCGAAAGCGCCCGCACCAATCCCAAGCTCACCGCCGACCAGAAGAAGCGCGTGCTGGAACGCCTCACCGCCGCTGAAGGCCTCGAGCGCTTCCTCCACACCAAGTACGTCGGCCAGAAGCGCTTCTCGCTCGAAGGCGGCGAGAGCTTCATCGTCTCGATGGACGAGCTCATCAACCAGGCGGGTGCCCGTGGCGTGCAGGAAATCGTCATCGGCATGGCCCACCGCGGCCGCCTGAACGTGCTGGTCAACTCGCTGGGCAAGCTGCCCGCCGACCTGTTCGCCGAGTTCGACCACACCGCCCCCGAGGACCTGCCGAGCGGCGACGTGAAGTACCACCAGGGCTTCAGTTCGGACGTCTCGACCCCCGGCGGCCCGGTCCACCTGAGTCTCGCGTTCAACCCTTCGCACCTGGAAATCGTGAACCCGGTGGTCGAAGGCTCGGTGCGCGCCCGCATGGACCGCCGTGCCGACCCGCTCGGCAAGCAGGTGCTGCCGGTGATCGTGCACGGCGACGCAGCTTTCGCGGGCCAGGGCGTCGTGATGGAAACGCTGGCGCTGGCCGAAACGCGCGGCTATTCCACCGGCGGCACGGTGCACATCGTCATCAACAACCAGATCGGCTTCACCACCAGCGACCCGCGCGACAGCCGCTCGACGCTGTATTGCAGCGACATCGTCAAGATGATCGAGGCGCCGGTGCTGCACGTGAACGGCGACGATCCCGAAGCCGTGGTGCTCGCCACCCAACTCGCTCTCGAATTCCGCATGGAGTTCCAGAAGGACGTGGTGGTGGACATCGTCTGCTTCCGCAAGCTCGGCCACAACGAACAGGACACCCCGGCGCTCACGCAGCCGCTGATGTACAAGAAGATCGCCCAGCACCCCGGCACGCGCAAGCTCTACGCCGACAAGCTGGCAGCCCAGGGCCTCGGCGACACGCTCGGCGACGATCTGGTCAAGGCGCAGCGCGCGGCCTTCGACGAAGGCAAGAACACCACCAACCCGGTCATCACCAACTTCAAGAGCAAGTACGCGGTCGACTGGACCCCGTTCCTCAACAAGAAGTGGACCGATGCTGGTGACACCGCGATCCCGCTCGCCGAGTGGAAGCGCCTGGCAGAGCGCATCACCAAGTCGCCGGACAACTTCACCGTGCACCCGCTGGTCAAGAAGGTGCTGGACGACCGCGCGGCCATGGGCCGCGGCGAAGTCAACGTCGACTGGGGCATGGGCGAGCACATGGCCTTCGCCTCGCTGGTCGCGAGCGGCTACCCGGTCCGCCTCTCGGGCGAAGACTGTGGCCGCGGCACCTTCACGCACCGCCACGCCGTCCTGCACGACCAGAACCGCGAGAAGTTCGACGTCGGCACCTACGTGCCGCTTCAGAACGTGGCCGACAACCAGGCACCGTTCGTCGTCATCGACTCGATCCTGTCCGAAGAAGCCGTGCTGGCCTTCGAATACGGCTATGCCTCGAACGACCCCAACACGCTCGTGATCTGGGAAGCGCAGTTCGGCGATTTCGCCAACGGCGCGCAGGTCGTGATCGACCAGTTCATCGCCTCGGGCGAAGTCAAGTGGGGCCGCGTCAACGGCATCACGCTGATGCTGCCGCACGGCTACGAAGGCCAGGGTCCGGAGCACAGCTCGGCGCGCCTGGAGCGCTTCATGCAGCTGTCGGCCGACACCAACATGCAGGTCGTGCAGCCGACCACGGCCAGCCAGATCTTCCACCTGCTGCGGCGCCAGATGGTGCGCAACCTGCGCAAGCCGCTGATCATCATGACGCCGAAGTCGCTGCTGCGTAACAAGGACGCGACTTCGCCGCTGTCCGAGTTCACCAAGGGCGGTTTCCAGACGGTCATCCCCGACGTCAAGGATCTCAAGGCCGAGAAGGTCAAGCGCGTCATCGCCTGCTCGGGCAAGGTCTACTACGACCTGGCCAAGAAGCGCGAGGAGAAGGGCGCCGACGACGTGGCGATCATCCGCGTCGAACAGCTCTATCCGTTCCCGCACAAGGCTTTCGCGACCGAGCTGAAGAAGTACCCCAATCTGGTCGATGTCGTCTGGTGCCAGGACGAACCCCAGAACCAGGGTGCGTGGTTCTTCGTGCAGCACTACATCCACGAGAACATGCAGGAAGGCCAGAAGCTCGGCTACTCCGGCCGCGCTGCTTCGGCATCGCCTGCGGTGGGTTACTCGCACCTGCACCAGGAACAGCAGAAGGCGCTCGTCGACGGGGCCTTCGCCAAGCTCAAGGGCTTCGTGCTGACCAAGTAAGAAGAACGCGAACCACCTCACAAGAAACACGAAGCGGAATCACAAATGTCCATCGTTGAAGTCAAAGTCCCCCAGTTGTCCGAGTCCGTGGCCGAAGCCACCATGCTCCAGTGGAAGAAGAAGGCCGGTGAAGCGGTCGCCGTCGATGAAATCCTGATCGAGATCGAGACCGACAAGGTCGTGCTCGAAGTGCCGGCGCCCGCCGCCGGCGTGCTGGCCGAGATCGTGGCCGGCGACGGCGCGACCGTCGTGGCCGATCAGCTCATCGCCAAGATCGACACCGAAGGCAAGGCCGGTGCGGCCGCGCCCGCTGCGGCACCTGCCGCGGCACCGGCAGCCGCTCCCGCAGCAGCCGCCGTCGCTGGCGGCACGTCGAAGTCCGACGTCGCGATGCCTGCGGCTGCCAAGCTGCTCGCCGACAACAAGCTCGGCACCGGCGACGTGACCGGCACCGGCAAGGACGGCCGCGTCACCAAGGGCGACGTGCTGAGCGCCGTCGCCGGCGGCGCGACCGCCAAGGTTGCTGCGCCTGTCGCGATCCCCACCGGCGCACCGAAGACCGCGCTGCCGCAAGTCGCCGCGCCCGCCACCGCCCCGGATCTGGGCGACCGTCCGGAAGAGCGCGTGCCGATGAGCCGCCTGCGCGCCCGCATTGCCGAGCGCCTGCTGCAGTCGCAATCGACCAACGCCATCCTGACCACGTTCAACGAAGTCAACATGGCACCTGTCATGGAAATGCGCAAGCGCTTCCAGGAGAAGTTCGAGAAGGAGCACGGCGTCAAGATCGGCTTCATGAGCTTCTTCGTGAAGGCGGCCGTGCATGCCCTCAAGAAGTACCCGGTGCTCAACGCATCGGTGGACGGCAACGACATCGTCTACCACGGCTACTTCGACATCGGTATCGCCGTCGGTTCGCCGCGTGGCCTCGTGGTTCCGATCCTGCGCAATGCCGACCAGATGAGCTTTGCCGACATCGAGAAGAAGATCGCCGAATACGGCGCGAAGGCGCGCGACGGCAAGCTGGGCATCGAAGAGATGACCGGCGGCACGTTCTCGATCTCCAATGGTGGCGTGTTCGGCTCGATGCTGTCGACCCCGATCATCAACCCGCCGCAGTCGGCCATCCTCGGCGTGCATGCGACCAAGGACCGCGCCGTGGTCGAGAACGGCCAGATCGTGGTTCGTCCGATGAACTACCTGGCGATGAGCTACGACCACCGGATCATCGACGGCCGCGAAGCCGTGCTGGGCCTGGTTGCAATGAAGGAAGCGCTCGAAGACCCGGCGCGCCTGCTGTTCGACATCTAAGGAGTACCGGATGTCTGACAAGCAATTCGACGTCGTCGTCATCGGCGGCGGCCCCGGCGGCTACGTGGCCGCGATCCGTGCGGCGCAGCTCGGCTTCAATGTGGCCTGCATCGACGAGTGGAAGAACGCCAAGGGCGGTCCCGCCCTCGGCGGCACCTGCACCAACATCGGCTGCATCCCCTCGAAGGCGCTGCTGCAATCGTCGGAGCACTTCGAGCACGCAGGTCATGCTTTCGCGGACCACGGCATCAAGGTCGAAGGCCTCGATATCGACGTGGCCAAGATGCTGGCGCGCAAGGACAACGTCGTGAAGCAGAACAACGACGGCATCGTCTACCTGTTCAAGAAGAACAAAGTCGCGTTCTTCCACGGTCGCGGCTCGTTCGTGAAGGCTTCCGACGCCGGCTACGAGATCAAGGTCTCCGGTGCCGCTGAAGAGAGCATCACCGGCAAGCACATCATCGTGGCGACCGGCTCGAACGCGCGTCCGCTGCCGGGCGCGCCGTTCGACGAGGAGAACATCCTCTCGAACGACGGCGCACTGCGCGTCGGTGCGGTGCCGAAGAAGCTCGCGCTGATCGGCTCCGGCGTGATCGGCCTCGAAATGGGTTCCGTGTGGCGCCGCCTCGGTGCCGAGGTGACGGTGCTCGAAGCCCTGCCGACCTTCCTCGGCGCGGTCGACGAGCAGATCGCCAAGGAAGCCAAGAAGGCTTTCGACAAGCAGGGCCTGAAGATCCACCTCGGCGTGAACGTCGGCGAAGTCAAGTCGGGCAAGAACGGCCTGAGCATCGCCTACACCGACGCGAAGGGCGAAGCGCAGAAGCTCGACGTGGACAAGCTGATCGTCTCGATCGGCCGCATCCCCAACACCATCGGCCTGAATCCCGAGTCGGTCGGCCTGCAGCTCGACGAGCGCGGCGCGATCGTGGTCGACGACGAGTGCAAGACCAGCCTGCCGAACGTCTGGGCGATCGGCGATGTGGTGCGCGGCCCGATGCTCGCGCACAAGGCGGAAGAAGAGGGCGTTGCCGTGGCCGAGCGCATCGCCGGCCAGCACGGTCACGTCAACTTCAACACGATCCCGTGGGTGATCTACACCTCGCCGGAGATCGCGTGGGTCGGCCAGACCGAGCAGCAGCTCAAGGCCAGCGGCCGTGCATACAAGGCCGGCACCTTCCCGTTCCTCGCGAACGGCCGTGCGCGCGCACTCGGCGACACGACCGGCATGGTCAAGTTCCTGGCCGATGCGGCCACGGACGAAATCCTCGGCGTGCACATGGTCGGTCCGATGGTCAGCGAGCTGATCTCCGAAGCCGTCGTCGCGATGGAGTTCAAGGCCAGCGCCGAAGACATCGCCCGCATCTGCCACGCGCATCCTTCGCTGTCCGAGGCGACGAAGGAAGCGGCGCTTGCGGTCGACAAGCGCACGCTGAACTTCTAAGCCTTGAACGTCCGTCAGGCTTACGACGCGGAACTGGTTGCGCGGGGTTTCAAGAGCGACCCCGCGCAGCTGCGTGCCATCGACGCGCTGGACCGCTGCGCGAGCGAATGGGCCGAGTACAAGGCGCAGCGTTCCAACGCCTTCAAGAAGCTGATCAACCGGCCGGACATCCCGCGCGGGGTGTACATGTACGGGGGCGTCGGCCGCGGCAAGAGCTTCCTCATGGATTGCTTCTACAACGCGGTCCCGCTGCGCCGCAAGACGCGGCTGCACTTCCACGAGTTCATGCGCGAGGTGCATCGCGAGCTGGCCGAGCTGCAAGGCACGGTCAATCCGCTGGATGAGCTCGGCCGGCGGATCGCCAAGCGCTACAAGCTCATCTGCTTCGACGAATTCCACGTCGCGGACATCACCGACGCGATGATCCTGCACCGCCTGCTGGTGGCGCTGTTCGACAACGGCGTGGGCTTTGTCACGACATCCAACTTCAAGCCCGACGACCTGTACCCGGGCGGGCTGCATCGCGATCGGATTCTTCCGGCGATCAAGCTGCTGAACGAGAACCTCGAAGTCATCAACGTCGACAACGGCACCGATTACCGACGCCGTACGCTCGAACAGGTGCGGCTCTATCTCACGCCGAATGGTGCGGAGGCCGACAGGGAGATGCGCGAAGCGTTCGAGCGGCTGGCCGAGTCCGCGGACGAGAATCCGGTGCTGCATATCGAGGCGCGCGAAATCCACGCGCTGCGCAAGGCCGGCGGCGTGGTGTGGTTCGACTTCAAGACGCTGTGCGGCGGGCCGCGCTCGCAGAACGACTACCTGGAGATCGCCACGCAGTTCCACACGGTCTTGTTGTCCGACGTGCCGTACATGCCGGTCCGCATGGCGTCGGAAGCCCGGCGTTTCACGTGGCTGGTGGACGTGTTCTACGATCGGCGCGTGAAGCTGATCATGTCGGCCGAAGTGCCGCCTGAAGAGTTGTATACCGAAGGGCCGCTGGCCCATGAATTCCCGCGAACCGTTTCGAGACTCAACGAGATGCAATCGGCCGAGTTCCTGTCGCTGGAACGCCGCGTCGTCGACACCCGCCTGACATGAAAGCCACGCTTGCCGCCGTCCTCATCGGACTGTCTTCCCTGCCGCTCTGGGCGCAGACGGCGGCCACGGTCGCCAACACCGATCTCGATGCAGAGCGCGCGAGACTGACGGAAGAACAGAAGGTGATCGACGCGCGATATGTGACCGAGCAGCAGGCCTGCTACAAGAAGTTCGCGGTCGAGGACTGTCTCCAGGAAAGCCGCCGCCGCCGCCGCACGGCCACCGATGACGTCAAGCGTCAGCAGGCGGCGATCAACGATTTCGAGCGCAAGCGCCGGGGTGCTGCCGAGATGGAAAAGCTCGAGGAGCAGAACGCCTCGCAGAAGGCCAAGGAGGCCGATGCGCAGCGCGAGCAATCGTTGAAGGCGCAGCAGGACCGCGAGCAGCGCGCGGCCGATCATTCAGCCAGCCGTGCGCAGGCGGCTTCGCAGCAAGAGGAAAACCGGCGGCAGTTCGAGAAGAAGCAGCGCGAACATGCCGAGCAGCAGGCCGATGCTGCGAAGCGAAGAGCCCAGGCGCCTGCGACCCGGGCCGAGTACGACGACAAGCTGAAGAAAGCCGAGGAGCATCGCGCCGAGCTCGAGAAGAAGAACAAGGAGCGGGACAAACCTCGGGCGGCGCCGCTGCCGGATCCTGGAGCGGCATCACCGATGGTTCCCGCGCCCAAGAGCCCGTGATGCTCTTGGCGGCTCGGCCGGTCATTCGGCGGGTGGCAGATCCTCGACCTTGACCACCGCGATCGAGATGTTGTCACCGGTTCCGCGTGCGCGCCGGCGCGCCTCGGCCACCAGCAGTTCCACGGCCGATCGTGGTGGCTGGTCAGCCAGCAGGGAGCCCATTTCCTCTGGCGTGAAGTAGTGCCAGAGGCCGTCGCTGCAGGCCATGAGCACATCGCCGGACTGAAGGCGCGGGATCAGATGGACATCCACCGGCGGAGGCGTCGACTTCATGCCGAGACAGCCGAGCAGGATGTTGCTCTGCGGGTGGAGGCTCGCTTCCTCTTCGTCGATCTCGCCGCGGTCCACCAGCACCTGGACATAGGAATGGTCCTTGGTGCGCTTGACGAGGCGGCCGCGATGGAAGTGGTAGATGCGTGAATCGCCGGCGTGCACCCAGGCACAGTCGCCCTCGGGATTCAGCAGGAAGGCGGCCAGCGTGCTGTGAGGCTCCTGTTCGCTGGATACGGCGGTCAGCTTGATCACCGTGTGCGCGTCCTCCAGCATCTGCCGGAGAACGCCCACCGGCTCGTCCCGGCCCGGCTTGTAGCGGGCGAAGAGCTGGCGCGCGGTCATCAGCACCTGGTCGGAGGCCTTGCGTCCGCCGCTGCGTCCGCCCATGCCGTCGGCCACGACGCCGAGCACGCATCCCGGTACGCGGGGGTGCGAGGAGACCATGACCTGGTCCTGCTGATAGGGGCGATCCCCCTGGTGGAGGCCGGTAGCGGCAGCGAGTCGAAAGCTTCGTGTCATGCAGGCGCCGGGGCGCCAGTGGCGCGGTCTCTCATGGTTCTTGTCGGAGCGGAACGAGGACGTATTATCGAGTGAACACGCGCAGGGAAAGACCCGCTGCCTGCGCCGTTCGTGAATTGCGCCCGTTGGACTCCAATCTTCATTCCCTTTCGCGCCAGCTGATCGAGTTGCGCATCGAGCATGCCGACCTCGATGCCTCGATCGACCGCCTCGCAGACGCCGTATCGCGCGACGAACTCCTGCTGCGCCGCCTGAAGAAGAGGCGCCTTGCGTTGCGCGACGAGATCTCGCGCCTTGAGCGCCTGCTCGATCCCCAAGAGCCCGCCTGATGTCCCTCGAGCAGGAAGTGCGCGAGGCGTTTGCGCAGGATGGGGTGCTTTCTCAGGCCGCGGAGCAATTCCGCGAGCGCGAGGGGCAGACGCAGATGGCGGTTGCCGTCGCCCGCACCATCGCGGACGGCGGGGTGCTCGTCGTCGAAGCGGGCACCGGTGTGGGGAAGACTTTTTCCTATCTCGTGCCTGCGCTGCTGAGCGGCGAGCGCGTGTTGCTGTCCACTGCGACGAAGACGCTGCAGGACCAGCTCTTCGGCCGGGATCTGCCGCGCCTCGTCGGCGCGCTAGGCTTGCCGGTTCGTACCGCCTTGCTCAAGGGGCGGGCCAGCTATCTGTGTTTGCACCGTCTCGATCAGGCGCGCCACGACGCATCACCCGAGCGCGCCTCGTTGCGCACGCTGGCGAAGATCGAGCAATGGGCCAGGACCACGCGGACGGGCGATCTCGCCGAACTTCCTGGCCTCGACGAACGCTCGCCGGTGATCCCCCTGGTCACCTCCACGCGCGAGAACTGCCTCGGCGCGCAGTGCCCGCAGTTCAAGCCCTGCCATGTCAACCTCGCGCGGCGCGAGGCGATGGCGGCGGACGTCGTGGTCATCAACCACCACCTGTTCTTTGCCGACCTGGCCGTGCGCGAATCGGGCATGGCCGAATTGCTCCCGACGGTGCGGGTCGTGGTCTTCGACGAAGCGCATCAGCTGAACGAGACCGGCGTCCAGTTCCTCGGCGTCCAGCTCGGCAGCGGGCAGGCGCTCGATTTCGCACGCGATCTGCTGGCCGCCGGGCTTCAGCATGCGCGAGGACTGGTCGACTGGCAGCAATTGGTGGCCGGTGTAGAGCGCGCCGCCCGGGAGCTGCGCCTTTCCGTCGGAAAGCAATACCCGGGCGCCAAGCTGCGCTGGTCCGGCCATTCGCCCGAAGGGGTTCCGATGCAGGCGTGGCAAGGAGCGCTCGAGGCGCTGGGGCAGGCGTTCGCCGAAGCAGGGCGGGGGCTCGACACGGTGAGCGAACTGTCGCCGGATTTCGTCCGGCTTCATGAGCGGGCGCTGCAGCTTTCCGAGCGCGCGTCCCGGTTCGCCGACGCTTGCCCCTCCGGATCGGTTCGTTGGGTGGACGTGGGTTCGCATCTGCGACTGGTCGAATCGCCGCTCGACATCGCCGAGGCGGTCCGCACGCGCGTTCTCAAGGCCGATCCGGCCAAGGCGGACGACGATGGCCGCGCCTGGGTCTTCACCTCGGCCACGCTGGGCGACGACCCGGCACTGAGGTGGTTCACCGAACCGTGCGGGCTCGAAGACGCGGAAGTGCTGCGCGTCAAAAGTCCGTTCGACTACGCACGCCAGGCTGCGCTCTACGTGCCGCGCAGATTTCCCAAGCCTAGCGATCCATCGCACGGACACCACGTGGCGAAGCTCGCCGCGCACGGCGCGCGCCAACTGGGCGGCCGCACGCTGGTGCTGACGACGACCCTGCGCGCCCTGCGCACGGTCGGAGATGCGATCCGACAGGACTTCGAGACGCTGGAGCCGGCGGATCGGCCGGAGGTGCTGGTGCAGGGCGAACTTCCGAAGCGCACCCTGATGGATCGATTCCGCGAGGGTGCTGCGCAAGGGCGTGCCGGATGCGTCCTCGTGGCGTCGGCGTCCTTCTGGGAGGGGTTCGATGCGCCCGGCGACGCCCTGCAACTCGTGGTGATCGACAAGCTTCCGTTCCCGCCGCCCAACGATCCGCTGGTGGAGGCGCGCTCCCAGCGCCTCGAGTCGCAAGGCCGCAGCGCATTCAGCGACTACTCGCTGCCCGAGGCGGCGGTGGCGCTCAAGCAGGGCGCCGGGCGGTTGATCCGGCGCGAAACGGACACCGGGCTGCTCGTGATCTGCGACACCCGCCTCGTCGCGATGGGCTATGGCCGCCGCTTGCTCGCCGCGCTGCCGCCGATGCGGCGCATCGAAGACGAGGCTGGCTTCCAGGAAGCGCTGGAGGCGCTCAGGAACGAATCCAGCGACTAGGAATCGACGCAGCCGGGCCCAGGAATCCCGCGGAACCGGCTTCGCCGGGCCGCTGGGATTGCCCCCTGGAAGGGGGTGTCAGAGCGACACGAAGTGAGCGAGGCTGGGGGTGATTACCAAAGCTTCCACCAAGGGTCGTCCTTGGCACGGAAGCCGCGCGAAAGGTACTCGCTGTTCGGATAGTTCTGCGTCAGCACGCGCTTGGCGTCGTCGCGCAGTTCGGTCATGCCGAGCTTGTCGTAGGACGCGTACATGATGTAGAGCGCCTCTTCGAGCGCCGGCACTTCACGGTAGTCGGCAAGCGCGAGCTGCGCGCGATTCACGGCCGCGAGGTACGCGCCGCGCTGGTAGTAGTAGCGGGCCACGTGCACTTCATACTGCGCGAGCGAGTTGACGATGTAGTTCATGCGCTGCCGTGCGTCCGGCGTGTAGCGCGAATCGGGGAAGCGGGTCACCAGCTCCTTGAAGGACTCGAAGGATTCCTTCGCGGCCTTCTGGTCGCGCTCGGAAAGATCCTGGCGCGTCATGAACGCGAAAAGGCCGAGATCGTCGTTGAAGTTGATCACGCCCTTCAGGTAGAGCGCATAGTCGATGGCCGGGCTCGCGGGATGCAGCTTGATGAAGCGATCGAGCGTGGCGATGGCGCCTGGCTTGTCGGCCGCCTTGTACTGCGCATAAGCCTTGTCGAGCTGGGCTTGCTGGGCCAGGGGCGTGCCGGCGGCGCGACCTTCGAGCTTCTCGTACAGCGGGACGGCCTTGTCGTAGGCGCCGGAATCGACTTCGTCCTTGGCCTCGGAATAGATGCGGTTGGGGCTCCAGTTCGCGGTCTTGTCGGCTTCGGTCGTCGAGCAGCCGGCCACCAGCCATGCCGCAGCACACAGGGCCAGCCAGCCTGGGACAACCGATAATTTGGCGCGAAACATCAAGTAAGGCTTTCGTGAAACAGGTGCCCTCAATTATATCGACCGGCCCCTCGGGCACCCTCCCGGACGCGGTGGACCACGACGAGGCGGCCGAGCTGTCCGATGCGAGCGAGATCCGCACTTTCCTGATCGGCGAAACCCAGCACGGGCAGCGCCTGGACAGGGCGCTTGCAGCGCTCGTCCCCGAGTTTTCCCGCAGCTATCTGCAGCAGCTCATCGATGCCGGCATGGTGGAGGTGCAGGGCCGCCCGGTCACCAAGCCCTCGGTGACGGTGCATGCCGGCGAATCGGGGCGAATCGAGCTTCGGCCCACACCGCAAAGCCAGGCTTTCCGGCCGGAGACGATGCCGATCGCGGTCGTGCACGAGGACGAGCATCTGCGCGTCATCGACAAGCCGGCTGGACTCGTGGTGCACCCGGCGCCGGGCAACTGGAGCGGTACCTTGCTCAACGGATTGCTCGCGCTCGATCCGCGCGCTGCGCTGCTGCCGCGTGCCGGCATCGTGCATCGCCTCGACCGCGACACGAGCGGCCTGATGGTGGTGGCTCGCAGCCGGGCGGCGATGGATGCGCTGGTGGCACTGATTGCGGCCCGCGAAGTCACGCGCCAGTACATCGCGATGGCGCACCGGACGTGGCAAGGCGCCGATACCCGGCACGTGGACAGCCCGATCGGACGGGACCCTCGCAATCGTCTTCGCATGGCGGTGGTCGACCTGCGCCACCCCGGAAAACCCGCGAGAACCTTGATCGAGGCGCTGGACAGCAACGAAACGGGCTGCGCGGTGCGTTGCACGCTCGAAACCGGACGAACCCACCAGATTCGCGTGCACATGGCTTCGATCGGCCATCCGCTGGTCGGCGACGCGCTGTACGGAGGCGCCGAAGCCGCAGGCCTGACGCGGCAGGCGCTGCACGCCTTCCGGCTCGCATTCGTGCATCCGGTGACGGGCCGGGACATGCAATTCCAGTCGCAGCCGCCCGCCGACATCGTGCAGGGGATGTCCCTCTGGGGGCTGGATTACAATTGCGCCTGATGGTCCCAAGGGGCCGCGCCGGCGACCTGATGTCGGCTTCGCGTTGCGTACGCCGCGTGCCCGCAGCGCCTTCTTCCATCCATCTGAACAAGCGTCCTCGTGGCGCCTTTTCCCGGATAACGCGAACCATGAATACGGCGGATGCCAAGCGCATTCTCGAAACCGCCTTGATCTGTTCGACACAGCCGTTGCCGGTGCGCGAACTGCGCGTGCTGTTCGACGACGAACTGGGTGCGGACACGATCAAGTCGCTGCTGAACGAGCTCCAGGAGGAATGGTCGCAACGAGGCCTCGAGCTCGTGAGCGTGGGGAGCGGCTGGCGTTTCCAGAGCCGGCCCGAGATGCGCGATCACCTCGACCGTCTGCACCCGGAGAAGCCGCCGCGCTACACGCGCGCCGCGCTCGAAACGCTGGCGATCATCGCGTACCGCCAGCCGGTCACGCGTGGCGACATGGAGGACATCCGGGGCGTCACCATCAATTCGCAAATCCTCAAGCAGCTCGAGGATCGCAACTGGATCGAGGTCATCGGCCATCGCGAGACCGTCGGCCGGCCGGCGCTGTACGCGACCACGCGGCAATTCCTGGACGATCTCGGCCTTGCCTCGCTCGACCAGTTGCCGGTGATCGAATCGCCGGCGCAGCAGGGCGCGCTCATCAGCGCGCTGGACCAGGCGGCGGGCGGAGACCAGTCGGCCTTGCCGATCGACGAGCCGGCTGAAGAGCCCGGCCCTTCCGCAGCACCCGAGACTGTCGCGGCAGCGCCTGAGGCGGCCGCGTCCGGGCAGGACGAGCCGGTGCTTGCCGAGAGCGATTCCGGCGCCCCTCTTCTCGCTGCCGACCCGCAGAATGCCTCGCTGGTCGAGCCTTCATTCACCCCTGTCGATGCAGACGCCGCGCCCGAAGAGGGCGACACCACCGCCGTCACTTCCGGAACCCGATCATGAGCTCCAACGATCCCAACGACGCGGCGACGCGGCCGACCGACCCCGTTTCCGAAGAACGCGGGGATATTGCGCACGGGCCTTCCGAAGCCAAAGCCGTTGCCCCGACGGAAGAAGGGACGACCGAGGCGCCCCGCAAACGCCGTCCGCGTCGGCGCAAGGTTGAAATCGATGCCGAAGCAACGACTCAGCCCGCTGAATCCGCTGAATCCGCCGAGGCCGCCGAGGCGGTGGTGGCTGTCGATATCCCCGCGGAAGAAAGCAAGCCCTCCGGGCCCGAAGCCGCGCCCGTCATTGCTGCCCCGCTGGGAGCCGAAGCCGACGACGAGGATGAAGACGACGAGGAGGAGCCGGACGAGGACGAAGACGATCTCGACCGTGCCCGCCGCGCCGCGGAGCGCGAGCAGCGGAATGCCCCGCCTCCGGAGCCGATCCGTTTTGCCGACGTCATTTCCGGCCAGTTCGATGCCGACGAGGAAAGTCCCGAGGTGCCGCCGCTCAAGCGCGTGCTGCTGCCGGAGGCCGATTCGCCGAAGCTGCACAAGGTCCTGGCGCAGGCCGGGCTGGGTTCCCGGCTCGAGATGGAGCAACTCATCCTCCAGGGCCGGATTTCGGTCAACAACGAGCCGGCGCACATCGGCCAGCGCATCCAGTTCGGCGACCAGGTCAAGCTCAACGGCAAGCCGATCCGCTTCCGCATTGCGCCGCCGCCGGCGCGCGTCATCGCCTATCACAAGCCCGTCGGCGAGGTCGTCACCCATGACGATCCGCAGAACCGTCCCACTGTCTTCCGGAAGCTCCCGAGGCTGCAGCAGGGCAAGTGGCAGTCGGTCGGCCGGCTGGATCTGAACACCGAAGGTTTGCTTCTCTTCACGAGCTCCGGTGAACTCGCCAATCGGCTCATGCATCCCCGTTTCGGCCTGGAGCGTGAGTACGCGGTCCGGGTCCTCGGCGCCCTGAGCAACGAGGAAAAGCAGCGTCTGCTCGAAGGAGTGCGCCTCGACGATGGCATGGCGCAGTTCGGGACGATCGAGGACGGCGGTGGCGAAGGCTCCAACTGCTGGTATCGCGTCACCATTTCCGAGGGCCGCAATCGCGAGGTGCGCCGGCTGTTCGAGTCGGTCGGACATGCGGTGAGTCGCCTCATCCGCATCCGCTACGGCGCGATGGTGCTCCCTCGCGGCCTCAAGCGTGGCGCATGGCTGGAACTCGACGAGCGGGACATCCGCGCGCTGCTGCAGGCGGCTGGGGCTCCTGTCGAGCGGGCCGGGCGCGGCGGTCCGGGAGGCAAGGCGCAGGAGGGCGGCGGGCGAAACGGCCGCGGCCGCAAGCGTCGCGGGAACCGCAATGGCGGCAATGGCAATGGCTCCCAGGGCGAGCGCGAGATGCAGATCCCGAATCCGTTGGCGCACGGCCCGGCGGCCCGATCCGAGCGCGGCGGCGGAAAAGGACCGCCCCAAGGGCGCCGCGGACGTGGTGGCCAAGGGCAAGGTCAAGGTCAAGGTCAGGCTCAGGGCCGGAACCGGCAGGGCGAGGATCGCCAGCCGGGCGGCGCCAACCAGCCCGATCCGATGAAGACCTCGCTGGGCTACATCGGCGCCGACAGCTTCTCGCGCCAGCGCAAGGAACAGCGTCAGGGCGGCCGCCGCGGCGGGTCTTCCGGCGGTGGTTTCGGCGGACAGGGTGGCGGTGGAGGCCGCCGCCGCGGTCGCTGATATCCGCAACTCGCCGCCATGTTTCCCCCGCATGCTGCGGGGAGACCCTGCCGCGCCGGTTAAAATCAAAAGCTTTGTCAAGGGTCGCAATCCCGCGTTGCGACCCTGATGGAACCCCATTCACATCCAAGTACTCAGGAAAGCACTTCAATGGCTATCGAACGCACCCTCTCCATCATCAAGCCCGACGCAGTTGCCAAGAACGTCATCGGCAAGATCGTCTCCCGCTTCGAGGCCGCCGGCCTGAAGATCGTGGCTGCCAAGCTGGTGCAGCTCTCGCGCGCCGAAGCGGAGCAGTTCTACGCCGTTCACAAGGAGCGCCCCTTCTTCAAGGACCTCGTCGACTTCATGATTTCGGGCCCGGTCTTCGTGCAAGTGCTCGAAGGTGAAGACGCCATCGCCAAGAACCGCGACCTGATGGGCGCCACCGACCCCAAGAAGGCCGCCGCCGGCACCATCCGCGCAGACTTCGCGGACAGCATCGACGCCAACGCAGTGCACGGCTCGGACGCTCCCGAGACCGCCCGCGTCGAAGTCGCCTTCTTCTTCGCCGGCCTCAACGTCTACGCACGCTGAGGACCAGCCTCCCGACGCAATGACCACGGCCAACCTGCTCGACTTCGATCTGGAGGGATTGGCCGCGTTCTGCGAACGGCTGGGCGAGAAGCGCTTCCGCGCCACGCAGCTCTTCCGCTGGATCCACCAGCGCGGCGCCAGCGACTTCTCCCAGATGACCGATCTCGCGAAGTCGCTTCGCGAGAAGCTCGCCACCACCGCGCGCGTCGAGGCGCTGCCGGTGGTGACGCAAAATGAATCCGCGGACGGCACGATCAAGTGGCTGTTCGATGTCGGGGACGGCAATGCGGTCGAGGCCGTGTTCATTCCCGAGGAGGACCGCGGCACCTTGTGCGTGTCCTCCCAAGCCGGCTGCGCAGTCGGCTGCCGGTTCTGTTCCACGGGCCACCAGGGCTTCAGCCGCAACCTGACGACAGGCGAGATCGTCGCGCAGTTGTGGTTCGCAGAGCATTTCCTCCGCAAGCACCTCCAGCGCGACGAGCGGATCATTTCGAACGTCGTGATGATGGGCATGGGCGAACCGCTGCAGAACTACGCGGCGCTGGTGCCGGCGCTGCGAACCATGCTCGACGACAACGCCTACGGGCTGTCGCGCCGTCGCCTGACGGTGTCGACGTCGGGCGTCGTTCCCATGATGGATCGGCTGGGCGCGGATTGCCCGGTTGCGCTGGCGGTATCGCTCCACGCGCCCAACGATGCGCTCCGCAGCGATCTCGTGCCGCTCAATCGCAAGTACCCGATCGCCGAACTGCTGCAGGCCTGCAAGCGCTACCTCGAGCACGCGCCGCGCGACTTCATCACGTTCGAGTACTGCATGCTCGACGGCGTGAACGACCAGCCCGAGCATGCACGCCAGTTGATCGACCTGGTGCGCTCGCAAGGCGTGTCCTGCAAGTTCAACCTGATCCCTTTCAACCCATTCCCGGCGTCCGGCCTGGTGAGATCGCCCCAGCCCCGGGTGGTCGCCTTCGCCAAGATCCTGAGCGAGGCGGGGATCGTGACGACCGTGCGAAAGACGCGCGGCGACGACATCGATGCCGCCTGCGGCCAGTTGGCTGGCGACGTCAAGGATCGCACTCATGCGGCCGAGCGCATGGCGCAGCGGCGAACCGTTGTTTTGCATCCGGCCCCGGCGAGGGCGCCCACATCCACTGCGAAGGAGCAATGATCCGATGAGCAAGGCTTTTCCGACCGCGCACGAGACTGCGATGCGAACCCTGTTCGCGGTTGCCGCAGCGTTCCTGCTGGCGTCTTGCGCGACCAAGGACGGTGCTCCGCCGATCCCTTCGGGCGGCACCAATGCCTCTGCCATCATGACCGAGTCGGATGAAACCAACGCCCGCAAGCGCGCAAAACTGCGCGTGGAACTGGCCATCGGCTATTTCCAGCAAGGGCAGCCCACCGTCGCGCTGGACGAGATCAAGCAGGCCTTGGCGGCAGACCCGACGTTTCCGGATGCCTACATCCTGCGCGGCGTCGTCTACATGCGTCTGGACGATCCTGCCGGCGCCGAGGACAGCTTCCGTCGCGCGCTTGCGCTGAATCCGCGCGAGCCCAATGCGCTCCACAACTACGGGTGGCTGCTCTGCCAGCAGAATCGCTTTGCCGATGCCCAGCAGCAGTTCACGGCGGCGCTGTCCGTTCCCAATTACACGGACCGCGCCAAGACGCTCATGACGCAAGGTGTCTGCCAGCTCAAGGCCGGGCAGCGCGCGGAGGCGGAACGCAGCCTGACGCAGGCCTACGAAATCGACGCGGGCAATCCGGTGATCGGCTACAACCTCGCTTCGATCCTGGCGCAGCGCGAAGAATGGACCCGCGCCCAGTTCTACATCCGGCGCATCAACAACAGCCCATCGGCCAGCGCCGAAACGCTCTGGCTGGGCATCAAGATCGAACGCCAACTCAACAACCGTGAGGCGGCTTCCCAACTGGGCGCCCAACTGCAGCGTCGCTTCCCCCAGTCGCGCGAGGCGCTGGCTTTCGAGCGCGGAAATTTCAATGATTGAGCGGGCAAGTGAATTCGGGGCATCGGCTGCGGTGCCCCTGGTCGGTGGCGACAGCACCAACATGACCGCCGGCGACATGTTGCGCGAGGCAAGAGAGGCGCACGGCCTGCACATCGACGTGGTGGCCGCCGCGCTCAAGGTGACGCCCCAGAAGCTCGCGGCCCTGGAGGCCGACGACATCGGCGCGCTGCCCGATCCGGTGTTCGCCCGTGCGCTCGCAGCGAGTGTCTGCCGGGCGCTTCGCATCGACCCGGGGCCGGTGCTCGCCAAGTTGCCTGGCGCCCAGCGTCCTGCCCTGGCGGAGGCCGATCGCACCATGAGCAAGAGCCTGCGTTCTGCTTCGCCGCGCTCGGGTGGCGCGAGCGCGCTGCCGTCCCGGCCGCTGGTGATCGTCGTCATCCTGTTGTTGGTCGGCGCTGCAGTGCTGTTCTGGTTGCCGCAGTCGCTCTTCGATCGTGTGAGTGAATCGGTCTCTCATCTGGTGCAGCGCACCGGCTCCAATGAGCAGGGGGCCGCGCCATCGAAGCCCGAGAGTCCGGTGCCCGCTCCGGTGACCCAGGTCGTGCCACCGGCGCCTCCGGTCGAGCCGCCCGCGGAGGCGGCACCCGTCGAGCCGGCGGCCGCCGCGCCAGCTCCCAGCAATGATCTGATCGTCTTCGTCGCACGCGACGACACCTGGATCTCCGTGACCGAACCCGGCGGCAAGCAATTGCTGCATCGCACCCTCAAGGCCGGTGAAACCGTGGGGCTGACCGGTACGCTTCCGCTGTCGGTGGTCGTCGGCCGCGCGGCGGGCGTTCAGGTGCAGGTCCGGGGCAAGCCTTTCGACCTCGCGTCGATTGCACGCTCCGGGGGCGTTGCACGGTTCGAAGTCAAACCTTGAGCAGGACATCATGACCGATAGAGCCAGCAATCTTGGCTGCGAGCCGATCGAAGCCGCCGCACCGAAGGCGCGGCGGTCCCGTCAGGCCAGCGTCACCTGGGGGGGCCGAACCGTCACGATCGGCGGCGATGCGCCGGTGCGCGTCCAGTCCATGACCAACACCGACACCGTGGATGCGATCGGCACCGCGATCCAGGTCAAGGAACTGGCGCTCGCGGGATCGGAACTGGTCCGCATCACCGTCAACACGCCTGAAGCGGCGGCGCAGGTGCCGTACATCCGCGAGCAGCTCGATCGCATGGGCGTCGACGTTCCGCTGGTCGGCGATTTCCATTACAACGGCCATCGGCTGCTCACCGACTATCCGGCCTGTGCCGAATCGCTGAGCAAGTACCGCATCAATCCCGGCAACGTGGGCAAGGGCGACAAGCGCGACCGCCAGTTCGGCCAGATGATCGACGCCGCCATGCGGTGGAACAAGCCGGTGCGCATCGGCGTGAACTGGGGCAGCCTCGACCAGGAGCTGCTGGCGAGCCTGATGGACGCCAACAACCGGCGTGCCGAGCCCTGGGACGCCAAGCAGGTGATGTACGAGGCGCTGATCACGTCCGCGATCGAGTCCGCGAAGCTTGCCGAGTCGATGGGCATGGACGGCGACCAGATCATCCTGAGCTGCAAGGTGAGCGGCGTGCAGGACCTGATCTCCGTCTACCGGGAACTCGCCAAGCGCTGCGACTACGCCCTCCATCTTGGTTTGACCGAAGCCGGCATGGGCACGAAGGGCACGGTGGCTTCCGCGACTGCGCTGTCGATCCTGCTGCAGGAAGGCATCGGCGACACGATCCGGGTGTCGCTGACGCCGCAGCCCGGCGAGTCGCGCACGCAGGAAGTCGTCATCGCCAACGAGATCCTGCAGGCGCTGGGTCTGCGCGTGTTCGTGCCGAGCGTGACGGCCTGCCCCGGATGTGGCCGCACCACCAGCACGACCTTCCAGGAACTCGCCAAGCAGATCGACGACTACCTGCGCATGCAGATGCCGGTCTGGCGCACCAGGTACCCGGGCGTGGAGACGATGAAGGTCGCCGTGATGGGCTGCATCGTCAACGGCCCCGGCGAAAGCAAGCACGCCGACATCGGCATCAGTCTTCCCGGCACCGGCGAAGCGCCTGCGGCGCCGGTCTTCATCGACGGCGAAAAGGCCCTCACGCTGCGCGGCGACGACATCGCGCGCGAGTTCCACAAGCTGGTCGAGAACTACGTTGAAAAACGCTTCGGCGGCGCGCATGCCGCTCAAGCTGTCTGAGCACTGCATCCATGGCTGAAAAACTCAATGCCGTCAAAGGCATGAACGACATATTGCCGCCCGAGTCGGCGCGCTGGGAATGGCTCGAAGCTACCGTGCGCGAGGTGATGGCGCGCTTTGCCTATCGCAACGTCCGCACGCCGATCCTCGAACACACGGCGCTGTTCGTGCGCGGCATCGGCGAGGTGACCGACATCGTCGAGAAGGAGATGTATTCCTTCCATGACCGGTCGGACAAGTACGGCGACAACGACCACCTGACGCTTCGGCCGGAGAACACGGCGGGCCTCGTGCGCGCGGTCGCCGAGCACAACATGCTCTACGACGGCGGCAAGCGCCTCTGGTACATCGGTCCGATGTTCCGGCGCGAGAAGCCGCAGCGGGGGCGTTTCCGCCAGTTTCACCAGATCGGGGCGGAAGCCCTGGGCTTCGCCGGCCCCGATGTCGACGCCGAATTGATCCTGCTGGCCCATGCCCTCTGGAAAGCGATCGGCCTGACGGATGTTCGTCTCGAACTGAACAGCCTGGGCCAGCCGGCCGAGCGAGCGCAGCACCGGGCGCAACTGATTGCCCATTTCGAGCGCCACGCCGACCGGCTCGACGAAGATGCGAAGCGCCGGCTGCACAGCAATCCGCTGCGGATTCTCGACACCAAGAATCCGGCCATGAAGGAGATCGTGGAATCCGCGCCCCGGCTGATGGACTTCCTCGGAGCCGAATCGCTGGCCCACTTCAATGGGCTCAAGGCCATCCTGGACGCCAACGGCATCGCCTATACGATCAATCCTCGTCTGGTCCGCGGCCTCGATTACTACAACCTCAGCGTGTTCGAGTTCGTGACGGACCGGCTGGGTTCGCAAGGAACGGTGTGCGCCGGCGGCCGCTATGACGATCTGATCGCACAGATCGGCGGCAAGCCGGCGCCCGCCGTGGGCTGGGCCATCGGCGTGGAGCGGATTCTCGAACTGGTCAAAGAGCAGGGCACCGTCATTCCGGCTCCGGTGCCCGACGTCTACGCCGTCGTGCCGGACGCGGCTGCAATGCCGATCGCCCTGCGCGCCTTGCAGCAACTGCGCGAAGCCGGCGTGCGCGCGCAGATGCATGCGGCCACGGCCGACGGTCTCGGAAGCTTCAAGTCGCAGTTCAAGAAGGCCGATGCCAGTGGCGCGAACTATGCGCTGATCTTCGGGACGGACGAACTCTCCCGGGGAGAAGTCATGGTGAAGGCGCTGCGCGACGGCACCGGCACCCAGACGGCTCGCCCGCTGGCCGACGTGACCGCTTGGGCGGCCACCCTACAATCTTCGGCTCTCAACAACTGATAGCGCATGGCCACCCATCTCGATCTCGAAGAACAGGAACAGCTCGACCAGCTCAAGCATTTCTGGAACACGTACGGCACCCTGATCACCTGGGCCGTGCTTCTAGTGGCCGGCGCCTTCGTGGCGTGGAACGGTTGGCAATACTTTCAGCGCAACAAGGCGGCGCAAGCCTCGGCGCTCTATGATGAAGTCGAGCGCAGTGCGCAGGCAGGCGACACGGCCCGCATCGAGCGCGCGCTGGCCGACATGAAGGCCAAGTTCGCCGGCACCGCCTATGCACAGCAGGCGGGCCTGCTCGCGGCGCGGTCGCTCTATGACAAGGGCAACGCCGAAGCCTCCCGCGGGGCGCTCGCATGGGTGGCCGAGAACGCGGTCGATCCCGGCTACAAGATGGTCGCGAAGCTGCGCCTTGCCGGCGAACTGCTGGATGCCAAGTCCTACGACGAAGCGCTCAAGCGGCTTTCTGGCGACGTGCCCAAGGAATTCGAAGCGCTGGTCGCCGACCGCAAGGGCGACATCTATCTCGCGCAGGGCAGGCGCGAAGAGGCCAAGGCCGAATACCAGAAGGCCTGGTCCGCCTTCGACACGCGCACGGAATACCGCCGTCTCGTGGAGATCAAGCTCAACGCCGTCGGCGTCGATCCGAAGAGCCTGACGCCGCAGACCGGTGCCGCATCTCCTGCCAAGAACACACCATGAATTTCAAGCGTTATCTGCCTTCGGCGCGCGTTCTGCGCACAGGGTCCGCCGTGGTCCTGATCGCTGCGCTGGCGGCCTGCTCGGGGACGCCGCGGCCGAAGCCTGTCGAACTGCCTGCCAATGTGGCGGTCATGGGCGTCCGGCAAGCCTGGACCCTGCGAATCCCCGCAGTCAATTTCCCGTTGTCGACTCAAGTCAGCGGCGACAACGTCGCGGTGGCTTCGAGCGACGGCACCGTCGTCGTGATCGATTCGCGCGCGGGCCAGGAGGTCTGGCGCGCGAACGTGGGGGCCCCGCTGGTGGCGGGCGTCGGCAGCGACGGCACGCTGGTGGCGGTGATCACCGCCAACAACGAACTGGTTGCGCTGCAAGGCGGCAAGGTGCTCTGGAGGCAGCGCCTGAGCGCCCAGGCCTTCACTCAGCCCCTGGTGGCGGGCCGCCGCGTGTTCGTCCAGACCGCCGATCGCACCATGAGCGCGTGGGATGGCCAGACCGGGCGTCGCCTGTGGTCGCAGCAGCGCAATGCGGAGAACCTGGTGCTCAAGAAGCCGGGGGTGTTGCTTGCCGTGGCGGACACCCTGGTGGTCGGTGTGGGCGGTCGCCTGGTCGGCATCAATCCGGCCAACGGTACGAGCCGCTGGGAAGCGCCCATCGCCGCGCCGCGCGGCACGAACGATGTCGAGCGTCTGGTCGACCTGACCGGCACCGCAAGCCGCGTGGGCGACAGCGTCTGCGCAAGGGCCTATTCCGCTTCCGTGGGTTGCGTGGACACCGCTCGCGGTGCACTCGTCTGGACCAAACCGGCAGCAGGCGCGGACGGCGTCGGCGGCGACGATCGCTTCGTTTACGGCACCGAGGACAACGGCACTGTCGTGGCGTGGCGCCGTGCAGATGGCGAGCGCGCATGGCAGCAGGCCGATCTGCTCAAGTACCACGTCCTCACAGCGCCGCTCGCCGTGGGGCGCTCGCTGATCATCGGCGATGCCACCGGCCAGCTGCATTTCCTTTCGCGCGACGATGGTTCCGCGCTGAACCGCCTCACGCCGGATGGTTCGCCCATCGCGGCAACGCCGGTGATTTCCGGCAACACGGTCGTGGTCGTCACCCGCAATGGCGGCGTGTTCGGCTACCGGCCAGAATAATTTTGATGAGAGGGCGCCTTCAATGAAGCCGGTCATCGCGCTGGTCGGGCGTCCGAACGTCGGCAAGTCGACGCTGTTCAACCGCCTGACCCAAACGCGCGACGCCATCGTCGCGGACTTCGCGGGACTCACGCGCGATCGCCACTACGGCAACGGCCGGCTGGGCAGGCACGAGTTCATCGTGATCGACACCGGCGGCTTCGAGCCCGACGCCGGCAGCGGCATCTTCAAGGAGATGGCCAAGCAGACGCGGCAGGCGGTCGCCGAGGCCGACGTGGTCATCTTCGTGGTCGATGCGCGTGAAGGCCTGTCGGCCCAGGACCACGACATCGCCAACGAACTGCGCCGCCTCGGCAAGCCATGCCTGCTCGTCGCCAACAAGGCCGAGGGAATGCAGGACAGCGCGAAGCTCGTGGACTTCTACGAACTCGGGTTCGGCGAGGTGCATGGAATCTCGGCGGCCCACGGCCAGGGCATCCGCGGGCTGGTCGAACTGGCGCTCGAACCGCTGCATCTTCCGGAAGACGACGAGGACGAGGAAGAAGAGGCCAACAAGCCGGTCAAGCTGGCGGTGGCCGGTCGCCCCAACGTGGGCAAGTCGACCCTCATCAACACCTGGCTCGGTGAAGAACGACTGGTCGCGTTCGACATGCCCGGCACCACGCGCGACGCGATCGTGGTGCCCTTCGAGCGCAACGGGCAGCGCTTCGAGCTCATCGATACGGCAGGCCTGCGCCGCAAGGGCCGCGTGTTCGAGGCCATCGAGAAGTTCTCGGTGGTCAAGACGCTCCAGGCCATCGAGACCGCGAATGTCGTCCTGCTGCTGCTCGATGCGACGCAGGGCGTGACCGATCAGGACGCTCACATCGCCGGCTACATCCTCGAAAGCGGTCGCGCCGTGGTGATCGCGATCAACAAGTGGGATGCGGTGGACAGCTACCAGCGCGAGCAGGTCCAGCGTCAGATCGAGATGCGCTTGCCGTTCCTGAAGTTTGCCGCGCTGCATTTCATCTCGGCGGCCAAGCGGCAGGGGCTGGGTCCGCTCTGGCAATCGATCGTGCAGGCGCACAAATCCGCGACGCGCAAGATGTCCACGCCGGTGCTGACGCGCCTGCTGCACGAAGCAGTGCAATTCCAGGCACCCAAGAAGTCTGGGATGTTCCGGCCGAAGATGCGCTATGCGCACCAGGGCGGCATGAACCCGCCCGTCATCGTGATCCACGGCAACTCGCTGGAGCATGTGACGGACGCCTACAAGCGCTTCCTCGAAGCGCGCTTCCGCAAGGAGTTCGACCTCGTCGGAACACCCTTGCGCATCGAGCTCAAGACCTCGCACAATCCATTTGCGGACAAGGACGCCTGAACGGCTGAGTGCCGCGCCCAGAGACGCTTTTTTTCGAAGGCCTTTGCGCTTTTTTGCTGCGGCGCGGAATCGCTGTGTTAAGGTGACCGGCTCAACAACAACTCTTGAACACGGAGAATATCGTGAGCAATAAAGGGCAACTTCTACAAGACCCATTTCTGAACACTCTGCGCCGAGAGCACGTGCCGGTTTCGATCTACCTGGTCAACGGCATCAAGTTGCAAGGTCAGATTGAGTCTTTCGACCAGTACGTCGTGTTGCTTCGCAATACGGTGACCCAGATGGTCTACAAGCATGCCATCTCCACCATCGTGCCCGGGCGGGCCGTCAACTTCTCGGTCACCGAGAGCGACGACGCAGCAGCCTGAGCAGGCACGAAGCGCGGTGGATCACCCGCCGCGCTTTTTCTATTTGATTCCGATTGTCTGAGCCGATTCCCCGGAAAGATGGCGCCGTCATTCTTGTCGGCGTGGACTTCGGGTTGCCCCATTTCGATAGCGAACTCGAGGAACTGGGCCTGCTCGCGCAAACTGCGGGGCTCGAGCCGGTGGCGCGCCTCGTCTGCAAGCGCAAGGCGCCGGACGCCGCACTGTTCGTCGGCAGCGGCAAGGCAGATGAAATCCGCGAGCTTGCCGAGCTGTACCGCGCCAGCGAGGTCATCTTCGACCAGGCGCTGAGCCCGGCTCAGCAACGCAATCTCGAGCGTCAGCTCGGCGTTGCGGTCTACGACCGCACCTTTCTCATCCTCGAGATCTTCGCGCAGCGTGCGCGCTCCCACGAGGGCAAGCTGCAGGTCGAACTCGCGAGGCTGCAATACCTGAGCACGCGGCTCGTGCGCCGGTGGTCCCACCTCGAACGCCAGCGCGGCGGCATCGGCACGCGCGGCGGTCCTGGCGAGACGCAGATCGAACTCGATCGCCGCATGATCGGCGAGGCCATCAAACGCACGCGCGAGCGCCTCTCGAAGGTGCAGCGCCAGCGCGGCACCCAGCGGCGGCAGCGTGAACGGCGCGACACCTTCAACATCTCGCTGGTCGGGTACACGAACGCCGGCAAGTCGTCGCTGTTCAATGCGCTCGTGAAGGCGCGTGCCTATGCGGCCGACCAGTTGTTCGCCACGCTGGACACGACCACGCGCCACCTCTATCTCGGCGACGCGAGCCGCAAGGTCTCGCTGTCCGACACGGTCGGCTTCATCCGGGAGCTGCCGCACGGGCTGATCGACGCCTTCAAGGCCACGCTGCAGGAAGCGGTCGATGCCGACCTGCTGCTCCACGTCGTCGATGCCTCCAATCCTCATTACCCGGAGCAGATGGCCGAAGTCCAGGCCGTGCTGAAGGACATCGGCGCCGACACCGTGCCCCAGCTCCTGGTGTTCAACAAGCTCGACGCCATCGAGGCGAACCGGCATCCTCTGCAGTTGTGCGACGAGATCAACGTCGACGGCGCGCAGGTGCCCCGGATCTTCCTCAGCGCTCGGACGGGCGAGGGGCTGCCGGCATTGCGCGCGGAACTGGCATTGCGCGCCCGTCCGGCACCCGAAGAAGGCATGACCCCAGGGGCCGGCGCCGAATTGCACGATGCCGCCAGTTGAATTGGGCACAATCAGCTTCACTGACTCAAGAACTCCAACCGAATGAATGCAAAGCCAGTGTGGAAACGGTTTCACGGCATGTTCAATCTGAACGACGGCCGATGGGGCCGTGGCGACGATTCCTCGTCCAACGGCGACCGTCCCGCCGCGAACCGGCCTGATGGCGAACCTCCGGCGCCGCCGCCTTCTGGCAACAACAATCGTCCACGCGGGCAAGGACCCAACCAGGGCCCGCCGGACCTCGACGAACTCTGGCGCGACTTCAACCGCAAGCTCGGCGGCCTGTTCGGCGGCCGTGGCGGCGGTGACCGCCCGAACGGCGGCAACGGCAACGGCGGCGGCGGCCTCAAGCCCGACATGAAGAACGCGGGCTTCGGAATCGGCCTCGTCGCGGCGGTGGCGATCCTGATCTGGCTCGGGACCGGCTTCTTCATCGTGAATGAAGGTCAGCAGGCAGTCATCACGCAGTTCGGCCGCTACAAGTCGACCGTCGGCGCCGGCTTCAACTGGCGGCTGCCGTATCCGATCCAGCGCCACGAGGTCGTGGTGACCACGCAGATTCGCTCTGCCGACGTCGGGCGCGACACCATCGTGCGCTCCACTGGCCTGCGCGAGTCGGCCATGCTGACCGAGGACGAGAACATCGTCGAGATCAAGTTTGCGGTCCAGTACCGGCTCAACGACGCACGCGCCTTCCTCTACGAGAGCAAGGCACCTTCCGAGGCAGTGGTGCAGGTCGCCGAGACGGCGGTGCGCGAAGTGGTCGGCAAGATGCGCATGGACGCGGCATTGGCGGACGAGCGTGACCAGATCGCCCCGCGCGTGCGCAACCTGATGCAGACGATCCTCGACCGCTACAAGGTCGGCGTCGAGATCGTCGGCATCAACCTTCAGCAGGGTGGCGTTCGTCCGCCCGAGCAGGTACAGGCCGCGTTCGACGACGTGCTGAAGGCGGGCCAGGAGCGCGAACGCACCAAGAACGAAGCGCAGGCCTACGCCAACGACGTCGTGCCGCGCGCCACCGGTACGGGCTCCCGCCTCAAGGAAGAGTCGGAAGCCTACAAGGCCCGGATCATCGCGCAGGCGCAGGGGGATGCGCAGCGCTTCAACTCGGTGCTGGCCGAATATCAGAAGGCGCCGCAGGTCACGCGCGACCGCATGTACACAGACGCGATGCAGCAGATCTACAGCAGCACCACGAAGGTGATGGTCGATTCGAAGCAGAACTCGAATCTGCTCTATCTCCCGCTCGACAAGCTGATGCAGATGTCCGCTCAGAACAACGCCGCCACGCCGTCCGACGCCGCCAGCCCCAACGTGGCCGGGACCGCGCCGCCGCAGTCATCCGTCATTCCGGTCGCGCCGGCCGATTCCCGGGCGCGCGATGGCCGCTCACGTGACCGCGACGTGCGCTGAGGACTGACCCCATGAACAGAATCGGATTCATCGTTTCCTCGATCCTCGTCGTGCTCGCGCTGGCCAGCTCGACGCTCTTCGTGGTCGACCAGCGCCAGTTCGGCGTGGTCTACGCCCTCGGCCAGATCAAGGAGGTCATTACCGAGCCGGGCTTGAACTTCAAGCTTCCGCCGCCGTTTCAGAACGTGTCGTACATCGACAAGCGCCTCCTGACGCTCTCGAGCCTCGATCCCGAGCCCATGCTGACGGCCGAGAAGCAGCGCGTGGTGATCGACTGGTACGTGCGCTGGCGCATCACCAATCCGTCGGAATACATCCGCAACGTCGGCCTCGACGAGAACGCGGGTGCGGTGCAGCTCAACCGCGTGGTGCGAAACGCCTTCCAGGAGAACATCAACAAGCGCACCGTGCGCGACCTGATCTCGGTGCGCCGCGAGCAGCTGATGTCGGACGTCCAGCGCGAGGTTCTCGAAGTGGTGAAGGGCGCGAAGCCCTGGGGCGTGGACATCATCGACGTCCGCATCACCCGCGTCGACTACGTCGAGGCCATTACCGAGTCCGTCTACCGCCGCATGGAGGCCGAGCGCAAGCGCGTGGCCAACGAGTTGCGTTCGACCGGGGTTGCCGAAGGCGAGAAGATCCGTGCCGATGCCGATCGCCAGCGTGAGGTGATCGTCGCCAACGCCTATCGCGATGCGCAGAAGATCAAGGGCGAGGGCGATGCGCGCGCCGCGAGCCTGTACGCCGATGCGTTCGGCCGCGATCCGCAATTCGCGCTGTTCTACAGAAGCCTCGATGCCTACAAGCAGAGCTTCAACAAGAAGAGCGACGTGATGATCCTGGATCCGTCGTCCGACTTTTTCCGCTCGATGCAGAGCTCGGGTTCCACCTCGAACGCGCCGCGGCGCTGAGCCGGCTCGGGTTGGCCTCGGCCTGAAGTCGGTCATGAACTCCGATACGTTCTGGAATGCCATTGCGCTGGTGCTGGTGATCGAAGGGCTGCTGCCGTTCTTCTCGCCCGGCGGATGGCGCAAGGGCTTCGGGCAGCTCATGCAGCTTAGGGATGGCCAGCTTCGGTTCTTCGGGCTTTGCAGCATTCTGCTGGGGCTGTTCCTGCTCTGGCTCCTGGCATAGGTTGCTCTCGCGCTCTTCACTGCGTTTGGCCGCCCGCCCCAAGGGGGTTGCAGCCTGCATTGAGGCGGCCCGACGCGGTGCCGGTAGAATCCCGGTTTAACCACGCCCCCGATCCCCATGTCCGCCTGGGTCCTTCCGGATCACATTGCCGATGTGCTGCCCTCCGAGGCGCGCCACATCGAAGAACTTCGACGCCAGCTGCTCGATACCGCCCGTGCCTTCGGCTACGAGCTTGTGATGCCGCCACTTCTGGAGCATCTCGAATCCCTGCTTTCGGGCACTGGCGAGGCGCTCGATCTCCAGACGTTCAAGCTGGTGGACCAGCTGTCCGGTCGCAGCATGGGCTTGCGGGCCGATACCACGCCGCAGGTCGCGCGCATCGATGCCCATCTGCTCAATCGGGCCGGCGTCACCCGGCTTTGCTATTGCGGCCCTGTTCTGCACACGCGACCTGATCGTCCGCATGCGACCCGCGAGCCGCTCCAGTTCGGCGCCGAGATCTACGGCCATGCCGGCCTCGAAGCCGACACCGAGATCCTTCGCCTCTCGCTCGATTGCCTGAACGCTGCCGGCATCACCGGCCGTGCGCAGACCCCGGTGATCGTCGACATGGCCGACGCCCGCATCGTGCGATCGCTGTTCGCGGGCGTGCCCGTCGACGCCGCGGCGATCGCCCGCGTCCATGCCGCGCTGGCCGCCAAGGATGCCAGCGGCCTGCGCGAACTCACCGCCGACTTCCCTGCGCAATCGCGCGATGGTCTGCGTGCGCTCGTCCAGCTGTACGGCGACGCCGCGGTGCTCGACGAGGCCGCGAAGGTTTTGCCCGACATCGCTGGCGTACGCGCTGCGCTCTCCGATCTTCGCCAGCTTGCCGGCCGGATCGACGGCGCGAAGGTCAGCTTCGACCTCGCCGATCTTCGCGGCTACGCCTATTACAGCGGCATGCGCTTTGGCATTTACACGAGCGGCGCCAGCGACGCGCTGGTGCGCGGCGGGCGCTATGACGAGGTGGGGGCCGTGTTCGGTCGCAACCGCCCCGCGGTCGGCTTCAGCCTCGACGTGCGCGAGCTGGTGGGCGTTCTGCCGGCCCAGCCGCTGCGTGCCGCGATCCGCGCGCCCTGGAGCGACGCAGAAGAATTGAACAAGACCATCACCGCCCTGCGCAGCCGGGGCGAGACCGTCGTGTGCGTGCTGCCCGGCCACGACAGCGAGATCGACGAATTCCATTGCGACCGAGAGCTCGTCGAGCTGGGCGGCCAATGGTGCGTGCAAGCCATCTGAATCCTCTTAAGCGAAACATCATGAGCGTAACCACCGGAAGAAACGTGGTCGTCGTCGGCACCCAATGGGGCGACGAAGGCAAGGGCAAGTTGGTCGATTGGCTGACCGAAAGCGCGCAAGGGGTCGTGCGCTTCCAAGGCGGCCATAACGCCGGCCACACACTGGTCATCAACGGCGTCAAGACCGCGCTGCACCTGATTCCGAGCGGCATCATGCGGCCGGGCGTCAAGTGCTATATCGGCAACGGCGTGGTGCTCTCGGCGGCCAAGCTGTTCGAGGAGATCGAAGGACTCGAAAAGGCCGGCGTCGAGGTCCGCTCGCGCCTTCGCATCAGCGAGGCCTGCCCGCTGATCCTGCCTTTCCATGCGGCGCTCGATATCGCGCGCGAGGCGTACCGCGAAAAGGGCGGCATCGAGAAGATCGGCACCACCGGCCGCGGCATCGGCCCGGCCTACGAGGACAAGATCGCCCGCCGCGCGCTGCGGGTGCAGGACCTGAAGCATCCGGAGCGCTTCGCGAGCAAGCTGAAGATCCTGCTCGAACTGCACAACCACGTGCTCACGCAGGTGCTGGGCGCGGCCCCCATCGAATTCGATGCGGTCTACGACGAGGCCATGCGCCACGCCGAGCTGCTCGAGCCGATGATGGCCGACGTGTCGCGCGAGCTCAACGATGCGCATCGTGACGGCGCGAACCTGCTGTTCGAAGGCGCGCAGGGAACGCTGCTCGACGTCGACCATGGCACCTATCCGTACGTCACGTCGAGCAACTGCGTGGCCGGCAATGCAGCTGCCGGATCGGGCGTCGGCCCGGGCCTGCTGCACTACGTGCTCGGCATCACCAAGGCCTACTGCACTCGCGTCGGTGGCGGTCCGTTCCCGACCGAGCTCGAATGGGACAAGCCCGGCACGGTCGGCTATCACCTCAGCACCGTCGGCGCCGAGAAGGGCGTGACCACCGGCCGCAGCCGCCGGTGCGGCTGGTTCGACGCGGCGCTGCTCAAGCGCTCGGCCCAGGTCAACGGACTGAGCGGGCTGTGCATCACCAAGCTCGACGTGCTCGACGGCCTGAAGGAACTGCAACTGTGCACGGGCTACATGCTCGACGGCGAATACACCGACATCCTGCCGATGGGCGCGGACGAGATCGAGCGCTGCACCCCGGTCTACGAGACCCTCGAAGGCTGGACCGAAAGCACCGTGGGCGTCACGCAGTACGACAAGCTGCCGGTCAACGCACGGCTCTATCTGCAGCGCATCGAACAGGTCACCGGCGTGCCGATCCACATGGTCTCGACCAGCCCGGACCGTGATCACACGATCATGATGCGCCACCCGTATCTGGCAGACTGACCCACCCGCAGGAGACGATCCTTCATGTTGACCGAAGACGGCAAGCACCTCTACGTAAGCTACGACGAGTACCACAACCTGATCGAGAAGCTCGCGATCAAGGTGCATCAGTCGGGCTGGCATTTCGACACCATCCTGTGCCTCGCGCGCGGCGGCATGCGGCCCGGCGACGTGCTCTCGCGCATCTTCGACAAGCCCCTGGCCATCATGTCGACCAGCTCGTACCGGGCGGACGCCGGCACGGTGCAGGGGCACCTCGACATCGCGCGCTACATCACCACGCCCAAGGGCGAGATCGCGGGCAAGGTGCTGCTGGTCGATGACCTCGCGGATTCCGGCCATACGCTGCACGCGGTGGTCGAGATGCTCAAGAGCAGCTACAAGCCCATCACCGAGCTGCGCAGCGCGGTGCTGTGGACCAAGGCCCTGTCGACCTTCACGCCCGATTACTCCGTCGAGTTCCTGCCCACGAACCCGTGGATCCACCAGCCGTTCGAAGGTTACGACTCCATGGGCGCCGAGAAGCTCATGGAGAAGTGGTCGGTGTAGAAAGCTCGCCCGCGGCCTCGCCCACTTCGTGTGGCTCGGACACCCCCTTCCGGGGGCGCCGCCCTGCGGCCCGGCCAAGCCGGTTCCGCGGCGGCCAACGAACGGGCGCGCTGCGCGCGGCCCTGAGGCGTGGGTCGGCATCGGGGTGGGCTAAAGTCCATTCATGCGCAAGCCCATCACCGACCTGATTCACCATCCCTACGTTCCTCCCGCGAAGTTCGGCTCGCCCCAGGTGGGCGTGTACAAGGCGTCGACCGTGTTCTTCGCCGATGTCGCCGCGATGCGCGCGCGGGACTGGAAAACCAAGGCAGGCTATACCTACGGCCTCCACGGCACGCCGACCACGTTCACGCTCGAGGAGCGGCTTGCCACGTTGGAGGGCGGCACCGAATGCCTGCTGGTGCCCAGCGGTCTTGCTGCCATCGCGCTGGTGTCGTTCGCGCTGCTCAAAAGCGGCGACGAGGTCCTGATTCCCGACAATGCCTACGGGCCGAACAAGGCACTGGCCAACGGCGAGCTTGCCAACTTCGGCATCACGCACAAGCTGTACGACGCGATGAATCCGGCGGACCTCGCGGCCAAGCTTTCGGAGCGCACCAAGCTGGTGTGGGTCGAGGCGGCGGGATCGGTCACCATGGAGTTTCCCGACCTGCCCGCGCTGGCCAAGATCTGCCGCGACCGGGGCGTCATCGTTGCGCTCGACAACACGTGGGGTGCAGGCCTGGCCTTCGCGCCGTTCGACTTCAACGGAAGCGGGCAGGGCGTCGACATCTCGATCCAGGCGCTCACCAAGTACCCCAGCGGCGGCGGCGACGTGCTGATGGGCAGCGTCACGACGCGCGACGAGCGCCTGCATCGCGCGATCAAGCTCACGCACATGCGCATGGGCTACGGGATCGGGGTGGGGGATGTCGAGACGGTGCTGCGTTCGCTCCCCAGCGTCGCCTTGCGCTACGCGGCGCACGACCGCAGCGCGCGCGAACTGGCCCTCTGGCTGGAGGATCGTGCGGAGATTGCGCAGGTGCTCCACCCCGCGCTGGAGAGTTCGCCCGGACATGCCAACTGGCTGCGGCTTTGCGGCGCCGCCGATCTGGCCGCCGGCCTCTTCTCGGTGGTTTTCGATTCGCGCTACGGCACCGAGCAGGTCGACCGCTTTTGCGACAGCCTGTCGCTTTTCAGGCTCGGCTACTCGTGGGGCGGGCCGATCAGCCTGGTCGTGCCCTACGACATCGGCCTCATGCGCGACCCGGGCGTCGCGCACTGGCCGCACAAGGGCACGCTGGTGCGCTTCTCGATCGGCCTGGAGGATGTCGACGATCTTCGCGCCGATCTCGAACAGGCCCTTGCGGTGCTCTGAAGGCGGGCTGTTATCGCGTACAGTCCGACGAAGCGCAGTTAACGTGACTGCCTGGCTTTGAAGGAGCAGCCTGTGGCAACACCAAACTATGGCTATGAGAAGCGTCAGAGAGAACTGGCCAAGAAGAAGAAGAAGGAAGACAAGGCTCGGGAGAAGGCACAGCGCAAGCTCATGCCCAGCAGCGACGGGTTGGCGCCGGGCGATCCGGAGACCGATGTGGCCTCGCTCGAGCATGATCCGCCGACCATCCCCTTGCTGCCCACCAAGAACGGCTGAGTCGTTCCGAGCAGAAACAAAGCCGCTGCGGCCCCGGGGCCGCGGCGGCTTTGTTCTTGGCGAGTCACTTGGGCAACAGCTTCCGAAGCGGCGGCCAGACGTTGTCCAACATGCGCGGCTGGGCTGCTGCGGTCGGATGGATGCGATCGGCCTGGAAGAGCATCGCCGCGTCCGGGCCGTCCGCCACGCCCTTCAGCAGAAACGGCACCACGGGCGTCTTCGCCGCGCCGGCCACCTTGGGGAAGATCGCCTCGAAGCGCCGCGTGTAGTCGCTGCCGTAGTTGGGCGGCACCTGGATCCCGACGATCAGCACCTGCGCGCCCGCGGCCTGAGCGGCCTTGGTCATCTGCAGCAGGTTGTCCTCGGTGCTCGTGAGCGACAGGCCGCGCAGCGCGTCGTTGGCGCCAAGTTCGAGCACCACGTGCGTGGGCTGGTGCTGTGTCAGCAGCCCCGGCAGGCGGGAACGCCCGCCGGCGGTGGTGTCGCCGCTGATGCTGGCGTTGATCACCGTGGCCGGAATCTTCTGTTCCGCGAGGCGCTTCTCGAGCAGCGGCACCCAGCCGTCGCCGCGCCGCAGCCCGTATTCGGCCGAGAGCGAGTCGCCGAGCACCATGATCACGGGCGGCTTACCCGTAGCCGCCATGGCGGAAATCGAAATCCATGCGCCCGTGCCGCTCAAGATAAAGTGACGTCGATTCACTACGCGAAACCCTTTCAATGTCCTCAATCCGAACCGATGGCCGATCCGACGCCATCGTTGCCGTCGAGCATGTCTTCAAGTCCGTCACCGATTCCACCGGAACGCTGGACATCTTGCGCGACATCGACTTCACGCTGGGGGCCAGGGAAACCGCCGCCATCGTCGGCGCCTCGGGATCGGGGAAAAGCACGCTGCTGTCGATCGTCGCCGGTCTGGACACGCCCACCCGGGGCACCGTGAAGCTCGCGGGGGAAGACCTGTTCGCCATCGACGAGGACGAACGTGCGGCCCTGCGCGCGCAGAAGGTCGGCTTCGTGTTCCAGAGTTTCCAGCTGCTCGGCAACCTGAGCGCGCTCGAAAACGTGATGCTGCCACTCGAACTGGCCGACCGCAAGGATGCCCGGAAGGCCGCGACCGAAATGCTCGGACGCGTCGGCCTCGGCCAGCGCCTCGGCCACTACCCGAAGGTGCTGTCGGGCGGCGAGCAGCAGCGGGTGGCGCTCGCGCGGGCCTTCGTGGTTCAGCCGCAGCTCCTGCTGGCGGACGAACCCACCGGCAGCCTCGACTTCGCGACCGGCGAGCAGGTGATGGAGCTGATGTTCGACCTCAACCGCGAACTCGGCACCACGCTCGTGCTGGTCACCCACGACCGAGGTATCGCGGCGCGCTGCGACCGGCGCATCACCATCGAAGCCGGCCGCGTCGCCAACGAGGAGCGCAACAGCGTCTGAGCGAATGAATCCGCGCAGGTGAGGCCAGGAATCCCGCGGAACCGGCTCCGCCGGGCCGCCGGGATTGCCCCCCTCCCGCCGAAGGCGAGAGAGGGGGAGCCGCGAAGCGGCATGGGGGGTGTTTGTGATAATCCACCGGATGTCTTCCCCCAAAGTGATCTTCGGCTTCCACGCCGTGGGCGTGCGCATCAAGACCGCGCCGAAATCCGTGATCGAAGTGCTCTTCGACGCCAGCCGGCGCGATGCGCGCATGCGGCAGTTCATCGCGCGTGCACAGGAGGCCGGAGTCCGGCTGATCGAGGCCGATGGCTTGCGCCTGGCCAAGCTCGCCGGCAGCCATGGCCATCAGGGCGTGGCGGCGCGCGTGGAGCCCATCGCCCAGACGCATTCGCTCGACGAACTGCTCGAAGACCTCGAAGCCTCCGGCACGATGCCGCTGCTGCTGGTGCTCGACGGCGTGACCGATCCGCACAACCTCGGCGCGTGCCTGCGAGTGGCCGATGGTGCGGGCGCGCATGCGGTCATCGCACCCAAGGACCACGCGGCCGGCATCAATGCGACGGTCGCCAAGGTGGCCAGCGGCGCGGCCGAGACGATGCCGTATTTCATGGTGACCAACCTCGCGCGCACGCTGAACGAACTCAAGGAGCGCAACATCTGGTGCGTCGGCACGAGCGACGATGCCCCCGGCACGCTCTATCAGTGCGACCTGAAGCGGCCGCTCGCGCTGGTGCTGGGCGCCGAAGGCGAGGGGATGCGGCAGCTCACGCGCAAGACTTGCGACGAGTTGGTGAGCATTCCGATGGCGGGGGCGGTCGAGAGCCTGAATGTCTCCGTCGCAAGCGGGGTGTGCCTTTACGAGGCCATGCGCCAGCGGATCGCCTGAAGCGGGATCGGCGATGCAGCCCGCGCTGACCTACGACCCACATCCCTCCGCGCCGAGGCTGCGCCTGCCCGCCGGCGCCTGCGACGCGCATGTCCACGTCTTCGGTCCGGCGGCACGCTTTCCCTTTGCGCAAGACCGCAGCTTCACTCCGGCGGATGCGCCCAAGGAAACACTGTTCGCGCTGCACCGCCACCTCGGCATCGATCGCTGCGTGATCGTCCAGTCGCTTTGCCATGGCTTCGACAACCGGGTGGTGGAAGACGCCATTGCCGCAGGTGGGGGCAACTACCTTGGAGTGGCATTGCTTGCGCTGGACGTGCCCGATCAGGAACTGGCGCGGCTCGCCGGCGCCGGGTTCAGGGGTGTTCGCTTCAACTTCGCGAGGAATGCCGGCGCGGCCTTCGATGTGGACGGTGTCGTCGCGTTCGGCCGGCGCCTGGAGCCGCTGGGGATGCACCTCCAGGTGCACTTCGAGCGCGGCCTGATCCATGACCTGGCCGGCCCCTTGGCGCGCAGCGCCGTGCCGGTGGTGATCGATCACATGGCGCGTGCCGACGCGGCTGCAGGCCCTTCGCATCCTGACTTTGTCGCGCTTCGCACGACACTGGAGAACCCGTTGTTCCGGGTCAAGGTCAGCGGCATCGACCGGATTTCACGCGCCGCCGGCTATGCCGACGGTATTGCACTCGCCCATCTGCTGGTCCGTGATTTTCCGGATCGCTGCTTCTGGGGCACCGACTGGCCGCATCCCTTGCACGATCACGTCCCGGACGATGGCGAACTGGTCGATGCGCTGGAACGGATCGCTCCCGAGCCCGCGGCTCGGGAGCGCCTGCTGGTGCACAACCCTGAAGCCTTCTACCGCTTCGGAGTTCATTCCTGACATGAGCAAAAGGGACCGGGGGCGATGCATCCGGTCCCTTCTCGATCGCTCGGGCGGGGCGGTCAAGGCGGGCAGGTGGCCAGCGGCACTACATGAGCGCGAAGAAGCGCATGACGACCTGCGCGGGACGCCGCACGCCGACACCGACGAACATCCGTTCGCAGATCCAATTCAGCGTTGGAGACGAAGTCTCGAAGCGCGGATTGCAGCGAAAGTAGACCTGCGCCGGATCGACCGGCTCGCCGCGCAGCAGCTTCGCCATCACGTCGGCGGGAGCGGCGCGCACCGCGTGGTTCTGCACGTAGATCAGGTCGCCTGCATCGGTCTCGAGGCCGTAGCGCGCGTCGAGTTCGGACAGCGTCTCGCTCACGATGAGCTGGAAATCGGTGCCGCCGGGCAGCACGCGGGCCGTCCAGCCGTTGCCGCGTGCCTGACCGCCGGTGATCGGCACCAGCCGGCGCATGCCGCGCGCGCTCTGGCTGAGCACCTGGGGCTTGCCGACTTCGACTTCGAGGTCGGCGAAATGGTCGAAGGAGGGTGGGGCGAGCGGATCGGTGGTGCTCATGCCTTCAATCCTCCGCGCTGGCCTTGTCGAGCATCGCGACGATGTCGGCATCGAGCTTCAACTGCGCTGCCGCGACCAGCTCGTCCAACTGTTCGATCGAGGTGGCGCTCGCGATCGGCGCGGTGACCGAGGGCCGTGCGATCTGCCAGGCCAACGCGATCTGGCCGGGCTTCGCGCCGGTCGCTTTGGCGGCCTGGTCGAGCGCACCGAGGATGCGCAGCCCGCGCGGGTTGAGGTACTTCTTCGTCGTGCTGGCGCCGCGCGCGCTCTTGGCGGCATCGGCCTCTGTCCGGTATTTGCCGGTGAGGAAGCCGGCCGCCAGCGCGTAGAAGTTGATCACGCCGACGCCGCGTGCGAGGCACAGCGGCTCCAGCTCCTTCTCGAACACCGCGCGGTCGTAGAGGTTGTAGAGCGGCTGCAGGCTCTCGTAGCGCGGCAGCCCCGCCTTTTCGGCGACGTCGAGCGCTTCGGCCAGGCGCGAGGCGGTGAAGTTCGATGCACCGATCGCGCGCACCTTGCCGGCCTGGATCAACTCCGCGAAGGCAGCGGCGGTGTCCGCCAGCGGCGTGTCGGGATCGTCATCGTGCGACTGGTACAGATCGATATGGTCGCACTTCAGCCGGCGCAGCGATGCGTCGACCGCCTCGCGGATGTAGGCCGGCGAGAGGCCCTGCTTGCCTTCGCCCATCGGCTTGCCGAGCTTGGTCGCGAGCACCACTCGGTTGCGCTTGCCGGTCTGCCTGAGCCATTTGCCGATGAGGGTCTCGGATTCGCCCCCGGTGTGGCCCGGCACCCAGCGCGAATACACGTCGGCGGTGTCCACGAAGTTGAAGCCCGCGTCCAGCCACGCGTCGAGCAGCCGGAAGGACATGGCTTCGTCGGCGGTCCAACCGAAGACGTTGCCGCCGAAGGCGAGCGGGGAAACCTGCAGGCCGGAACGGCCGAGGGTGCGCAGTTGCATGGTTCGATTCCTTGGTGGAGGTTCAGACAAAGCCCACGGCGCCGAGCAGCGCCCCGGCGCCGAGAAGCCACAGGAGATGGATGCGCGTGCGCCACACGATCAACGCGGCGGCGCCGGTCAGCAGCCACAGGTGCCAGGCGGGCGTGTCCCCCGAATGGTTGCCCGATGCGAGCACCCAGCCGGTCGCCACCAGCAGGCCCACCACCACGGGCGCCATGCCCTGCTTGAAGGCGCGCACGCCGCGCTTGGTGCGATTGCGGTGGCCCCAGCGTGTCGCGAAGTAGGTGAGGGTGGTGCTCGGCAGCATGATGCCGATCATGGTCGTTGCGAGCCCCAGCAGGCCTGTGAGCCACGCGTGCGGGCCGGCACCGATGCCGCCGCCGGCATTGAGCCCGACATTCCATCCCATCAACGCGACGAACAGCACGTTCGGCCCCGGGGCCGCCTGGGCGATCGCCACGGACGAACTGAATTGCGCATCCGTGAGCCAGCCATGCTGCGCGACGAGGTAGCGGTGCATGTCCGGCACCGTCGTGATCGCGCCGCTGATCGACAGCAGCGAGAGCAGCATGTATTGCGTGAAAAGCGCGAACCAGTCTTGCCAATGCATCGTGATGGTCACGGCTGAAGCCTCCACCAAGTCCACACGCAAGCCGCGCCACCCACGACGATCAGGATCCAGCCGAGCGGCACGCGCATGAGCGCGATGGCGGCGAACACCAGCGCCACGATGCCGAGGCACACCCCGAAGCCCAGCGGATGCTTTCGCAGCGCCGGGATCAGCTTGATGCCTGTCGCGGCGATGAGTCCGCCGGCCACCGCGCCCATGCCGCGCAGCGCGCCGGCCACCTGCGGATTGCCGGCGTAGTGGGCGTAGAGCACCGCGAGCACGAGGATCACGCCCAGCGGCACCGTGAGCATGCCCGCGACCGCCGCGACCGCGCCGCGAAGGCCGAAGTGGCGGTCCCCGATCATGAGGGCGAGGTTGACCACGTTCGGTCCCGGCAGCACCTGCGCGACTGCCCAGTCCTCGAGGAACTCCTCGGCGGTGAGCCACCGCTTCTTCTCGACCATCTCGCGCTGCACCACGGCCAGCACGCCGCCGAAGCCCTGCAGGGCCAGCCAGGTGAAGGAAAGGAAGAGATCGCGAACGGACTGCGGACGCGGCCGGTCGGTCGCCGGTTCCGCAAGATGGAGAGCCTGGTGCATCGCCGGCGATTATGCGCGGCGGCTTCGCGGCGCGCTGGCGGCCAAACGCTGCGACACTGCGCGCATGAAAGCCCTGCGCGCGCTATTCGATCTCTGCCAGCAGTCCTTCGAGTCCTGGCGGGCGGACTACGCCCCGAGCATGGGGGCGGCGCTGGCCTACTACACCGTGTTCTCGCTCGCACCGCTGATCCTGATCGTGATCTCGGTGGTTGGGCTGGTGTTCGGCCGCGACGAGGCGCGCGGCGAGATCATGGAGCAGATCTCCGGCCTCATGGGGGCCGACGGCGCGCGTGCGGTGCAGGTGATGCTGGAGCATCTCAACCGGCCGGCGCAGGGCGTTGTCGCGACGGTGGCCGGCATCGGCCTGTTGATCGTCGGCGCGACCACCGTCTTCGGCGAGCTGCAGGACGCCTTCGACCGGATTTGGCGTGCGCCCGCCAGGAACAGCACCAACGGGCTGCTGAACCTCGTGCGCACGCGGCTGCTGTCGTTCAGCATGATCATGGGCATCGGTTTCCTGCTGATGGTCTCGCTCATCCTCAATGCGGCCCTCGCCGCGCTCGGCGAATGGTGGGCGCCGTATTTCGGCGGCTGGGCGCATGTGGCGCAGAACGTGAACTCCGGCTTCGGCTTCGTGATCGTGACCGTGGGCTTCGCGATGATCTTCAAGATCATGCCGCGCGTGCGAGTCCAATGGCGCGACGTGTGGATCGGCGCGGCCGTCACGGCCGTGCTGTTCACCATCGGCAAGTACCTGATCGGCCTGTACATCGGCAAGACCGGCGTGGCCTCGGGCTACGGCGCGGCGGGGTCGCTGGTGGTGGTGCTGGTGTGGGTGTATTACTCGGCACAGATCTTCCTGCTCGGCGTGGAGTTCACCTGGGTCTACGCGCACGAGTACGGGTCGCTCAAGGGCCGTTCGCGCCCGAGCGCGCACCTGTCACCGATGCGCACGGACGGCACGGACGCCGCCGTTCAGCCCGCGAAGCCGCCGCCGTCGAGATAGGCCTGCTCTTCGGGCGTCGTGCTGCGCCCGAGCATCCTGTTGCGATGCGGAAAGCGCCCGAAGCGGGCGATGAGGTCGCGGTGCAGCACCGCAAAGCGCTGCGTGTTGGCGTCGAGTTCGGCATTGAGCACCACCGAACGCTCCTGATCGGCCAGCACCTCCGAATGCATGAAAGGCAGGTAGAAGAACGGCCGCAGCGGCGGATCGACCTGCCGGTCGTGCCCGGCGTCGATCGCCGCGCGCGCGATCGCCAGCGCCTTGCCGTCGGTCGCGAACATGTGGCCGCTGCCGCGCCAGGCATTGCGCGGGAACTGGTCGAGCAGCACCATCAGCGCGAGCGCGCCTTCGGCATCAACGGCCCAGCCGTCGAGCGCGCCGGTCGCGGCCGCATGGTGCGCGGCTTCGAAGCGCGACTTGAATTCGGCGTCGAAGGCGTCGTCCTTGTCGAACCAGCGGGAAGGGCCCGCCTCCTGCCAGAAAAGGACGACATCGCGGGCGGTGGGGAGTGCATTCATGGGGCAGAAATCATGCCATTGCGGCATCGAATTCGAGTCAATGGCCGACAGCGCGCGCCGGCGATGCTCCCTAAGCTGGCCGTTTGCCAACCAAGGAGATCGCATATGACAAGACGCCATGGCTTCCCTCTTCGCATGCTCGTGGTGACCGGCATCGCGGCCGCCTCCCTCGTGGGGTGCGGGATGATGTCCAGATCCAACACGGTGGCCTTCAGCGGCGCCATGAACGCGGCTAGCGAAGTGCCTCCCAACATGACGCGCGGCAGCGGCATGGCCGAAGCGACGCTGAACAAGGAGACGAACGTCCTGAAGTACAAGATCACCTACGACGGTCTCAGCGGCCCGGCCACGGCCGCGCATTTCCACGGCCCGGCCTCGGCCGGCGCGAATGCGGCCGTGGTGGTGCCTTTCACGAACGCCTCTAGCCCGATCGAGGGCACGGCGACGCTCACGCCCGCACAGGCCGCCGACCTGATGGCTGGGCGGTGGTACGCCAACGTCCACACCGCCGCGAATCCGGGCGGCGAGATCCGCGGCCAGATGCTGCCGAAGATGTAGCGCTTCGGGAGGCGGAGGTCAGGCGGTCTGGTGTCCAATGGCGCCATGGCCACGAAGAAAAAATCCTCTTCCTCCTCATCCGCCGCATCCAACGCTTCGTCCGCCCGCCCCGGGTCCAGCTTCGACTTCGCCACCGTCAAGAAGGCGCTCGTCCTCCAGGGCGGCGGCGCGCTCGGCGCCTACCAGGCCGGGGTCTATGCGGGGGTCTTCGAGCGGCACAAGTCGCTCGACTGGGTGGCCGGCGTGTCGATCGGTGCGATCAACGCCGCGTTGATCGCCGGCAACGCGCCCGAGATGCGTGTGCAGCGGCTGCGCGAGTTCTGGGATCTGGTCTCGTCCGGCCCGGCGCAGCGCGTGCCCGCGTGGTGGGCGCTCGACCGCTCCTCGTTCAACCAGTGGAGTGCGACTTCTGCCGCGATATTCGGGGTGCCGGGCTTCTTCGAGCCGCGCCGCTCGCCATCATTGCTTCTCGGCGCCGCCGCGCCCTTGCTGAGCTACTACGACACCGCACCGCTCAAGTCGACCCTGGAGCGGCTGGTGGACTTCGACCGCATCAATCACGACGGCGTGCGCTTCAGCGTCGGCGCGGTCAACGTGCGCACGGGCAACTCCATCTATTTCGACAACCGCACGCAGCGCATCGGCCCCGAGCACATCATGGCCAGCGGCGCACTGCCGCCGGGCTTCGCGCCGGTGCACATCGACGGCGAGGACTACTGGGACGGCGGCATCGTCTCCAACACGCCGCTTCAGTATGTGCTCGACGCCCATCCGCGCAGCGAGCCGCTGATGGTGTTGCAGGTGGATCTCTTCAGTGCGCGCGGCATCATGCCGCGCACGCTCGCCGAGACCATGGAGCGGCAGAAGGACATCACCTATTCGAGCCGCACGCGGATGAACACCGATGCCTTGGCCTCGAACATGAATCTGCAGCAGGCGCTCGCGGACCTGCTGACCAAGCTGCCGGCGGGGCTGCGCGACGATCCGAGCGTCGCCTCGGTGTGCGCCGCGCTCTCGCACAAGCCGATCGAGATCGTGCACCTCATTTACCGCGACAAGCCCTACGAACTCGAATCCAAGGACTACGAGTTCTCGCGCGCCTCGGTCGACGAGCACTGGGATGCCGGGATGCGCGATATCTGCAATACGCTTGATCATCCCGAATGGCTGGTCAGTGCATCGCAGACCAACGGCGTCACCACCTTCGATCTCACCGAGCCGAACGCGCGCCGAGTGCGCCGTCCGATGAACCTGCCGCACATTCCCGCGGCTGCGGAGTGAACGGGCACGCGCCGTGGAACTGAGGCAGCTGCGCTATTTCGTCAAGGTCTGCGAACTGCGCAGCATGGGGCGCGCGGCGATCGAACTCGGGCTCGCGACCTCCGCGCTGAGCCAGCAGGTGAGTCGGCTCGAAGGCGAGCTTTCGACGCGCCTGCTGAACCGCAGCTCGACCGGCGTCACACCGACCGATGCGGGCATTGCCTTCCTGCAGCAGGCCCACCTCACGCTGCGCCACGCCGACGAAGCGGTGCGCGCGGCGCAGCAGGCGCGGCTGTCGGGCCACGTCAGCATCGGCTTGCCGCCCACCACCGCGTCGGTGCTCGGCGTGCCGTTGATGCGGGCGATGGCCGAGCGCTATCCCGACGTGAGGCTGCATCTGGTCGAGGCGCTCTCGGGCCACCTGGCGGCGATGCTCAACGCCCGGCAACTCGACCTGGCCGTGCAGTTCCAGACCGACACCGCGCGGCGCTGGAGCGTGCTGCCTCTCCTCGACGAGAAGCTGTTCGTCGTCGGCCGGCCCGATCTGCCCGGACTGCCGGGCGGCCGGCAGGTGCGCTTGGCGCAACTGGGGTCGTTGCCGCTGATCATGCCGAGCGCCTCGCACGGCCTGCGCTCGACGCTCGCCGCCGCCTTCGCGCGCGCCAAGGTGGCGCCGCACGTGGTCGCCGAGATCGACGGCCTCGGGCTGCTGATGGACGCGGTGCGGGCCGGCCATGGCGCGACGATCCAGCCGGGTGCGGCAACTGCACGCCTCGCGGATGAAGGCTTGGTGCAGGTGCGCATCGCGGATGCGCAGGTGGGCCGTCGCAATGTGCTGGCGAGCCTTTCGGACGACGAACTCTCGCCGGCCGCGCTCGCCACCCGCGTGGTGATGGTGGACGTCGCGCGTTCGCTGGTGCGCGAAGGCCGCTGGGCCGGGGCGACCCTTCACGAAAACTGAAGACCCCTTGTCTGGGGCGACCTGTCGCCCGGCGCGATGCGATCCTAGAGTTGAGCTCCTCACGAGGAGACAACTGAATGATCGATGTCCTGGTCGTCGGCGGCGGCAACGCGGCCTTGTGCGCGGCGCTGATGGCGCGAGAGGCCGGCGCCAGCGTCCTGCTGCTCGAAGCCTCGCCGCGCGAATGGCGCGGCGGCAATTCCCAGCACACCCGCAACCTGCGCTGCATGCACGAGGCGCCGCAGGACGTGCTGGTCGACGCCTATCCCGAGGAAGAGTACTGGCAGGACCTGCTCAAGGTCACCGGCGGCCTCACCGACGAGCGCCTCGCCCGCATCGCGATCCGCGCGTCGTCCTGCTGCCGCGACTGGATGCGCACCCATGGCGTGCACTTCCAGCCGCCGCTGTCCGGCGCGCTGCATGTGGCGCGCACCAATGCCTTCTTCATGGGCGGCGGCAAGGCGCTGGTCAACGCCTATTTCCGCAGCGCCGAGAAACTCGGCGTGCAGATCCGCTACGACACGCCGGTCGTCTCGGTCGAACTCGACGGCGACCGGTTCGTCGCCGTGCTCACGGCAGGCGGCGAGCGCATCGAGGCGCGCAGCTGTGTGCTCGCGGCGGGCGGTTTCGAATCCAACCGCGAATGGCTCAGCGAGGCCTGGGGCGTGAACGAACGCGGCGAGCGCCCGGCCGAGAACTTCCTCATCCGTGGCACCCGCTTCAACGAAGGCGTGCTGCTCAAGGCCCTGATCGACGCCGGCGCTGATTCGATCGGCGATCCGACGCAGGCGCACATGGTCGCGATCGATGCACGCGCACCGCTCTACGACGGCGGCATCTGCACCCGCATCGACTGCGTCTCGCTCGGCGTGGTGGTCAATCGCGAGGCGAAGCGCTTCTACGACGAAGGGGAGGACTTCTGGCCCAAGCGCTATGCGATCTGGGGCCGGCTCGTGGCGCAGCAGCCCGGGCAGATCGGCTACTCGATCATCGACCGCAAGGCCATCGGCCGCTTCATGCCGCCGGTGTTCCCGGGCACCGTGGCGGACAGCCTGCCCGAACTCGCGCGCAAGCTGGGCCTGCCGGAAGCGGCCTTCGTGGAAACCATCAACGCCTACAACGCGGCCTGCCGCGGCGGCACCTTCGATCACACCGCGCTCGACGACTGCCACACCGAAGGGCTCGCGCCCGCCAAGACGCACTGGGCGCGCCCGATCGACACGCCGCCGTTCTACGGCTATCCGCTGCGGCCCGGCGTGACTTTCACCTATCTCGGCCTGCGCGTGAACGAGGAATCGGCCGTGCACTTCGGCGGCCGGCCGAGTCCGAATCTCTTCGTCGCCGGCGAGATGATGGCCGGCAACGTGCTGGGCAAGGGATACACCGCGGGCGTGGGGATGGCCATCGGCACGGCCTTCGGCCGCATCGCGGGAACGCAGGCCGCCAAGGCCGCAAAGGCCGCAAAGGCCGTCAAGGCCGTAAAGGAGGAGCAGCATGCGCTCGCTTGACGCCTTGACGCGCGAAGCCGCGTCGCTCGCCAGCGGCGGTGGCCGCGCCGTGATCCCGATCCTGAGCGAACGCGAGGCCGAGGTCGGCCGCCAGATGCAGATCTGCAATGCCTGCCGCTACTGCGAAGGCTTCTGCGCCGTCTTCCCGGCGATGACGCGGCGGCTGGAGTTCGGCCACGCCGACATCCACTATCTCGCCAACCTCTGCCACAACTGCGGCGCCTGCCTGCACGCCTGCCAGTACGCTCCGCCGCACGAGTTCGCGGTGAACGTGCCGCGCGCGATGGCCCAGGTGCGCGGGCAGACCTACGCCGACTACGCCTGGCCGCCGTCGCTGGGCAAGCTGTACCAGCGCAACGGGCTCACGCTGTCGCTCGCGCTGGCGGGGGGGCTGGCGCTGTTCCTGATACTGGCCGTGGCGATCAAGGGCACGCTGTGGGGCGCGCCGCTGCAGGGCAACTTCTACAACCTCTTTCCGCACAACCTGCTGGTCGGCCTGTTCGGTCCGGTGTTCCTGTTCGTGGTGTTCGCTCTCGGCATGGGCGTTTCGCGCTTCTGGCGCGAGCTGAAGCCCGCGACCAGCGGCGCGCCGCTCAACGTACCGGCCGCGGCAGAGGCCGCCGATGCAGTGCTGCGGCTGAAGTATCTCGACGGCGGACACGGCGTGGGCTGCCATGACGAGGACGACGCCTATACGCTGCGTCGCCGGCGCTTCCACCACTTCACCTTCTACGGCTTCCTGCTGTGCTTCGCGGCGACATGCGTGGCGACGCTCTATCACTACGTGCTGGGCTGGCACGCGCCCTACGAGCTGCCGAGCCTGCCCAAGCTGCTCGGCGTGGCGGGTGGCGTGAGCCTGATGGTCGGCACCGCGGGTCTGTGGCGGCTCAACCGTCACCGCCATCCGCTGCAATCCGACGCGGCGCAAAAGCCGATGGACCTGGGCTTCATCGCCTTGCTGTTCCTCACCAGCGCGAGCGGCCTTGCGCTCTGGCTCGGCCGCGGCACGCCGGCGCTCGCGCTGCTGCTGTGCCTGCACCTCGGCGCGGTGATGGCGCTCTTCGCCACGCTGCCCTACGGCAAGTTCGCGCACGGCATCTTCCGCACCGCGGCGCTGCTGCGCCACGCGGTCGAGAAACGGCTGCCGAATCCGGTCGGCCTCGGCGCCGACTGACCGATCTTCAGCAAGACCAAGGAGACCCTATGAACAAACGACAACTGCATCTCGCAGGTGCGCTCTTCGCCAGCGCGCTGCTGCTGGCCGGCCCGGCCCGGGCGGATGACTTCCCGCCGACCCGGCCCGTCACGCTGGTGGTCGGCTTCGCCCCCGGCGGGGCGGCCGATGCGGCGGCACGGCTGATCGCGAAGAAGCTCGGCGACAACATCGGCCAGACCGTGATCATCGACAACAAGGCCGGCGCGGGCGGCAACATCGCGCACCAGCACGTGGCGAGCGGGCCTGCCGACGGCACGATGCTGCTGTTCGGCTCCATCGGGCCGCTGACCATCGCGCCGCATGTGATGAAGGTGCGCTACGACCCCTTCAAGGACCTCGCGCCGGTGTCGGGCGGCGTGAACTTTCCCAACGTGCTGGTCGTGCACAAGGCGCTCGGCGTGAAGACGCTGGGCGAGTTCGTCGCACTCGCGAAGAAGAAGCCCGGCAGCGTGGATTTCGCTTCGACCGGCGCCGGCTCGGCCTCGCACCTGGCCGGCGAACTCTTCAACCAGCGCGCAGGTATCGACATGGTCCACGTGCCGTACAAGGGCGGCGCGCCGGCCATGCAGGATCTGATCGGCGAACGCGTGGCCTCCTACTTCTCGGCGCCGCCGACGGCATTGCCACAGGTGGAGGCCGGCCGGTTGATCCCGCTCGCCACCACCGGGCTGACGCGGCCGGCCTACATGCCGGGCATCCCGACGGTGGCGGAATCGGGCTACCCGGGCTTCGAGGCGCTCAACTGGTATGCCTTCGTGGCGCCCGGCAAAACGCCGGCGCCGATCCTCGACCGCTGGAACGCGGAGATCGTGAAGGTGCTCAACGACCCCGGCGTCAAGGAGGCGCTGAACAAGCACGGCCTGACGCCGCAACCGACCACCCGCGCCGAACTCACCGCCTTCATGCGCAAGGAAGACGCGAAGTGGGGCAGCATCGTGCGCGATCGCAGGATCACCGCCGATTGAGTTTTCGCGGTGGCGGCAAAGTGCCGATGGAGGTAGAACCGCAGGCTGCGCGCTTCGCTCGCGCACACATGGCCAAGGAGTTCCCCATGAGCAACGACGACCTGCAGAAGGGCTTCCCGGCATCCGCCCGGACTTTCGAGGATTTCCAGGCCGCGGCGAAAGCGCTCGGGTTCGACGAAGCCTTGATCCGCGAGTGGGCGCCGATGACGGTGCTCGACGAGCACACGCACCCCTTCGACGCGAACGCGCTGGTCACGCAGGGCGAGATGTGGCTGAGCTGCGGTGGCGATACGCGCCACCTGGTGCCGGGCGACACCTTCATGGTGCCGACGGGCACGCCGCATGCCGAGCGCTATGGCTCGCAGGGCGCGACCTACTGGGTCGCGCGGCGCAACCCGCGGTGAAGCGGGCGGGGCTCAGAGCTTCAGCTCCCACGTCTCGCCGACGAGCTGCTGCCCGAAGCCCGCGTAGGGCTCGGATTTCACGAGCCTGAACCCGCGCGCCGCGTAGATGGCGCGTGCCGCGCTGAGGCAGCTGTTGGTCCAGAGCACCATCTTGCGATAGCCCTTGATGCGAGCGAAGGCGATGCATTCGTCGGTGAGCCGCCCGCCCAGGCCGAGGCCGCGCGCCTGCGGCGTGAGGATCAGCATGCGCAGCTGCGCGGTGGTCGCCGACTTGCGCACGACGAAGATCGCGCCGACGCGCTCGCCGTTGAGTTCGGCGATCCAGCAGCGCTCCCAGGCCGGCTGGAACCTGCGCAGGAACTGGCCCGCGATCTCGGCCACCAGCGCCTCGAACTCGCTGTTCCAGCCGTACTCGCGCGCGTAGATCTCGCCGTGCTGCTGCACCACCCAGCCGATGTCGCCCGGGGCGGGGTCGCGCAGGATGGCGGTCTGCGCCTTCGCCGGCGGCGCGGCACCCGGTGCCAGCAAGTGCTGCAGCGTGCCCATGGCGCCGATGAGCTGCGCGCGCTGCGCGGTCGACAGCGGCGAGAGCAGGGCGGCCGCTTCCTCGCGCGACTTCTGCTGCAGCGGCGCAAAGGCGGCATGGCCTGCGTCGGTCAGCCGCAGCAGGCTTTGCCGTGCATCGCGCGGGCTCGCCTCGCGCACCAGCCAGCCCTGCGCCTCGAAGCGGCGAAGGATGCGGCTGAGGTAACCGCCGTCCAGGTGCAGGTCCTTGCCGATCTCGCTGGCGACCGGGGATTCGCGGTGAGCGAGCTCGTACAGCACGCGGACGTCGGTCAGCGACATGTCGCTGCCCAGATAGGGGTCGAGCACGCCGATGCGCCGCGTATAGAAGCGGTTGAATTCGCGGACGGCCTTGACGGCCGACACGTCCGCGGTGTCCGGAAGGGGAGTGCTGGCGGCGTCCATGCTTGCCATTGTCAATTGATTGATTGACAAAAGCAAGCAATTGAAGATCCGGGCCGGCCGTGCGGGAATCGCCTTTAGGGCGACAGTTCCAATGGAAAACCCTAAAATCGAGGGTTGCCCACGAGGCCCCTGCGGCCGACCCCATTCCCGATGAACGCCCCCGTCGACGTCTCCTTTTTCGCGCGCGCCGCCAAGCCGCTGACCAGCTACCGCAAGTACTGGGCGGCCCGTTTCGGCACGGCCAAGTTCCTGCCGACCTCGCGCGCCGAGATGGACGCGCTCGGCTGGGACAGCTGCGACATCATCGTCGTCACCGGCGACGCCTACGTCGACCATCCCAGCTTCGGCATGGCGGTGATCGGCCGCATGCTCGAGGCGCAGGGCTTTCGCGTGGGCATCATCGCGCAGCCCGACTGGCAGAGTGCCGACCCGTTCAAGGTGCTGGGCAAGCCGAACCTGTTCTTCGGCGTGACCGCCGGGAACATGGATTCGATGATCAACCGCTACACGGCCGACCGGAAGATCCGCAGCGACGACGCCTACACGCCCGGCGACGTCGGCGGCCACCGCCCCGACCGCGCGGCGATCGTCTACTCGCAGCGCTGCAAGGAAGCATGGAGCGACGTGCCGATCGTGCTCGGCGGCATCGAAGGGTCGCTGCGCCGCATCGCGCATTACGACTACTGGCAGGACAAGGTTCGCCGCTCGATCGTGGTCGATTCGAAGTGCGACCTGCTGCTCTACGGCAATGCCGAGCGCGCCATCGTCGAGATCGCGCATCGTCTCGCGGCCCGTGAGCCGGTGCATCAGATCACCGATGTGCGCGGCACCTCGTTCGTGCGGCGCGAGACGCCCGAAGGCTGGTTCGAGATCGACTCCACCACGGTGGACGAACCCGGTCGCGTCGAGGCGCACGTCAACCCCTACCTGATGGTCTCCGAGCAGGCCAAGGCCAATGGCGCTACCTGCGTGCGCGAGGACGAGGCGCAGGCCGTTGCCGAAGCCGCGGAGGCCGCAGGCTCGGCCAGCGTCGCGAACGCGGCGATCAAGCCGATCCAGTTCGTCCCCAATCCGGCGCTCCAGGGCAAGGGCAAGGTCAAGGTGCCGCCGCGCGACCGCTCGGTGATTCGCCTGCCTTCGTACGAGCAGGTGCGCGCGGACGCGGTGCTCTACGCGCACGCCAACCGCGTGCTGCATCTGGAAACCAATCCCGGCAACGCGCGCGCGCTGGTGCAGGCGCATGGCGAAGGCACGACCGCGCGCGACGTCTGGATCAACCCGCCGCCGATCCCGCTGACCACGGCCGAGATGGACCACGTCTTCGACCTGCCGTATGCGCGCAGTCCGCATCCGCGCTACGCCGACGGGCACGGCAGCCACGACGGCGCGACGAAGATCCCGGCGTGGGAGATGATCCGCTTCAGCGTGAACATCATGAGAGGCTGCTTCGGCGGCTGCACCTTCTGCTCGATCACCGAGCACGAAGGCCGCATCATCCAGAGCCGTTCCGAAGACTCGATCATCAAGGAGGTCGAGGCCATCCGCGACAGCGTGAAGGGCTTCACCGGCACCATCTCCGACCTCGGCGGGCCGACCGCCAACATGTACCGCATCGGCTGCAAGTCGCCCGAGATCGAGGCCGCCTGCCGCAAGCCGAGCTGCGTGTACCCGGGCATCTGCCAGAACCTCAACACCAACCACGACCCGCTCATCAAGATCTACCGAAGGGCGCGCGCGCTCAAGGGCATCAAGAAGATCCTGATCGGCTCGGGCCTGCGCTACGACCTCGCGGTGCAGTCGCCCGAGTACGTCAAGGAGCTGGTACAGCACCACGTGGGCGGCTACCTCAAGATCGCGCCCGAGCACACCGAGCAGGGCCCGCTCACCAAGATGATGAAGCCCGGAATCGGCAGCTACGACCGCTTCAAGCAGATGTTCGAGAAGTACTCGGCCGAAGCGGGCAAGAAGCAGTACCTGATCCCGTACTTCATCGCCGCGCACCCCGGCACCAGCGACGAGGACATGATGAACCTCGCGCTCTGGCTCAAGAAGAACGGCTTCCGCGCCGACCAGGTGCAGACCTTCTATCCGTCGCCGATGGCCACCGCGACGGCGATGTACCACTCCAACCGCAATCCGCTGCGCAAGATCACGCGCGACAGCGAGACGGTGGACATCGTGCGCGGCGAGAAGCGCCGCCGGCTGCACAAGGCGTTCCTGCGCTATCACGATGCCAACAACTGGCCGTTGCTGCGCGAGGCGCTCAAGGCCATGGGCCGCGCCGACCTGATCGGCAACGGCAAGCATCACCTGATCCCGACCTGGCAGCCGCTGACCGACGGCAGCTACGAGAGCGCGCGCCGCAAGAACTCGACGCCGGTCGCGCTCAAGACGGCGAAGCCCGTCAAGGGCAGGATCCTCACGCAGCACACCGGCCTGCCGCCCCGCGAGACCGGGGCAGGGCGCCCGAAGGCGACACCGGCCAAGCCGATCCGCAAGGGCCGGTAGCCGGCCACCGCGGGCGGTTGGCCGGCAGACCGCGGCCGCGCAGCCGTGTATGGTGTCGTCCATGCACACACCGCTGGCTGCGTTCTTCGCGCGTTTCGGTTTCTGGCTCGTCCTCGGCATGACGGCCTTGAGCGCGATCGATGTGCATGCCAGGCTCGAAGCAGGCTCCGCGCAGGCGATGCGCGATCTTCACCGCAAGTACGCCGACCAACTCGCGAGCAGCCCGCTCAAGCGCCCGGTGGTCATCGACTCGGCGGAGACCGACGGCGGCCTGCAGGGCGACATCTACGCAGTGGTCGACCACCCCATCGACGAAGTGCGACGTGCGCTCGAGCGTTCGTCCCAGTGGTGCGACATGTTGGTGCTGCACATCAACAACCGGCGCTGCCGCGCGATGCGTTCGCCCGACGGCGAAAAGCTCACGCTGAGCGTGGTGCCGCGCTACGACAAGCCGATCGAGCAGGCCTTCGAGCTCACCTTCGTGCACCGCGCCGTCCATGCGACGCGCGACTACCTTCAGGTGGAGCTCCACGCCGAGGAAGGCCCGATGGGCACCAGCCAGTACCGCGTGATGCTCGAAGCGGTCCCGCTCGGCGAGCGCCAGACCTTCCTGCACTTCGCCTACGCCTACGACCACAACATGGTCGCGCGGCTCGCCACCATGGCCTACCTCGCGACCTTCGGCAGCGACAAGGTCGGCTTCACGGTGGTGGGCAAGACGGCCGAGGCCAAGCCCGAGTTCATCAAGGGGCTGCGCGGCCTGATGGAGCGCAATGCCATGCGCTACTTCATCGCGCTGGATGCCTACCTCGATGGCTTCGCGGCACCCGCACCCGAGCGCGCCGACAAGCGCCTGAACACGTGGTTCCAGTCGGTCGAGCAGTATCCGACCCAGCTGCACGAGGTCGACCTCGCGACCTACCTCGCGGTCAAGCGCGAAGACCGCCAGCGCGACGCCGCCGCGGCGCGCTGAGCTTCTTCAGCGCAGCACCAGCACCGGCGTGTGCGAGTGCGTCAGCACGTGCAGGGTCTCGCTTCCCATCAGCAGGCGCTTGATGCCGCGCCGGCCGTGCGAGGCCATCACGATCAGGTCGCAGTGATGCACGCGCGCGGCTTCGATGATGGCTTCGGAGATGAGCTCCGCCTGCATCACGATCGCGCGGGCGCTTTTCACGCCGCGGCTGGCGGCCTTTTCCTTGACGGCATCGACCACGCGCTGCGCCTCGGAGTCGGCCTGCTCGCGCAGGTGCGAGACCTCGGACTGGCTCAGCATGATCGAGCCTTCGAAGTAGCTGGCGGGATAGTGGTGCACCACCTTGACGGCGACGAGTTCCGCCTGCGTGAGGAGCGCCAGATCGATGGCGCTGTTGACCGCCAGTTCCGACAGCTCGGAGCCGTCGGTGGCAACGAGGATGCGTTCATACATGGCGCTGCTCCCCGGGCGGGAGACGCCCGCCCGCACGGGGAGCGTAGTACGGGCGGGCGCACGGGGCAAGGCGCCGGCAGGCGTCTAGGCGGGCTTGCCTAGCCGCGGGATCACTGGCTGACCCAGTGCGTGCCGAACGGGTTCGACGCACCGATCGACGGGAAATCCACGAAGGCCTGGCTGCAGTCGACCACCTTATCGACGTCCACCTTCAGGCTGGCCTGGCCGTTCACCACGATGCGGTTGGCGGTCGAGGCCTGGATCGGAAGGTTCACCGTGTCGAGCGTGAGGTTCGCGTCCGACGAGATCAGCGAGATCAGCGACGGGTCGTCCGCGGCCACCTGCGTCATCGACATGACCAGCGGGTAGGCCGGCAGGTAGCCCGTCGGGTAGGCGGCGGTCGGCGTGAAGTAGCCGCCCGTATTCGCCTCGAAGCCCTGCAGCTTGACCTTGGATTCGCCGAGGATGCGCACGTTGCTCAGTGTGATGTCATGGAAGTTCGGCACCTTCGGAACGCCGCCCGACAGCGCCTTGGTGCTGTAGTAAGGGGTGAAGAGCAAGGCGTTCTGCGCGTTCCTGATGCAGATGTTGCGGTAGTTGATGTTGCTCACCTCGCCGCCGCGCGCGTAGTCGGACTTGATGCGCAGGCCTTCTTCCGAGCCTTGGAAGGAGTTGTCGTAGACCTCCACGTTGGTCACGCCGGCGTTGGTCTCGCTGCCCACCGAGATGCCGTGGCCCCAGTAGATGTGGTTGTGGGCGATCACGATGCCGTAGGCCCGGTCGCTGCGTTTGCCGCGGTTGCCGTCGATGCCGAAGCCGACCGGGTTGGGGTTGTTGCTGCCCTTGAGCGCGATGTCGTCATCGCCGGTGCTCACGTAGTTGTAGGCGAAGACGAAGTTCTTCAGGTAGCCGTCGAAGGACATCTTGGAAGACGAGCTGGTCGTGCTGCCGGTCGTGAGCGCATTGGACTTGGCGCTGGACGCGGAGCCCGGATCGAAGGCGTCGGTGTTCTTCACGTTGTCGGCGTTGAAGGTCTCGCCGGTGTAGAGCGGATTGCCGTTGCCCGCCGGGTTGGCGAAGGCCGCGAGCGTCGGCGTCTGCACCTTGACGTTCCACACCGTGAGGCCATCGACGCCGCTGGGCACCACGTGGAAGTTGGCGCTGTTGTTCAGCGTGATCTTGTAGAGCGTCAGGTTCTTGGCGTAGTTGAACACCATCATCCGGAAGTTCGATTGCGAGCCCGAGCCGGTGGTGCCGTTCTGGACCATGTTGCCGAGGTAGGCGAGGTCCCACCACGTCATGTTGCGCACCGAGGACTTCGAATTGACGAACTCGCCGCCGTTGTCGCAGGCCGTGCCGTCCGGCGCCTGCGTGTTGGTCGCATACGCGGCATAGGTGTTGGAGCAGCTCATGTCCACCTTCATGATCGGGTAGAGCGCGTTGGTGGTGACGATCTCCGCGTAGGCGCGGCTGTCGATGCTGCCTTCGCCGACCACGGCCGAGTTGACCAGGTAGTCGCCGTTGATGAGCGCCTTGCAGTTGCCGGAGCTGCCGGCCTGCGTCGCGCTCACGGCCGTGTTGCCGCAGTACTTGCCCGCTCCGTTCAGGTAGGCCATCACGTCGCGCGTGGCGTAGAGCGTGGCGCCCTTGTCGATCCACAGCGTCACGCCCGAGGGCAGGGTGAGGGGGCCCGAGATGAACCCGTTGCCGGAGCCGCTGCTGTTGACCGTCAGTCGCACCGCGAACTTGCTCGGCTTGTACTGCGGCTTGGCCAACTCTTCGCCGCTGGCGCCCGCGATGTTGATGTTGGGCAGGGCCGCGGCCTTCTGGTCGGCGGTGGCCGAGGCGTCGGCCGCGAGGATGGCCGCGCCGACTTCCGCGTTGACCGCTGCACCGCAGGCATCGAGCGCAGCCTGGATGCGGGCCTGATCCGGGTTGGCGGTTGCCGCGCTGACGGCCTTGCCGACGCCGGCGATCGAGGGGTCTGCTTCGGGTGGCAGCGCGCCGTCCGGGCGCCGCACGAGGTTGTTGCTGGCCTCGAGCGTCGCACAGACCTGGGCATCGGTCGGCAACGCGGGCTCCGGCGGCAGGGCCGGATCGAACGTGGTGGTGCCCACCTGGAAGGCGTTCTTCTGGACGGCCGACGAATCCGAGGACACGGCCGGCGCGCTGACCGGCGTCTGGGTGCCGGTCGAGCCCGAAGTCGCCAGCAGCGCGGCGTTGCCGCTGCTGTTTCCGCCGCCGCAGGCGGAGAGCGAGGCGGCCGCGACCAGCGTCGCGAGGGGGGCCGCGAGCGGCAGGGGCCAGCGTGCGGATCGGGAGGAGGTGGGAGACGTCTTCATCGGAAGTCCTTCTGCGGTGGTGGTTGTCGAAGATCGGTGGGCGGCCTGCCGCCGCCGCGGCCGGGAAGGGGGCGAACGGGCGTGACTCATCCCGGCGCGCAGCGAGATCGCAGCGCGCCGGAAGCGGCTCAGGAGGAGGGCGTTCAGCGCCGCGGCGGTGCGGCGCCGGACCGGCGGGATGGGGGCGGGAGGGTTTGTCTCATGTGTGTACTTTTAAGATTCGTCAACTGTTGTCGTACAACTGGTGCATTTCATCATGAGCAGATTTGCCCTGTCAATGGGCCTTTTCTCTCGGGAAAAACCCGAGCCGACGCATAGCTTCCGGGCTTCAGTCTTGGTTGTAGTTGTACGATGTCCTAGAACGACCATCGTGATCTGGCGCCACTCCCAACCACGCGCCCGCCTCGCCCTCGGAGGTTCTGGCCAATTAGCCTAGACCGTTATTTAAGGTTTGCTGAGGGGTTCGTTAAGCAATTCTTAAAGGCGCGCAAGAGGCTCGATTCCTAGACTTTCTTCGCAGCAGGAGAGCGCACGGTGCGCCCGCCGCTGAACCGGAAAAGAAGGACTCCCATGAACATCGATCCGCGCGAAATGCGCCAAGTCGCCGCCGCCATCGCACCCCGCATCGACATGTATGCCGGCATCCACAAGGCCCTGCGCGCGCTGATGGCCGACACCCTCCTGGCCCTGGGCCGCATGGACCACGACGACGGCCTCGAACTCGCACAGACGACGCAGCGCGTGCTTGAACTGCTCGAGTTCTGCCGCGCGCACCTCCAGCACGAGAACGACTTCATTCATGCCGCGATGGAATCGCGCGCGGCCGGCTCCAGCGGGCGGATCGCCCACGAGCACCACGAGCACGTCGAGGCGATCGATGCGCTCGCCGACCAGACGACCGCGCTGCTGCAGTGCGCCCCCGCACTGCGTGCCGAACGCACGCTGGCGCTGTACCGGGCCCTGTCGGTCTTCATCGCGCACAACTTCGAGCACATGCATGTCGAAGAGACCGCGCACAACGCGGTGCTCTGGGCGCGCTTCACCGATGCGGAGCTCATGGAGCTGCACGGTGCGCTGGTCGCGTCGATTCCGCCGGAGGAAATGATGTTCGTGATGCGCTGGATGGTGCCTTTCATGAACCCGGCCGAGCGGACCGCGATGCTTGGCGACATGCGCGCCCATGCGCCGGCGCCGGCCTTCGCGGCGGCGCTCGACGTGGTGCGGCCGCACCTGAGCGAGCGCGAATGGGCCAAGCTCGCTGCCAGTCTGGGCCTGTCGGCGCAGTGGTAGACCGTTCAGCCGGCGATCTCTGTGAGCGTGACTGGCCGTTCCACCCGCAGCCTGAAGCGGCCGCGGCCGGTCTTCTCGATGCGCAGGTGCGGGCTGTTTTCGGCAAGCCGCCGTTGCAGCAGCACCAGCCGCGCCTCGAGGTTGTCCGCCAGGTCGGGCAGCCGGATGGACGGGTCGAGCCGCAGTTCGCGGTTGGTGAACTCGGTACGGCCCTCCTGCGAATACTCGCGCAGCAGCTTGCAGAGGATCGCGCCGGCAACGCCCTTGATCAGGTAGCTGTCGGCGATGAACACGCTGTTGTTCGCAAGGTAGTGGCGCACCGGCAGCGGCGCACCGCTGGCCGACGGCACGGCAGGCGGCGCGGGCTCTTCGACGGCGGCAGGCTCGTCGGCCGCGCGCAGCAGTTCCAGCGCGGCGCCGAGATGGCTGGCGACCGCGACGAGCGCATCCTCGTCCTCGAAACCGAATCGCAGTTCGGTCGGGCTTTCGACGAACAGCGCGCCGAGCAGCCGCCCGCCAGAGACGATCGGCGCCGCTAGCTGGCTGTGCGGCTCCGCCAGGCCCGGGAACGGGATCTCGGTTTCGAGCTCGATGCCCGGCTCGGTCGCGCGCAGGCTGCTGCGCACCGCGTGGCTGTAGCTCGCGGCATTCGTCATGTGGCTGATCCGCACCGGCGTGCGTTCGCGCGCTGCCACGCCGATCACGCCATGGCCCATCTCGATTTCCGAGCCGATGCCCGAGGTGGCGTAGCCGCAGCTCGCCACCGTGTAGAGGCGCTGCGTGGCCGCATCGAGCATCAGCACCATTGCATGGCGCACACCGAGGTGATCGTTGAGCGCGGCGAGCACCGTCTGCAGCAGCTCGTCGGTGGCGCAGCAGCCGGCCATGCGCTCGGTGGCGCGACGCACACCGGCGAGCAGGCTGGGCTTGGGATGGGCGACCGGGGCGAGCCGTTCTCCTTCGACGCTCTCGACTGCCTCCACCTCGTAGACGTCGGAACCGAGCAGTTTGAACACGCCTGCCATGCCTGAATGCGAGGCAATGCCCGCGAGCTGTGCCTTCATGCGCTCGAACAGGGGGCCGCCGGATTCGGTCCGCAGGTAGCGAAGTCTCAAGCGGTAGAAGGCCGCGGCGACCGGGTCCATCAGCAGCACGCTCGCGTAGGGATTGGCGAGGATGTTCTTCCGCGTCTTGTTGAAGAACTGATAGGACAGCGCCACATGCCGGTCGTCCACGAAATGCACCTGCGAGATCAGGGCGACGTTGGGCGTGCCGTCCTCGGCGCAGGTCGCCATCATGGCCGGGATCGCGCCTTCGAAGCAGGCGCGGATGTCGTTCAGCGACGGCGTACAGGTGCTCATTGCGCTCGCGGCTTCAGGTGGCCGGCAGGGCGGTGCCGGCCTTGGGGCCAGGGGTCTGGTCGAAGGCTTCCGTGGGCGTGAAGCTGATCGCCACCACCTCGTCCAGCCGGAAGGCCAGCATCGCGCGGACGAAGCGTGCCTCGAAGCCGACCGCGGCGACTTCCTCTTCCATCGACGCCAGGTAGCGGCGGAGCACCGGCAGGTCGTCTTCATTCGCCGGGCGAAGCTCGGCTTCGGTGGCCTTGACCTGCACCGTGCGATGGCTCAGCGGCTGGCTGAAGACCACCGCGATGCGGCCCGTGGCGGCGATGTCCTGCAGGAGCTGGCGCGACTGCCCCCGAGAGACGAAGACGGTGATGCGCGTGCCGTCCGCCGAGATTCGCGCGCCGACCGCACGCATCACGCTGGGACGCAGCGCCGCGTCGCGCGAGGCCACGATGGTGGACACGCCTTTGTCGATCAGCGCGATGTGCTCGGGACTCAGCAGTGGATGGCGTGGGGCGGCGTCAGGCATGGGATGGCCGGGAAAGAGTGGGGATTTTGATTCAAAAGTTCTCTTTCCCGACAGTGCCTTCGCCGCAGGTCACGCGCGCCAGCGCGCGCGTCGCCTCGATGCCGATGGCGGTTCCTGTGCCGGCGGCCCGAACGTCGGGCGCAGTGAGGCCTCCAGCGCCAGTGCGCGCTCCGTCGGCGCCATGCGTGCGCCGTCCTTCAGGAGCAGCGGGTCGCCGAAGATGCGCCGCAGGTGCCGCAGCGCGGTGTCGACCGCGTCCCGCGACCGACCCAGCCGGGTCGCGGCCCGCGCGAGGCTGCGTTCGTCCATCAGCGTGCTGAAGACGCGCAGCAGTTCGACATCGGCGGCGGCATTGGGGCGTGGCATGGCGTTCGTCGCACAGCCTTGGTGCCGCGATGCACCGGCGCCGATCGCCGATGGCTTCGCGAGCAGGCCCGGCCGTGCTCCTGCCAGGACGCAAGCGATTGGCGTGCCATGGTCGCGCGGGCATCGGATTTGCTGGGGGACCGCATGAACACCACCCACCATCCCACGCGCCGCGGCGCACTCCAGCTCCTGGCGGCCGGCGCCGCCGCGTTCGCGCTGCCGGCTTTCGCCCAGTGGCCGGACAGGCCGATCAAGATCATCGTCACCTTCCCGCCCGGCGGCTCCAGCGACATCCTCGCGCGAATCGTCGCCGAGCAACTCGGCAGGAAGCTCGGGCAGCCGGTGGTGGTCGACAACAAGCCCGGTGCGGGCGGCACCATCGGCGGCGCGCTGGTCGCGGGCGCGCCGGCCGACGGCTACACCTTCATGCTGTCGAACACCACCCCGATCGCGCTCGGCCCGTTCCTGCTCGACAAGCAGCCCTACGACCCCGTGACCGCGTTCACGCACATCGCGTCCCTCGGCTCCGCGCCGCTGGTGATCATGGCGAGCAAGCCCTCGGGCATCGCGAGCTTCGCCGATATGGAGGCTCGCGCCCGCAAGGACGGACGGCTGGACTTCGGCTCGGGCGGGCCGGGATCGATCGGCCATGTCCACGGCGAACTCATCCGGAAGATCACCGGCGCGAATCTCGTGCATGTGCCCTACCGCGGCGGCGCGCCGATGACGACGGACCTGATCGCCAACGTGATCCCGGTCGGCATCGATGTCATCACGGCCTACGTGCCGTACTTCAAGGGCGGCCAGCTCACGCCGTTGGCGGTGACCGGCACCGCCCGCTCGCCGCTGATGCCCGACGTGCCGGCCATCGTCGAGCTCGGCCAGCCCAAGCTGGTGCTGGAGAACTTCTTCGGCCTTTCCGGTCCGGCCAAGCTGCCGCCCGAGATGGTCGCGAAGCTCAACAGTGCCTGCAACGAGGTTCTGGCGATGCCCGATGTGCAGAAGAAGCTCGTCGACCTCGGCATCGTCGCCAAGCCCGAGAGCACCGTGCGGTTCGAGGCGATCGTGAAGGAGCAGGTCGGCGTGCTCGCGTCCACCGTGAAGAGCGCCGGCATCAAGCTTTAGTGCTCGCCCCCAGGCTGCGCGCACTTCGTGTCGCTTCGCCAACCCCCCACCGGGGGCAATACCGGCGGCCCGGCGGAGCCGGTTCCGCGGTATTCCCGAACGGGGGCATCGTGAACGTCGCTTGCGTGCGTCGCTTGGCCGGAACATGATCCCCTTCGTCGAACCTCGGGGGTTCCGTTGCCACTCCATTTCACTCACGATCGCGTGCGCCGGGGACTGCTGACAGCAGGCGGCTGTGCGCTGCTGGTGGCGCTCGCGCCGCGTAGCGCCGCCCAGACGACTTCCGGCATGCGCGTCGGCATCATCGGCGCGGGCCGTCTCGGCGGCACCATCGGCGGGCTGTGGGTGAAGGCCGGTCATCCGGTGATGCTGTCGTCGCGCCATCCCGAAGAACTCAAGGAACTTGTCGCGGGCCTCGGTCCGCTCGCGAAGGCAGGGACGGTCGCGGAGGCGATCGCTTTCGGGGACGCGCTGTTCATCGCGGTTCCCTATGGTGCGCTGCCGCAGATCGGCAAGGACCATGGCGGCGCGCTCAAGGGCAAGATCCTGCTCGATGCCTGCAATGCCGTGGCGGGGCGCGACGGTGGCGCGGTGGCCGACGAGGTGGAACAGGAAGGCATCGGCGTGGTGTCGCAGAAGTACCTGGGTGGCGCGCGGCTGGTGCGCGCGTTCAACACCATGTCCTATGCGATCCTCGCGCGCGAGGCCAACCGGCCGGCGCCAAGGCTTGCGATCCCGATCGCCGGCGACGACCCGGAAGCGGTGAAGGTTGCCGCAGCGCTGGTCACCGATGCCGGCTTCGATCCGGTGGTGGTCGGCAAGCTGGCCGATGCACGCAAGTTCCAGCGCGGCGGGCCGGGCTACGGCCAGTCGGTGAGCGCGGCTGAACTCAGGCAGAAGCTGTCGCTCGCGCCATGACGGCGCAGCCCTGGCTGCGGCGGGTCGTTCCTGCCACGCCGCAGGAGCTGGCGGCTGCGCTGTGGTCCTTCGGCTATTTCTTCGCGCTGCTCGCGGGCTACTACGTGCTGCGGCCTTTGCGCGACCAGATGGGCATCGCGGGCGGCACGCGCGCGCTGCCATGGCTCTTCACCGCGACCTTCGTGACGCTGCTGGCGGTGCAGCCGCTCTACGGCGCGCTGGTTGCGAAGCTGCCCCGGGCGCGCTTCATCCCCATCGTCTATCACTTCTTCGTCCTCAACCTCGCGGTGTTCTGGGTGCTGCTCGCGCTGGACATCGCGCCGGTGATCGTTGCGCGGGTGTTCTTCGTCTGGGTGAGCGTGTTCAACCTCTTTGCCGTGGCGGTGTTCTGGTCCTTCATGGCGGACCTTTTCACTAGCGAGCAGGCCAAGCGGCTCTTCGGCTTCATCGGCGCCGGCGGCACGGCGGGCGCGCTGCTGGGGCCGACGATCACGATCGTGCTCGCGGTGCCGCTCGGGCCGCACAACCTGCTGGTCGCGGCGATCGTGTTCCTGGAGATCGCGGTGTTCTGCGCCCATCGGCTCGAAAGAAGCGTCGGCGTGCGGCAGGACGCGCGGGACGGCCCGCGCGAGCCGGCGCGCGTGGGCGGCAGCGCGTTCGCGGGCATCTCGGGGCTGTTCCGTTCGCCCTATCTGCTCGGCGTGGGGGCGTGGGTCAGCCTGCTGTCGTTCGGCGCGACGATGCTGTACTTCATGCAGGCGAACGTGGTGTCGGCAACGATCAAGGGGGCAGGCGAGCAGACGCGCATCTTCGCGAGCATCGACCTCGCGGTCGGGCTGCTCACGCTGGCGACGCAGGTCTTCGCCACCGGGCGTTTCCTGCAGCGCTTCGGAACGGGCATCGCCGCGGCGGCATTGCCGGCGGTCTACGTCATCGGTTTCCTGGCGATCGCGTGGTCTCCGGGGCTGGGTGTGGTGCTCGTGTTCCAGGTGGTGCAGCGCTGGATGAATTTCGCGATCGCGAACCCGGCGCGCCAGGTGTTCTTCACGGTCGTCCATCGCGAGGACAAGTACAAGGCCAAGAACCTCATCGACGTGGTGGTGTATCGCGGTTCCGATGCGCTCTATGGGTGGGTCTACGACGCGCTGCACGCGGCGGGGCTCAAGATCGGTGCGATTGCGCTCGTCGCGCTGCCGGTGGCGGTGGCGTGGATGGTGCTGTCGGCGGCTCTGGGGCGCACGCAGGAGCGGCGCGCGTCGCAGTCCGCCGGCAGTGCGCCGGCGCGTGCCTCGACTCGACTGGGAGAGACGTCATGACATCGATGACACGGCGGCACTTTTCCGCGCTCGCAGCCGCGGCGCTGTGGCCGCTTTCCGGTCTGGGACAAGGCAAGGACGACACGCTCGTCATGCGCGCGATCCCGTCCAGCGGCGAGCGCCTTCCCGCAGTCGGCCTGGGCACGGCCGTCGTGTTCAACAACGACGACGCGAAGATCCGCGAGACCGCGGCGCAGATCCTGCGCACCCTGCTCGACAAGGGCGGCCGGCTCGTCGACACCGCCTCGACCTACGGTGACGCCGAACTGGTGCTCGGCCACGCGATGCCGGCCGCGGCGTCGCGCGACAAATTCTTCGTCGCGACCAAGCTCGAATCGCCCGACTCCGCGGAACTCGAACGCTCGCTGACCCGGCTCGCGACGCGCCGCGTCGATCTGCTGCAGCTTCACAACGTGCGCCATCCGGAGCAGTCGCTGGCGCAATTCAGGACATGGAAGACGCAGGGCGTGTGCCGCTACGTCGGCATCACGTCGACCTCTGAGCGCGCCTACGGTGCGGTCGAGTCGGTGCTGCGGCGCGAGAAGCCCGACTTCGTGCAGATCGACTACTCGCTCGACAACCGCGAGGTCGAGGAACGCATCCTGCCGCTGGCCGCCGAGGTCCGCGCCGGTGTGCTGACGGCGCTGCCTTTCGGCCGCGGGCGGCTGTTCCGCGCGGTGCGCGGCAAGTCGCTGCCCGAGTGGTCGACGGACTTCGCCGAGAGCTGGGCGCAGTTCTTCCTGAAGTACCTGCTGGGCGACGAGCGCGTGACGGCGGTGATCCCGGGCACATCCGATCCGGCGCACATGGCGGACAACCTCGGCGCGATGCGGGGTCGCCTGCCCGACGCGGCCGAGCGCAAACGGATGGTGGCGTTCGTGCGCGGCCTCTGACGGCTCAGCCGGCCAGCGTGAGCAGCGGCACGTCGCGCTCCCGCGCCATGGCGTCCAGCTCGGCGCGGGTGCGCGCCGCGATCCAGCGCGCGATCGCTTCGTGCGTCTCGGCCGAAGCCATGTCCTTCGACGCCGTTCCTGCCGCCTCGCACAAGCGCGCGGCGAAGTGCGGCTCGAGGGCCGCCACGGCCACGCGCCCATCGGCGCACGGGTAGACGCGATAGCCGGCATGCGCGCCTCCCACTGCGCCGCCGGGCGCCGTGAGTCCCCAGGTGCGCGGCAGCGCGAGCCAGTCGGCGGCGGCATTGAGCGCGACTTCGAGGTAGATGCCGGTGCCGGGCGACGCCATCTGGTGCAGCCGGGCCTTCAGCACCGCTTCGCTCGCGAGCATCGCGCCGCCCATGTCGGCGTAGAGCGTGGGCGGCAGGTCCGTGCCCGTGACGAGCCCGCTTTCGGCGAGGTAGGTGAGATCGTGCCCGGGCTCTTCCGCGCGCTCGCCGGGCGCGCCGACGATCGCCACCTGCGACAGCTTCGGATGCTGTGCGTGCAGCTTGTCCCAGGCGAGCCCCAGCTTCGAAAGGGCCGAAGGCCGGAACGACGTCAGCAGCACGTCGGTCGATTCGAGCGCGCGATGCAGGTGCTGCTGGCCAGCCTCGGTCTTGAGATCGGCGGCTTCGACGCTCACGCCCTCGTGCAGCGCTTCGTAGGCCGCGCGGTTGTAGTGGCCCATCGGATCGCCCGAAGGCGGTTCGAGCTTGAGGCAGGTCGCGCCCATGGCGCGGCAGCGCATCAGCGCGGCGGGGCCGGGCAGGTTGAGCGCGAGGCTCAGCACGCGGGCGCCGGCCAGCGGCGCGAAGACTTCGGCGGTGGAGGAGGGCATGGATCGGATCCCGGTTGAAAACCTGCCCGGGAGCTTACCGGTTCGCAGCGGCCGATCTACGATGCGCGCTGCACAGCCTTTCGATCAACTAACAGCAGGAGATACGCATGTACCAATCCGATCTCATGGCCGGCCAACGCATCCTGGTGACCGGCGGCGGCACCGGCCTCGGCCGCGCGATGTCCGAGCGCTTCCTGAGCCTGGGCGCCGATGTCGCGATCTGCGGCCGGCGCCAGAGCGTGCTGGAAGAAACCGCCGGCGAGTGGCGCAAGCAGTTTCCGGGGCGGCGCGTCGACACCTTCGGCGTGGACATCCGCAATGCGCAGGCGGTGGACGAGATGGTGGAGAGCCTCTGGCAGTCCGGCGGATTGAACGGGCTGATCAACAACGCCGCGGGCAACTTCGTCTCGCCGACCGAGGCGCTCTCGCCGCGCGCCTTCGACGCGATCGCGAACATCGTCTTCCACGGCACCTTCTACGTCACGCAGGCGGTGGGCAAGCGCTGGATCGCGGAGGCCAAGGCCGGCAAGTGGAAGCAGGGCGATCCGTACCGCAGCGTGATGAGCATCATCGTCACCTGGGTGGACAACGGCGGCCCCTACGTCGTGCCGTCCGCGATGAGCAAGGCGGGCATCGAGGTGATGACCAAGTCGCTGGCGATCGAGTGGGCGCGCCATGGCATCCGCCTCAACGCGGTCGGACCGGGCGAGATCCCGACCGAAGGCATGAGCAAGCGCCTGAACCCCGGCGAAGAGCCCGGCGCTCGCAGCAAGGCGCTCAATCCGATGGCGCGCACGGGCGAGATGAGCGAGCTGCAGAACCTCGCGACCTTCCTCATGGCGCGCGGCCAGTGCGACTGGCTCAACGGCCAGAGCATCATGATGGACGGCGGCGGAGCGCTGGCCACCGGCGGCAATTTCTACGAACTGCGCCAGTGGAGCGATGCCGACTGGCTCGCCGCGCGCGAACGCATCGAGGCGCAGAACCAGAAGGACAAGGCGCAGCGCTGATCAGGCGCGCTTCGCGTCTCGCAACGACGCCAGGGTACGCGCGCCGAAGCCCTGGTTCACCATCAGCCCCAGCAGCACCGCCGCCGTGCCGACCCACTGCGCGGCGCTCGGGCGTTCGCCGAAGCACACAGCCGCCGCGGCGAGGCCGACGACCGGCACCAGCAGCGAGAACGGCACCACGCGGCCGGCTGGATGACGCTGCAGCAGCCGCGTCCACAGCGTGTAGGCGAGCAGCGTCGCGAACCACGCGAGATAGAGCACCGAAAGCAGGGCACCGAGGTCGAGGTTCGCGAGCTGGCGCACCACGGCGGGCGGGCCTTCCATCATCACCGCGACGACGGCGAAAGGCACGATCGGCACGAGGCTGCTCCATACGATGAAGCCGAAGGGGTCGTAGCCCGGGACGGCCCGCGTCGCGAAGCGCACCACGATGTTCGAGCTCGCCCACATGAAGGCGGCGGACAGCGTGAGCAGGAAGCCGATGAGCGTCATCTGCCCTGGTCCTTCTCCGTGCGCGGTCGCGATCAGCACGAGGCCCGCGAGCGCGACCGCGATGCCGACCCATTGCCGGCGTCGTGCGCGTTCGCCCAGCAGCGGCGCGGCGAGCATCAGCGTGAAGAAGGCTTGCGTCTGCATCACCACCGAGGCCATGCCTGCCGTCATGCCGAGCTTCAGCCCGAGGAAGAGAAAGCCGAACTGGCCGAGCCCCTGCGCGAGTCCATAGGCCAGCAGGTAGCGCCACGGCAGCGCCGGCATGCGCACGAAGAGCAGCAAGGGCAGCGATGCGGCGGCAAAGCGCAGCGCCCCGAGCAGCATCGGGCTCAACTCGCGCAGCCCGAGCTTCATCACGACGAAGTTCAGGCCCCAGATCACCACCACGGCCAGGGCGCGGCCCAGATCGGCCCGGCTGAGGTGTGCGGGGGCGTTCACGCGCTCGCCCGAGCAGGTTGCTGCTGCTCGCGTGCGTCGCGTGCCGCCTTGAAGGCGAGGAAGGCTTCCAGACTGGTCTTGCGCGGCACGTAGCCGAATTCGTCCTTCAGCCGCTTGTTCGACAGCACGGGCCGGTAGCGCAGGAAGTCGAGTTGCTCGGGTCCGTAGCGCGTCAGGCCGAGGTGCGACCCGATCGCGAGCGCCATCTTCAGCAACCCCGCCGGCAGCACCAGCATCGGCTTGTGCAGGATCGAGGCGATCTGGGACAGGCTCAGCGCGCCATCGCCCGCGACGTTGAAGCAGCCGGCGCGCCCGGTGGTGATCGCGTGGATCACGCAGCCAGTCACGTCCTCGTCCCAGATGAAGACGAACGGGCTGTCGCTGCCGCGGATCGCGAGGATGCGTGGCTTCTCGAAGAGCGCCGTGATCTGGTTGTGCACGTTCTCGCCGAGGATGGTGCCGATGCGCAGCACCGTTTGCCGCAGCGCCGGATGCGACACGCGGTAAGCCGCAAGCATCTCTTCGACCAGCCGTTTGTGGTGCGAGTACGCGAAGGCCTGGTTGCCGCGCAGGGCGTTGCTCTCGTCGATCCACGCGGGGTTGTCGGCGTGGTAGCCGTAGGCCGCGCCGCTGGACGACACCACGATATGGCCAACGCCGTTCGCGATGCAGGCTTCGAGCACGTTGCGCGTTCCCAGCACATCGACCGAGTACTCGAACTGCCGCGTGCTGCCGGGCCCCGGCGTCACGATGGAGGCGAGGTGCACAACCGTGTCGATGGCGTGGCCGCCGATCGTTTCGCCGATCTGCGGCGTGCGCACGTCCTGCACGGCGTAGACCACGCCGGGGACGCGACGCTCGGCCGGCACCTCGCGCACGTCGAGCGCGACCACGTGCTGGATGTCGGGCATGCGCGAGAGCGCGGCGATCACGGTGCGGCCGAGAAAACCGTCGGCACCGGTGACGAGAACGCGGCGCGCCGCGAGGAGTGGAGGAGTTTCCATGAGTTCGATGATCGGGTTTCACACTGCCTATGAGCGCCGCGGCCGGAGCCAGGGCACCCGCGGAACCGGCTCTGCCGGGCCGCTAGGTGCGCCCCCTCGAGGGGGAGCGCCGAAGGCGCATGGGGGTGTCTCTACTACTCCACCAGGCGGCGAGCCCGAGGCCCGCGAGGATGTCCCAGAAGCCCCACACGCCGGCGACCACCGCCATGCCGCCGAGGCCGCCGAAGAAGCTGAAGATCAGCACCAGGCCGAGACCCGCATTGCGGATGCCGACCTCGAAGGTGACCGCGCGGCGGTCGTATTCCGCGAGCCCGGTGGCGGTCGCGCAGGCGTAGCCGGTGGTGAACGCCAGGGCGTCGTGCAGCACCACGGCCAGCAGCACGAGGCCCACGTAGTCGAGGAAGTAGCGCCAGTTGCCCGCGATCGCCGCGAGGATGAATCCGATCAGGCAGACGAAGCTCAGGATGCGCGCGGGCTTCTTGATGCGGTCGGTGAGCTTGGGCAGGCAATGCGCGAAGGCGATGCCGATCACGAAGGGCGCACCGATGATCGCGATGATGTGCATCACCATCTCGGCCGGATCGAGCGCGATGGTCTTCAGGAGCGGCGCCGCCGTCGGATGGATCCCGCCCCAGAACGCGAAGTTCAGCGGCATCACGAAGATGCTGATGAGGTTCGACAGCGCGGTCATCGATACCGACAGCGCCACGTTGCCGCCGGCGCGGTGCGTGAGGATGTTCGACACGTTGCCGGGCGGGCAGCACGCGACCAGGATCATGCCGAGCGCGATGCTCGGCGCCGGCTTGAGCAGCAGCGTCAGCACGAAGGTCACCGCCGGCAGCACGATGAACTGCGCCGCGACGCCGACCGTCATCGCCAACGGCATGCGCATCACGCGCTTGAAGTCGGCGATGCGCGTGTCCAGTGCGATGCCGAACATCAGGAAGCCGAGCACCGCGTTGAGCAGCACCAGCGATGCCGGGTTGAAGTTCAGGCGTACCTCGTCGACCGGGATCATGAATTTCCTCGTGAACGTGGATGGAAGCTCAGGCGAGTGCCGCCGCAGCATCTCGCACCGCGCGCCGGTACGTGTCCTTGTGAACGTAGTAGGACATCCGCTCCAGCTTCAGGTACTTGTAGCCGCCGGAGAGATCGGGCGTCGGCCCGGCCTTGGCTTCCTTGAGCGCTGCGGCCTGCGGTCGACCTTCGGCCTGCGCCTTGAAGTAGCGCGCGACCAGCTCGGCCTGCTCGTAGCGCCCCTGCCAGCCGATGCCGCTCGCCTCGATCATGCCGAGCACCGCGAGGTTGTCGAAGCCCGGCGCGAAGATGTTCAGGTACAGCTTCGGTGCCATGCCCTCCCAGTTGAGCCGGGTGCGGTCGATGAACGGATAGTGCAGCTTGTAGCCGGTGGCGCAGAGGATCAGGTCGTAGTCGCGCGCACTGCCGTCCTTGAAGTGCACCGTGTCGCCGTCGAGCCGCGCGATGTCGCCGCGCACCGAGATGTCGCCGTGCCCGATGTGGTGCAGCACCAGCGAATTCACCACTGGATGCGATTCGTACATGCGGTAGTCAGGCTTCGGAAAGCCGAAACGCACCGGATCGCCGGTGAACCACTGCAGCACCTTCGCGTCGAGCCGCTGCTTGATCCACGCCGGCAGCGGACGCTTGCCGCCCAGCGTGTCGGCTGGCTTGCCGAAGATGTACTTGGGCACGAAGTAGTACCCGCGTCGCACCGAGATGTCGACGCTCCTGGCGTAGTGCACCGCATCGACCGCGATGTCGCAGCCGCTGTTGCCGGCGCCGACCACCAGCACCCGCTTGTCCTGGAAGAGGCTTGCATGCTTGTATGCGCAGGTGTGCAGCAGCTTGCCGTTGAAGCGGCCCTCGAAGCGCGGCATGCTGGGTTCCGACAGCGTGCCGTTGGCGATGATCACGCCCTTGTATTCGGCGGTCTCGATGCGGCCGCCCCCGGCGTCGACGCTTACGCGCCAGAGCGTGGACGCGCTCTCGGTCACAGGCTCGACGCGAATCACGCGCACGCCGAAGCGGAAATGGCGGCGCAGGTCGAAGTGGTCCGCGAAGTCGCTGAAGTAGCGGCACAGTTCGATGTGGCTCGGGTAGTCGGCCACGCTCTCGGCCATCGGGAACTCCGAGAACTCCGTCGTGCGCTTCGACGAGATCAGGTGCGCCGACTGGTAGACCGTGCTGCGCGGGTTGTCGATGTTCCAGAGGCCACCCACGTCAGCGTAGGCCTCGAAGCCCTGGAACGGAATGCCGAGCTTCTGCAGGTTGCGCGCGCCGGCGAGTCCCGAGGGACCGGCTCCGATCAGGGCGATTTGCTGGTGGGTGGGCACGGGTGCGGACACAGGGTGACTCATCGAGAAAGAAGCACTTCAGGACAGGGGCCGGCGCGCTCAGCGCGCGCGGGAATCGGGGTCGGCCGGCGATGGCAGGCCAGGGATGGCCGTGGAGCCCGGCTCGCCGGCGCGCGGCTTGCGCGGCTGGCGCAGCAGCAGGGCGTCATGCCACCGCGCGGGAAGCAGGTCGAGCGCGGCCGCCAGCCAGCCCAGGCGGCGCGGCAGCACGAGTTCCTCGGTGCCGCGCGAGATGGCGCGCAGGATCGCCGAGGCTGCTTCTTCCGGCGCCATCAGCCCCGGCATCGCGAAGCGGTTGCCGGCGGTGAGCGCGGTGCGCAGGTAGCCGGGGTTGACCGTGCACACGCGCAGGCCGCTCGGGCGCAGTTCTGCTCGCAGGCTTTGCAGGTAGCGGATCAGGCCGCCCTTGCTCGCGCAGTACGCGCCGTTACCCGGAAGGCCGCGCCGGCCCGCGAGGCTGGCGATGCCGACCAGCGTGCCGCGACCGCGCGCACGCATCGGCGCCAGGAAAGGCCGGAACGTGGTGGCCACGCCCAGCAGGTTGATTTCGAGAATGCGCCGGAACACCGCGAGGTCGGAGGCTTCGGCCGTGTCGAAGCCTCCGGCTACGCCCGCATTGGCGATCACGGCATCGGGCAGGCCGAAGCGGCTCATCCAGTCCTGCGCCATCGCCTGCATGGCGGCGCTGTCGCTCACGTCCGGCGTGTAGATCGCGCAACGGCCAGGCGCGGTGGCCGCCAGCTTCCCCAGCGCCTCGATGTTCAGGCCGACCAGTGCCACATGGGCGCCGCGCGCCAGCGCCTGCTGCGCCAGAGCGCTGCCCAGCCCGCCGCACGCGCCGGTGATCACGAGGTTGTCGAGCGGAAAATTCATGGAGACGTTTCTTTAGGCTTGAAGCTTATCCGGATTGCGGCAAAATCTCGAAAATATTCTCCAATTCGTCTCGAATTTCGAGATTTCTCATGGATTCTCCTGACCCCCTCACTGTCGATGACGAACTGGCCGCCACGCCCGGCCTGCGCCTGCTTCAACTGCTCGAACTGGTGGCCGCCGGGGGTGAGCCTCAGAGCCTGTCCGACATGGTTCGCCTCAGCGGCCTGCCCAAGCCGTCGGTCCACCGGATGCTCCAGCAACTGGAGCACGGTGGGCTGCTGGCGCGCGGTAGCGACGGGCGGCGCTATGCGATCACCCCTCGGCTGATGCGTTTCGCCGAGACCGTCCTGCGCGGCAGCACCGCCACCGGTGCGCGCCACGCCGTGCTGCGCCAGCTCGTGGCCGACGTGGGCGAGACCTGCAACCTTACGGCGCTGTCAGGTGCGGAGGTGATCTATCTCGATCGCGTCGAGACCGCTTTTCCACTGCGGCTCGAACTGCGCCCCGGTTCGCGCGTGCCGCTGCATTGTTCGGCCAGCGGCAAGCTCTTCCTGGCCTATTCGCCGCGTGCGCAGCGTGACCGGCTGCTCGACGGCCTGAGGTACGAACGCCACACGGCGCACACGCTGCAATCGCGCGGGGCGCTGGAGGCCGAACTCGATCGCATCCGCCAGGTCGGCCATGCGGTCGATGCGGAGGAATTCATCGACGGGCTCGTGTGCGTCGCCGTTCCGGTGCGCGATGACCCGCAGGGGCCGGTGCGCTGCGCAGTGGCCCTGCAGGCGCCAGCGGTCCGCATGCCGCTGCCCGATGCACTGCAGCAGCTCGACAAGCTGCGCAGCGCCGCGCAGGCCATCGCGCGCGCGATGCGCTGAGCCTCGGGAGGCGGCGGTCATTTCGCTTCGGGGACGATGTCCGCGCCGCGCTCCGCGAGCAGCTCGCGCAGGAAGGATCGATGGCAGCGCGCCTCGTTCTCGCAGTAGCAGCCGACCGAGAAGGAGGTCTGGTGCGACAACGCCGCCAGCAGGTCGAGGCTGCGGCTCGCATCGGCCTCGGCCATTTCGCTCTTGAACTTGCGCCCGAAGGCGTTCCATTCCGACGCCACCCCCGAGGCCTGCGCGGCCTGCGCCATCTTCATCGTCTCCACCGACGGCGCGAGGTTGGGGTACCACACGTCATACCAGTTCTGCGATGCAAATTCGCTCTTGGGCACGCCGCGCGGCGGGCGGCGCACGGTGCCGACGCGCAGGCCTTCGCCTTGCGCTCGGTCGCTGCCGAGTCGAACGATGCGGATGGGCATGGGTTTCCTCCTTGATGGTCGATGGGGTTCAGGTGCCGACGATGCCGCCGTCGCGCCGCCGGATCGCGAGCGTTGCGGACCTCGGCCTTGCGCTGCCCGGCACGGTCCCATCCGGCCACGCGCTGCTCGGTCTGCCGCTGCCGTCTTCGCGTGTCTCGCCGGGATGCTGGATGTTGACGAACAGGCTGCGGCGGTCCGGCGCCACGGTGCAGCCGGTGATCTCGCAGCCGCTCGGCCCGACGAGGAACCGCTTGATGCGCCCCGTCGCCGGGTCGGCACAGAGCATCTGGTTGTTGCCGAGCGCGGCCATCGGGCCCTTGCCCATGGCGGGTCCGCTCATGTCGGTCTGGATCCACAGCAGGCCGCCGCCGTCGATGTGCAGGCCGTCGGGGCAGCCGAAGACATCGGCGTCGTCGCTGGGGTAGTGCGTGCCCGAGCCGGGCACCGCGGGATCGCCGGCGAGCGCGAAATGGTCCCAGTCGAAGGCCGTGCCGCCGGCATCCCGGCGGTCTTCGCGCCAGCGGAGGATGCCGCCGAAGATGTTGTCGGCGCGCGGGTTGGCCGCGTCCACCGGGGGTGCGCCGGGCTTGCCGCGTGCGCCGTTGTGAGTGAGGGTGACGTACACCTCGCCGGTTGCCGGGTGGACCGCGATCCATTCGGGCCGGTCCATCTTCGTGCCGCCCGCGATGTCGGCGGCCAGGCGTGCGTGGATCAGCACCTCGGCCTGATCGGCAAAGCCGCTCGCGGCATCGATGCCATTCAGGCCGTGGCACAGCTCGATCCACCGGCCGCGGCCGAAGGCCTCGAAGCGCGCGACGAACAGGCGGCCTTCGTCGAGCAGGTCGCGATTGGCCACGCGCGCTGCCGCGTCGTTGCCGGGACGGACCTTGTCGCGGCTCACGAACTTGTAGATGTATTCGAAGGCCGAGTCGTCGCCCATGTAGACCGCCAGCCGGCCGTCCCGGGTCAGCGTGCAGGTCGCGCTTTCCTGCCGCTTGCGGCCGAGCGCGGTGCGCTTGACCGGCGTAGACGCGGGGTCGAACGGATCGATCTCCACCACCCAGCCGAAGCGGTTCGATTCGTGGGGGTGGCGCGAGAGGTCGAAGCGTTCCTCGAAGCGCCAATAGGGCGTCCAGGAATTGCCGCTCACGGTGCCGTAGCGGCGCTGGGCTTCGGTCGGCGGTGCCGTGGTTTCCCTGGGGCCGCCGAAATAGACATGGAAGTTCTCCTCGCAGCTGAGGTAAGTCCCCCACGGGGTGACGCCCATCGCGCAATTGGCGAAGGTGCCGAGCACACGCTTGCCGGCCGGGTCGGCGGCGGTGCGCAGCAAAGGGGTGCCGGCGGCCGGTCCGGCAATGCGCATCGGGGTGGCGCCATGAATGCGGCGGGCGTAGCGCGACGGCAGCACCTGCCGCCAGCCTTCGTCGGTCAGCTCGGCCTCGATCACCGAGACGCCCATCGCATGCAGCGACTTGCGGACCTTCTCTTCGTTCCACGGTGCCGCACCGCCCGCATGCAGCAGCTGGTCGTCGGTGTATTCGTGGTTCATCACGAGCAGACCGCGGTCCGCGCGGCCCTCGAGGGGGAAGAAGTGCATGCCGTCGTGATGCATGCCAGCTTGCAGCGCCTGATCGGCCGCGCTGTTCGACGCATCGGGCGCGAAGGCCGGCATCCGGCCGGCGACGCCCGTCGGGGAACCCCAGGGATACAGCACCCGCATCTCGTATTCGGGCGCCAACGTGACCGCGTCGCGCAGGGTGGCCGGCACGGCGGTGAAACCCAGCCGCCCGTCATGGACGGCCGCGGCCCGGCTTTCGCCGACGAGTGCCACCACGGCAGCGGCGGCGCCTGACTGGAGGAACTGGCGTCGGTCGAACGGCATGGGGGCGTTGTAGGGTGGGTGACACCGCGATCATCGCCGACCGCTGATACTCGGGCCAGGATCAGGAGACACATTCCCATGAACGACCGCATCGAATCCATCCGGCACGCCGACGGCGTGGTCGAACTCCACCTGGCGCGCGCCGACAAGATGAACGCGCTCGACCCCGCGATGTTCGACGCGCTGGTCGATGCCGGCATGCGCCTCAAGGCCGACGCCGGCGTGCGCGCCGTGGTGCTGGCCGGCCGCGGCAAGGCCTTCTGCGCGGGGCTGGACATGCAATCGTTCGAGCGCATGCAGAGCGACGCCGCGAACATCGTGGGCGAGGGCGCGGGCGGCAAGGACCTGACCGACCGCACGCACGGCATCTCCAACGCTGCGCAGTATGTGGCGATGGTCTGGCGCGAGGTGCCCGTGCCGGTCATCGCGGCGGTGCACGGCGTGGCCTTCGGCGGCGGCCTGCAGGTGGCGCTGGGTGCGGACCTGCGGCTGGTCGCGGCGGACACCAGGATGTCCGTCATGGAGATCAAGTGGGGCCTGGTGCCCGACATGGGCGGCATGGTGCTCATGCGCGAGCTGGCGCGCAGCGACGTGGTGCGCGAGCTGACCTACACCGGGCGCATCTTTTCGGGCACTGAAGCGGTGGCGCTGGGCCTGGCGACGCGGGTGGCGGCCGATCCGCTGGCCGAGGCGCTGGCGCTGGCCCGCGAGATCGCGCAGAAGAGCCCCGATGCGATCCGCGCCGGCAAGCGTCTGCTGAACGCGTCGATGGGGCACAGCGCGGCCGATCTGCTGCTGGCCGAATCGGTCGAGCAGAAGGCGCTGATCGGCAGCCCCAATCAGGCCGAGGCGGTGCGCGCCAACATCGAGCGCCGCGCGCCCGGCTTCATCGATCCCAGGCGCTGAAGACCTCGGGCGCTTCAGGCACCCCTGAAGCGCAGCCACTCCTCGACGGGCGCGCGGTCGCTCACAAGACCGTTCACCGGATGCTCCCGATTGCGGTGGCCGATCGCCATGCCGCAGAACAGCATGCGCTCCGGCGGCAGCTCGATCGCCTTGCCGATCGTCACCGGGTAGATCGCCCAGCATTCCTGCGCGCAGCTGTCGAGCCCTTCGCCGCGCAGCAGCAGCATCACCGTCTGCAGGTACATGCCGAGGTCGGACCATTGCGGCGGCCCCATCGATCGGTCGACCGAGCAGAACAGCGCCATCGGCGCGCCGAAGAAGTCGAAGTTGTTCGCGAACCAGCGGCGGCGAGCGGCCTTGTCCTCGCGCGGGATGCCCAGACGCGCGTACATCGCCTCGCCGACCTGGAAGCGCCGGTCGCGCCAGGGCGAGCGCAGGTGGGGCGGATAGATGTCGTATTCGGTGGGCTCGGGCTCGCGGCCTTCCATGAGGTTGCGGCGCATCTGCGCGCGCAGCCCGGCGAGTGCGTCGCCGGTCACCACGTCGATGTGCCAGGGCTGGAGGTTGCCCCCGGAAGGCGCGCGCGCGGCCAGCGTCAGGACCTTGCGGATGGCCTCCGGGTCGACCGGCGTCGGCAGGAATGCGCGGATGGAGTGGCGGCTGGCGACGGCGTCCTGGATTTGCATGAGCGGCTGGGTGGATGTCGACGGCTCGATTTAAGCAGTTTCCCGCTCTGCAGGGCAGGCATACTTCGGGCGTGGCAATGTATCTTCTCCATCGTCTGGCGGCCCAGCAACTGCCCATTGCGGTCACGGGCGGCGAGCATGTCGACGCTGTCCGGGTGTTGAGCCTGGCCGGCCACATCAAGGCATCGATCCCGAAGCCGGTGCGCACCCTCGACGGCTTCGAGCAGCCCGCGGCGACCGTTTCCGAGATCACCTCGCTCGGGCGCAGCATGCTCAAGCGCTTCCCGCTCAAGTAACCGGCAGTCGGCCGCGCCCCGGAAGGGGCGTGTTTTCCCTGAGATGGGGCGTACATATCGACGTCAAATGTCCTATTGACGGGACAAAAGAACGGCGCAACCATCGGACCCCATGTCCCAGATGCCGCTGCCGAAGTACCACCAGATCTATCTGTTGCTGTGCGAGCAGTTGGCCGAAGGCCGCTTCGATGGCGGTCTGCCCGGCGAGTTCGCGCTGATGGAGGAGTTCGGCGTGGCGCGCGTCACGGTGCGACGCGCGCTGGAGAAGATGGCGGCCGAAGGGCTGATCTCGCGCGAGCCGGGCCGTGGCACGCGCCCCATCGGAAGGCCGCCCGTCGTCGACGAGCCGGTCGGCCGCGACGTGCAGCGCGCCAACCTCGGCGGCCTGCTCGAGAACCTCGTCAGCATGGGCCTGCGCACCTCGGTCAAGGTGATCGACGTGCAGACCGTCACAGCGTCGGCCAGCGTCGCCGCGGCGCTGCAACTCAAGCCCGGCGATGCGGTGCAGAAGGCGGTGCGCGTGCGTTCCACGCGCGAGGGGCCGCTCTCGCACATCACGACCTACGTGCCGGCCGAGGTCGCGCGCCGCTTCGGCCGCCGCGAACTCGCGCGCAAGCCGATCCTCGTGCTGCTCGAAGAAGCTGGCGTGCAGGTCGGCCGAGCGCACCAGACCATCACCGCCAAGCTCGCCGACGCAGCGCTCGCGCAGCACCTCGACGTCTCCGTCGGCTCGGCGCTGCTGGCGGTGCGGCGCCTGGTCTACGACATCGACGAAAGGCCGGTGCAGTGGCTGCACGGTCTGTACCGGCCCGACCGCTACACCTACGAGATGCAGTTGTCCCGCGTGGGCGGCATCGACGCCAAGGTGTGGGTCAGCAAGGAACTGTCGGCGCAGTTCACCTGAGCCGGCGCGTTCAACGATTCACCCCAACCAGTTTCATCACGATCCACCACGAGGAGTCCCCATGGAAAACCGCCGTCGCTTCCTGTCGCAGACCGCCGCCCTCGGCACGTCGCTCGCCTTTCCGCTGATCGGGGGCGCGCAGCCCAAGCCGGTGCGGGTCGGCGTGCTGCATCCCGTGACCGGGGCGCTCGCCTATTCGGGGCAGCAATGCCGGCTCGGCGCGCAGATGGCGATCGACGACATCAACCAGGCCGGCGGCATCAAGGCGCTGGGCGGCGCGAAGATCGAGGCGATGCTGGGCGACGCGCAGTCCCAGCCGCAGGCCGGCGCGGCCGAGGTCGAGAAGATGAACGAGGCGGGCGTCTCGGCCATCGTCGGCGCGTTCGCCTCGGCGATCTGCCTGGCCACCACGCAGGCGGCCGCCAAGTACAACCTGCCGCATGTGGTCGACGTCGGCGTGGCCGACCAGATCGTCGAGCGCGGCCTGAAGAACACCTTCCGCTTCGGCCCGGGCTACAAGAAGTCCACCGAAGTGGCGATGGCGAACCTGCTGGTGCTCAACAAGGCGGCGGGCAGCCCGGCCAAGACCGTGATGATCATCCACGAGGAGTCGCTCTTCGGCACCGGCACCGCGCAACTGTTGTCGCGCGAACTCCCGGGCTACGGCTTCGAGGTCAAGGAAGTGGTGAAGCACGCGAACCCCACGCGCGACTTCAACAACATCGTGCTGCGCATGAAGTCGGTCAACCCGGACATCGTGATTCCGGCCAACTACTACAACGAGTACGCGCTGCTGGTGCGCACGATGCAGCAGCAGAAGGTGCAGCCGAAGGCGATCTTTTCGGTGCTCGGCGGCGCGGCGTCGAGCTACAAGTTCGTCAAGGAGTTCCCGGACGCGGCCAACGGCATCATCGACTGCAACCACTGGTTCAATCCGAAGGACAAGCGCTCGCAGGAGCTGCGCAAGCGGGTCGAGGCCAAGGGACAGTTCTTCAGCTACGAGGTCTTCATGACCTACACCTCGATGATGCTGCTGGCCGATGCGCTGGAGCGCGCCAAATCGAGCGATCGCGCCGCGATCATCGATGCGCTGGAGAAGAGCACTTTCTCGAATCACATCATGCCGTACGGCCCGACGAAGTTCGTCAATGGCCAGAACGAGGGCGCGCAACCGCTGATGACGCAGGTCGTGAAGAACGACATCAAGGTCATCATTCCGCGCGACTACCGCGAGGTGGAGCCGGTCTTTCCGCTCCGCGCAGCCTGAGGCCGGAAGCAGGATGTTCGATTTCGGCATTCTCTTTCCGTCGGTCCTGAACGGACTGACGACCGGTGCGGTCTATGCACTGATCGCGCTGGGGCTCACGCTGATCTACGGCGTCCTGCACATCATCAACTTCGCGCACGGCGCCTGCCTCATGCTGGCGCTGTACGCGGTGTACTTCCTCAAGGAACGGCTGGGCATCGACCCGTACCTCGCGCTGCCGATCGTGGTGCCGGGGATGTTCGCGCTCGGCTACGGCCTGCAGCGCATCGTCATCAACCGTGCAGGCCACGGCAAGGACGAGAACATCCTGCTCGCTACGCTCGGCATCGCGATCGTGATGGAGAACCTCGCGCTGCTGTTCTTCAAGTCCGACACGCGCAACATCGACACCGCCTATTCATTGAGCACCGTCGCCATCGGCCCCGCGATGATCGCGGTGCCCAAGCTGGTCGCCTTCGCGGGCGCGCTGGTGGTGTCGGCGGCGCTCTTCTGGATCATGGGACGCACCGACCTCGGCCGTGCGATCCGCGCGGTCGCCAAGGAGAAGGAGGGCGCGAAGCTCATGGGCATCGACGTCGATCATGTCTACGCGATGAGCTTCGGCATCGGGCTCGCGTGCCTCGGCGCGGCGGCGTGTTTCCTGCTGCCGGCGTATTACGTGAATCCGCAGGTGGGCGGCGGCTTCGTGCTCGTGGCCTTCACCATCGTGGTGCTGGGCGGCATGGGCAGCTTCGTCGGCGCGCTGGTCGGCGGCTTTCTCGTGGGCGTGGTCGAGTCGCTCGGCGGGCTCTACCTCGGAGAATCGCTGGGGCAGATCGGCATCTTCGCGATCTTCATCGGCGTGGTGCTGTTCCGGCCCGAGGGCATGTTCGGAGCGCGGGCATGAGCGCGGGTTCGAACATATCGAACGCCGGACTGCGGCACCTGGGCGGCATCGCGGTCTTTGCGGTCGCAGTCGCCTGCCTGCCGCTCGTGACCTCGTCCGGCGTGGCGCTCAACTTCGCGATGATGGCGCTCTACGCGACGCTGATCGCGCAGGCCTGGAACATCCTCGGCGGCTTCGGCGGGCAGTTCTCCTTCGGGCATGCGCTCTTCTTCGGCACCGGCGCCTACATCCAGGCGATCGCGCAGCTCCAGGGTGGGATCAATGCGTGGGTCGCGCTGCCGATGTCGGTGACGGGCAGTGCGCTCGTGGGGCTCTTCGTCGGCGCGCTGACGTTCCGCTACGGGCTCAAGGGTTCGTATTTCGCGCTGGTCACGCTGGCCTTTGCGGAGGTGTTCCGCATCGTTGCGCTGTCGGTGAACTTCACTGGTGGCGGCGTGGGGCTGATGGTGCCGCTGCGCGAGTCGGCGGCCAATCTGCAGTTCGCTTCGCGCGCCGGCTACCTGTGGGTGGTGCTGGCCTTCGTCATCGCAGCGCTGCTGGTCACATGGTGGCTGCGCAACGGGCGCTTCGGTGCCTACCTCCAGGCGGTGCGCGACAACGAGGATGCGGCCCGTGCGGTCGGCGTCGATCCGTTCCGCATCAAGCTCGTGGCGATCGCCATCTCGGGGGCCTTCATGGGCGCAGCGGGGGCGTTCTACGTGCAGGTGTTCCAGTACATCGATCCGGGCATCGCCTACGGGTCGACCACCTCGGTGGAAGCGCTGGTGGCGGCCATCGTCGGCGGCATGGGCACGCTGTGGGGGCCGGTGCTCGGCGCGGCTGCGCTGCATGTGCTGTCCGACTTCACGCGCAACCTGTTCGGCGAGCTGCCGGGCATCAACATGGTGATCTACGGCGTGGTGCTGGTGCTGATCGTGATCTTCCTGCCACGTGGCATCGCGGGCATCGGGCTGTCGGTGCGGCAGCTCTGGGCGGGGAAGGGGGGCCGTCATGGCTGAGCCTCTTCTGGTGCTCGACGGCATCTCGCGCTCCTTCGGTGGGCTGAGGGCGGTGCAGAACGTGAGCCTCTCGGTGCGCGAAGGCAGCCTGAGCGCGCTGATCGGTCCAAACGGCGCGGGCAAGACCACGCTGTTCGCGCTGATGTCGGGCTTTCTCAAGCCGGACTCCGGCACCGTGCGCTTCGCCGGGCAGGACATCACCGGGCGCGAGCCGCATCGCAATGCGCTGCTGGGCATGACGCGCACCTTCCAGATCGTGAAGCCCTTCGCGGCGCAGACGGTGCGCGAGAACATCGCGGTCGGTGCGCACCTGCATGTGCGCGGTCGCGGCGAAGCCTTGCGGCGCGCCGAGGACGTCGCGGCGCGCGTGGGCCTTGCGCCGCAACTCGACAAGCCGGCGTCGGACCTCACGGTGGCCGGACGCAAGCGACTCGAACTCGCACGCGCCCTCGCGACGCAGCCGCGTCTGCTGCTGCTCGACGAAGTGCTGGCCGGGCTCAACCCGCAGGAGATCGCCGAGATGATGCCGGTGGTGCGCGGTATCGCCGACGGCGGCGTGACCGTGCTGATGATCGAACACGTGATGCAGGCGGTGATGAACCTCGCCGAGCATGTCTGGGTGCTGGCGCAGGGCCAGTTGATCGCGGAGGGAAGCCCAGCGCAGGTGACCTCGAACGACAAGGTGGTCGAGGCCTACCTGGGCCATGGCACGGCGGCGCGTCTGCGCAAGGCCGCAGCGACTGCACCGCAGGAGGCCGCGGCATGACGACGTTGCTCGACATCCGGAACCTTCGCGGCGGGTACGGCCGCGTGGAAGTGCTGCGCGGCGTGGACCTGCGCGTGAACGCGGGCGAGATGGTCGCGCTGCTCGGCAGCAACGGCGCGGGCAAGTCGACGCTGAACAAGATGATCTGCGGCCTGTGCCCCGCATGGGATGGCACCGTCCATTTCGACGGCCAGGACCTGAGCGGCGCGCACTACCGCGAGGTGGTGAAGGCCGGGCTCATCCAGGTGCCCGAAGGGCGCAAGGTGTTCCCCAACCTCAGCGTGCTGGAGAACCTCGAACTCGGTTCCTTCACCCGGGCGCGCGAGCGTCGCGCCAGCAATCTCGAGAAGGTGTTCGGCATCTTCCCGCGCCTGAAGGAACGCATCGGCCAGCCGGCCGGCACCATGAGCGGCGGCGAGCAGCAGATGCTCGCCATCGGCCGCGGGCTGATGGCGGAGCCGGTGCTGCTGATCCTCGACGAGCCTTCGCTGGGCCTGTCGCCGCTGCTGGTCGAGGAAATGTTCTCGCTCATCCGCCAGCTTCGCGAGGATGGCCTCGCGGTGTTGCTGGTCGAGCAGAACGTCGGCCAGTCGCTGGAGATCGCGGACCGGGCCTACGTGCTCGAAAACGGAAGCGTCCGCTTCTCGGGGCTGCCGAAGGAACTGCTGGGCAGCGACGAACTTCGCCGCGCGTACCTGGGCCTTTGACGGCCGTCCGCATCGCGCATTCATCGAACGAGAGACAACATGAAACGTCGAAACATCCTCATTTCTTCCGCCGCGCTCGCGCTGGCCGCGGGTGCCCGCGCGCAGGTCGGCGGTGTACCGGTGCGCATCCTCGTGGGAGCGCCCGCCGGTGGTTCCACCGACACGCTGGCGCGGACGCTCGCCGCCAGCATGGGCCCTGCGCTCGGAAGGACGGTGATCGTGGAAAACCGCCCCGGCGCCGGCGGCAACATCGCGGCCGAGCTCGTCGCCAAGGCGCCGCCGGATGGCAACACGCTCCTCATGAGCTTCACCAGCCATGCGATCAACGCGACGCTCTATCCCTCGCTGCCTTTCGATCCGGTCAAGGACTTCACGCCCCTCACGCTGGTGGCGTCTGCGCCGTCGATCCTGGTCGCGCATCCCTCGCTGCCGGCCAACAATGTGAAGGAGCTGATCGCGCTCGCGAAGGCCAAGCCGGGGCAGCTCAACTTCGCGATCGGCTCGGTCGGCTCGTCGCTGCACATGGCGGGCGAGGCCTTCAAGATGCAGTCGGGGGTGGACATCGTGAACATTCCGTACAAGGGCACGGCGCCGGCGGTGCAGGACGTGCTGGCAGGGCAGGTGCAGCTGATGTTCGCGGCGGTGGGCAATGCGCAGGCCCATATCCAGGCAGGGAAGCTCAAGGCTCTGGGCGTGACCACGGCCAAGCGGCTGCCGCAGTTCCCGGACGTGATGGCGATCGCCGAGGTGCTGCCGGGCTACGAGTCGAGCGCATGGTTCGGTCTCTTCGGGCCGGGTCGCATGCAGCCCGACGTGGCGCGCAAGATCAGTGACGCGGCGCGCAAGGCGATCGCCACGCCCGAGATGCAGAAGCGCCTCGAAAGCGAAGGCGCGATCCCTGTCGGCAATTCGCCCGAGCAGTTCGCGCCCTTCGTACAGAGCGAGATCAAGCGCTGGGCCAAGGTCGTGAAGTTCTCCGGAGCCAAGCCGGAATGAGCGCCGCGCCGGGCCGCCCCAAGCAAGCTCGTGCCCCCTCGGGGGGCCGCGAGGACACGCTAGTGCCGAGCAAGGGGGCTATATGAGCGCCATGGCCCCCGCGCAGACCTTGGCGCAGAAGCTGATCGCCCGCGCGAGCGGGCGCGAAAGCGTGGCCGTCGGCGAGATCGTCACCTGCGCGGTCGATCTCGCGATGTTCCACGACTCCTCCGGCCCGCGCCGGCTCCAGCCGATGCTGGAAGAACTCGGTGCCGAGATCTGGGACCGCTCGCGCGTGGTTCTGGTGATGGACCACTACGTGCCCGAGCGCGACGACGACTCGCGCCGCATCGTGCGCATCGCGCGCGAGTGGGCGCGCGACCAGCAGTTGCCGCACGTTTACGACAGCCAGGGCATCTGCCATGTGGTGGTGCCGCAGCACGGGCACATCCGCCCCGGAATGATGTGCGTGGGCGGCGATTCGCATTCGCCGACCGGCGGCGCGTTCGGCGCCTACATGTTCGGCGTGGGCAGCACCGAGATGCTCGGGGTGGTGGTCACTGGCGAGATCTGGCTGCGCGTGCCCGAGACCATCCAGATGTGGTGGGACGGCGCCTTGCCCAAGGGCGTGACCGCCAAGGACATGATGCTGCACATGATCGGCCGCTTCGGCATGAACGGCGGCCGCTACCAGGCCGTGGAGTTCTGCGGTCCGGCGGTGACCGCGCTGTCGATGCAGGAGCGAATGACTCTGTCGAACATGAGCGCCGAGCTCGGCGCGCAGGCCGGCCTGATCGCGCCCGATGCGACGACCGCCGCCTTCCTCGCCGGCGCGGGCGTGCCGCATGTCGACACCCGGCCGTGGTTCACCGACGAGGACGCCGAGTACACGCGCCATCGCTTCAACGCGAGCACGCTGGAGCCGCACATCGCCGCGCCGCACAGCCCGGCCAATTCGCACGGGGTGAGCCGCTTTGCCGGCATGCCGATCGACATCGCCTACATCGGCGCCTGCACCGGCGCCAAGCTGGACGATCTGCGCGCCGCGGCGCAGGTGCTGCGCGGGCGCAAGGTCGCGAAGGGGGTGCGGTTGATGGTGGCGCCCGCTAGCGTGCGCGACCAGAAGCTCGCGGAGGAAGAGGGCGTGCTGCAGGCGCTGACCGATGCGGGCGCGGAGCTCTTCCCGACCGCCTGCGGCGCATGCTCCGGCTATGGCGACCCGATGGGCGATGACGTGACCGTCATCTCCACCACCGCGCGCAACTTCAAGGGCCGCATGGGCTCGCCGACCGCGCAGGTGTATCTGGGTTCGCCCTATACGGTCGCTGCCGCCGCATTGCGCGGCAGCGTTGCGGATCCGCGAGAGGTGCTCGCATGAGCCACCGCCCGGCCGCTCCGAAGGGGGCTCGCACCGCAGTGCGCAGCACGGAGGTTACCCAATGAGCGCGCAGACTCAGCATCGTGTGTGGCGCCTGGGCCCCGACATCGACACCGACGCGCTCGCGCCCGGCCATGCGATGAAGCACGGCATCGACACCATTGCACAGCACTGCCTCGAAGCCATCCGCCCCGAGTTCGCGCGCGAGGTGCGCCCGGGCGACGTGATCGTGGCCGGGCCGAACTTCGGCATCGGCTCGTCGCGCGAGCAGGCGGCCGCCGTGCTGGTGAAGCTCGGCGTCTCTGCCGTGATCGCGCCAGCCTACAGCGGGCTCTTCTTCCGCAACGCGTTCAACCTCGGCTTGCTGCTCCTGACCTGCCCACAGGCCGAGGTGCTGCACGAAGGCGACCGCATCGAGATCGACGCCGCCGCGCCCGCGGTGATCGCACCGGAAGGCACGCGGCTCGCTTGCGAGCCGGTGCCTTCGTTCCTCATGGACATGGTCCGCGCCGGCGGACTGTTGAATCAGCTACGCCAGCGCGCTGGCAAGAAAGCAAGTCATGCCTGATCCTTCCCGCACCCCTGCGATCGACCCCGTCACGCTGGCCGTGCTTCGCGGCCGGCTCGAACAGGTGGCCGACGAAATGGACGCGACGCTCTACCGCAGCGCGTTCAACCCCATCATTGCCGAGGCGCACGACGCCTGCCATGGCCTCTATGACGCCGCCACCGGCGATACGCTGGTGCAGGGCAAGTCGGGCCTGCCGGTGTTCGTCGGCGCCATGGCCTTCGCGGTGCGCGCGACCGCCAAGGCGGCCGAGTCGCGCAGCGGGATGCAGGACGGCGACATCTGGATCAGCAACGACGCCTACGACGGCGGCACGCATGCGAACGACTTCAAGCTGGTGCGGCCCTTCTTCCGCAACGGCAAGCTCTATTGCCACATGGCTTCGGCGGCGCACTGGCACGATGTCGGCGGCGCGGTGCCCGGCAACTACAACCCGGCCGCGACCGAGTGCTGGCAGGAGGCGGTGCAGATCCCGCCAGTGCGCATCGTGCGTGATGGCGTGCTCGACCGCGACGTACTCGCGATCCTGCAAGCCAACACGCGGCTGCCCGACAGCCTCTGGGGCGATCTCAACGGCCAGCTCGCTGCGCTGGAACTCGGCGCGAAGCGGCTTCACGGCCTGCTCGACGAATACGGGGATGACCTCGTGCTGCAGGCACTGAGCGAACTGCGCAGCCGGGCGCTGCGGCTGATGCGTTCGCACATCGCGTCGCTGCCGGACGGGCGCTACAGCTTCGAGGACGTGCTGGACAACGACGGCATCAGCCCCGAGCCGCTCACCATCGCGCTGGACATGACCGTTTCGGGCGATCGCCTGCTGCTCGACTTCTCGCGCACTTCGCCGCAGTGCGCGGGCCCGGTGAACATCTCGCGCGCGACCGCGATCGCGGCCTGCTACGTGGCGCTCAAGCACCTGTTCCCCGATGTGCCCGCGAATGCCGGCGTGCTCGACGCGGTCGACTTCGTGCTGCCGGACCGGCTCGTCATCAGCGCGGAACGCCCGAGACCGGTCGGCGGCTACACCGAGACCATCCTGCGCATGATCGACGTGATCTTCAGCGCCGCCGCGAAGGCCGATCCGAAGCGTGCGGTGGCGCAGGCCTACGGCACGATCAATGCGCTGTCGATCGCCGGCCTGCGCAGCGACGCGGGCCGCGAGGGCCAGCGCTGGGTGATGTTCAGCTTTTTCGGTGGCGGGCATGGCGGTCATTCGGGCGGCGATGGCCTTTCGCACGGCAACGCGCCGATCTCGACCGCGACGATTCCGCCGCTGGAAATTCTCGAAGCGGCCTATCCGGTGCGCTTCACCGAATGGTCGCTGCGCGCGGATTCGGGCGGCGAAGGCCAGCATCGCGGCGGCCTCGGCGCGGTCTACGAAATCGAACTGCTGGAGAAGGACGCCGAGGTGTTCGTCTTCGGCGAACGCGGCACCTCGCCGCCCAAGGGCATCGCCGGCGGCGGCGCCGGCGCGCTCAACGTCTTCCGCTACGAGAACGACGGCGCGTGGCACGTGCCGCCGATGGTCTCGAAGATGCGCGGCATCCGCCTCGTGCGCGGCGAGCGCGTGCGTCTCGAAACCCCCGGCGGCGGCGGGTGGGGGAGCGCCGCCGAACGACAGCCCGAACTGCGCGAGCGCGACCGGGAAATGGGCTACGTGACCACCGGCGCTGATGCCGGCAGGAAAGCATCCGAATGACTTCGAAACAGCAATCTCTCGTCGTCGGCGTGGACGTCGGCGGCACCTTCACCGACCTTTTCGTGCTCGACGAGGCGAGCGGCACCGCGCGCATCGTCAAGGTGCCTTCCACGCGCGGCGAAGAGGCGCGCGGCTTCATGAACGGCGTGGCGCGCGTGGCCGATTCGGCCGCGGCGATCGCGACCATCGTGCACGGCACCACGGTCGGCACCAATGCCTTGCTCGAACGCAAGGTGGCGCGCACCGGGATCATCACCACGCGCGGCTTTCGCGATGTGCTGGAGATGCGCCGGCGCGATCGCCCGCAGACCTGGGGCCTGCGCGGCAGCTTCACGCCGGTGGTGCCGCGCGATCTGCGGCGCGAAGTCGATGAGCGCGTGCTCGCCGACGGCACGCTGCACACGCCGGTCGACCTCGACCAGGTGCGCGCCGAGGCGCGTGCGCTGCTCGACGCGGGCTGCGAGGCGGTGTGCGTGTTCTTCATCAACACCTACGCGAACCCGGAGAACGAACGGCGCGCGGTTGCCGCAGTGCGCCAGATTTGGCCCAACGCGCACGTCACCTCGGCGAGCGAGGTGCTGCCGGAGATCCGCGAGTTCGAGCGCTGCTCGACCGCGACGCTCAATGCCTCGTTGCAGCCGGTGGTCGGCGGCTATCTGTCGCGCCTCGAATCCGACCTGCGCGCGCAGGGCTTCGGCGGCGAGCTGCTGGTGGTGCAGAGCAACGGCGGCGTGATGTCGCGGCAGACCGCGAGCGATCTGCCGGTGCGTACCGCGCTCTCCGGTCCCGCGGCGGGCGTGATCGCCTGCGCGGCCATCGCGCGAGCGGCGGGCTATCCCAACGCGATCACCGGCGACATGGGCGGCACGTCCTTCGATGTGTCGCTGGTGGCCGATGGCGAAGCGGCGCTCGCGGCGCAGACCGCGATCGAGTTCGGCATGGTGATCCGCTCGCCGATGATCCAGATCGAGACCATCGGGGCCGGCGGCGGCTCCATCGCGTCCGTGGATGCGAGCGGGATGCTTCAGGTGGGCCCCGAATCGGCGGGCAGCATCCCCGGTCCGGCGTGCTATGGGCGCGGCAACATGCGGCCGACGGTGACCGATGCCAACGTGCTGCTGGGCCGCATCGCCGCGGACCGGCCCCTGGGCGGCGGGCTGCTGGCGGCGCTCGACGCCGAAAAATCGCAGCAGGCGATCGAAGAGCACGTCGCGCGGCCGCTCGGCCTCGACGTGCATGCGGCGGCGGAGGCGATCCTCACCGTGGCGAATGCACGCATGGCGGGCGCGATCCGGCTCGTGTCGATCGAGCGCGGCCACGATCCGCGCCGCTTCGCCTACATGCCTTTCGGCGGCGGCGGCGCGCTGCATGTGTGCGCGATGATGCGCGAGGTCGGCGTGGGCACGGGCATCGTGCCCCGCTACCCGGGCGTCACGTCCGCGCTGGGCTGCGTGATCGCGGACATGCGGCACGACGCGGTGCAGACCATCAACCGTCCGCTCACCGAAGTCGACGTGGCCGACCTGCAGCGGCGCATCGACGAACTGGCCGACGCATGTCAGCGCCGCCTCGATTCGGCGGGCGTGCGCTTCGAGGCGGTGCGCGAGGTGATCGCGCTCGACATGCTCTACGCGGGGCAGACGCACACCTTGCCGGTCGAACTGTCGGACGCGCGCAGCAAGCCCCTGACGGTCGATTCGATCCGTGCGGCCTTCGAGGCGGCCTACGCCACGGCCTTCGGGCGCGTGCTCGACGGCATTCCGATCCGCTTGATGAACCTGCGCTACGCCCGCATCGGGGTGAGGCCCAAGTTCGATCTGGCCGTGCTCGCGCCCGAAGGCACCGGCAGCATCGCGCCGCTCGGCACGCAGCGCGTGTTCCATGAAGGACAGTGGCATGACGCGGTGCGCTACGCGCGGCTCGAACTGCCGGTCGGCACGCGCATCGACGGACCGGCGATCCTCGAGCAGCCGGACACCACCGTGTGGCTCGAACCCGGCTTTCATGCCGAGGTCGATGCGCACGGCAACCTGCTGGTGAGGCCGTCATGAGCGCGGGCGCACCTATCGTCGCGGCGAAGACCGCGCTGGTCATCATCGACCTGCAGAACGATTTCCTCGATCCGAAGGGTGCATATGCGCGCGGCGGCGACAGCAATCCGCCTGCGCTGCTGCTGCCCGCGCGCGTGGCGGAAGTCGCGCGCTCTCTCAAGGCAAGGGGCGGGATGGTGGTCGCGAGCCAGTTCACGCTGTGGCCCGATGCATCAGGCGAGCCGATGATCTCGCCGCATCTCAAGGCCCTGCGTCCGTATCTGAAGAGGGGCCATTTCGCGCCCGGAAGCTGGGGGCAGGCGAATGTCGATGCGCTTGCCGGGCTGGTCGACGTCGCAGTCTGCAAGGTCGCCTATTCGGCCTTCTTCAACACGCAGCTCGACTGGGTTCTGCGTCGCGCCGGCATCGATTCGGTCGCGGTCTGCGGCATCGTGACGAACGGCGGGGTGGCCAGCACGGTGCGCGATGCGCACATGCGCGACTACCGTACCCTGGTGCTGTCCGACGGCTGTGCGGCCTTCGGCGAAGAGCGGCACCAGACCTCGCTGGCCGACATGCGCAACGTGGCCGAGGTCACGGACTGCGCGGCCTTCATTCGGTCGCTGGGCTGATGATGGCTGACGGACCCACGCGCCGCATCCGGCGTGCGCCATCCATCGATGCCGATGCGCAGGTGCCGGTCGCGATCGTCGGCGGCGGCGCCTGCGGACTCACCGCTGCGCTGATGCTGGCCGATGCGGGCGTCGAATGCGTCGTGCTCGAACGCGATGCGGTCCCCAGCGGATCGACGGCGCTGTCTTCGGGATTCATTCCCGCGCCCGGCACGCGCGTGCAGCGCGCACACGGCGTGACCGGCGACAGCCCGGAGCGCTTCGCGGCCGACATCCAGGCGAAGGCGCATGGGCGCGCCTCGCCGGTGCGGGTCGAGGCCTATTCGAAGGCGGTCGGCCCGGCGCTCGATGCGCTCCAGGCGCGGCACGGGCTCGACTGGATCCTGCTCGACGGCTTTCTCTATCCCGGCCACAGCGTGCATCGCATGCACGCCTTGCCGCAGAAGACGGGCGCCGCATTGATGGCGCGCCTGCAGTCGGCGGCCGAAGCGGCGGGCGTCCCCGTGCTGACGCAGGCGGTGGTCGATACGCTGGTGGTGAATGCAGAGGACCGCGTGATCGGCATCGAGTACCAGCGGCCGGACGGCCAGCGCGAGACGCTGGGCTGCGAAGTGCTGCTCTTGGCCTGCAACGGCTTCGGCGGCAATGCGTCGATGGTGCGCGAGCTGCTGCCCGAGATGGCCGAGGCCACCTTCGGCGGCCATGTGGGCAACGACGGCAGCGCGATCCTCTGGGGTGAAACGCTCGGCGCGCGGCTGCGCGATCTCGGCGGCTACCAGGGGCACGGCTCGTGGGTGACGCCGCAGGGCGCGCTGATGTCGTGGGCGGTGATCATGGAAGGCGGCGTGCAGATCAATCGCGAAGGCCGGCGCTTCCACGACGAGGCGCAAGGCTATTCCGAAGCCGCGGTGCATGTGCTCGCGCAGCCGGGCGGCATCGCGTGGAATGTGTTCGACGCGCCATTGCTCGAACTCGCGCGCGGATTCCCCGACTTCTGCGATGCGGAGGCCGCCGGTGCCTTGCGGCGCTGCGAGACGCTCACCGACCTGGCGGGCTGCATCGGGTGCGACGAGGCGGTGCTTGCGCGCACGCTGTCTGCGTTGCGCGAGAAGCAGCCGCAATCCGACGGCCGCGTGTTCTCGCGCGGTCTGGAAGCGCCGTACTTCGCGGTGAAGGTGACCGGCGCGCTGTTCCACACCCAGGGCGGGCTCGACACGGACGACGACATGCGCGTGCTGAATGCGGACGGCAAGCCCTTCGCGAACCTGCTTGCTGCCGGCGGCGCGGCAGGCGGCGTTTCGGGCGATGCGGTGTGGGGCTATCTCTCCGGCAACGGATTGCTGAGCGCGGTGGCCGGTGGCTACATCGCGGCACGGACGGCTGTGGCGCTCGTGACTTCAAGGGAGCAAATGAAATGACCGACAACACGTTCAAGGCGCGCCTGGCGTCGAAAGGCATCGTTCTCGCGCCCGGCGTCTATGACGCGCTCAGCGCGCTCGTCGCCGAGCAGGCGGGGTTCGAGGCGCTCTACCTCTCCGGCGCGTCGATCGCCTACACGCGGCTGGGGCGATCGGACATCGGCCTGACCACCTTCACCGAAGTCGCCGACACGCTCGCGCGCATCACCGAGCGCGTGAACCTGCCGGTGATCGTCGATGCGGACACGGGCTTCGGCAATGCACTCAACACCCAGCGCACCGTGCGCGGCTTCGAGCGGGCCGGTGCGGCGATGGTGCAGATCGAGGACCAGACCTTCCCCAAGCGCTGCGGGCATCTCGACGGCAAGGCGGTGGTGCCGAAACGCGAGATGGTCGGCAAGCTCAAGGCGGCGCTGGATGCGCGTGCGTCGAGCGACACGCTGATCCTCGCGCGCACCGACGCGGTCGCGGTCGAGGGGCTCGACGCCGCGCTCGATCGCGCGGAGGCCTATCTCGAAGCCGGGGTGGATGCGCTCTTCATCGAGGCGCTGCGTTCGCCCGAGCAGATGGATGCCGCCTGCCGCCGTTTCGCGCATCGCATTCCGCTGCTGGCCAACATGGTGGAAGGCGGCAAGACGCCGATCCAGGACGCCGATGCCTTGCAGGCACATGGCTTTCGCATCGCGATCTTCCCCGGCGGCACCGCGCGGGCGGTGGTGCACACGCTGCAGGGCTACTACGGCAGCCTGCACGCGCATCGCACCACGCAGCCCTGGCGTTCGCAGATGCTGGACTTCGATGCTCTCAATGAAGTCATCGGGACGCCGGACCTCATGCGCACCGGCCGACAATACGAATAGCCGCGCACCCAAACCCAGGAATCCCGCGGAACCGGCTTCGCCGGGCCGCTGGGATTGCCCCCGGAGAGGGGGTGTCCGAGCCACACGAAGTGGGCGAGGCTGGGGGTGAACCAAGTGATCCCGCGGAACCGGCTTCGCCGGGCCGCTGGGATTGCCCCCGAAGAGGGGGTGTCAGAGCCACACGAAGTGGGCGAGGCTGGGGGTGAACTCAGTCACGCGCAGCGCGCGTACACCAGTGCGAGGTAGTCCGTGTGCTTGCGCAGTGCCTCGAGCTGCTGGAGTGTCGTGCCGGTCATGCGGTCGTCCGGGTCGAACTTCAGGCTGCCGTCCGCGAGCAGGACGAAATGCGTCGTGCCGCGGGGCAGGCCGGGCCGGCTTCCCACGTTGACATAGCCGCAGCCGGCGCCGGTGGAGCGGTTGTACTTGACGCCCGAGAAGGTCGCGAATCCGTCGGGGAGTTGCTTTCGCACGCTGGTTTCGACCTTCCACACCGGAAAGTAGAACCACCACACGCCAAGGCAGCCAGCGAAAAGCGCGATCCCGACCAGGGCCGATACAAGCACTCTCATGTTTCGCTCCTTTCCCCCAGGAGTGAAACATTCTAGTAAAAAAGAAAACTTTTGTTTAACTTTTTCGCCGAGTGAGGCGCCGTTCAGCGGACGGTCGACATGACGGTCGCGCGGCACCTGCGCTGCTCGCTCGGCGCCAGCAGCACGCAGTTGTTGAGAGCGCGTTGCTGCATGTCGCTCAGGCGTGGGCGGGATTCGCCCTGACCGTAATAGCCGGGGGCGGGGCCATAGTAGGCGGGCGGCGGTGGCCGGTAGTAGGCCGGAGGAGCCGGATAGTAGACCGGGGGTGGCGGCTGGTAGTAAGCCGGCGGCGCGGGCTGGTAGTAGGCCGGCGGCGGGACCACATAGGCGGGCGCCGGCTCGTAGTACACCGGGCCGCCGACGCCGACCGACACATTCACCTCCGCGTGCGCGGATACGGCGGCCGAGAGGGCCGTTGCTGTCACAGCCGCGGCAAACGCCAGTCTGGCGAGCGCAGAGCCAACAAAACTCACTGGAATTCTCCGATGGGGGCGAATTTGCCCATTCAGGTTGAAACGCTGCGGACCAGCGCCCGGTGGACAGATCCAACAATCTGTGACGTCTCGGGCATCCGCGCTGAGGTGCTTGCATTGTCCCCGACCAGGGCGCACGCGCCGGCAGCGCGTGCAACAGGACCACCGGGGTCGCGGCTGCGAGGCGTGCCGCGGGGAGCAGGGCGATGATCGCGAGCCACCGCTTGTCCTTCCGCGTGCGCGTGCGACGCATGCTCGATCACCTGCTGGCAGACGCGCGTGCCCAGCCGTGAAGGCACAAAAAAAAACAGCCCGCACGAGGCGGGCTGTTCGGTCAGTCAGAAGAACGAAGCGGAGCTCAGGGCACGTTCGCCGAGTTCATCTGGAAGGGCTTGCCAGGCAGCGCCATTGCACCGCCGTACTCGGCCTGGGCACCGTTGATCGCGTTGATCGGGCAGCCGGTGGGCCACGGGCAGAGTCCGCCATCATTGAAGGTCACCTGGCCGTAGCGGTAGTTGCGTACCGCCTTGCCGGTGTAGTCGAGCGCGCTCAGCACGAAGCCCTGGTTGGCGAAGTTGTCCGAGTCCTCGACCGCGATCAGGTCCTTCATCTCGTTGTGCTGGATCGTGCGCACGATGCTGCCGCTGTTGCCGTTGGAAGCGAAGCGCACCCAGTTGATCTTGTTGTCGCCGCGGGAGGCCACGATCACCTGCTTGTTGCTCGCATCGAAGCTGGTGTTCGTCGGTTCGCCTCGGGAGACACCCAGCGACGTCGGATTGCGGCCGATGCCGGTCACGGTGCCCACCTCGGCGATGTTGCTCGCCGGCGGGTTGGCCGTCATGTTGTAGCCGTCACCCGGCGCGAAGCCATCCAGGCTGTAGATGTGCAGCGTGCCGTCCTGCGTCGCGATCCATGCCCGCGTCGCGAACTTCTCGGCCATCGTCGTCTTCACCGCGGTCGGACGCGCACCCAGCGACACCGTCTTGACCACCGTCGGCTTCTGCGAGGCCTGCACGTCGAAGGTGAACGGCCACTGGTTGGCCGCCTGGCCGAAGTTGGTCGTCTGGCTCACGTTCGAGCTGAAGTACATGCCGTTGAAGTAGCTGAACAGCGGCTTCAGGTCGATGAACGCGGCCTTCTGCTCCGACTTGGAGATCACCACCGCCACGCCGCCCTTGGCGTAGTTGTAGTAGAGGGAGCCGCCAGGGGCGAACTTCTGCCAGTTGGTCGCGGTCGTCAGGGGCGAGTTGTCCAGGCCGACGAACTGACCGACCTGCGAGCCGGTCTGGTAGAGCGTCTTGTACTGGTCCATGCCCGTCGTGACGGCGATCTCGGTCGGCGCGTTGATGCCGGGCAGGTCGATGTAGCCCAGGATCTTCATGAACGCGGTGTTGCCCATGTTCGCCAGACCCGGGTAGACGCCCATCCACTCCTGCCACCAGTTGTACCACTTGGCATAGCCGATGCCGTTGGTCGTGTGGTCCGCGGTGCCGTTGTACGGATCGCAGCCGTCGCACAGGCCGGCCATGGCGATGACCGCGACCTGACCCTTGAGGGCCTGCGTGTCCCACACCGTGACCAGGGCGAACTCGCTGTTGTTCGTCATGGCGATGGACGTCGGCACCTTGTTGGCGGGCAGCTGGACGGTGGTCCGGTTGCGCGCGGTGTTGCTGCCGACTGTGCCGATGACGCCGTTCTGGAACGCGACCAGTCCTTCGGCGCAGAACGCGGTGCCGGCGCAGCGGGCGGTGGCGATCGGGTTGTTGCTCACGATGCCCTGCTCGCGATAGCCCATCACGTTGACGCTGTCGATACCGCCGCCGGCGACGGCTGCACGCGTCCAGCTCAGCTGCGGGAGCTGGGCGAACACGCCATACATGTAGTTCGAGATCTGGATGTCGGACACGCCCACCCGCTGTGTCGGATCGTCCGCCACGAAGGTGATCGAACCCTGGTTCGAGGAGTACGAGCCGGCACCGCTGGAGGTCTGGCCGATCTGCCACCAGAACGGGTAGTCCGGTGCGGGAGAGGTGAGCTTGGTGTCCCCGCGCTTGTACAGCGCGACGCCTGCGTTGGCCGAGCCTGAAGAAATCGCATCGGGGCCGTAGCGGTAGGCGATGCCGGCATCCTTGCTCAACTGCGCCGCCATGGCGGTGTACTGCGCCGGAATGATGTTCAGGGCGCTGTCAACGATGTCGCCGGAGACCGCTGGCGCGGGAGCCGGAGCAGGCGCCGGAGCCGGAGCAGGCGCGGGAGCCGGGGCAGGCGCCGGAGCCGGGGCAGGAGCCGGGGCCGGGGCAGGAGCCGGGGCCGGGGCCGGAGCCGGAGCCGGAGCCGGAGCCGGAGCCGGGGCAGGAGCCGGGGCCGGAGCAGGGGCAGGGGCAGGGGCAGGGGCAGGGGCAGGGGCAGGGGCAGGAGCCGGCGGCCACCAACGGCGCAGCTTCTCCGAATCCGCTTGATCCTTGGTCGTGCCGGAATCGCCGGCAACTGTGCTCGACGTGCCGCTATCTGCGACGGTCGTGGCGCTTCCATTCACCGCGGAGGAGGCTACCGCCGCGGTGCCCGCGCCGCTCGCTGCAAGCGCACCCATGTCGCCGCTGCTTCCTCCACCCCCACATCCTGCAATCGTCCCTGCTGCAATAAGCAGCAAAAGAGAACTTTTCTCCATAGTTTTCACAAAAAAGGCCTCGAGATTAAGAAAAGATAGGTTTGTACGTGGGACCCTTCCTACCCCGCAAGCATTCTTGCAAATCCTTTCGATATGTTTTTTTGTTCTGGGGGGTGAAGTTACAACAGTAGTGCTCAGTGACGACTGTGCAGTTAACTTCCTTCTTATTTGCAAAATCTGCGTGTAACAGTAGGCAAGCAGAATCGATCCGCTTTCATCATGCGGGATGTAAAAATTGATGAATTTTCAGTACGTCATCGACCTACATTCGCTCGGCGTCGAGCGCCACGTCGACCTGTAATTCGCCGGCCTAAATTGAGGCGGGAATCCTTGTGGGTTCGCCGTTCAAAAGGAGCCGATGAAATGTCGAGTAGGGATTGCTTCCGAATGCCGCCGCTTCTGCGAATTACGGTGCTCACGGCGTGCTTGCTGGGCGCGGCGGCATGCACCGAACGGACCGCCGACGAGTCCACGAAGCGGCAGGTCGACGCTGCGGTGGACCAGACCGGCAAGGCCGCAGCCGCAGCCGCCAACAAGGCTGCGGAAATGGCCGAAACCGCCCGCGACAAGACGAAAGCCTTCGTGACTTCGCCCGAGGTGAAGCAGGACGCGATCGCCGCGAAGGAGGCGATCAAGGGTCTGGGCGCGGCCACCATCGCGACCACCGACGACGCCAGCGTGACGCTGGCCGTGTCTGCGGCCTTGGCGCGCGATCCGGATCTGAGCGTCTCGCGCATCGACGTCGAGACGCGAAACGGCGCGGTGCGGCTCTCCGGGCCAGCGCCGAGCGAGGAAGCCAAGGCTCGGGCCGGCGAGATCACCAGGTCGGTGAAGGGCGTGGTCTCGGTCGACAACGCCTTGGAGGTGAAGTCCGCTGGTTAACCCTGACTGACAAGTGTGCAAATGGATGAATTTCAGCCAATCGACCTGTTCTGAAATCAGGCGAAGGGCGGAGTTCTCCAATGGAAGGCCACGACACCCGGGCACCCGCGGCGATGGCACGGAGTGTGCAGGTTTCGGGCATTGCTACTGGAGACACGACATGGACCATCGCCACGATCCCGTCGCAGCCGCGCCGGCTGCGCACCCGGTTCTGGACGCCGACATCGCCATCCTCGATCTGTCGCTGCGCACGACCAACGTGCTGCGGCTGAACCAGCTCCACACGGTCCGCGACCTGACGCGGGTGCCGGCGCGCAAACTCTTCGTGCTGTCGAGGCTGGGGCGGAATTCGCTCAGGGAGATCGTCGAGAGCGTCAACCGGCAAGGACTTCAGCTGGCGGAATGAGGTTCACCGGCCCTGATTGATACGGCGCAATCCCTGCTCCGTGAGGAAGGTGCCTCCCTGCCGGTCGGAGGTCACCAGCCCGTTCGAGCGCAGTCGCTCAGACACCTTGATCGCGTCAGTTGGCAACTTCTGGGTGTGCGCTTCATACAGCGCGTGTAGCGTATTCCATTGCTCATCATTGAGCCGAATCTTCTTGACCACGGCATCCCCACTTTCCTGTGGGGAGTTTGAAACAGCCTGTTGGTTTACACCTCCCCAAAAGGGCTCTTGCCAACCGAGGCGGTTCGAGTTAGGGAAAACGATGAATCGAAGGGCCCGCGCACCGTCATGGCGGGGACGCGGCGGCCTGTGTCTTGCTGGTAAAACGGCTGGCGATCATGTCCATTTCTTCGAATCTCCCTTCGGCGCCTGTCCGTCCCGTCCGTACGGCCGCCACTCTGATCGTCCTGCGTGACGGTACGGCCGGCCTGGAGGTGCTGATGCTGCGGCGCGCCGAGAGAGAGGCCGACCAGAACAGCGGCGCCGCCGTGTTCCCCGGTGGAACGGTCGATACCGGCGACCGCGCGCTCCATGGGCTCTGCAGCGGCGTGGACGATGTCGCCGCCAGCCTTCGGCTCGCGCTCCCGGCGAACGGCCTCGACTTCTACGCCGCGGCGGTGCGGGAATGCTTCGAGGAGGCCGGGCTGCTCTTCGCCACCGGCACCGACGGCGGGCTTGTCTCGCTCGACGCCCTGCCGCCCGCGGAAGTCGACGGGCTGCGTGCCTTGGTGGAAGAGGGCGGCGACGCCATGTTGCGCCTGTGCGAGCGCCACGGCTGGCGCCTGGCCGTCGACCAGTTGGTGTACTTCAGCCATTGGCTGACCCCGCCGGGCATGCCGCGCCGCTTCGACACGCGTTTCTTCGTGGCGCTGGCGCCGCCTGCGCAGAGCGCCCGGCCCGACGGGCGCGAGACGGTCGAGCACCTCTGGCTGCGGCCTGCCGACGCGCTGGACGCGGCGCGCGGGCTGCGTCTGATGAATGTGCAGCGGCGCATCCTGGAGCAACTCGCGACCTTCGACTCGGCGCTGGATTGCATGGCGCACGCGCGCGGGTTGAACGAGGTGAGCCTCGTGATGCCGCGCCTGGCCGAAGGGCCTGCTGGCCGCAGGCCGGTGAATCCCGGCGAGCCTGCCTACGAGGAAATTTCCCTGATCGATCCCGACGGGCAGTGCCACGGGCGCTACGAGCTCACCCCGGGCCTCGCGATGCGGCTGTCGGCCCACGTCGTGCGGGTGACGGCGCAAACCGGCGACTTGCTGCTGAACAGCTATTTCGTCGGCGGTGAAGGCGGCGAGTGGGCGCTGATCGACGCGGGTAGCGGCGACGAGGCGCATGCGGCGACGTTGTCGGCCTGCGCGCCCGGCCCGGTGCGGTGGACGCTCGCGTTGCGTGGCCCGGCGCCCTCTGTCGGGGACCGGCTCGCGATCGGCGGATGCACGCTGCGGGTGCTGCGCGCGGCCGACGCGCCGGAAGCGGTGGCCTGCCTGTTGCTGGAGGAGGAAAAGCTGCTTTTTTTCCGCGAAGCGGATCAGCTCTCTGCGCTGGGGCCCGAAGGCGTGGAGTGGCTGGCGCCGGCCAGCGGCTTCCTCAGGCGCGCCTGAGCCTCGGCCAGGTCGCGCGCGAAGCCGGGGCGTTCCTCGAGGTCGCGGGCCAGCACGCCGCATTCGAGAAGTGAAATGTCGGGATCGCCTTGCAGGATGCGGACATCCAGCAGGCATCTGCGAAGCAGGGCCATGATCGGTGAAGAGAAAAGGCCTCCCTGGGGAGGCCGATCCCGCGATTCTCGATTTGCACGGCACCGGGAGTTTTCGCGAGGCGAGGATGGGGCGTCAATGAAAACGAAACAATCGCGCCCTAAAGCAGGTGCTCCGGCACCAAGGGGCCGACCAGGTCCTTGTACAGGCGCTGGAACCAGGTGGATTCGGGCTCGGTGCGCAGGATGACTTCCTTTTCGCCGTCCACCGCCAGCCATTCGAGACTGCCGTCCCCGGCAAGCCGCAGCCGGTAGGCGCTTTCGAGGCGGCTGATCTTGATGATGCGCAGCATCTCGCGGGCGAGCTGCGGGCTGTCGACCATGATGCCGAGCTCGGTGTTCTGCGTCGCCGAGCGCGGATCGAGGTTGACCGAGCCGATGAACATCCGCCGCTGGTCGACCACCGCGGTCTTCGCATGCAGCCGGCCCAGCGAATTGCCGAACATGCCCAGCCGCCCGCTGCGGGTGCGCGCGGGGCTGAGCTCGTACAGGTCGACGCCTTCCTTCAACAGCCGCTCGCGATAGCGCGCGTAGCCGCTGTGCACCAGCGGCTCGTCGTTGGCCGCGAGCGAGTTGGTGACCAGCGTGACGTTCACGCCGCGCTGGCGCAGCTCTGCGATCGCACTCATGCCCCGGTCGCCCGGCACGAGGTAGGGCGTGGTAAGGACGATCTCGCTTTCGGCCTCGAGCAGCCTCATCCAGAAGCGGCTCGTGACGCTCGCCGCGTAGGCGCCGTCGGCCGACATGAAGCGCAGCTTGGCGGGCGGGTCGGCCACTGCATTGGCGCGGCCCCAGAGCAGGCCGAGCCTGCCGGCATCGAGTTCTTCCCCGATGGGACCGTAGCCGAGCACGTCGCTCGGCGGCAGCGAGAGCTTGCGCGCGCGCGACTCCATGTCGACTTCCCGCGTGAACCGTGCGACCTGCTGCTCGCGGTCCCGGTCCGGCTGCACCACGGCCGTGACCGGATAGACCTCCTCGCTGTTCCAGTACTCGTCGAAGATGCCGGAAAGCTGATCGACCACCTTGCCGACCACCAGCGCGTCCATGTCGACGAAGTTCTGCGCGGTGTTGAGCGTGAAGTACTCGTCGGCGATGTTGCGCCCGCCCGCGACCGCCATCACGCCGTCGGCGATGAACAGCTTGTTGTGCATGCGGTGGTTGAGCCGCTCGAGGTCGAAGGCCGATGCTGCGAAGCGCCCCGGCAGGCTGCCGCGCGCACAGCAGAAGGGATTGAAGAGCCGCACCTCGGCGTTGGGGATGTTGTTGAGCGCCAGCAGCAGGTGCCCGGTGTTCGCCGTGTACAGGTCGTCGACCAGCAGCCTGACGCGCACGCCCCGTTCTGCCGCCTGCTTCAGGGCCCGCAGCAGCAGCCAGCCGGCGCCGTCGTTCGCGATCACGTAGTACTGCACGTCGAGCGTTCGTTGCGCGCGCTCCGCCAGATCGATGCGCGCCTGCAGCGAATACTCGCCCAGCGGCATGAGGCGAAAGCCCGAGTGTTCGCCCGGCGGCGTCGAGGCGGCGACGATCTTCGCCAGGGGTGCCTGCGGATCGACGGGCGGCGCGGTGGTGGGCGCCATCTGCTTCATGGCGGGAAGGCTGCCGCAACCCGCGAGCAAGACCGCGAGGAGCAGCAGGGCGGCGCGTAGGACCGGGCCCGCCGCGAACGCCTGGAATACGATGCGCCTCATCGATTCGACGGGAACGAGAACATGAAGACTATTGCAGGCAAGGCAGCAGTGGCGTCGGCGGTCATGGCGTTGGTTCTGGGTGCGGCCGCACCGGCCGGCGCGGCACTCGACGTGGGACAGCGCGCGCCGGCCTTCAGTGCGCCGGCCGCATTGGGCGGCAAGCCCTTCACCTATTCACTTTCCACCGCGCTGGCCCGCGGGCCGGTCGTAGTGTATTTTTTCCCGGCGGCCTTCACCCAGGGCTGTTCGATCGAGGCCCATGCCTTCGCGGAGGCGATCGACCAGTTCGCCGCGCTGGGCGCGACGGTGATTGGCGTGTCGACCGATGACATCGACACCCTGGCGAAGTTCTCCAGCCAGGCCTGCCAGGGCAAGTTCCCCGTGGCGTCCGATGCGGACAAGACGATCAGCAAGTCCTTCGACGCGATCATGCAGACGCGGCCGGACTACGCGACCCGTGTGTCCTACGTGATCGCGCCTGACGGCACGGTGGCCGCGCAGTACCAGAGCCTCAACCCCGAGAAGCACGTCGAGAAGATGCTCGACGGGGTCCGGGCACTGCCGCGCCGCGCCGCCGCGAGGTAGGCGCCACGAGGCGCTGTACAGGCGCAGGCGTTGCCGCTACGCTCGCGGCCATTCGCCAGCATTGGCCGGAGGAGAGCGCATCGTGATCCTGTACCCCTTGCCCGGTTCTCGCGCCTATCAGGAACGGCTTTATCCCGATCCCGCGCTGCTCGACCCCGCGACGCGCGCGAAGCTCAAGCTCGAGACGCACGAGGACGTCATTGCGCACTTCACCAAGACATCCCTGGACGAAGACGGGATCCAGATCGAGCCGGGATCGCTCACCGTGACCAAAGGCACCGGCGGGACCGGCTACATGGTCGGATTCCGCGCCTTGCCCGCCTTCGCGCAGCAGGCCGAGCATTTCGCGGCGATGCACGTCGCGATGCTCGACGCGCGGCATGCGGGCCTCGCGCTCGACGGCTGCGATGCCTGCCGCGAGACGCCTGCCTGGAACCCGATGGCCGGCTTTCCGGTGAACCGCAGCGACGGCCCATCGGAATGGCTGCCCTGCCTGCCGGTCGGCATGCCGGTCGCCAATCATCAGGCGGTGACGCTGATGCACTACCCGCCCATCGTGGCCTACCGCACCGCGAACTACCTCAACAACATGACGCTGCGGCGCTGGGCGCAGATCCTCCAGTGCACGGGCATCGGATCGCCGGAGCGCTACCACGCGATCCTCGACGTCAATCCCATCGCCGCGCCGGGTTCGGGCGAAAGCGAATACCCCAACGACTATTTCCCGATCAGCCTCACCTCGATGTTCTTCGACAACGACGCGCGTGGCCTGACCTACGTGCGCTCGATGCTGGAGCTGATGCTGAACCCGCCATCGAATGCGGAGAACCCGCTGACGCTGCCGCTGCTGGTGTGCGGCTCGCCCCTCTACGACCCGCAGGCGCCCGGCTGGTTTCGCACGCGCTACAAGGCGCACCTGCCGAAGGACGCCAACGGTTCGCCGACGGTGAACGTGCTGCAGGCGGGCTTCATTCGCGTGCTGCCCGACAGCCCGAAGAAGACGCCGTACCTGATCGCGAATCACATGATCGCCGCCGGCGTGACCGGCCGCTGCACCGACGACCCGGCCCAGATCCCGGACATCCGCAAGTACGAGGCGCAGGACCTCGCGGCCGCGAGCTTTCTTGGGCTCTGTGCCGCAGCGGCGAAGCGTGGCGAGGAGGTCGATCCGGAGGAGGCGATCGGCACGGCCTGCGAACGCTGGTTCGGCCCCGGGCAGGGCGACGGCAGCGGGGCGCCGAATCCGGCGAGCGAGAGCGACCGGCTGACCATCTGCGCGCTCGCGCAGATGGACCTGTGCTTCAACCCGAAGACCATCTCGCCGACCTATACCTACGAGCAGGCATTGGCGCGCTGCCAGAGCAAGGGCGGCGCCGATTTCTCGCCCTGCTTCGGCTGCGCCTGAACGCGCCGGCGGCGCGAGCCGTCTATTTGTGGAGCAGGCGTTCGAACCCTTCCCACGCCTCGGCGGGTTCGCGCAGATAGCGCGTGCAGCGCTCGATGAAGAGATCCGGCACCGCATCGAGCGGGTCCGCGGCGCCGACCTGTTCGAACAGACCGAGCGCGGCTTCGAACTCGCCTTCGAAGTACAGCGTCATCGCCGATTCGAGACGCGCGCGCGTCGAGAGCTTGGCATCGCGCCGCTCGGGCGCCTCGGCATCGATGACCTCGTAGACGTCCACGGCGACGTTCTTGCCCTTCACCGCCACGCGATCGACGCGCCTAAGTGCGAATGCTTCCGGCGCGCGCAGCGCGTGGTAGGTCGCTTCGCCGATCAGGAAGCGCGCCCGGTAAACCTTGGTGAGCTGCTCGATCCGTGAAGCGAGGTTGACCGGGTCGCCGATCACCGTGCATTGGATGCGGTCGTCGCCGCCGACCGTGCCCAGCAGCAGCGGGCCGGTGTTGACGCCGATGCCCGCCGCCAGTGTCGGCTGGCCGCGCGCGATCGAACGTTCGTTGAAAGCCTCCAGCGCCCGCCACATTGCGATCCCGGTGCGCACGGCGGCGTCCGCCTCGGTGTCGAAGAGCACCTTGATCTCGTCGCCCGCGAAGGAATCGATGAAACCGCCGCCCTGCGTGATCTGGACCTCCATGGTGCCGAAGTACCGGTTGAGCAGGTCGATGGTGCTGCGCGGGTCGAGCCGCTCGGACAAGGGCGTGAAGTCGCGCAGGTCGGCGAAGAGCACGCTCATGGTCTTGGCGACGTTCTCGCCGAGGTTGACGCGCGCGATGTCGGGGCGATCCAGGCTTTCGAGGAACTCGCTGGGCACGAAGCGGCGCTGCGCCTCGATGAGGCGCTGCTGCTGCTGGTAGAGCCGCGCGTTCTCGATCGAGATGGACACCTGGGCCGCCAGCAGCTCGATCACCTCGATGCGCTCGTCGGTGAAGATGCCTGCGGCGAGGCTGTTCTCCATGTAGATCGCGCCTTCGCATCGTCCGCGCTGCCGCAGCGGAATGCACAGCACCGATTGCGGCTGGCGCGCCTGCAGGTAGGCATCGCGCGAGAAGCGGCCGGCGCGCGCCGCGTCGTGCAGCACGATCGGGCTTTCGGTGTGCAGCACGTGATAGACGATCGAGATCGGCAGCGCGAGCGCGCCTTCGTTGCCGTCGAAAGGCATGGCGCGCGCCGGCGCGCCGGCCTCCTGCCCGGCCTCGCAGAGCCCTTCGATGAGGAGCTGGCCCTCTTCGCGCACTACGAAGCAGCCGCGCTGGGCACCGGCGTTCTCCAGCATGATCCGCATCGTCGCGGTCCAGAGCTGGTCCAGCGCGATCTCGCTGGCGATGGCCTGCGAGGCCTTCATCACCGACGCGAGGTCGAGCGACGCCGAGTCGAAACCGGCCGTCGCGGACTTCGCCGCATCGCCGCGCGGCCGCATGGCCGATGACGGCCGCAGCACCGGGAATTCATCTTCCATGTGCGCGACCTTGCGCCGCGCCCCCCAGCCTTCGTAGAGATTGCGGGCCGCGCGCAGGTAGCCCTCGGCCGCCTTGCGGCGGCCGGCGGCCAGCAGGTGCCGGCCCGCGAGTTCGTTCGCCATCGCCTCGTCGCGCCGAAAGCCGGATTCGTGTGCGGCGGCCATCGCGGCTTCATAGGCTTCCAGAGCGGCTTCGACGCGGCCGTCCAGGCGCGCGAGTTCCGCCTGCATCAGCCATTGCAGATGCAGGAAGTTCGCCGCGCAGTGGCTCGCCCAGCGTGTCATCCGGCGGAGATCGGCGCGCATGCGCGTCCGGGTTGCCGCCTGTTCGTCGGCCGTCATGCCCGGCAGGCACGCGGCGAGCGTGAGGAAGGCGACGATGTAGAAGCGCACGAGTTGCGGCAGCGACATCGCGGAGGCGATCAGCTTGTCCTGCTCGCGCACATGGGCCAGCGCCTGCTGGTGCTCGCCGTAGAACCAGCAGATCTCGGCCTTGTAGATGTGATAGTTGGCCACGCCCGTCATGAAGCGGCGCTGCCGCATGCCCTCGAGGCAGCGCGCCTCGTCGAAGCTCGCGTCGTTCATGGAGCACAGGCCATCGGTCTGGCCGAGGAAGTTGCGCTGCATCTGCAGGAAGAGCGTTCCCGAATCGAGCGAGTCCTGGTATTCGCAGTCGCGCACGATGGTGAGGAAGTCCGCATGCTCCTGCGCGGCGGCTTCGAGATCGAGCTTCGGGTCCCAGATGATGCAGTCCTGCGCGCTGTAGGCCAGATAGAGCAGGTCGCCGGACTGATAGCCGGCCTCGATGCCGCGCCGGAACCAGGGCGTCATCGTCGACCAGTGGTTGCTCCAGTGGTGCACGAACATCGCGTAGACGTAGATCACGCGCGACTTGAGCGCGATGTCCTCGCTGCGGTCGTTCATCGCCACCGCGAGCTGACCGTATTCGTAGCCGAGCGGTGCATCGTCGAGCGCGCCGCACAGCAGCATCCCGTAGGCCGCATACGCGAATGCCGATTCCGGGCTGTTGCCGTGGCGCAGCGAGATGTTCACTGCGCGCAGCACCAGGAACGGGAAAAGATTGCCGCTGCCCGACAGGAAGGCCGCCGGGAAGATTTCCATCAGCAGCCGGATCGCGACCTGCTGGACCGGGTCGGACATCGGAGGCGCATCGATGAGGTCGGCGATCCGGCGCCCGCCGAGGTTGCGCCGCACCGCCGCCATCTCGCGGCCGATCGCGGCCCGGTCCGGGTCGTCGGTGATCCGCATGCCGAGCAGCGCGAGGCCGGTGGTCGCGGCGCGGATCGATTCGGCCATCTTGCCGATCGTGGCGTACTGCCGCGTGCGCATCGAGAGGATCTCTGCCTTCTCCAGGTTCGATCGCGCGTGATCGAGCATGTCCTCGATCCACGACTCCGCTTCGCCGTAGTTCGAGGTCAGGTACGCGCACTGCTGGTACTCGGTGGCCAGCGCCATCTTGAGCTCGATGTCGCTCGTCCACGCGTCCGCCGGCAGCAGTGCGAGGCCATGGCCGAGATAGGTGCGCGCCGATTCGTAGGCCGACGAGCGCAGCGCGCGGACGCCCGCCTGCAGGTTCATGCGCGCGAGCGCCCTGCGTTCGGCCGGATCGTCGATGAGGCCGTGGCATTCGTTGAGGTGGCCGACGATCTCGATGAGACGCTGTTCGCGTTCCTCGGGCGTGGCGTGGCGCTGGATCAGCCGGCCGATCGAGAGATGCACGCTTTCCTTGCGATCGGCCGTGATGAGGGCGTAGGCCGCCTGCTGCACCCGGTCGTGCTGGAAGCGGTAGCTCGGATTGAGCCCGGCGGCAGCCGCTTCGTCGCCGCTGCCGACCAGCTTGTAGTCCTCGTTCAGCGGTACCACCAGGTGCCGTTGCATCGCGGGCAGCAGGTCCGCTGCGGTCCGTGCCATCGGGTGCTCGTGGATGATCGACAGCGTGCGCAGGTCGAAGGTGTCGCCGATGCAGGACGCGAGCTCCAGCACGCGCTGCGTCGCGGCCGGCAGCTTGCGCAGGTTGGCGAGCACGAAGTCCACCACGTCGCTGCCCAGCCCGCTGCTGCGCACCGCGTCCATGTCCCAGCGCCAGCGGCCCGCTTCGGGCGCGAAGGCAATGGCGCGCGCCTGTTCGAGCGCCCGGAGCAAGGCGGTCAGGAAGAAGGGGTTGCCCTGCGCGCGCTCGTGCAGCAGCTCGGCCAGCGGCCGGCACGCGGCCACGTCGGCGTGCAGCGCATCCGCCACCAGTTGCTCGACCGCCGGAAGGGCGAGAGGCCGCAGCGCAAGTTCGTGGATCGCACGGCTCTCCTGGATCTCGTTGAGCGCCAGCCGCAGCGGATGACCGACATCGACCTCGTTGCTTCGGTACGCGCCGATCAGCAGCAGGTGCCGCAGGTCGCGCGCGGTCGCCAGCCAGCGCATCAGGTTGAGCGTCGATGCATCGCTGAACTGCAGGTCGTCGAGGAAGACCACGAGCGGCTGTTCGCTCGCGACCGCGCGCACGAAGTTCAGGAAGGCGATCTGCAGCCGGTTCTGCTGCTCGTTGGGCGGCAACGCGGGCACCGGCGGCTGGACGCCCATGATTTCTTCGAGCTCGGGTATCAGCTCGATGAGCAGCCGGCCGTTGGGCGCGACCGCCGCCACCAGCCGCTCGCCCAGCGCCTTGCGGCGCTCGAGCGATTCAGCCATCCACTGTCGCGCGAGGCTGCGAAAAGCCAGCACCACGGCGGAGTAGGGCGTGCTGCGCTGGAACTGGTCGAACTTGCCCTGGATCAGGTAGCCATCGCGCCGCACCAGCGGCTTGGCGATTTCGTTGACAAGTGCGGACTTGCCCACGCCCGAGTGGCCCGAGACCATGCAGAACTCCGTGCCGCCGGCCGCCACGCGTTCGAACAGCGCGAGCAGCGCCGCCTGTTCGGCTTCGCGTCCGTACAGCCGCTGAGGGATGTTGAATTTGCGCGAGACGTCGCGATGACCGAGCGGGAAGGGCGAGATGCTGCCCGTCTGCGCCAGTTCGCGCTGGCAGCGGCCCAGGTCTTCGATGAGCCCGTAGCTGCTCTGGTAGCGGTCCTCGGCGTTCTTCGCCATCAGCTTGAGGACAATGGCCGACACCGGCTGCGGGATCGCCGGCTTCAGGTCGCTCGGCGATGGCGGCGCCTTGCCGATGTGGCTGTGCACCCATTCGAGCACCGTGCGCGCGTGAAAGGGCAGCTCGCCGGTCAGCAGCTCGAAGAGCGTGATGCCTAGCGAATAGAAGTCCGACCGGTAGTCGAGCAGCCGGTTCATCCGACCGGTCTGCTCGGGCGACATGTAGCGCACCGCGCCTTCGAGCCGGCGCGAGAGCGCATCGTTCTGCCGCTCCAGCGAAAGCTCCGAGGCGATGCTGAAATCGATCAGCCGCACGTCGGCGGCATCGTCGACGAGGATGCTGTGCGGCTCGATGTTCTTGTGCACCACGTCGAGCTCGTGCACGCGCGCCAGCGCCTCGGCCAGCGCGATCGCGATCCGGAAGAGGCTTTCGAGCGGCAGGCCGCGCTCGCCCTGCGCCGCGGCTTCTTCCGCGAGCGAATGGCCGAAGGGTTCGAGCACCAGCGCGACGTTGCCGTTGCCCCAGCTTTCGAGCGCATGCACGCGCACCACCGATTCGATCGACTGCAGGCGCTGCAGCAGGCTGTATTCGTGGCGCAGTTCGGCGACTTCCTGCCGGCTGGGGTACTCGGCATCGAGCGTCTTGATGACGACCGGATGCCCGTCCGCGATGCGCACCGCGCGATAGATCGAGCGGCGCTGCGACTGATGGATGCGCTCGCCGATCCGGTAGCCGGGAATCGTGACCACCGTCGGCCGATCCGGAGCGCTAGGCGCCGAACACCTGGCGTGTGCGCTCCGCGTAGGCTTCGGCTGCCTGGTCGCGCAGCGGCGCGCCGTGCCCGCACAGCGCGTGTCGGTAGGGAATCGCGCCGAGCCGTGCGTAGTCGCCGACCTTCGGCTGGTTGACCTGCATGAACAGGGGACCGAAGTTGGCCGGCTGGAAGAAGCCCATGCCGCGCATCATCTCGCGCGATTCGTCGGAGAAGTATTCGTTGGGTTCCACCCAGTTCTGCAAGGCATCGCAGGCCACGAGGATGCCGCCTGCGCGGTCGATGCGAAGGACGCACTCGGGCATGCGCGTCGTCTCGAAGGCGAAGACGGTGCAGCCCTTGAAGGGCACCTCCGAGTCGGGCGCCAGCACCTTGTCGGGCACCAGCCCGTAGGCGTGCTGCGTTCCGGGCGGCGCCCAGAAGGTCGCGCCGTAGCGCTGCTTGTAGAAGGCGTTGTCGCGGTCGTGCAGCGAACCGATCTGCACCACATGGGCGATGCGGCCGAGCGATTCGAGCTTCTTGAGGCCTGCTTCGTCGAGGCGCATCGGATTCACCAGCGTCAGGTCCCCGCCGTCGCGCACCACCGTCATGTTGCGGCTGAAGTGCCAGGGAGCGTCCATGAGGACGGTCTTCATCGTGCCTGTCACGAAAAAGACATCGGGAAAGACCTCCTCGATCTCGCCGTGCGGCAGTGCAGGCGGCAGTTCGTCCAGCGCGTCCATCGGATGGTTCCTTTGCTCGGGGTAGCCGCGAGCGTACTTCGGCGCCTGCGGCGCGGCAAGGCAATTCACTCGTAGACGAAACGCCCCGCATACGCGTATTCGTGCATGTACGCGTACAGGTATTCGTCGAGGTAGCGCCGCTGCGCCGGCGTGAAGCGGCCGTGGCGGACGTCGTCGAGTGTTTCGCTGCCGTCGGACTGGTCGAGCCGCTTGAGGTGGAAGAGCGTCATGTCCCGCCCGCCGAAGAAGCGCTGGAGATAGCGGTGGTATTCGCGCGCGCCGCTCATGTCGAAAACGCAGCCCGCAAGCGCCGTGCAGAGAGGCCGCCCGGCCAGCGCCTTGGCATCGAAGACAGGGTAGTCGCCGGCCGGTGGCACGAAAGGCGGCAGTTCGGGATTGTTCTGCACCGGCTGTCGGCGCAAGGCATCGATGTAGGCGCTGTCGAGACCGGCGAGCGTCGCGCCCTGCAGCAGGATGTTGAGGTAGCGCTGCGTCGGCAGGCAGGCATCGTTCAGGAAGGCGGGCAGGCCCACGTAGGCGATCCCCTGCTGCGTGCCCTCGTCGGTCTCCACGCTGACTTCGACGCGGTCGTAGCCATGGCCATAGGCCTCGGTGGCGTCCAGGGGCGCCATGTGCGCGTCCTCGCAGAGATGGAGTACGCCGCGCACCACGTCGGCCGGATCGCCCGTCGGCTCGATGTTGCCGACCCCGCCTTCGTGGCGGAAGAAGTGCTGCACGTTGAAGCGCAGCCGCCAGCCGTGCAGCGAGGCGCGGCGCGACAGGCGCGGCTCGACGCCCTTGGCGCGCAGGGAGGTCAGGTCCATGTTCGATCCATAGCCGAAGTACCAGAACACGAGGCGACTCCTGTACATGCAGTGGTCGGCACCAGTAGTATTCGCCCCCGGGGAGTAGGGCGACCGGGCCGCTGTGGCTGCGGGATTGTCCGTGAAGGCGGCATCCGTCTTCAATCAGGAGTTGCGCAATGGCCCAGAACGCACCCGCGAGCCAGGACTTCGTGATCAGCCGTACGCCCGCCCGAGGCGCCGCCAAGGGCAGCCCGGGGTACGGGCTCTGGCGTTTCGATCCCGAAGCGGACGAAATCCTGGCGCCGATGCCGCTTTCGTCGGGCGCGACATTCGATCCGACCCATTCCCTGGTGCCCATCGGGCGCTACCTGCTCGAATGGGGGCCGCTGATGCTGCAGCCCTACCAGCCGTGCTTTCCGTACCGGCTGTTCGAATTCGATCCGCAAAGTGACGATCCGCTGAATTCGACTGCTTTGCAGCACGGGCTCTGGACCAAGACCAAGTTCTGGCAGTACCGGCCCGACTTCGGCAATCCCGAGGGCGCGCACGAGGGCTACGATTCGGGCGACGAACTGCTCCTTGTGCCTCTGGGCGGCTTCATGCTCAACGTGATCCCGACGGAGGGGCGCGGCACCTTCCAGCTCTGGAACTTCGATCCGAGCCCGCTCAAGCCGGGTTGCGCCGATCCCTTGCCCGCGCCGTACACGCCGCAGGGCTCGTTCGACAGCATCCAGTTCGGCCACGAGCTGATCCCGATGGGCAACTATGTGCTCGACCGCGTGCCGGAGACCGGCGAGTACTGGGTCTGGAGCTTCGATCCGCAGAGCGTGATGCCGCTCGGGCAGCCGGCGATCCAGCGCGGCCGGTGGAGCGACATCGACGCCAGCCACAGCCTGGCGACGATCGGTGACCTGGTGCTCGATTGGACGCCCGCCGACGGCACCTACCGCCTGTGGCGATTCGATCCGCGAAGCGCCAACCCGCTGACCGGCCCGCTGCGCCAAGGTACCTTGCCGGAGGCCTTGCGCACCGGCGTCGAGCTGACCGGCATCCAGTCGCTGCGGGCCATCGATCCGGCGCGCGCCGAAATGCCCGGGACCATCGATTTCATGCGCTCGAAGATCAAGCACGTGGTCTACCTGATGCTGGAGAACCGTTCCTTCGACCATGTCTGCGGCTGGCTCTACGGCAAGGGCGAGACGGGCATCCACTTCGTCGGCGACGACCGGCCCTTCGACGGCGTGGAGGAAGGCATGTTCAACCTCGACCCCGGCATGCCCGGCAAGGATGGCAAGCCCACGCCGGTGTTCGTCAAGAAGTACAAGGACGGCGAACTGAGCGACGACTGGGACCTCGACTTCCTCCCGGAAGACCCCTACCACGACAAGTCCGACGTGCTGCGCCAGCTCTTCTACGCGAACCGCGACGGCTACGCCCAGCGCGCCGTGCCTGACATGGGCGGCTTCGTGTGGAACAACGGCGTGCACGAGGTGATGTGGACCTACACGCCGGAGCAACTGCCGGTGCTCAACGGCCTCGCGAAGGGCTTCGGCGTTTCCGATGCATGGTTCAGCGCGATGCCGGGCGCGACCGACCCGAACCGCGCGATGGCCTTCACCGGCTCCGCGCTCGGGCAGCTCAACAACTTCCAGAACGGCACGCAGTACACCTACTGGCCGCTGTCGCCGCACCGCCAGTCGATGTGGAAGGTGCTGTGGAGCAACGGCTTCACCGACTGGAAGATCTACAACTCGGTGGAGTGGATGAACTTCGTCCACACCTACCACTTGTACCTGCAGGGGCAGATCCCGTCGGTCGATGCGGCCATCGCGCAGAACCAGAGCAGCTTCATCGAAGGCATCGAGCAGTTCAAGAAGGACGCCCGCGCCGGCCGGCTGCCGGCCTTCAGCATGCTGGAGCCGGCGTGGATCGCGACCTCGGGCACTTCGTCCTACCACCCGGGTGCCGACCTGGTGCCGGGCGAAGTGGCGCTCAACGAGATCTACGACTCCTTGCGCGCGGGCCCGGCCTGGAACGAGACGCTGTTCGTCGTCACCTTCGACGAGCACGGCGGCATCTTCGATCACGCGAAGCCGCCGTATGCGGCGAACCCCTGGCCCAACGACGTCAACGACGGCTTCCGCTACGACATCATGGGCGTGCGCGTTCCGACCATCGTCGTCTCGCCCTGGATCAAGGAGAAGACGGTGTTCCGCTCGCCCAAGGACGTGGCCTACGACGGCACGTCGTTCGCGGCGACGCTGCTGCGCTGGTTCGGCATCCCCGAGTCGCGTTGGTGCATGGGCGACCGGATCGTGCAGGCGCCGACGTTCGAGGGCGTCCTGCAATGCGCCAGCCCGCGCGACGAATCGCCCACGCTGAAGCCGCCTTATGACCGGACGTTCCCGCGCGAGGGCAAGTCGGGCCGCAGGGAGCGGCTGCACGACCTGCATCGCCTGATGGCGCCGCGTGCGGTGACGGCGCTTGCGGCCGGCAAGCTGGGCCCGGACGAGATCAACCGGATTTCCGAGCAGATCCTGGCCGATGCGACCGACCTCAAGTCGCTGCACGCGATGATCGATGCGCTCGCGAAGCGGCTGGGCTGACTGTTATTCGGGATTGCAAGGCGGCCTTGTCAACACGCCAGATCGTCGCCCATTCCGTAGCTGCATGCTGTAGGGTCGGCCCACTTGTTGTGCTTGTAGAACAAGTAGACGTCGTCGCCCTCTGTCCAACTCAAGCTGCCAACGCCGCCGGAAGAGATGGACCATTTCGCCGGCCCGAAATCATCGAACGTGATGGACCCTGTGGCATAGCAGGGGGCATATCGTTCGTTGATTGCCCAGCGGCGTGGCACCGAGTAAGCCTTGCTGAAGAAGTTCTTGACCTGGGCGACGGTCGGTCTGAAGTGCTTGCAGTCCCTGCTGAACATTTCGTCGTTCGGGTTTGAGTTCAGGCCAATCTGCTCGATGGTCACTTTCTTGATGACTCTCGCGCAGGCTTCGGCCGCGAACATCGAAAGCACTAGTGCGGCAGCCACGCTGGCAAGGGTCGATCTTTTTGCGATCACCATTTCGCCGTGCTCGCTTCGGTTGGGTTCTTTCTCCCGATGTCCGGGTGCCTGTAGACCTCGTGCATCGAGACCTCGAGTGTTTCGGCAAGCTGATTGATCAGCCATTTGAGGGAGCTGTTTTGCGCGTCGTTGACTGGCTCATAGACCTCCCTGTTGCGAGGTCCGATCGCCAGCCCCACGATCTCGATTCCGATGGAGTCGGCATTCGAAGGGTATCGACCGGGCCAAGCCTTTTGTACCTCGTTGAGGTGAACGGCCTTGGCCTTGTTCGAGACGATCTTGATGCGCTCTAGGGATTGGGCGTGTTTCAACTCCGTGGGATGGCACTGCCGAGTGATGATGCACCGCGATTGCATGAGACCCACATGGTTTGTTGCTCTGTAGAGTGAGGCGGTCTGGTAGATCGTGCCGTCCTTGTCGATCAAGAAATGCGCACCGTTCGGGGCGCCGCCATTGGTCGTGCTGGAGTATGAGTTGAAGGTGGCGTTCGCTGTCGGGCTGTTCGTCTGGTGCACGACGATCCCATTGATGGCGCTCATGGTTCCCCGTTCGATGCCGGAAAAAATCTTCACTTTGATCCGTTCCGCATCGACATGGCCGTCCTTGGTGATGTAGAGAGTCATCATGCCTCCCTACGCTTCGCGGTTTTGTTGAATGTCGAAGCTGGCGGTCACCGTGCCACCAGAACCGCCTTGCTGGTTCTGCATGACGTATTCCTGCTTGACTCGCGCAAAGGAGAGGCTGACCCCCTCTCGTGCTCTTGCCATGGTGTCGGTCAGCATGGGCGTCACACGGGTCACGATGACATCGCCAATCGTGAGCTTGAGGAATTCGAGCGGGCTGTCACCGGCCTTCCTCACCACGAGTGTGGCTGTGTCGATGTGCTTGCCAGTGAGGCAGTACTTCATCAGATTGGGGCTAGCCCGGTCCACGTAGTGATCGAAGTTCAAATCGCTCACGGTGGCTTTTCCCGCGCCGCCGCCACTCCCCGAATGCATCGATGACTGCTGGCTGATGCTCCAATCCCAGCGCAGGATTTCGATTTCATCCTTGTGGCTGGCGTCCTGCGATTCGCCGGAAATGCCGGCCAACTTCAAAAAAATATCCTGTGACATTCGAATTTTTCTCCCTTGAGATCAGGCTGCGATATCCGGCTGACCGCTCCGCACGCTAATGCACAGGGTGGACGCTGGCAACAATCTTCGGTGCCTCGGGGAATATTCGTAAAGAGAATCAGCCGCTCGCCCAGGCTACGCGGTGCGGGTCGAGGCCCTGCCTACAAGAGCTCTTCGTCCACGATGGCCGCGAGCATCTGCAGCCGCAGCCTGCGGGCGGTGGTGGCGTTCGGCTCGCTGCGCTGCACGACTTGCTCGCCCCCGCGCTGCGAGACCCATTCGATGCCTTGACGGCCTGCCGACGTCGTCCGCACCTGGTAGCTGCGCGGCAGGCGGTCGGTGTACAGCATGCCCGCCACCTGCGTCGCGAGCACGGGGCTGTCGACGATCAGGCTCATCTCGGTGTTGGAATGCGCCGAGCGGCGGTCCATGTTCATCGAGCCGATCGAGAGCCAGCGGCGATCCACCACCGCGACCTTGGCGTGCAGGCGGCCGAGGGAACCATGCGGGCCGTCTGCGTGCGCTTCGCGCTCGTCGTCGCCGGGCATGAGCTCGTAGAGCGCCACGCGGCGCTCCAGCAGCGCCTGCCGGTAGCGGGCGTAGCCGAAGTGCGCGAGCGGTTCGTCGGTCGTGGCGAGCGAATTGGTCATGATCGAGATGTGCACCTTGTTCTCAGCGGCCTGCTGGAGCACGTCCATCGTGCGCCGGCTCGGCACGAAGTAGGGGGAGGCGATCAGCACTTCGGAGTGGGCCGACTGCATCAGGTCGAGATTGCCGTTCATCACCACGCCGTCGGCGAGCGACTCGGTGTCGGCATCGGCCTTGCGCGGCGAATCCGCGACGACGCGCACGGCGGCCATGCGCAACTCGACGCGACCGGCGGCGATCTGCGGGCCGATCGCGGGCTGGCCGAGCGAATCGAATGCCGTCACCGCCACGTCGGATGCTGCCGCCGCCGTCACCTTGTCGAAGTGCCACGTCGCCGCTTCGGTGCTGATGGAGGTTGCGAGTTCCTCGATGGGGTAGGCGTGCGGGCTGTTCCAGTAGGCGTCGAAGACGGCCGCCATCTCCGCCACCACGGGGCCGGCGGAAAGCATGTCCATGTCGATGAAGTTCGCGGGCTCGCTGCGGCCGAAGTACTCGTCGGCGATGTTGCGGCCGCCGCTGATCGCGAACACGCTGTCCGCGACGAAGAGCTTGTTGTGCATGCGGCGGTTGATGCGTGAGAACTCGTTCATCGAGAAGAACACCCGGCGGCCCACGCTGCCGTCGCGCACCGCGAGCGGATTGAACATGCGTACCTCGATGCCCGGATGCGACGCGAAGCCGGCGAGCAGCGCGTCCTGCCCGGCGGCATGCAGGTCGTCGACCAGCACGCGCACCCGCACGCCGCGGTCGGCCGCGTTGCGCAGTTCGCGCAGGAACTGCCGCCCGGAGGCGTCGTCGGCGATCTGGTAGTACTGCGCGTCGATCGACTTCTGCGCCGCGCGCGTGAGCGCGATGCGGGCTTCGAAGGCCTGGTCGCCGGCCGGCAGCAGGCGCAGGCCCGAGAGATGCGTCTCCTGCGCATCGACCGATGCCGCTGCGACGGCGGCGAGCCGCGTGTCGGCCACATCGGTGCGTGCCTGCGAGACCGGCCTGCCGACGGTGTCCGGCAAGCTTGCACAGCCGGAGAGCACCACGAACGCGATCAGCAGGAGGATGCGAAAGATGCGATTCGACATACTGCGAATCTAGGGTGCCCGCCGCCGCCCGGCCATGAAGCACTGCCCACGCCGAAAGTGACATTGATCACATCGCCGGTCGGGTTTGATAATTCCGTCACACGGGGCTGTCGCCTGCACCGCGCGCAGCCCGGAGCATCCGATGAGTTCCGCCAGCGAACGCCTGCCGCAAGCCCTGCTCGACGCGATCGCGCCGCGCGGCGTGACCCGCACTTTTCCGGCGCACGCGATCCTCATCAATGAAGGGGATACCACCGATTCGCTCTATATCGTTCTAAGTGGCCGCGTGAAGGTCTACGCCAGCTCGGAGGACGGCCGCGAAGTGGTGCTGACCGAATACGGCCCCGGCGAGTATTTCGGTGAACTGGCCATCGACGGCGAGAAGCGATCGGCCTCGATCAAGGCGCTCGGGCCGTGCACCTGCCGTGTGGTGCAGGGCACCGAACTGAGGCAGTTCCTGGTGGAGCAGCCGGAGTTTGCGGTGCACCTCACGCGCAAGCTGATCGGCATGGTGCGGCGCCTCACCGACCAGGTGCGCAGCATGGCGCTGCAGGATGTCTACGGTCGCATGGTTCGCGTGCTCACCGAGCTTTCCGATCCCGTGGGCGAGGAACGCGTGATGCGCAACAAGCTCACCCAGCAGGACATCGCGGACCGGGTCGGCGCATCACGCGAAATGGTCAACCGCGTGATGAAAGAGCTCACGGCCGGCGGCTACATCGGCCAGCGCGACGGCCGGATGGTGATCCTGCGCAAGCTCCCGGCGGCGTGGTAGCCGCCGGCAGCTGCTGCCGTACCGCTAGGCCCGTGCGCCCTCGGCACCGAGTTCCGCTCGCTTGTCGTGCCCCACGACGAGCACGAGGCCGATCGCCACGACGGACAGCGCGGCGAGGAACAGCACCGCGTAGAAGTCGTTCCCCATCCGGTCCTTGAGCACGCCGAAAATCGTCGGCCCGATGTAGCCGCCGAGATTGCCGATCGAGTTGATCCAGGCGATTCCCGCCGCAGCCGCGACGCCGCTCAGCAGTGCGGTCGGCACGGTCCAGAACACCGGCAGCGCCGAGAAGATGCCGACCGCGGCCACCGTGACGGCCGCCATCTTCGGCACCGGCGAGCTGATCTGCGCCGCTGCCACCAGCCCGACGAAGATGCAGGCCAGCGGAATCAGCAGGAACAGCTTGCGTTCGCGCCGCGCATCGGACCAGCGCGACCAGAGCACCATCGCGATCGCGCCGATGAGGTACGGAAACGCGTTGATGAAGCCGATCTCCACGTTGCCCAGCCCGCCGAAGCCCTTGATGATCTGCGGCAGGAAGAAGCTGAGCCCGTACAGCGGCACCGTGATGCCCATGTAGACGATGCCCAGCGAAATGACCTTCCAGTTGAGCAGCGCCTGCTTCCACGAGATGCTGTGGATCGACTCGCGGTTCGCCCGCTCGGCGTCGAGCTTCTTCTGCAGCCAGCCGGCTTCTTCGGCCGTGAGCCACTTCGCATCCTTCGGACGATCGGGCAGGTAGATCAGCACGACGAAGGTCAGCACGACGGCGGGGATCGCTTCGAGGATGAAGAGCCACTGCCAGCCGCGCATGCCCCAGAAGCCATCCATGTTGAGGATGTAGCCGGAGATCGGCGAGCCGATCACGGTCGAGATCGGCACGGCGAACATGAACCAGCCCACGATGCGCGCGCGGTAGGCGGCGGGAAACCACAGGGTCAGGTAGAAGATCACGCCCGGAAAGAAGCCGGCCTCCGCGATGCCGAGCAGGAAGCGCACGACATTGAAGCTCGTCGCGCCGCCGACCCAGGCCTGTGCCATCGAGAGCACGCCCCAGCTGAGCATGATGCGCGCGATCCACCGCCGCGCGCCGAAGCGCTCCAGCGCGAGGTTGCTCGGCACCTCGAAGAGGAAATAGGCAATGAAGAAGATGCCCGCCGCATTGCCGAACACGGTGGCGCTGAAGCCCAGGTCCTTGGACATCGACGCGCCGGCGAAGCCGAGGTTCACGCGGTCGAGGTAGGCGATGAAGTAGCTGATCATCAGGAGCGGCAGCAGCCGCCAGCTGATCTTCGAGATGGTGCGTTGTTCGATGGATTCCATGCTGTCGTCTGTCTCTTTCTCTGTGATTGCCAACGCGGCAGGAGCCGATCGTTATACATCGGCAACGCATGCGGCGCAGAACGCGCGCTCAGTCGTTCGCGCCGCGTGCGCGCAGGCGGTCGAACAGCACCGCGACGATGATGAAGCTGCCGACGAAAGTTCCCTGCCAGAAAGTGCTGATTCCGAGCAGGATCAGGCTGTTCCTGATCACCTCGATGAGCGCCGCGCCGACGACCGCGCCGAACGCCGTGCCGACCCCGCCCGCGAGGTTGGTGCCGCCGATCACCGACGCGGCGATCACCGACAGCTCCATGCCTTGCCCGAGGCTGGTGGTGACCGTGCCCAGCCAGCCGACTTCGAGGATGCCCGCGATGCCCGCGCAGAAGCTGCAGAACATGTAGACGCTGACCTTCACTGCCTTCACCGGCACGCCGGTCATCGTCGCCGCGCGTTCGTTGCCGCCGATGGCATAGAGATGACGGCCCCATCGCGTCCAGCGGAACACGATGCTGGCGATCACCAGCAGCACGGAAAGAAAGATCACCGGACTCGGAATCCGGATCGGGTCCATGAGAGGCAATGTCAGGTTCGCGAACCCGCCGCCGAGCGCAAGCAGCCTGGGCTGGTCGGGCCCGAACTCGTACACCATGCGGTTGTTCGACAGCACCATCGCGAGGCTGCGCGCGATCGACAGCATGCCCAGCGTGACCACGAAGGGCGGCACGCCGACGTACGCGATCATGAGCCCGTTGAAGGCGCCCACCAGCAGCGACACGCCGAGCGCCAGCGGCACCGCCAGCCAGATCGACAGGCCCGCGTGCATCGTCATGCCGATCACCATCCCCGACAGCACCAGCACCGCGCCCACCGAGAGATCGATGCCGCCGGTGATGATCACCGCCGTCATGCCGATCGCGATGATCGCCACGAAGGCGAAGTTGCGCGTGACGTTGAACAGGTTCTGCTGCGTCGCGAACACCTCGCTCGCCAGCGAAAGCACCACGAACGCCGTCACCGCGGCCACCGAGACCCAGAAGGTCTGCTGGCTCACCAGCCAGGCGAGCCATGTGCCATGGGCGCGGCGGTCGATGTGTTCTTCTAGGGTGGCGGCCATGCTCTAGACGGATTCGATCGCGCCGGTGATGAGGCCGGTCACTTCCTCGGGCGAGCTCCGGGCGATCGGCTTGTCGGCCACTTTCGTGCCGCGTCGCAGCACGACGATGCGGTCCGCCACCGCGAACACGTCCGGCATGCGGTGGCTGATCAGCACCACCGCGATGCCGTGGTCGCGCAGGCGCCGGATCAGGTTCAGCACCTCGGCGATCTGCCGCACGCTGATCGCGGCGGTCGGCTCGTCCATCAGCACGATGCGCGGGTCGGCCAGCCGCGTGCGCGCGATCGCCACCGCCTGCCGCTGGCCGCCGGACATGCGCCGCACGAGGTCGCGCGGCCTCGTCTCCGACTTCAGTTCGGCGAACAGCTCGCCCGCGCGCTGGAACATCGCCCGGTAGTTCAGCACCTTGAAGGGGCCGACGCCGAAGGTCAGCTCGCGGCCGAGATAGACGTTCTCGGCGGCCGTGAGGTTGTCGCACAGGGCAAGGTCCTGGTAGACGATCTCGATGCCTTCCCCGCGCGCGTCGGCGGGCTTGTGGAAGACCACCTCGCGGTCTTCCATGCGCATCGTTCCGTCGCTCGGCGGGTAGTTGCCCGCGACGATCTTCACCAGGGTCGACTTGCCGGCTCCGTTGTCGCCCATCAGGCCGACGACCTCGCCTGCCCGAAGCGTCAGGGACACATCGTTCAGCGCCTGGATCGCGCCGAAGTGCTTGGAGATCCGCGAGAGCTCCAGCACGGTCGGCGCTGCGGCCTCGCTGGTCACTTCGCCGGGCACTTGTCCAGGTTGGTCGGCACGCATTCGTCCAGGCCCGTGTAGAGCGGGTCCGCGACCTGCTTGCCGTTGATGAGGTCGATCAGCACCGCCGGCGCGCGGTGGCCCATCTCGAACGGACGCTGGCCGATCTGCGCATGGCTGCGGCCCGCCTTCAGCGCATCGAGCTGCGGCGGCAGGGTGTCGCCCGCGATGATGATCAGCTCCTTGGACTTGAGCTTGGGCATCACCTGGTCGGTCACCTGCGCGTAGGCCTGCGGCCCGAACTGCGCCCAGCCGCCCACCAGGATGAAGGCGTTGAGCTTCGGGTTCTTGGTGAACACGTCCGACATCTGCTGGTTCGCGAGGTCGATCTGGTCGTTGGTGAAGAGCGGGCAGCCGGCGACCTCGGTCCAGCCGCCTTCGCCCTTCAGCCGGTCGATGCCTTTCTTGCCGCTGACGGTGTCGCGGAAGCCCGCCGCGCGCGCATTGATGTTGTCGGCCGCGACGTTGCCCAGCTGCATGCACACCGTGCCGCCCTTGGGATTGAGCGCCTTCAGGTGCTTGGCCATCAGCACGCCCATGTCGTAGTTGTTGGTGCCGAGGTAGGTCTTGCGCAGGGCGCGGTCCGAAGCCGCGAGGTCGGCGTCGATCGTCATGATCGGCATCTTCGGGTTCTTGGCCTTGAGCATCGTCGCCATGGCCGGCGCATTCGACGGCGAGATGGCGATGCCCGCCACACCCTTGTTGATGAGGTCCTCGACGATCTGGACTTCGCCGGCCTCGTCGGCGCTGGAGGCCGGGCCGGTGTAGAGGCAGGTGTATTCGGAGCTCGCGTTCTCCTTGTTCCAGAGCGCGCAGCCGTCGCCGAGCACCGTGAAGAAGGGGTTGTCCAGGCCCTTCACGACGACGGCCAGCGTCTTCTTCTGGGCCATGGCCGGCGTGGCGGCGAGGAGGGCGGCGAGCACGGTGCCTGCGACCATGAGAATCGACTTTTTCATTGCGTCTCCTTCGTTGTGGATATGCACTGTCGAGATCTCCTGCGCCGCGGGCAGCAGCGGCATCTTCCGGGGACTGTCTCGGCCCAGGAGGAAAGCGACTATAGGACTGGCCTTCCCCTGTGTCGAGTCGGCGCCGGCTGCGCGCGGCCGGCGGGGCTACGGATGCTCGTGCGTGTGATGCGCATCCGGCACGTGCGGATGCGAATGCCGCAACGGCTCGTGACGATGCGGGTGGCTGTGCGGGCCCGCGGGCATCGGGTCGTGCGTGTGGGTGTGATGCCCGTCGTCATGCGAGTGCGCGTGTTCGTGCTCGAGATCATGGTGATCGTGTTCGTGGCCGTGCGACTCCGCCAGATGCAGCACGACGCCCGCGAGCATCAGCGCGCCGCCGACGGCCATGCCGGCGCTGAGCGACCGGTCGCCCAGTGCGATGGCGCCCAGGGCGCCGATGAAGGGCGCGAACGCGAAGACCGAACCAGTTCGCGCGGCGCCGAACGCGCGCTGCGCGAGCAGATAGAGCCGCAGGCTCAGGCCGTAGCCGCTCGCGCCGATGGCGAGCAGCCCGAGCGCAGCAGGCCAGCCGGGCAGCGGCTCGCCGGCCACGATGGCGAGCGTGGCAGTGATCGTCGCGCCCATCAGCGACTTGCCGAAAACCACTTGCCCCGGATCGCGTTCCGCCAGTGGGCGCGACAGCGTGTTGTCGACGCCCCAGGCCGCCGTGGCGCCGAGCACCGCGAGCAAACCGAGCCCCTGCATGCCGCCAGTCGATCCCCGATCGAGCACGAGCGAAACCCCGCCGGCGAGCAGCAGGAGCATCGCCATCCACACGCGGCGATCCATCACTTCGCGATACAGCAGGCGGGCGAGCACCGCAGTGAACAGCGCTTCGAGCGCCAGCATGAGCGATGCGCTGGTGCCGCTCGTGTGCTGCAGGCCCCAGGCAAGCGCCACGGGCCCGATGCCGGCGCCGAAGAGCGCCATGAGTGCGAGCCGGCCGAGGTCGCCCCGGCGAACGGACGCCTCTCGTTCGACCGGCTGGCGAAGGAGCGCGCCGATGACGGCCGCCCCGGCATAGAGCAGCGCCGCGGTCGAGAAGGGCCCGAGCCCGGCGCCGGCTCGCTGGACGAATGGCGTGCTGACGCCGAAGAGCGTGGCCGCCAGCAGCGCGAGAAGGCCGCCGCGGACAGCGGGAAGAGTGTTCATGGGGCGATTCTCCGAGGTTGAAGTCCGCGCCGCTACCGGATGAGATAGGCGCGAATCTCTGCGTGTGAAGTGCGCGCCGGAACGGCAACGAAGAGCCTGGAAAGGCTGGGTACGAACAGGCCCGTGCGCGCGCCTTGCGCTGTCGGCACACGCTCCGACACTGCGAGGTGTGGTCCCTTGGGACGAACGATCGCGACCTGGCCTTCACCACACACAACGTAGATCTGATGTCGCGCAGAGTCGAAGAACAGATCGTCGGCGTCGCCGCACACAGGAACGCGGTCGATCTCACTGCCGGAGCCGGTGTCATGAACGACGAGTAGCGCCGGCGAACGGGTCACGACGAAGAGTCGATGACCTTGTTCATCCAGCGCCATCGGGAAGTTGCGCGCGGCGCCCTTGAGAGGCCAGGTCGCAGCGACTTTGCCGCTCTCGCGATCGACCACGGCAATGTGACCTGCGGTGGGAACGTTGACGTAGATCCTGCTCTTGCCGCGCTCGATCTGGAACGACTCGGGATGTCCTGCAAGGGTGATTCGCTGCAGGATCCGCAGGGTGTCGGGGTCGAGCCTGACCAGCGCCTTGCCGGCGCCGACGTACACGTCGCCGTTGGACGGGTCCTGGCGGAGGTTGTCTGCGTCATCGAGCGACGCCTGGCTGGCGGTGACCGGCGCTTTGGCATCGTTGAACGCCTGGACGCCGCCTCCAGCGCCGTTCGCAACCAGGAGACGCTTGAGGGACCCCAGATAGAGCACGCCCTGCGGCTCATGAAGCGCGCCGATGCTGCTGGCTCGCTTGCCTTCGCGCAGATCGATCACCTCCAACGAATCGGCTGCGAGAGCTGCGACAAAAAGCCGCTGACCTTCGAGATCGACGGCCATGTGATCGAGGCGTCCCCCGACGGAGGGCAACTCGATACGGCGCTCGAGTACCAGCGATTGAGCCGTCGCCAGCTGAACGACACCCGCGAGGAGAGCGCTGAACGCGACCAGCGTGCTCGCGCCCGTCCTTCGGCGGCGCGAATTGCCGCAGGCTCGTGGACTCCCTGAGGCCAGTAGGGTCGAAAGCATGTAATAGAGTCTACATTGATGTAGGATAATCTACATGAATCCAGCGGACTCGTCGTGGTTATTGCTGATCGTCTCCTTGCCGACCTCGAGCGCGACAGCGCGCATGCGGGTTTGGCGGGGACTCAAGGCACTCGGATGCGCCGCCCTGCGCGATGGTGCGCATCTGCTTCCCGGGCGGCCGGAGCACGAACAGGCCCTGCAGGAACTCGGCGACGAGTGCCTGCGCGAAGGCGGAAGCGCCTGGCTGATGTCCGTTCAGCCTCGCTCCGATGAAGACGCCATGGCCTACCGCCAGTTGTTCGATCGCAGCAATGACTATGCGGAGCTGCGCAAGGCCTGGAAGGAGGCCCATGGCGGCATCGCGGCGATGGGGGCACCGGAACTCGCGCGCCTGCAGCGCAAGCTCCAGCGTGAGTTCGATGCCGCGCGAGCCATCGACTTCTTCCCGGGCGATGCGAGCGCGGAGGCAGACGCGGCATGGAGCGATTTCAACAAGCGCATCGAGTCGCTGCTCTCCCCCGACGAACCGCACGGGACGGAAGGCGGGATTCCGCGGCTCGACATGGGTCACTACCAGGGCCGTCTGTGGGCCACTCGCCGCCGCCTGTGGGTGGACCGCGTTGCAAGCGCCTGGCTCATCCGTCGCTTCATCGACCGGGACGCCCGATTTCAGTGGCTGGCCAAGCCTTCGGACTGCCCGAAGCGCGCACTCGGCTTCGACTTCGACGGCGCGGCTTTCACGCACGTGGGCGATCGGGTCACGTTCGAAACGCTGATGGCGAGCTTTGGCCTCGAGGCGGATCCGGCGCTGGTGCGCCTCGGCGCCATGGTCCACGCGTTGGACGTCGGGGGCGAGCCGGTGCCCGAAGCGAAGGGTTTCGAAGCCGTGATGGCAGGTGCGCGCGAGCGTCTGGCCGACGACGACGCGCTGCTGGCCGAGATGAGCACGGTGCTCGATTCGATCTACGCGCACTTCCAGCGCGAAGCCCAACGAAATGGCGCAAGCAACGACAGGTCGGGAACGAAATGACCGAGAACAACGAGATGACTGAGGTCAAGCCTTCGCTGCCCACCTATTCGATGTGGCAGCTCGTGCGTTACATGCTGGCCTTGGGCACTTGGGGATTCGGTGGGCCCGTCGCACTGGTCGGCTACATGTACCGCGACCTCGTCGAGAGAAGGCACTGGATTTCGGAAGGCGAATACAAGGAAGGCATGGCCCTGGCGCAGTTGATGCCCGGCCCGCTCGCCGCGCAGCTGGCCATCTACCTCGGCTTCGTGCACTACCGTTTTCTCGGCGCGACGCTGGTCGGCCTGGCGTTCGTGCTGCCGTCGTTCCTGATGGTTGTCGCCATCGGCGCGGTCTACAAGGCCTATGGCGGCATCGGATGGATGCAGGCCGTGTTCTACGGCGTCGGTGCGGCGGTGATCGGGATCATCGCGATGAGCGCCTACAAGCTCACGACGAAGAACATCGGCAAGGACAAGCTCCTGTGGGTGATCTTCCTGGTGAGCGCGGCGGTCACGGTCATCACCAAGTCCGAGATCGTGTGGATATTCCTTGGCGCCGGCGTGCTGGTGTGGCTGTGGCGCGCGCCGCCGAAGTTCCTCTCCGGAGGCACCGTGAACAGCATCGCAGCGCCCCTTGCGGCATTTTTCGCGATCGACACGCTCGACTGGCACAGGCTGGGACAGCTCGGCGCGTTCTTCGCCTATGCCGGCAGTTTCGTGTTCGGAAGCGGCCTGGCGATCGTGCCGTTCCTCTATGGGGGCGTCGTCCAGGAACATCACTGGCTCACCGAGCGCCAGTTCGTCGATGCCGTGGCCGTCGCGATGATCACGCCCGGGCCGGTGGTCATCACCACCGGGTTCATCGGCTTCCTGGTGTCCGGCTTCTGGGGGGCCGTGGTCGCGGCGGCGGGCACGTTCGTCCCGTGCTATCTGTTCACCATCCTTCCCGCGCCGTACTTCAAGAAGCACGGCAAGCGCCCCGCCATCGTGGCCTTCGTCGACGGTGTGACCGCGGCGGCCATCGGAGCCATCACTGGAGCGGCGATCGTCATCGGCCGGCAGTCGATCACCGATCTCCCCACGGCGGCGCTGGCGTTGATCACCATCGGTGTCCTGTGGCGCTTCAAGAAGGTACCCGAGCCCGTCGTGGTGGTTGTCGCCGCGATCGCCGGGCTGGTGCTTTATCCGCTCACCGTCCACCCATGACAACGATGCACAGGAGCCGGCCATGTCTGTACAGACCATTCCCTCCCCGCCCGCGATGAAGCTGGCGCTTGATGCGAACTTCGGCAGCTTCGAGCGCTGGCGTGACGATTTCGTCGCCTGTGCATCGGCCCACGGCTCGGGCCGGACGCTGCTCGCGTTCTTGCCGATGGAAGGCACGCTGTTGAATCAATGGACGGCAGAGGACGCACAGCCACGCGGCATTCCGATCCTTGCCCTGGACATGCGCGGGCAGGGCGCGGTCGGCATCGACGCATTCGTGGGTCGCATCGACTGGGGTGGCGTCTACCAGCGCTACCAGACGGCCGTGCATGACGCGAGCGAGCCCTATGCTGCCGAGAGGGATTCGCTCGCGGGTGCGCTGGTGCTCGATGTCCGCCGCGCCGGTGTCTTCGAGCAGGCGGACTCGATGATCCCCGGCGCGAGGTGGCGCGACCCCAAGTCAGTAGGCGAATGGAGCCACGAACTGCCCAGAGGTCAGCCGGTCGTCGTCTACTGCGTCTACGGGCATGAAGTCGGACGCTCGACCGCAATGCGACTGCGCGCGGCCGGCCTGGACGCCCAGTTTCTCCGCGGAGGCATCGATGGCTGGATCGCGTCGGGCCGACTGGTGAGCGAGAGGCAGCGAGGATGAACGTCATGCGAGCACTGCGCCCGATGTCCGTGGCCCTGCTCTATCCGGGCGATCGGCCGATGCGCGACCGCAGCGATCCTGCGGAGAGCCGCTTCGCCGCACTGTTCGCGGCCTTCGCGGCGGCCGGCGTCGCTGCGCAACCGGCTGTCTACCACGACGACTTTGCCGATGAGGTGGCCGCGCAACTGCGGCGCGTCGACGCCGTGCTCGTCTGGTGCAATCCGATCGAGAGTGGTCGAAAACGGGATCGACTCGACGCCTTGCTGCGCGAGGTCGCGCAGGCCGGGGTTCTCGTGAGCACCCATCCGGACACGATCCTGCGCCTGGGCACCAAGGACGTGCTGGTCGACGTGCGCGATCTGCCATTCGGCAGCGATGCGGTTCGGGTGGAGAGTCTCGGGCAGCTCGCAGCCGGACTGGCCGATCGCCTGCGCTTCGGGGCGCGCGTGCTCAAGCAGTACCGGGGTCAAAGCGGCGACGGTGTGTGGCGGGTGGAGGGCATCGAAGGCTCGCCACTGCTTCGCGTGCGGCATGCGAGACGTGGAAGCGAGGAGGAACGAATCGACATGCCGGCATTGCTGCAGCGCATGGCGCCGTACTTCGAGCCCGCCAACGGAGGTCACATGATCGACCAGGCCTGGCAGCCGCGACTGGTCGACGGCATGGTGCGCGCCTATCTCGTCGAAGACCGCGTGGCCGGTTTCGGTCACCAGGCGATCAATGCCCTGTATCCCGCGCAGCCGGGAAAGCCGGCGCCGACGCCGGGGCCGAGGCTCTATCACGTTGCCGATCTGCCGCAGTTCCAGGCGCTCCGTCGGTTGCTCGAAACGCAATGGATCGAGATGCTGCGAACGCGCGTCGGATTGACCCGTGCACAGTTGCCGCTGCTCTGGGACTGCGATTTCATGTTCGGCGAGCCGACTGCGGGGCAGGCCGAACGCTACGTGCTCTGCGAGATCAACGTCAGCAGCGTGTCGCCGTTTCCGCCGTCGTGCATCGATCCGCTCGTGAGCGCCTTGATGGCGCGACTCGCGTCACGGGGTGCCTGATCGGTTGGCAGCTCGCGCCTCGCGAGAGAATGCGCAGGATGCAGAGAACCAATGCCTCATGGCTGAGTTGCGCACGGCGCACTGCCTCCGCGCTTGCTGTCGCAACCGTTGCGGGTTGCGCCACCCAAGAGCCGCCGGTCGCGCCGTCCGCGCCTGTTCAGACCCCGTCGATGCCGTCCCCGATACCGTCGCGGCCGCAGGCGCCCGCGGCGACGAACCAGCCCGGCCCCGAACAGGGTTTCGCCCAGTGGGTCAAGGACTTCCGCGCCGAGATGCGCGCGTCCGGCGTCGGGGAAGCCGCGCTGCGCGATGCCTTCGACAGCGTGCAGTACCTGCCGCGCGTCGTCGAACTCGATCGCGCGCAGCCCGAATTCGTCCGCCCTGTCTGGGACTACCTCGACACGGCCGTGTCCGCGCAGCGGGTCGCGACCGGCCAGGAAAAGCTCGCGCAGATCCGTGCAGCTGCGGATGCGGCTTCGGCACGCTATGGCGTGCCGGCGAGCATCATCGCGGCGATCTGGGGCATCGAGAGCAACTTCGGCAGCAACTACGGCAACACGCCGGCCATTGATGCGCTGGCCACGCTCGCCTACGAAGGCCGCCGTCGTGACTGGGCGCGGGGTGAATTGCGCGCGGCGCTCAGGATCATCGAGAACGGCGACATCGACCACGCGCACATGATCGGCTCATGGGCCGGCGCGATGGGGCAGACGCAGTTCCTGCCGTCGAACTTCCTGCGCTACGCGGTCGATGCGGACGGCGACGGCAAGCGGGACATCTGGGGCAGCATGGCCGATGTCATGGCGTCCACGGCGAACTTCCTCGCGAGCTCCGGATGGCAGCGCGGGCAGCCCTGGGGCACCGAAGTGCAATTGCCCGCGGGCTTCGACTACAGCCGCGCCGATTCGAGCCTGCGCCGATCCGGCAGCCAGTGGGCCGCCGAAGGCGTGCGCACGATGGATGGCAGGCCGCTGCCGGAGTTCGCCGATGGCGCGATCCTGTTGCCTGCGGGAGCGCGCGGGCCGGCGTTTCTGGTCGGCCCCAACTACCGGGCCATCCTGCGCTACAACAACTCGGACAGCTACGCGCTCGCGGTGAGCCTGCTGTCGCAGCGCCTCGAAGGCGGCCCCGGGGTTCAGGCGCCATGGCCGCGCGACCTGACGCCGCTCACGCGAACGCAGTTGCGCGATCTCCAGACGGCGCTGAACCAGCAAGGCTTCTCGAGCGGCGAGCCCGATGGCCTGCTCGGCCCGGCGACCCGCGCCGCGGTGCGCAGCTACCAGCGCAGCGGGGGCCTCGTCGCCGATGGCTTTCCCACGCTGGAGCTGCTCAAGCGCCTGCAGGCGCCGTGAGGCGACGGGTCGGTCCGATCAGCGGAAGAGGTCGTTGAGTTCGGCGCCCGAGGCCGCATCCGCAAACCCGTCGAAGCGGCCTTCGGCCAGCGTGCGGGCGGCACGCATGAAGCCGCCCCATGCCGCACGCGCAAGCGCACCGCCGACGCTCACGCGCCGCACGCCCATGGCTTCGATGTCCGCGAGCGTGAACTCGCTGGTCGCGCCGACCAGCAGGTTGACCGGCTTCGGCGCGACCGCGGCGACCACCGCCGCAATCTGCTCGCGCGTGCGAATGCCGGGCGCATAAAGGCAATCCGCGCCCGCGTCCGCGTAGGCCTTGAGCCGCCGGATCGCATCGTCGAGATCGGGACGTCCGGCGAAGAAGTTCTCGGCGCGGCCGACGAGCAGCGTGTCGCCGCCTTCCTGGTCGATCGCGCCGCGCGCTGCGCGCAGCCGCGCCACGGCCACATCGAGCTCGAACAGCGGTGCCGCCGGGTCGCCCGTGGAGTCCTCGATCGACAGGCCTGCCACGCCGGTGTCGATCGCCATGCGCACGCTTTGCGCCACGCCTTGCGGATCGCGCGCGAAGCCGTTCTCGAAATCGGCGTTCACCGGCAGATCGGTCGCGGCGACCAGCTGGCGCAGATGCGCGAGCACGGCCTCGCGTGTCTGCGCGCCGTCGCGGCGGCCCTGCGACCAGGCGTGCCCCGAACTGGTGGTCGCCAGCGCCTTGAAGCCCTGGCTCTGCAGGAAGCGCGCGCTCCCGACATCCCACGGATTGGGCAGGATGAAGCATCCCTGTTCATGAAGGGCGCGGAAGGCCGCGCGCTTTTGTGCAACCGTCAGTGTCATGAAGTCCATTGTGGATCGTCGGCGCGAAGCCGCAAAGGACCCTGCGATGCACCTCGGCCGAGAGCCGAGCGGGTCTATTCGAGTTCGTGCACCGCTTCGCGCAACGCGCGCAGTCCGGCATTGCGTGACGGCCGGCGTGCAGGCGCGCTTTCCTTGCCGTTCCAGGCGATGGGATGCCGCAGCCGGGCTTCGATGGCGTGCCGCCGACGCTCCTTGCGCGATTCGATCGAGTCGATGAAGGCCACGATGAGGAGCCCGACGATCGAGGCGACGCAGGACACCAGCGCGAGAACCATGATCAGGAGCTGGAGATCATAGAAATCGATGTCGATCGCGGCGCTGCGGCTTCCCAGCGCGTCCGCCAGCGCGGCCGACGATTGCGGAGAGAACCTGAGGCCCTGCGGGAAGAGCACCTCCAGCGCGATCATCGCGAGCATGAGGACCACGGAGATCGCAGCGGTCCAGGCGAAGAAGCGCCGGTAGCTGTGACGTGTTTCCAATGCCGAGGCTTCCATGACGCTCATCACGCACTCCACCGATCCTGCGGAAGATCGCAGATACAGGTTGTGACGCCTTGTGCTCCCTCGGGGTGTCGGACGAAGCCCTGTACGTTTGTGCGTGAAGAAGGCGTTGCCACGCAGCTTTGGCGCGGAGCGCCCGCGCACTCAGCCGTCGCTCTTGCCTTTGCCCGCGGCTTCGTCGTCGATGGCCTTCTGCACGGCCTTGTAGAAGACCTCCCGGGCGTCGACGTCGACCCGGTTGTTGGCGCCGCCGGCCCAGTCGCTGTTGGATGCGATCACCAGCTTGCGCTTCGGGTCGATGAAGATGCCCTGGCCGAAGATGCCGCGCGCGGCGAAGCTGCCGTCGTCGTAGGTCCACCACTGGAAGCCGTAGCCACGGCCCGGCCGGCCGATGTCGGCCTGTCGCGTCGTCGCCTGCGCCAGCCAGTCGTCCGGCACGATGGGCTGGCCGCCGACCTTCGCGCCGCTGAGCACGAACTGCCCGAAGCGCGCGAAATCGCGCGTGGCGGCCTGGAGGCAGCAGCCGCTGATTTCCTGGCCGGTGCGGCTCAGGATCCAGGTGGCCTGCTGTTCCATGCCGGCCGGGCTCCAGATCTTTTCCGACAGGTAGCTGGCGAGCGTCTTGCCGGTCGCGCGGCTCAGCAGGATGCCCACGAGGTTGGTTTCGCCGGTGCTGTAGTTCCACCGGGTGCCGGGCGGCGCGGCGCGGGGCAGCTTGCGCAGGTAGCTCACCAGCGCGTCGACGCCTTCCTCGGGCTGGTGGTTGTTGAAGCGGGCGACGTCCGAGTTCGGGTCGCCGTAGTCCTCGTTCCAGCGCACGCCGGAGGTCATGGTCAGCAGCTGCCGGATGCTGACGTCGTCGTAGGCCGAGCCCTTCATCTCCTTGATGTAGTCGCTGACCTTGTCGTCGAGGCTGCGAATGTGCCCGTCGCGCACGGCGGCGCCGAGCAGCGTTGAAGTCATCGACTTCGCGACGGAGAAGCTGGTCCAGCGCCCGTCGCGATCGAACCCGAGGCCGTAACGTTCCAGCCGCACCTTGCCATCCTGCAGGATCACGATCGCCGCGCTGCGCTGCTGCGCCATGTAGGCGTCCAGGTCGAGCGCAAGCGCGAGCGGCGGGCCCGGCGGCAAGGGCGACGCATGGCCGCTGGCAGGCACCGCGCGCGCCTTGGCCAGGAAGGGAAGCCGGTCGAGCGCACGAAACGCCGCATCGCGCTGCGACTGGCTCCAGAACAGCACGTCGCGGTTGGTGGGCAGCGTGGCCAGCAGGCCGCGCGTCTCCTTGTCCAGGCTGAACCAACCCGCCGCACCGGCCACGACGGCCGCTGCCAGTGCCCCGAGAACGACCTTGCCAAGCTTCATGCTGCCAATCCCTTGTTGATGATGAGCAGCGCATTGGACATGAATCGGGCCGATGCGCCATCCGCATCGGCCCGGTGAGTGCTTCGAGGCTAAGACTCAGCGGGTGTCGGGCGGCACGCTCGTGTCGCTGCTGCTGGATTGCTGGACGTTGTCGTCGTCGTGCGTGGTGTCTTCGTATTCGAGATCGGCGTCGGGTACTTTGGCAGGCGTCTTGCCGGGGGCTTTGCCGGGTGCGTCGGTCTTCGGATGCTTCGGCGGCGCGCTTTCCTTTTTCATCGTCGTTCCTTTGAAGGGGCACGACCCAATATGCGAGGCACGGCCAAGGGGCGGTTGTCGGTCGAGCCATCGGGTGCCTGTGCGACTTGGCCTAGGGCGATCGACCGTCATCGCACTGCCATGTGCGGCCGGTAGATTCGCGGTCATCCATGAGCTGCCCTCTGTCCGTTCACATGCAAGTCACGCCGATCGCCAGGATCCTCGCCACCACCGCCGCCGCGTGGATGCTCGCGAAGGATGTCCGCACACGAGCCGCAAGGCCCGACGCCGCGCCGTCACGCCAACGCTGAGGTGTAGAGCCGCTTGCCGCGCGTGCGCAGCAGCGCCACGAGGCGCTGAGCCGCAGGCGACAGATAGCCTTCCTTGCGATAGGTGACGCCCAGGTGGCGTCGCAGCGTCGTCTCCTTCAACGGGACCTCGCGCAGCGCATTCGCCGCACCGCTCGCATTCAGCGTGTGTCGCGAGAGAAAACTCAGCATGTGGGTGCGTGCGATCAGGCGCGGCAGCAGCGGGATCGAGTTGGCGTCGATCTGCGCCGTCGGCGTCGGCAGGCCGCGCGAGCGGAAAGCCGCATCGAGCCACTGCCGGCTCACGATCGAGTTCACCGGCAGCACCCAGCGCCACTGGAGCAGCGACTCCATCGTGATCTTCGGCAGCTGGAACACCGGGTGATCCGGGCTGGTCGCGACCACGACCACGTCCTCCACGATCGAGTGGGCCACGAAGTCGTCGTCGTGCTGGGGCATCAGCCCGATAAGCAGGTCGATCGCGCCTTCCCGCAGTTGCTCCCGCAAGGCGATGCTCGGCGCGACGGTGATGTCGATGGTGGTCTCGCTGGCTTCGGCCAGCAGCAGGCTGCAGATTTCGGGCAGCACATGGTCCGCCGCGATCGGCCCGCTGCCGATGCGCACGTGGCCCGCATTGCCTTTGGCGAAATCGCCGACCTCGCGCAGCGCCTCTTCCGTGGCGCCGCGCAGCACCCGCGCGCGCGCCAGCAGCACTTCGCCGACCGGCGTGAGCCGGATGCCGCGGCCCCGGCGCTCGAACAGGGCGGCGCCGAAGGCTTCCTCCAGCCGCTGGATCGCCTTGGTCAGCGCCGGCTGCGTGCGGCCGATCTTTTCCGCGGCCTGCCCGATGTGCCCCAGTTCGGCCACCGCCTCGAAATACCTCAGGTCGCGAAGCTGGACGTCCATTCATATCTCCGAGGAATCGAAAGATGAACATTATCGAATGGACGGAATGAGTCTGGATTTCGACAATCCGGCCTACCAACAGGAGACCTGGAGACATGCACATGAATCGTTCACAACGCTGGATCGCGGGCGCCGCCCTTGCACTGGTGGCCTGCGGCAGCTTCGCGCAGACGGCCTGGCCTTCCAAGCCGATCAAGCTGATCGTTCCTTTCCCGCCCGGCGGCGGCACGGACTTCGTCGCGCGCCTCCTCGCCGAGAAGCTGACCACGCAGGCCGGCTGGACGATCGTGGTCGACAACAAGCCCGGCGCGGGCGGGAACATCGGGCTCGATGCGGTCGCGAAGTCCGCGCCGGACGGCTACACCCTCGGCCTCGGGCAGACCGCGAACCTCGCGATCAATCCGGCCCTGTACTCCAAGATGCCCTTCGACCCGCTGAAGGACTTCGCGCCGATCGCGCCGGTCGCGTCGCAGCCGGTGGTGCTGCTGGTCAATGTGTCGTCGCCCTACAAGACGCTGGCCGACGTGGTCGCCGCGTCGAAGGCCAAGCCGGAGTCGATGCGCATCGGGCTCGCCGGCAACGGCACCGTCGGCCACCTGGCGGGCGAGATGCTCGAACGCCGCGCGGGCATCAAGATCCTCAACGTGCCGTACAAGGGCGCGGGCCCGGCGATGACCGACCTGCTCGGCAACCAGGTGGAGCTGAACTTCGCCAACACGCCGGTGGCGATTCCGCAACTGGCCGGCGGCAAGGTGCGCGCGCTGGCGATCAGCTCGCCGCAACGGCTGAAGACCGTGCCGCAGCTGGCCTCGGTGCCCACGGTCGCCGAGTTGGGCTACCCGGGCTTCGATGCGATCACCTGGACCGGTCTCGTCGCGCCGGCCGGCACGCCGCCGGCGGTGGTCGACCGCATCAACAGCGAGGTGCAGAAGATCCTCAAGCGGCCCGACGTCATCGAGAAGCTGGCGCTGGAAGGCAGCACCGCCGCGGCCGAATCCACGCCGAAGCAGTTCGGCGATTACATCCGCAGCGAGCACCAGAAGTGGGGCGCGCTGATCCGCGAAGCCAACATCAAGCTCGACTGAGCGCGGGCAGGGAAGAAGCACAAGTGAATCCAACCATCCTGGTCACGGCGCCGAAGCTCGCGAAGGCGGGTGCCGACCTGCTGGCGCAGGCGGGCGCGCGGGTCCTCTATCTCGCCGATCCGGACAGTGCGCAAGATGTCGAGCACATCATGGCGACGCAGCCGGTCGACGCGGTGATCTCGCGCACGGTGCAGCTCTCCGCCCGGGCCATCGCATCGTGCCCGTCGCTCAAGGTCATTTCCAAGCACGGCGTCGGCGTGAGCAACATCGATGTCGACGCGGCCACGTCGCGCGGCATCCCGGTGTACGTGACGCCGGGCGCCAACGCGCAATCGGTGGCGGAGATGACGCTGGGCCTGATGTTCGCCGCAGCGCGGCGCATCGGCTGGATGGACGCCGAGCTGCACGCCGGACGCTGGTCGCGGGCGCAGGATGGCATCGAGCTGCACGGCAAGACCCTCGGGCTGGTCGGCTTCGGGCAGATCGGCCAGCGTGTTGCCACGGTGTGCCAGGCGCTCGGCATGGAGGTCGTGGCTTTCGATCCGGCACTGGCCGATGGAGCAAGTCCCGTCGAAGGCGTGCGCTTGATGCCTTCGTTCGACGCCTTGCTGCCGGTGGTCGATGTGCTCAGCCTGCATGTGCCGCTGAACAGGCACACGCGCAACATGCTCGGTGCGGCGCAGTTCGGCGCGATGCGACGCGGCGCGATCCTCGTGAACACGGCGCGCGGCGAGGTGGTCGACGAACCGGCGCTGGTCGCCGCGCTGCAGAGCGGGCAACTTCATGCTGCTGGCCTCGACACCATGGCGATCGAGCCGTTGCCGGCAGGCAGTGCGCTCGCCGCACTGCCGAACGTCGTGCTGACGCCGCATGTGGGCGGGTCCACCCCGGCCGCACTCGCCGGAATGGCCAGTGGGGCTGCACGCAATGTGCTCGGCTGGTTGCGGGGTACGCCGGCCGATGCCTCCGCCTGCGTCAATCCGCAGGTCTTTTCCTGATTCCATCCCTTCCGCATTGCATCGTTTCCGGAGATTCCATGAGCACCGAACCCACCGTCCAATGGCCCGCCGGCTATCGCATCCATCCGCGCGCCGAAGGGCCCTCGGCCGAGATCGTGGCCGCCTTCCGCGACATCCCGGTCGCGGCGATCGGGGACTCGATGAGCCGCAACATCGGCACCGTCGGCTTGCGCCAGTACCACGCGCGGCTCGACACCGTGTTGTGCGGTCCGGCCGTGACGGTGCGCGTGCGTCCGGGCGACAACCTGATGATCCACAAGGCGCTGATGATGGTGCAGCCCGGCGACGTGCTCGTGATCGATGGCGGCGGCGATGTCTCGCAGGCGCTCGTGGGCGGCCTGGTCCGCACCACCTGCGTCTTCAAGCGGCTCGGCGGCCTCGTGATCGATGGCGCGGTCCGCGACCTGTGCGAATGGGCCGAGGAGGGCATGCCGATCTTCGCCAAGGGGCACACGCATCGCGGCCCGAGCAAGGACGGCCCGGGCGAAATCAACATCCCGATCGCCTGCGCCGGCATGGCCGTGCTGCCCGGCGACCTCATCGTCGGCGATGCCGATGGCGTCATTGCCATCCCCGCCTCGGAATGCGCCGACGTCCTCGTGCGCTGCCGCGCGCATCTGGTCAAGGAGGCAAAGATCCGCGCCGACAACGCGGCGGGCCAATCCGATCCCGAGCGCTTCGACGCGACGCTGCGCGCCAAGGGCCTGCCGGTGTGAGCGCAGCCGTGACGCCGGTCTCGCCAAGCCTGGACGACGTCGCCGCGCCGAGCTCTTCGGCGCCGAACACTAACGCGGCGAAGAAGCTGCCGCGCCCGTTGCGGCGCGTGCTGTCGCTGGACGATTTCGAGGATGCGGCGAGGCGCTTCCTGCCCAAGCCCATCTTCGCGTACGTGTCCGGCGGATGCGAGACGAACCGCTCGCTGCGCGGCAATCGCAGTGCATTCGAAGACTACGCGTGGGTGACGCGCGTCCTCGTCGACACCGCATCGCGCACGCTGGCCACCCCCTTGCTCGGCCACCGGTACGCGGCGCCGTTCGGCATCGCGCCGATGGGCATCAGCGCGCTGTCGGCCTACCGCGGCGACCTGGTGCAGGCGCGGGCCGCGGCGGCCGCGAACGTGCCGATGATCCTGAGCGGCACCTCGCTGATCCCGATGGAAGAAGTCGCGCGCGCCAATCCGGCGGCCTGGTTCCAGGCCTACGTGCCGGGCGAGCCGGAGCGCATCCTCAAGCTGCTGGACCGCGTGGAGCGCGCCGGCTTCGGCACGCTGGTGGTCACGGTGGACACGCCCGTGTCGGGCAATCGTGAGAACAACATCCGCGCCGGTTTCTCCACGCCGCTGCGCCCGAGCCTGCGCCTGGCGCTGGAAGGCATCACGCATCCGGGGTGGCTCTGCAAGACGGCGCTTCGCACGCTGCTTCTGCACGGCATGCCGCATTTCGAGAACTCGCAGGCCGCGCGCGGCGCGCCGATCCTGTCGTCCAGCGTGATGCGCGACTTCGGTGCGCGCGACCATCTGAACTGGGCGCACTTCGGGCTGATCCGCGAACGCTGGAAGGGCCGACTGGTGGTCAAGGGCATCCTCGATCCGCGCGATGCGCTCTTGGCGCGCGAGCAGGGGGCGGACGGCATCATCCTGTCGAACCATGGCGGGCGGCAGCTCGACGGTGCCGCTTCGCCGATGCGCATGCTGCCGAAGGTCGCCCTCGCGCTCGGCGACGGCGACTATCCCGTGATGATCGACAGCGGCTTTCGCCGCGGCAACGACGTGCTGCTGGCGCTCGCGCTGGGCGCGAAGTTCGTCTTCGTGGGGCGGCCGTTCAACTATGCGGGCGCCGTGGCGGGCGAGGCCGGCGTGCGGCATGCCATCGACATCCTCGCGTCCGAGATCATGCGCAACATGGCGCTGATCGGGGCGCGCAGCCCCTCAGGCGTCTCGCGCAGCCAGCTCATCGAGCTGAAGCCGTGATGGACGAAACGCGGGCTCAGCTCGCGCCGTTCAGGAACTCCCGCACCAGCTTGACGGTGGCCTTGGGGTTCTCTTCCATGATCCAGTGGCCCGATGCGGGCACGATGCCCTCGGTCACGTTGTCGGCAGCGGCACGCATGACCACCGCCATGGTCGGTCCGAACGACTTCTCGCCGCCCACGGCCAGGACCGGCACGGTGAGCTTGCCCTGGACCAGGAACGCCTTGTTGTCGATCGCGTCCTGATCGAAGGCGGCGAACTGCGCGAAGCCCGAGTGCATGGCGCCGGGCCGCGCGTAGAGCTTCGCGTAGTGGCGGCGCGAGGCTTCGTCGAACTTCTTCGGGTCGGCGGAGAACTCGTTCCAGAAGCGGTCGAGGTAGATCCGCTCGCGGCCTGCCACGAGGCGCTCCATGTCCGGACCGCCGAAGCGGAAGTGCCAGAGCAGCGGGTTCTTCAGGATCTCTTCCCACGGGCCGACGCCGGGGACCGGCGCATCGATGAGCACGAATCGCCCGACCCGGTCGCGATACTGCGCGGCGAAGGCAAAGCCGACCATGTTGCCGATGTCGTGGGTGACGAGATCGGTCTTGTCGATCTTGAGCTTGTCCAGGACCTGCGCGATGTCGACGGCCTGGTTCTTCTTGTCGAAGCCACCGGGCGGGTGCGCCGAGAGGCCCATGCCGCGCAGGTCCGGCACGACGACGGTGTGGTCCTTCATCAGGTCGGCGGCCATCGGCGCCCACATGTCGCCGGTCTCGCCGTAGCCGTGAATCAGCGTGACCGCCGGCCCCTTGCCGCCGACGCGGACATGCAGCGTGGTGCCATTGATGGCGAGTTCCTGCGTCTTGAAGCCGGGTGGATAGGGCTGGACTTGCGCGTGCGCCGCGCCGGCAACAAGAGCGATCGCGAGCCATCGGAACAGGAGCTTCAGCATGGGGTTTCCTCGGGTCGTGGACAGGTTCGCTTGCGGCGCCGGGGGAGGTCGCGTTCGCTCAGGCGGCGAGGCGGAGGCGGCGCAATCGGTCGGGCCGCCAGTGTAGGGGCGCCGGTGGCTCTTGGCGACCGTTTCCGCCAGGCAGCCGACCCGGCTGCGCTCACAGCCGGCTCTTGCTCTTGAACAGCCGCTTCAACCACGAATCTCCGGTGGCCTCTGCCGCGGGTACCGGCATCTCCGCATGCGACAGCTGGATGCCGCGGGCCATCTGCGCCAGGGTCTCGAAGATCATGCGCTGGGTTTCGAGCCGCACGCCCGAGGCGCGCTCGAAGTGGATGATCGTGCGCCCCGCCTTCAGGGAGTCGCCGCCGAGATCGAAGAAGTTGTCGCGCGGACCGATCTGGTCCACGTCCATGCCCAGCACTTCGGCCCACACGCCGGCGAGCGCGGCTTCGGCAGGTGTGCGGCCCTCGCGGCGGAACACCGGGCTGGCCCGCGATTCGGGCTGGGGCGCAGGAAGCGCGTGCCGATCGATCTTGCCGTTGGGCAGGAGCGGGAGTGCCTGCAGCGTCACGTAGTGCTGCGGCAGCATGTACTCCGGCAATCGGCCCCTGAGATGGTCCTTGAGGCGCGCGGCGTCGATCGCGGCCCCTTCCGCCGCAATGACGTAGGCCACCAGGCGCACGTCGCCCGGCAGGTCCTCCCTCGCCATCACCAGGCATTGCGAGAGCTGGGGCAGTTCCCTCAACTGGGCTTCGATCTCGCCGGGTTCGATGCGGTGGCCGCGCACCTTTACCTGGAAGTCGAGCCGCCCCTGGTGCTCGAGCAGGCCGTCGTGGCGCCATCGGCCGCGGTCCCCGGTCTTGTACAGCCGAGCGCCGGGGGCGGCGCTGAAGGGGTCCGGAACGAAGCGCTCGGCCGTCGCCTCGGGCTGATTCAGGTAGCCCAGCGTCACCCCCTCGCCGCCGATGAAGATCTCGCCGGAGCAACCGATGGGACAAGGCTGGCCGTGCTCGTCGAGCACGTGCACGGTGGTGTTGGCGATCGGTCTTCCGATCGAGATCGCGCCCGGCGCCTCCGGCACCTTCCAGCAGGTGGACCAGACGGTGGTCTCGGTCGGGCCGTACATGTTCCACAGCTCGGCGCTTCGCTCGCAGAGGGCCTGCGCCATATGCTCGCTCAGGCTCTCGCCGCCGATCAGTGCCTTGAAGCCGGCCGCGCCGTTCCAGCCGGCGTCGACGAGCATCTGCCAGGTCGCCGGCGTTGCCTGCATCGCGGTCGCACCCGACTGTTCGAGCAAGACTCGCAGGGTCGCGCCATCGGTGGCCTGCTCGCGGGTGGCAAGCACCACGGTGGCGCCGACGGACAGAGGCAGCAGCAACTCGAGCACCGCGATGTCGAAGCTCAATGTGGTCACCGCGACCAGGACATCCTCCTTGCGGAGGCCCGGTTCATGCTGCATCGACAGCAGGAAGTTCACCACCGCCCGGTGCGGCACCGTGACGCCCTTGGGCTTGCCGGTGGAGCCCGAGGTATAGATGACATAGGCCGGATCTTCCGGCCGGGCGTCGCGTTCGGCATCCGGAGGCAATGCGGTGTCGGGCGTCGCGTCGTGCCGTGCCTCGTCCAGCAGGAGCGTCGGCAGCGACAGTCCGTGCCACAGCCCGGACAGGTCGCCGCGTGTCAGCAGGAGCGACAGTCCTGCGTGCCGGGCCATCTCGTGCAGCCGCAGCCGCGGGTAGGAGGGGTCGAGCGGCACATAGGCAGCCCCGGCCTCGAGGACGGCAAGCTGCGCCACCACCATGCCGGGATCTCGTTGCAGGCAGAGGCCGACCCGCTTGCCCCTGTGCACGCCGCGTTGGCGCAACGCACGCGCGAGACGATGCACGTCCGACCACAGATGTGCATAGCTCGTCGAATCGCCTGGAAGCTGCAGCACGGCGGTGCCTTCGGCCCCGTGCTGTCGGGCCAGCAGGTCATTGATCGTGTGGTCGCGCGGGTAGGGGCGTGCGGTCCGGTTCCATGCGGCCAGCCTGGCCCGTTCCTCGGGGCTCGAAAGCGAAAGCTCCCGCATCGGCCGGTCGGGTTCGTCAAGGAGGCGCTGCAGCACATGCAGGTAGTTGCCCAGCAAGGCCTGCATGGCCGCCTCCGTGAACAACTCGGTGGAATAGCTCAGGGAGAGGGCGCGTTCGCCCTCGGTGTCGATGGTCAGCGCCAGGTCGAACTGCGTCGCCCCGAGGCCGAGCGGCATGTAGTCGACGTCGAGCCCCTCGAACGCCAACGGCGGGCTGGGCGTGTTGAGCACGTTGAACATGACGCGCACCTCGGGGATGCGCCCGCCCTGGCCGTGCTCGCGCAGATAGCCGACCAGGTCGTCCAGCGGAACTTCCTGGTGGGTGAAGGCCGACAGGCAGGTTTCGCGCACCTCCTGCAGCAGCTCCCGAAAGCTCTGCCCGGGCCGCACGACGCAACGCAGCACCAGCGTGTTGATCAACGAGCCGATCACGTCCTCGGCCTCCACGCGGGTGCGGCCGGCGATCGGCGTGCCGACCGCGACGTCGTCCTGCCCGCAATAGCGCGAGAGCAGCCACTGGAAGGCTGCCAGCAGCGTCATGAAAGGCGACATCCCGTGTCGTGCGCTGAAGCGCTGGATCTGCGAGAGCCAGCCGGCGGAAAACGCCTGCCGCACGCGCGCGCCCTGGCTGGTGAAGCGCTGCACCGCGGAGGTGTCGGCCGGCAGGTTGAGCGGGCTCATGCCGGCAAGCTGCCGAAGCCAGTAGCGCACCTGCGGCGCGAGGACCTCGTCGTCGATGTGCCTGCGCTGCCAGTTCGCGTAGTCGATGAAGTCGATCGCGCGCGCCGGCGGCGGGGGCGGCGGCTTTCCCTGCGCACCTGCGCGATAGAGCGCCTGCAGCTCGCGCAGGACGATGCCCCATGACCATGCGTCGCCGATGATGTGGTGCATCACCAGCACGAGGGCGTGGTCCTGCTCGCCGAGCTGGATCAGGACGAAGCGGTGCAGCGGACCCAGCACCAGGTCGAAAGGCTGCGCCGCGATGTGCCGGGCCTCGCTCTCGAGCCGAGCCTTCCGCGTCGGTTCGGGCCATTCGCGCGCATCCACCTCGATCAGGTTCGCGGCCTGCGGCTGCCCGACGACGGCCATGGGCTCGGCACCGGCCAGCTCGAAGGTGGTGCGGAAGGCTTCGTGGCGGGCGACCAGTTCGTCGAGCGCGGCGCGCAGGACATCGCGCCGCAGCGGGCCATGCAGTCGCAAGGCCTCGCGCATGTTGTAGGCCGCGCCGCGCGGATCCATCTCGTGCAGGGCCCACATGCGCCGCTGGGAGAAGGAAACGAGCGCGGGCTGCGCGCGCGACACCACGGCGATGGGACGGGTGCCTGTCGCCTCGCCGCCCGCCGAATGGACGAGCAGCCGTTCGACCACCGCGGCCAGCGCCTCGATCGTCGGGTGCTCGAACAGGCTGCGGACCGGCACATCGACCTTGAACGTGGCGCCGATCCTGGAAACGATCTGGGTCGCGAGCAGCGAATGCCCGCCCAGGTCGAAGAAGTTGTTGCGGACCCCGAATCCGGACCGGCCCAGCACCGCCTGCCAGGTTTCCAGCAGCAGGGATTCGATCGGCGAGCGCGGCCCGAGCAGGTTGGAGACCGCCGCGTCGGGGTCGGGTTGCGGAAGGCGGGCCCGGTCGATCTTGCCGCTGGGCAACTGCGGCAGCGCGGACAAGGACACGAAGGCGGCCGGGATCATGTGGCTGGGCAGACGCGCCTTGAGTTCCGAGCGCAACGCGTCCACGTCCAGTTCCGCTTCATCCTCGCCCACGATGTAGGCGACCAGTTCCTTGTGCCCCGGCAGATCCTCGCGCAGCAGCACGGCGGCGGCACGCACGCCAGGGCAGGCGAGGATGCCGGCCTCGACCTCACCCAGTTCTATGCGGAAACCGCGCAGCTTGACCTGATGGTCGTTGCGTCCGATGAACTCGACGACACCGTCGTTCAGCCATCGGGCGAGGTCGCCGGTGCGGTACATGCGTTCGCCGGGCCGGAACGGGTTCGGCACGAACTTCTCGGCGCTTTCCGAGGGGCGATTGAGATAGCCATGGCCGACGCCTGCGCCGCCCACGTAGAGTTCGCCCGCGACATTGATCGGCTGCGGCTCGCGCCAGGCATCCAGCACATAGAGCTGCGCGTTGGCGATGGGGCGGCCGATGGGCACGATGCGACGTTCCGGCAGCCGGTCGCCCAGCTCGTACCAGGCGCTGTCCACCGTGGCTTCGCTGGGCCCGTAGAAGTTGCCGAGCGTGACGCCGGGCAGCTTCGCGCGAAACGCGCGGGCCAGCGCGCTGTCCAGCGCTTCGCCCCCGCTCAGCACATAGCGCAGGCGAACGGGGCGTTGCAGCGCCGGCTCGTCGAGGATCATGCGCATCTCCGACGGCACGAACTGGACGACCGTGATGCCGTGCTTGCGAATGGTCTCGGCCAGCAGGGGCATGTCGCGGTGCGCGTCGGGTTGCGCGAGAACCAGCTCCGCGCCCGAACTCAAGGTCGACAGGAACTCCCAGAGCGACGCATCGAAGCTGAGCGAAGTCTTCTGCAGCACGCGGTCTTCCGGCGTGAGCCGCAGCACGTCGTTCATCCACAGCACGTGATTGGAAAGGCCCCTGTGCGTCAGTTGCGCGGCCTTGGGCGTGCCGGTCGAGCCGGAGGTGTAGACGAGGTAGGCGAGATGCTCGGGGCGAATGGGTTCATCGAATGCGGGCAGCGGCTCGCGTGGCATCTCGCCGGCGTCCGCTTTCATCTCGAGGATATCGAGCGTGGGCAGCGCACCGAGTTTCCGAAGAACCACGTCGAAGGGTGCCTCTGCGAGCACGAGCACGGGCGCGGCATCGGCGAGCATGGCGCTCAGCCGGCCCGGTGGATGGTCCGGATCGAGCGGCAGCAGCGTCCCGCCGGCCTCGAGGATCGCGAGCAGTCCGACCACCAGGCCGAAGCTGCGCTTCATGCAGAGGCCGACCACGGCGCCCGCTCCCACGCCCTGGGTCCGCAGCCGCCCGGCGAGCTGCTGCGACAAGGCGTCGAGCTGCGCATAGCTCATGGCCTCCCGCCCGAAGCGCAGCGCGATCGCCTGCGGCGTCCGAAGCGCCTGGTCGCGAACATGCAAATGCACAGGCCGGTCGCTGGCGAAGGGACGGGCGCTGTCGTTCCAGTCGACGAGCAGCTGCTGCCGCTCGGCCTCGTCCAGCAGCGGCAGCCGGGCCACCGGGCGGTCGGGCTGCGCCACCATGGCCGCCAGAAGCCGTCGGAAATGCCTTGCCAGGCGCGCGATGCTCTGTTCATCGAACAGGTCGGTGCGGTATTCGATCTCGGCTTCCAGGGATGCGCCGGTCTCGATCACGTTCAGCGACAGGTCGAATTTGGCGCTTTGCAATGGCACGGCCAGCCGCTGGGTGTGCAGGCCTTCGAGCCGAAGGACTCGGTGGCTGAAGTTCTCCAGCGCGAAGGACACCTGGTAGAGCGGGTTGCGGCTCGCATCGCGCACGGGACTGAGTTCGCTGACCAACCGGTCGAACGGCATCGACTGATGCGTCAGCGCCTCCAGCGTTGCCTCGCGGCTCACCCGCACCAGGTCGATGTAGGAAGGCTCTGCGCCGAGCTCGGCCCGCAGGACGACCGTGTTGACGAAGAAGCCGACGACGTCGCTCGCACGCGGGTCGTCGCGTCCTGCGAGCGGTACGCCGACGGCGATGTCGTTCTGGCCCGTGTAGCGCACGAGCAGCGACTGAAAGGCCGCGAGCAGGGCCATGAAAAGCGTGGCGTCCTGCTGCGTCGCGAAGGCTCGCAGTGCCGCCGAGAGTCCGTCGTCGATGCGAAACGTCAGGGTCCGGCCTGCGGAGCCGGCCTGCGGGGGATGAGGTCTGTCCGTGGGAAGTCGCAGGGTCTGCAGGTCGTGCAGTTTCTTGCGCCAGTAGTCCAGCGCAGCGCCCATCTCGCCGGATTCGTATCGCCCCCGCTGCTGTCGCGCGTATTCGCAAAAGTCGAGGGCCGGTTCGGGCAGCGCCGGCGGTGCGTCGCTTTCGGCGTAGAGCTGACCGAGTTCGCGGTGGAGGATGCTCATGGACCAGCCGTCCGCGACGATGTGGTGGATCACCAGCACCAGCACGTGATGCGCCGGCGCGAGGCGCAGCAGCTCGGCGCGCAGCAGGGGTGGCTGCGACAAGTCGAAGGGGCTCGCGATGCTGGCGGCGATGTGCTCGTCGGCCCATGCATTCCGCTCTGTTGCATCCACGTGCGTGACGCGGAAGCGCTCCTGGGCTTCGGCGACAGGCATGACGCGTTGCACCGGTCCCTGTTCGGTCGCGTGAAAGGATGTGCGCAGGCTCGGGTGGCGGGCGATCAGCGCACGCAAGGCCTGTTCGAGGCGCCCGGCGTCCAGCGGCCCTTGCAGCCGCGTGATCGAATGGATGTTGTAGGCGGCGCTGCCGACCGCCAGCAGATCGAGGAACCAGAGTCCCTCCTGCGCGAAGGACAGCGGTGCGTCCTGCTGCGGCCCGGATTCGGTGCGGGGCGCCGGCTGGGCATGTTGCTGCTGGAGCTTTCGCGCGAGCAGGCGACGCCGCACGACGGCCATGTCGATATCCCAGGTTTCCTGCAGTGGTCGATTCGCGTCAAGAGCTTCATCCATGGCGTGGCAGCAAAGGTGGCGGCTAGGCGCCGTGGTGGAGAAGTCGATCGATGTCCCCTTCGGTGAGTTGATCGATCTCGTTCTGCAGGGCATCGCCGAGGGCATCGGCCTCGTCGATGGCGTCAAGGAGCAGCGCCGCGAAGGCGCCGACAGTGGGTGCGGCCAGCACGGCCGAGGCGGACATGTCGACGCCCCAGGTCTCGTTGACCCATTGCGCCAGGCGCGCTGCCGACAGCGAGTCGCCGCCCAGCGCAAGGAAGTTGTCGTCGGGACGGGTGACCTGACGGCCCAGCAGGCCGGCGAAGAGCATCGCGACGCGTGCCTCGATGGCGCTGAGAGCGCGCGGGGCGCCGCTCGATGCGGCCGCTGTGCACTCGATGCTCTCGTGGAGCCGGCGCCGCTGCAGCTTTCCGCCGGCACCGACGGGAATCTCGTCGAGGACGTGGATGCGCGTGGGGACCTTGAAGGCGGCGAGCGTCCCGAAGAGCGCCGTGCGAATAGCGTGCGGATGAGCGTTGCTGCCGTGCATGAGCACCACGGCGGCATGCACGTCTTCGCCCAGCGTCGGATGCGGCACCGGATACGCGGCTGCCTGGGCCACGGCGGGCAGGCGCAGCAGCGCCCGTTCGATCTCGAAGGGCGCGAATTTCTCGCCGCCGCGATTGATGGTGTCGGCGTTGCGGCCGACGACGTAGAGATAGCCGTCCGCATCGAACCAGCCAAGGTCGCCGGTGACGAACCAGCCATCCCTGAACGCAGCAGCGTTCGCCTCCGGCGCGTCCTCGTAGCCGCTGAACACCACGGGCCCGCGGGCCACGATGCTGCCGACGCTTCCGGCCGGCTGATCGATGCCGTCGTCGTCGATGACGCGCAATGCGGCGCCTGCGGGCAAGCCGACCGACCCGGGCTTGCGCAATCCGGGTGGCAAAGGGTTGCTGGCCATCTGGGTTGCAGACTCGGTCATGCCATAGGACTCGATGACCGGCGCGCCCCAGAGGTGTTCCAGGCGCTGCTGCAGTCCGGCCGGCAGCGCCGAGGACGCAGAGCGCATGAAACGCAACCTGTGAGTCGATGGCGCGCCGCCGGCCTCGTCCGCCAGATCGGCGATCGCCCGATGGATCGTCGGGGCGGCGGTGTACCAAGTGGGTGCGAACTCGGCGAACCACGACATGAACGCAGCGCCGTCGAACCCGGGTGTGCACACGACGGACGATCCGGCCGCGAGCGGCGCAAGCAGTCCTCCCACGAGGCCGTGGCTGTGGAAGAGCGGCATCAGACACAGGCCGCGATCGTCCGGGGTCAGGGCAAGGTGCTGCGCGATGTTGCAGGCGGAAGCCAGAACCTGCCGGTGGGTGAGCGGTACGCGCTTGGGCTGCCCGGTGGTGCCGGAGGTGAAGAGAACGAAGGCCGTGTCATCCGGCAGCGGACCGGCGCAGGCGTCGGTTTCGACGTCGCTCACTTCCGTCGGGCCCGACAGCAAGCGTTCGAGATCTAGCGCGAGGTACGTGATCCGCTGCTGCCGAGCGAGGCGCGCCGCGAGCGGATCGCCCGGCCAACCCAGCAGTGCATCGGCGCGCGCGTCGGCCAGCAAGGCAGCCAGCTCGGTCTCCGTCAACCCCGGATGCAGTGCCACCACGGTGGCGTGGCAGCCCATGGCCACAACGGTGAGCGCGAGCGCGATGCCATGCGGCAGGCAGACGGCGATACGGGAACGCGCGCCCAAGCCTTTCGACGTCAGCCACACCTTCGCACGCGTGGCGGCATCCGACAGATCGGCATAGGTGACGACGGAGGAGCCGGGCGCGAGCAAAGCAGGTGCTGAAGGCGTCGCATGTGCATGTCTGGCCACACATTGGCGCAAGGTCATGCTATCGGATGCACGCATCACACAAGTTGCCCCTACAGAGTTGGTTCGCATGCATTCTGGGCATCGCTGCGCCAGAGTGCTTGTAGGAGTGCGACTGAACTTGGAGACGGCTCGTTACATTCGGTCTAGCATTGTTGCGCGAACGCTTTCGCCGAAACCAGAAGCGACGCAAAAAACATACGCGAGCATGGACGCCTTTCTGAACCACGCAGAACTCAGGGAACTCGCGAAGCGCCGGCTTCCTCGCGCCATCTTCGAATACATCGACAGGGGCACCGAGGATGAGACCGGTCTTCGGCACAACCGTGAGGCCTTCGACGCGGTGCGTATCCTCCCGCGCGTATTGGCCGGCGGCGGCACCCGTTCGCAGGCGGTCAGTCTGTTCGGACAGGCGTGCGACATGCCCATCGTTGCCGCACCGACTGCCTGTGCAGGGCTGGTGCGCTTTCGCGGAGAGGTCGAACTGGCGAAGGCGGCGGCGGCGAACGGGCTGCCGTTCTGCGCGGCGCTGGAGGCCATCAATTCTCTCGAAGACATCGTCCAGGCGAGCGAGGGGAACGTCTGGTTCCAGGTCTACGTGTGGCAGGACGAAGCGCTCGTGAGTGCGCTGCTGGCGCGGGCATGGAACCTGGGCGTGCGGACACTGGTCGTCACGCTCGACAGTCCGGTTGCGAGCAAGCGCGAGTACAACCTGCGCAATGGTTTCGGCATGCCCTTCAGGTTCTCGCCGCGCAACGTCTGCGACGTCGCCCTGCATCCCCGATGGGCCTTCGGCGTGCTTGGCCGCTATCTCGCTTCCGGCAGAGTGCCTTCGTATGCGAACTACCCTCCGGGGCACCGCGACACGATCTTCGCGCCCGGCAAACCGCTCGCCTATTGCGACGACCTCTGCTGGACTCATATGCGCTGGTTGCGCGAACGGTGGAAGGGGCACCTCGTGCTGAAGGGCATCCTGCACCCGGACGACGCGGTGCTCGCGCGCGAACTCGGAGCCGATGGCATCGTGGTCTCCAATCATGGGGGCCGTACGTTCGACAGCGCGGTAGCGCCCATCGAGGTGCTGCCGGAGATCGTGCGGGCCGCAGGCGACAGCATGACCATCCTCGCTGACAGCAGCGTGAGGCGGGGCAGCGATGTGCTGAAGCTGATCGCCGCCGGTGCGAAGGCGGTGATGATCGGTCGGATGCTGCTCTATGGCACGGCGGTCGGCGGGATGTCAGGCGCCGGCCGGACGATCGGGATGCTGCGCAGCGAGATCGACAGTGCGCTGGCCATGAGCGGGTGCAAGGACATCCGGAACGCCGACCGTCGTCTTCTCGTCGGCCCGAGTCGTCATCCCGATCGCTGACGGAAAGCGGGGAGGGTGGCGTTGCTCCTTCGGGGAGTCGTCTTGCCTCCCGGTGCGCGCTGCATTGCCCCAAGGGGCAATGTTCAATTGCGCCTGGGCTGTCAAAAATGAGGCACCGGGCTGACTGCCGCTTGAGGACACAAAGATGAACCTGCCTCTTGTTCCACCGACCGCGCCGCTTCCCTGCGCGCTGGCGCTGTCGGTGCTTGTCGCCGGATGCACATATCCCGTTCCGGTTGCCGTTCAACAGCCAACGACCGTCACGACGACGACGACCAGCACGCAGCGTGCGCCCGGCGCCGCCGTGTCTGCCGCGACGGCCGCACCGGACGGCACCTTCAGTCAGGCCCAGATCGATCAGCTGATGGCGCCCATCGCGCTGTATCCCGACTCCTTGCTGTCACAGGTCCTGATGGCCTCGACCTATCCGGCGGACGTGGCCGATGCCGCCAAGTGGTCGAAGGCCAATCCCCAGCAGTCCGGCGACGCCGCGGTGCGCTGGGTCGAGGACAAGCCCTGGGACCCGAGCGTGAAGTCGCTCGTGGCCTTTCCCCAGGTGATCCAGGCCATGGGCGACAAGCCCGACTGGGTGCAGAACCTGGGCGACGCTTTCCTGGCTTCCTCCAAGGACGTGCTCGACTCCGCGCAGCGGCTGCGGAGCAAGGCCCAGCAGGCCGGCAGCCTCAAGACCAGCGAGCAGCAGACGGTGACGGTCGAGCAGGAGCCCCAGACGCAGCAGACCGTCATCAAGATCGAGCCCACCAACCCGCAGACGGTCTACGTGCCCACCTACAACCCGGCGGTGGTGTACGGCACGTGGCCCTATCCGGCCTACCCGCCTTACTACTGGTATCCGCCGTCGATGTACTACCCGGGCTACTACCCCGGGTACTGGGCGGGGTCGGCGCTTGCCTTCGGCATCGGCGTGGCGGCGGTGGGCGCCCTCTGGGGCAACGCCAACTGGGGTGGCGGCGACATCAACATCAACACCAACCGCTACAACAGCATCAATACGAATCGCCAGATCGCGGCCAACCAGAACCGCTTCCAGCACAACCCCGAGAACCGGCGCGGCGTGCCTTATCGCGACAGTCGCAGCCAGCAGCAGTTCGGCAAGAGCCTCCCGGGTGCGGAAAACCGCGGCGACTTCCGGGGCCGGGACGGCCAGCGACAGCAGGCGCAGAACACCCTGCAGCAGCGCGGCATGGACCCCGGCGCAGGGCGCGAGCAGCTGCGCAACGACCCGGGCGCACGCCAGCGCGCCGAGGCCGCTTCGAGGGGCGACAGGGGTGGGTTCGGCGGGGCGGGGGGCGACAGTGCGTTCCGCGGGGTGGGCGATGCAGGCCAGGCGCGCCAGCAGATGGACCGCGGAAGTGGCAGCCGCCAATCGATGCAGCGGCAATCGGCGGGACGCGGCAGTTATGGCGGTGGAAGCTATGGCGGCGGAGGCTATGGCGGCGGTGGGCGAGGCGGCTTTTCCGGTGGTGGTCGTGGGGGTGGCGGACGCGGTGGCGGACGCCGATAGGCCGGAAGCAGAAAGGACAGACCATGTGCATCCAGACCTACCGTCTACTCGCCCCGTTCGCCTTGGCCATGGCGGTGACCGTCACCCTGCTCGGCCCGGGAGTCGCGAACGCCCAGCAGGCCTATGCCAGCGCCGAAGCCGCCACCCGGGCGTTTCACGATGCCATCGCGAGCAACGATGTGAAGGCGCTCGAGAAAGTGCTTGGCCCGGACTGGCGCCGCTTTGTCCCTCGCGACGCGATCGGCCAGAGTGATTTTCAGGCCTTCCTCGCCGCGTGGGACAAGAAGCATGGCGTGGTGTCCAACGGAACGGACAAGGCCGCGCTGACCGTGGGAGAGGGCGGATGGACGCTGCCCGTCCCGCTGGTCCTGAAAGACGGAAGCTGGCGCTTCGACCCGGCCGCTGGCGCAGACGAGATGCGCACGCGGCGCATCGGACGCAACGAACTGTCCGCGATGCAGGCCGTGCTCGCCTACTTCGACGCGCAAAAGGAATACGCCCAGCGCGACCGGGACGGCGATGGTGTCCTCTCTTACGCGCAGAAGCTGGCCAGCACGCCCGGTCGCCGTGACGGCCTGTACTGGCCGGCGGATGCGCAAGGCGAAAGCCCGCTCGGGCCGCGCTTCAGTTCCGTCAAGCCCGGGGAGGGCTATTACGGCTACCGCTACAAGATCCTGACCGCCCAGGGCAAGGACGCACCGGGTGGTGCCTACGACTACATCATCGGCAATCGGATGCGTGCGGGTTTCGCGCTGGTGGCGTGGCCCATCCAGTACGGCGAAACCGGCGTGACCACCTTCATGATCAGCCACAGCGGTGTGCTCTATCAGAAGGACCTGGGGCCCAACGGCGCGACGATCGCGGGGGAGATGAAGGTCTTCAACCCGGACTCGTCCTGGAGCAAGGTGACTGCGCCTTGATGGTCCGACAGGAGGGCCATGCTTGCCGATCGATGGCGAGCGCAGCGGATTGAATTGGCCTGCCCGGAGGGGATCGAACCCCCGACAACCTGCTTAGAAGGCAGGTGCTCTATCCAACTGAGCTACGGGCAGTGAGCGCGGTGCGAGATTCTAAGGCGGCACGCACAGGGCGGCCGGGCTGCGTTGCTCAGGCCACCATCGGGGTCGCTGCGCCGTCCATCGAAATGATCGCGCCCGAGATGTAGCTCGCGCCCGGCGATGCGAGAAAAACCACTGCATTGGCGATGTCCTCGGGCGTGGCGAGCCGGCCGAGCGGCATGCGCGACTGGGCGTCGCGCAGCACCTCCGCTTCCGGAATCTTGCGCAGGCGCGCATCGGCCGCGATGCCTTCGGCCATGCGGTCGGTCAGCGTCAGCGCGGGGTTGACTGCGTTCACGCGAACGCCAAGCGGTCCGTACGCTGCCGCGAGGCCGGCCGTCGCCAGCATCAGCGCCGCGTTGGCGGCCCCGCCTGCGAGATGGGTCGGCGACGCCACCTTGCCGCCCATGCCGATCACGTTCACGATCGCGCCCGATCCGCGCTCGCCCATGCGCTTGATCACCGGGTCCATCACGTTGATGTAGGTGAAGAACTTGGCCTGCATCGCGTCCTGCCAGTTCTGGGGCCGCAGTTCGCCAAAGGGCGTGCGACGGGCAGCGCCCGCGGAGTTGACGAGGATGTCGATCGGACCGGACTCGGCCTGCACCGCATCGACCATGTGCTGCGCGGCGTGCGGGTCGCTCAGGTCCGCGCTGTAGCCGCGGACGGCATGACCTTCCGCCAGGAGTTGCGCCGCAGCCGCTTCGAGATGCGTCGGCGTCCGGCCTGCGATGCTGACCTTCGCGCCTTCCTTGAGGAACGCGCGTGCACAGGCCAGCCCGATGCCGCGGCTGCCGCCCGTGACGAGTACATGTTTGCCGGTCAGTCGAAGGTCCATGTGATCTCCAGGAGGTTGTTCGCAATCGGTGGATTGTGAGGTGTTGCCCGAGCTTGGACTCGTCCATACTGCCGGCACCTGAACCATCATGTGGGGATTCCTGATGCGATCTCTTCTGCTGGCCGTGCTGGCGCTGATGAGTGGATGCGCCGAACTGGGGAAACCCGCCGGCAGCGCGCTGGAGCCGCCCTTGATGGGGCACTACTGCGACGCGCCGGTGGACGGCGCCTGTCTGGGCTGCGAGATCCGCTGCCCGTACCAGCAGCGTGCAAGCTGCAAGACGGGCGTGACGACGCGCGTGGCGGGCAATCCGCAGGGCGTGTGTACGCGGGGCGCGGTGTGCGAATGCAAATGAAAAATGCCCGCATCGACAGGCGTCGATGCGGGCATTTCGTTTGGATGGTCGGGGCGGCGGGATTCGAACTCGCGACCCTCTGCTCCCAAAGTAGAGTGGTATAGGGTTCCGGGGCATTTCGGAATCTTTCGCCCCCTTCGGAAATGAGGTTTCATGCGGGTTCTGGCGTTACGGAAATATTCGATGACTTCCGGCAATCTGTTACCCTGACGTTACCCGGACTCAAAGATCGCTCCTCATGACCGAGACCAAAAGCAAGAAGAAGACGCCAGTCATCAACTTCACGATCAAGGAAATCGACGCCATCGAGCCGCCGCCGCATGGACAGGAGCGACTGGAGTTCAAGGACTCGAAGGTGCCAGGGCTCTACCTGCGCGTCACACCGAGCGGTGTCAAGTCGTTCTCGTTCGTCGGGCGGGCCAAGGGTGCGGCCAGGCCGGAGCGCGAAACTATCGGCAGGTACCCCGCGGTGAAGCCGGAGGAGGCTCGGACACGCGCAACCCAGTTGGCGGGAAGCCTTGCCTCCGGTGAAAGCGTGACGGCCGTCAGGCAGGCCAAGAAGGGAGAGATGACCCTTACCGAGCTTTGGGATCACTACGCGACGTACTCCAGAACCCATTCAAAGAAGATCGAGGCCTTCGAGGAAATCTGGGGCGCCTACCTCCAGCCACGGTGGGGCAGCAAGAGGCTTTCCGACATCAAGCCGCTGGATGTTGAGCGGTGGCACTTGAGCCTGCCGGATGAAATCATGAAGCGACGGGCCCAGCGCAGTGCGGAGGTGCAGGCGCGACGTGAATCTCGGCGCCGCGAAGTTGCGGAGCGCCAGGCGATCCGTCGCCACGGTCCAGATCCGAAGAAGCCAATCCCGCCAAACGGCGATTTGGACAAGAAGAACGGGATCACCGGTCGCACAGCCGCGAATCGCGCCGTGCAACTGCTGCGCACGCTGTACAACTTCGCGATCGACAAGAAGCGCCGCTATTTCGTTGGAGAAAACCCCGCGAGCGGACATGCGCTGTACGAGTCGGAATCGCGCGAGCGATTCTTGCAACCGGACGAACTCGGCCCGTTCTTCATGGCGCTTGCCGACGAACCCAACGAAACCTTCCGTGACTTCTTCACGATCGCGTTGCTCACCGGCGTGAGGCGCGCCACCGTGCTTGGGATGAAGTGGTCGGACATCAGCCTGACGCGAGCTGAATGGCGAACTTCGGGCGCCCTCCAGAAGAACAAGAAGGCCCAAACTGTGACGCTTGCACCAGAAGCGGTGCAGATCCTAGAGCAACGCTTCGAGAAGCAGGCCGGATCGCAGTACGTGTTCCCCAGCGATCGGACCAAGGCGGCGAAGAAGGGGAAGGACGACCACATTCGCGAGCCCCATAGCGCCTGGAGCCGCATCCTTGCACGCGCAGGATTAAAGGATCTCCACATCCATGATCTGCGCCGGACGCTCGGCAGTTGGCAGGCGCGTACCGGCTCTTCGCTGGTCCTAATCGGCAAGAGCCTGAACCACCAAGACCCGCAGTCCACGGCGATTTATGCGCGCCTGGATCTGGACCCGGTGCGAGAGTCGGTCGATCGTGCGACTTCTGCGATGTTCGAGGCCGCGGGGCTGAAGCCCGCGGCTGAAGTCATCCAGTTTCCGAAGCCTCAGGCGTCGGAGCCTCGGGCCAAGGCATCGACAACGCGCCGCGCCAAGTAGAAGGGCGCGGGGCCGTGCGGTCAGCGGTCAAACGCTACAACGGCTCTACAGCCTTTCCTTGATGAAAGGCCAAGCGGCGATGGCGAGCGCGCCTAGGGCTATGAAGGCCGCGGCCCATGCGGCTCTTGCTGATCGAGCCGCTGAGTCGGCAGAACGCTCGGACGCAGCCGTGTTTCGCCGTTGGAGATCCAATGCTTCTTCAGCCTCCGCGTCCGCGTCGATCTGGCCCCGAACGGCAAGCCAACGCAGGACTACATCCAAGTTGGCAGGATGCATTACTTCGTCGGCAATGAGCAGGCGAAGTGCCGCCTTGCCGTGCTTCGCAACATAGCGATCAACGTCGGCGAGCGTGTCGAATTGTTCGTTCATCCTATGACTGTAGAAGATGCACGCCCCCTGCCGGCATCGCGCCAAGCCCGGGGACGCGAACATGCAAGACCGCCAGCAGGGACGCTACAAAAGCTACAAAAGGGCTTTCGTAGGTTCTGTAGCGTCATACCGGGCCGCCCTACCGAACAACTCTGCAGCTTGTGGATAACTCTGACTCCGAGCAACGCTCGTGGGTTGCCCATTATTTAAGCAAGTGCGGCGAGGTGCTGGTTTCCCTCGGAAGAAGGGCGCGGGCCTGAAAAGTTGTTCACATCCCCGGCCATGCACAACGGGCGTTATGTCAAATATGAGTACGAAACAAATTAAAGTGTACTCATTGGGGGAATGTTTGCTATATTTACTCCCATGACGAACGAAACAGCCAAGCACATGACGCCCGAGGAGTTTGCGTCCGCGCTGCAAAACCTGGGCTGGAAACAGTCCGACTTTTGCCGCAAGACCGGCGTAGACAAGAACACCCCCAGTCGGTGGACGAACGGCATAACGCCCATACCGGCGTGGGTGCCTGCGTACTTGGGAGCGATGGGGGAAATCAAACGGCTACATGCCACCTACGTGGAGCCCGACTAGATCCGCCGTGCCTCAGGGCGGAACGCGCGAAAGTGCGTTTATCTGAGGCAAAAGAAGGCGACGGCCAAGGTGGTGGAACACCCTGACCGTCTAACCACTTCAGCGCACAACCGTGGAAGGACTTGCACATCATGGCTAAGGAAATTATCGCGCCCACATACGGCGCAGCAATCCCCAAAGGCACTACGCCGGAAGCGGCACTGCCTCGCATCGACTTTGAGGCGATGTTCACTGCCGCGGGATGCGACCGACTTCTGCTATCCGGCCCGAATATGAAGTCCGCAATCCTCCTGGTCGGAAGTCTCGTCGGCGCTCTCGACAAGCGTAGTAGAAAGCTCATGGGCATCCTGCTTGAGGAGCTGTGCAAGGACCCAGATGAAGCAGAGGACATCGCCGGTTCGGCATCTCGCTTAGCAAACCTGCAACTGAACAAGGCGAGGCGGTCATGGGCCAAGTAATCCAGTTCAGAAGGAAAGCGGCAGCCGATGATCGAGCGCCCACGAACGAGCGCGAAGTGCTCGGCCAGATCACCATCAATGCCTACAACGATGGAACGACCATCGACGTTACAGGCTCCCTTGCTGACCGGTTGGAGCTCGCCCAATACGGAATGATCAAGGGGCTGGACTTCATTGCCAAAAAGATCGCCGAAGGTGGCAATGCTGGGTACACGGCCTCGCCAAGCTTCAGAGCCTGGGCGCCCCTCTGCGTGCTAGGCCAGGACCGGCGGAAGAAGAAGTGAAGGGCGTGCGCGCTCGCCTCGGTTCCGCCATTTTTTCTAGGGGCCGTTAGGGGCGAGCCGACTAGACTTGATTTTGCCGGCCCTAGGCTGATCCCCGAAAACCCGTTTCCCTGACGGGCTGGGCTGGCATCCATTCAGGGCGCACAGAGGGGTGCGGATGATCTACATCAAAGCCAATCTTGGCTTAGGACCGGACGTGGCGATCTGGCCGCCACCGAGAGGCATTCTGTCGCCGGACTGGATGTTCCAGCCGAAGGAGGAATGGACGCGCGAGCAGTGGCAAGAGTACGCAGAGATGCTTGAGCGCCAGGGTCACTCGTTGGTCTCGATGTTGGAGGAGGCCAAAGCTGAAGCGGCAGGGCTGCGGGCGAAGTTAGGGCGGCGAAAAGACAGCCCGGAGCTTTCGGCCAGTCTGCTCGGTTATCTGGAACAGATGGAACTTCGTCGAAAGCGGGGCAGGCCAAAGGCCGCCCAGAAGAAGACCCAGACGGTGTTGATGGCTGAGCGTGCGCTGATCGTCCAAGCGGAGATGCAGGAGGCATCCGGACGGGCAAGGGTGCCTAACACCGAGGCGCTTGAAGAACTGTTGCGCAGGGACGGCGGGCGTCGCAAGGTGGCGGATCACCGCGCAGTACTGAACGCCATGTCAAAGATCGGGAATCACAAGAAATCGCCAACCTGACCTTCTGCATTTTTTTGTGATTGGCGTCGATGAATGCTGATGAATAAGATGGCATAGACAGAGCGCGAAAGTGCTCTGCCAAAGCCCCAGACAAGGATTTATGTCTTGTCTGGCGACCAAACCTAACGCCGAGAGGCGCCGGAGTCATCATGCAGACTAAGACCGCGCATGCCCTGCACGCGCATTTCCCCAAGCAGTTTCCACCGCTGGAGCTTGTCACGCGGCCTACCGTGCCCACCGAACAAGCTGCCTACTATCTTCAGCGTAGCCCCCAGACACTGCGCGTCTGGGCCTGCAAGGAAACATTCCCAAGCGGCCTGCGGCCGATTCGTATCCATGGCCGGCTCGCCTGGTACGTTGCCGAGATCCGGAAGCTGATCGGAGGTGCCAAGTGAGTACCTCTGTCGCGACGGCCCAGCGCATCACTGGCGAAAACCTCACGCCTAAGCAGACCGCCGAACTGCTCAACGTGCCCGAGACCACGTTAGCTGTGTGGCGCTCCACGAATCGCGTGGTGGTGCCGTACTTCAAGCTCGGGAGTCACGTCCGCTACCGGCGCTCTGACCTCGATCGATTCATTGAGAGCCAGCTCCGAAACCTGCCGGACGGAGGTGATGCGCGATGACCTCCCAAGAAAAAGCCGCCGTGAGCGGCAACGCCCAGGCGGCACAAGGTAATAAGCAGAACGGCTATTTTCTCATCGCTCGGCGCATCTTGAAAGCGACCATTGTGGTGTTGGCGCTTCGGGGCTGGTTGCCCTATGGCACGGCCGATTGGCTTATCCAGCGCGGGGGGCTCAGCCATGTGTGACCCCAAGTCCACCGCTCTCGATAACTGGCGCAAAGCCGATAGCACGACTGGGGGCAACTGATGCCCTTCGCTCGACTAGCCGCTGTGGCGGCGCTGGATACGCGCGCGCGTTCCGGCAAATCGGTGACGCATTGCGATGGCTGCGGGGTGGCACTGCCTCTCTTCACACGTCATTGCGGTCTGTGTGGGAGCCGCGTCCTCACTGCGTCTGAGATCAGCCGTGAGAAGCGGATCCTGAAGCGGACTGGAGGTCGTCGATGACCGAGACCAAGCAATTCGCGACGCTCGCGGCGGAATACGCGCTGCTCGGACATGCACTGATCCGGGCGACACCCGGCGATACCCAAGCCCCTTACTACGTGACCCGCTGGGGCTGGCTCCGCCCAATCCGCGATCTCGATCAGGCCCGCCAACTCCTCGAACAAATCAAAGGCAGCAAATGACTGACCCTGTAGACCTCTTCCGTAGTGCTATCGACGCGGCGGGCATGACGCCCCCTGATGACATCCACGCAGACGGCCGGCTTCACCGCTTCAGCCCAACTGGAAAGCGCAAGGATGATGCCGGATGGTATGTCCTGCATATGGACAACATCCCCGCCGGAACCTTCGGCAACTGGCGCTCTGGTGAGGCGCAGAACTGGTGCGCCAAGACCGACAACGAGCTGACGCCGGGCGAACGCCAGGCCATCAAGGAACGCATCAGGGCTGCGCAACTCCTGCGCGACCAAGTGACTGCGCAGCGAAACCTCGACGCGGCGGAGAAGGCTGCTTCGTTGTGGGCGTTCGGCATCCCCGCTGTTGGCCATCCGTACCTGAAGGCGAAGTGCGCGAAGGCATACGGTCTCCGCGTCGGCAAGTGGCCAAAGTGGGACCGAGAGACCGGCGAGATCTCGAACATCGAGAACGTCTTGTTGGTACCGATGCGAGACGCCACCGGCAAGCTGTGGAGCCTGCAGGGAATCGACGCCGAAGGCGGAAAGCTGTTTCTGGCCGGTGGACGTGAAAGCCTGCTACCACTCGATCGGGCGGCCGACTGCACGCCTCATCATCGCGGAGGGATACGCAACCGCGGCCACGGTGCATGAGGCAACCAATGACGCGGTAGCTGTGGCGTTCAACTCGGGCAACCTTGAGCCGGTGGCACGCGCTCTGCGGGCCAAGTATCCAAGCCTCCCGATCGTCATTGCCGCCGACGACGATCACGCGACACGGGACCCGAAGAGCGGCGAGCCGATGAACCCCGGATTGACCGCTGCTCGCGCTGCTGCTGCTGCTGTCGGTGGACTGGTCGCGGTCCCCGATTTCACTGGACTGCCGAGAGGCCCGAAGCATACGGACTTCAACGATGTTGCATGCCTGGCTGGCGCTGTGAATCTGGAGGTGCCGGCATGAATGCATACCTTGCGCCAGAAAATCTCGCGATCGTGCGCAGCTCGATTGATGGTGCCTTGCCTTCGCTCGAAGGCTGGCCAATCCCGGCCGCATTGCCCGACACGCTGCCGCCCGTGATGGCGTTCGATCCCGACCTTCTTCCGGAGCAAATCCGAGGATGGGTGATGGACATCGCGCATCGCATGCAATGCCCCCCTGACTTTCCGGCAGTCGGCGCGATCACGGCAATCTCCAGTCTGATCGGTGCTCGTGCTGTCGTCCAGCCGAAGGCCAAGGACGATTGGCAGGTAGTGCCGAACCTCTGGGGGCTCATCATCGGAAGCCCCGGCGTGATGAAGTCTCCAGCCCTGAGCGAATCGCTACGCCCGTTGCATCGCCTGGAAGCCGCCGCCCGTGAGAAATGGGAGGCCGAGCAGGAGGCATGGGAGCTGGACGCCAAGGTTGCCGAGATGACGAACGACGCCAACGACAAGGAGGCGCGCAAGATCGCAGCCAAGGACCCGGAGAAGGCCCGTGCGCTCCTCAAGCCTGCTGAGGTGCCACCGTGCCCGGCAGAACGTCGATTCATCGTCAACGATGCAACCGTCGAAAAGCTGGGCGAACTCATGAGGTCGAACCCGTGGGGCTTCATGGCCTATCGCGACGAGATCCATGGTTTGCTCAAAGGGATGGACCGGGAAGGCCAGGAGGGCGCCAGGGCGTTCTACCTGCAGGCCTACGATGGCAATCAGGGATACACGTTCGATCGCATCGGACGAGGCACCGTGCGTATTCCTCGTGTGTGCCTTGCGATGCTCGGCGGCATCCAGCCGGGACGGATCCAGAGCTACGTCCGCGATGCGGTCTCGGGCGGTTCTAGCGATGACGGATTGCTACAGCGCTTCGCGCTCGCGGTGTGGCCGGACATCGGTGGCGATTTCAAGAACGTTGATCAGTGGCCCGACACGCCGGCAAAGCAGATGGCGGGCGATGTGTTCGACCGGCTTGCCGAAATCGAGACCACCGACGAGCCGAGGGTATGGAGGTTTGATGCCGAGGCGCAGGAGGTTTTCAGCGAATGGCGCGAGCCGTTCGAGCGCGAGATCCGGAGCGGGGACATGCATCCGGCGCTGGTGGCGCACCTTTCCAAGTATCGGAAGCTGATCCCGGCGCTTGCTCTGGTGTTTGCGATGATCGATTCGCCGGACGCCGGCACGATCGCCGAGGCGCATCTCTTGCGGGCGCTGGCCTGGAGCGACTATCTCCGCAGTCACGCCGAACGGCTCTACAGCGCCGCGGTGGTCCCGGAGACCGGCGCAGCCAAGACCCTCCTGGCTAAGGTTCGGGCGGGGGCCCTGGGGTCATCCTTCACGCCTCGTGAGGTGGCGGTGAAGCATTGGGCCGGGCTGGCAACTCCGGATGCTGTGCGCAAGGCTGCCGAGGTACTGGCGGACTATGACTGGCTGCGGCGCGATGTCGTCCAGACCGGAGGAAGGCCGAGCGAGCGCTACGAAGTCAACCCGCGAGGTGTGGCATGAACTGGCTGGCGAGGCTCAAGAAAACCAGCACGAGCGCCCAGGAGGACGCTACAAAAGCTACAGAAGCCCCTTTCGTAGCTTTTGTAGCCCCACCCCCGGCACCTTTGCAGAATTTCGAGGTGTCGGCGGACGTGGTGAACGATCCGGCGTTTGACGCCGGGGACATGGATCGCTGGTGCTGGCCGCATAGCGGCGCCATGACCGGCGCTGAGATCGAACTCATGCTGGCGCGACAGGCTCTATTCAGTTCTAGGGGGCTCCGTGTCGCCGACGCCGAAGCCTTGTCGGACAGCTTGATGCGGCGCGATCGGGAAATGGACGACCGGCGTCTATGCCTGGAGTGCGCCAACCTGCGAGGCAAAACCTGTGCTGTGCCGGCCATAGCGGGCGCTGGCGCCATCGTTCAAGCCTTGGTGAGGCTACCCCAGCGGTGCGCCGGTTTCGAGGCTGCAGCATGAGTGCGCGGGACTTTCCGGGACGATCTCCCGAGGAACGGCAACGGCTCGTCGAAAGCACGATGCGCATGCTCCTGAAGGCTGCGACTGATCGGCACATCGTCATGAGTGCAGACCTGCGCGTCAGCGAGAAGGATGCCGCGGCGCTGATCGGGTACGCGCCCGGGTCGCTGAAGAACCTGCGGCAGATGGGCGGTGCCCCCATCTACTACAACCGTCCGGTCAACGGCTCTCGTGTGAGCTATCGATTGATGGATCTCGCAGCCTGGCTGGAGGAACGGCGCGAGGGCTGGTAGAGCAACGCCATTCATCGGCACTAAGGGTGCAGCAATCGACACCCAACAGCATGGAGATAGACGGGTCTGGCTCATAGCCTAGTAGGCATGAATCAGACCCCTTCGCTTGCCGACCTGCCGATCACGCATCACTTCGGTGGCGGCGTGTACTCGAAAGAGACGCGCATACCCGCCGGCATGATCGTGGTTCAGCACAAGCACGAATACGATCATCTCTCGATTCTGGCTTCGGGCACTGTCGAACTTCTGGTCGATGGAGTTCGCTCAGAACTGACCGGACCGGCATGCCTAACGATCAAGGCCGGGAAGCATGGCGGGAACGGCCTGACCATCAACGGGGTTGCGTATGCCATCCCTGCCGCAGGCGTCACGCTGGCTCCCGCTGCGCTTTCGGTGGGAACCACCTACTACATTTATGCGTACATGAATGCGGGGACGATGACCCTTGAGGCATCGACCACCACGCACGCTACCGACACGGCAAGCGGGATGGAGATCAAGTCCGCGGATGCTTCTCGGACCCTTGTTGGGATGGCTCGGATCGTCACCGGTCCGGCTTGGGTTGATACGGCAGCTCAGCGTTTTGTTCTGTCTTGGTTCAATCCTCGGACAATCACTGCCTACAACACGCTTCCTTCGAATGCGGGGCCTACCTCCACAACGACTCCAATCGAGCTAAATGGTGGCGGCCGCGTGGAGTTTCTCTGCTTCGCCAATGACCCATGCTATTGCAGCAGCAACTTCGTTGTTATTACCTCTGGGTCGGTCGTAGCCATTTCTCAAGTTGGACTCGACGGTACGAGCACTCCAATCACGACTGCATTGGGACAGGGTTTTGCTGGGGGGAACTATGCGAACGTCTTTCCAAACGGCCCGTTGAACCCCTCGGAAGGCTATCACTACGCGACCTTTGTTGGCTACAACAACTCGGCGGTTAACTCAACTTGGCAATCAGGTAGTTCCATCACCGTCTTGGTGAGGGGGTGAGCGATGGCATTGGCACCAATAGCGCAATCACGTCGCAATGGCTCGCTAGCGGCCAGGAGTAAAGCAATGAGTCCAATCCTGCCGTTGTGGACCGGGGTTGATGTCGCGCCTATGCGTGAAGCGCTCGCGGTCCATCCTGAACTGTGGGACCAGAACACGGCGCGTACAGCGCCTGAGGAATCGCCACACCATGGCCTTTCCGACATCTGGGCTAGACATGCCGATCCAGCCACGATGCGTGAGGACGGATCGCATGACTCCGGTCTGGTTCCCGTCCGCCGATGTTCTGCCGGTTCGAGAGCTTGTGTTTCCCCTGATGGCGGCAGTCCAGGGCGAGCGCCTTGGCGGCGTCCTGATCACACGCATCAAACCGGGACAGATCTGCAAACCGCATACGGACCCGGGCTGGCATGCCCGCTACTACGACAAGTTTGCGATTCAGATCGAGGCCGCACCGGAACAAGCGTTTCATTTCGAGGGGCAGTCCTTGGTGACCAAGCCCGGCGACGTGTTCTGGTTCGACAACTCGCATTCCCACTGGGTGACGAACGAGAGCCAGAAGGACCGAATCACCATGATTGTGTGCATCCGCACAGAAAGGACGGGTAGGTAAATGCCTTGGGGAGCAGCAGTAGGGGCCGTCGTCGGCTCCGTTGCAAATCACGCGTTGAATAGTGGCGGATCGTCTGGCGGCGGCGCCGGCACGCAGACCACGGACAAGTCCCCATGGCTTCAGGCGCAGCCGTGGATCATGAACAACCTGACCTCGGGGCAAGCGCTGCAAAACCGGTACTCGGCGCAGCCGTTCAGCGACTCGCAGAATCAGGCGTACCAGAACCAAGCGAATCAGTCCTCGTACATGCGAGGGCTGATTCCCTCACTCCTGGGTCAGATGAGCAGCCAGCAAGTGGGCTTTGATCGCAGCAATCCGAACGCCCGGCCGACCGCCTACAACTTCGATGGTGTTGGCTCGAACGGCGGCAGCGGCGGGCTCCTTGGAAGTCTGCAAAGCGCTCCGGCGCAACCTTTGAACTTGAATGCCAGTGCTCCAGCTCCTGCGCCAGAGGCCCCGAAGTCCAGCTTTGTGAACCTCGATGTCACGAACCCGATGAACGCCTACTACGGACAACTCCTGTCGCCGAACGGTATCGGCGTGGCCGGAACCAACTCGGCCGGCACGGATGCATGGCTGCAAGCATTCCAGCAGTCGGCAGGGGGTGCGGGCTATGGCACCTTCAAGTATGGCCAAGCGATGCCGATGCCTGGAACCCAGCAGTATCGCGACATGCAGGAGTACTTGGCTTACGGCGGGGCCGACCCCTACAACCTGTACGGCGGACGCGCATGATGGAGGCTTGCGTGAAAGCCGACGAGGCGCAGATTGCGCCGCTTTGCTTGCAGTGTGCCGGCTGTGCCGCCGTTCTTCCCCATATCGAGGCGGCAATTGCCCTCAACGACAGGTGGATCAAGAACACGCTGACACCGATTCGAGAGGCAGGCAGGACAGCGCTCGTTCTTCAGCGAAGCATTGATGCGGCCAGGTCCTTCGATCTCGCTGGTGAATGGGGGTTAAGCCATAGGGCAGCGTCTATCGGCGTCTTGGTCGGCTTGGGCGCGACTTCCTCGGATTGCCGCCATGTTTCCGACGCTCGGGCGTTTCAGCTCGCGGTGATCGATCGTCTTCTGTCGTCCAAGAACCTGCCTGACGAAGACGCAGACCGTGCCCGGGAAGTCTTCGCCTCGATCGAGGGTACGCCCGAGGCTATTGGGTTCGTCCTTGATCTCGCACAGGCCAAAGCGAACCTTGACCAGCGGAAGGCGCGCTACTTCGAGCAGGCCCGGCCCTTGGTTTATGTTGCCGGCGATCTCTCACAGATCGGCCGCGAGTGGGAAGAGGCCCAAAGCTCCGTCTGGACAGATCCCGTTTTGCAGCGTTGGGACTCGGCAAGCGCGGTGGAGCACCAATGACCAAGAAGACCAGCGAGGAGGCTGATAAAGCACTGCCGGCAGCAGACAAGAAAGCTCACCTGTGGAAGCCGGGCCAGTCTGGCAACCCCGCGGGGCGCCCGCCAGGTACTAGCAAGGCGCACGAACTGCGCGAGCAGATCCGGGCCTGCGTGCCTGATGTCGTTACAAAGCTGATGGAGCAGGCCAAGGGTGGCGATGTCGGCGCGGCGCGTCTTCTGCTCGAACGCGTGCTGCCCGCAATCAAGCCGATGGAGCTGCCTCAGTCGATTGCGCTTCCCGCGGGTGGTGATCTGACGGCGAAAGGGCATGCACTGCTGCAGGCGGCTGCCGATGGTGAGATTCCGGCGCCCCATGCTGCCAGCCTGATGACGGCGCTTGGTTCGCTTGCCAAGGTGGCCGAGGTGGACGAGCTTGCACGCCGCGTCGCGGCCCTCGAAGACGCGAAGAAGTGAGGTCCTCCCATGGAACTGAGAAAGCGGATCGCCGAGTTGGAGCAGCGTTCCGGCTATGGCTACAGGCGTGCCTACCGGATGTTGGTCGGTGAGACATCGGCTGAAGCTCTCAAGCGCCTTGGCCTTCCTCCCGGGGCTGATGTCATCCTCATTCGACGGGTCGTCGTAGATGTAGAAGGGGAACACCTTGGCAGCAAGCATTGAACGGCGTCTGGAGGCGCTGGAAGCCGATATGAAGGAGGCGGAATCGATCACGGTGCGTCTGGTGACTGGAGACGGGACACCGGAACAGCAAGCCGAGCATGCTGCCCTGCGCGCTGCCGGCGTCAATCTGATGGTGGTCAGCCTGGTTCCGTTCCCGCCGCGGGCAGGTAGCGAAGCCGGCGCGGCACCCAACTAGTACGGAGGCCAGCTATGTTCAGAGAGACACCGAAGCCCAGCACCCCTCGTGTTCCCGGCCTGCTCGACTTCAGGCAGCAGCAAGCCCTCAAGAAGCTCGCTAAGGTGCCGAAGAAGCCGGCAAACAAGAAGCCCCGATAACACGGTTGGTTCGCGGCTGATGTGGGATGAGTCTCATTGGGCTCAGCGCCGGCCGCCTAGGGCCAGAAGATCGACAGCCCAAGCAAGATCAGGAGCGCGCTGCTGGTCGCTGTGACCCAACCCAGCCAAGGCCGGCGGTGCACTGCGGTTCGCAGCCGGAGCATTGGCACCTCTACGAACCGGCGCGATGCGTACGAAGCGCCCAGTGTCAGCAGGAACATGACGCCGACCTTGGGCCAGAAGGCGCCGGCCTGGCGGGAGATGTACAGCACCACCGGGTAGTGCCAGAGGTAGAACCCATAGGAGAGCGTGCCCAGGTAGACCAGCGGCTTGAAGCTGAGTGCTCGATCGAGCGCCCCGTTCGTCGTCCTCGAGGCGGCGACGATCACGATCGCGCACAGGAGTGCAAACACGGTGTACCCGCCGCGAAAGAACGGCTCGTGCCCTACCCCGAGCGCAACCATCGCCCCGATTCCGATGGTCGCAGGCAACCACAGCTTGCGCGCCAGCTCGAAGAGCCGCTCGGCCGCTTCAGTGGTCATCAGCAGGCCCGCAGCCGCGCCGACCAGCATGCCGTCGCAGCGGGTGTCGAACGGCCAGTAGATCCGCTCGATCGGCGCGTCATTCAGGCTCAGGGATGCCCGCCACGCAGCGCACGCGCCGGCCAGCATCAGGGCGATGCCGATGGCTCCCTTTTTCCCGACGACGCGCAGGCACACGAACAGGATGACCGGCCACAGCAGGTAAAACTGCTCCTCGACGCCGAGCGACCACGAGTGCCCCATGTAGAGCGGGCAGTCGCGCCCGAACGGCATCGTCCAGTTCGCGACCCCCATCAGCGGCGCCAAGAGTTCGCACTCTCGGGAGGCGGAGCCGGTGCCGGGCAGCAGCGGGTACGCGGCATAGACGACGAGCACCACGATCACCAACGCCGGCATCAGGCGCAGGAAGCGGCGCCAGTAGAAGACAGCCAGCGACGTGCCGGTGTCGAACTCGTGAATCAGCAGCGTCGTGATCAGGAACCCGCTCAGCACGAAGAAGGCATCGACGCCGAGCATGCCGCCGAAGACCCCCAGGGCATGGCTTGCCATGACGAGCAGTACCGCGATTCCTCGAATGCCATCAAGACTCGGGATATATGCCAGTGCCGGCGATGCCGCACGGGCACGAGGCTGCGCCGGAAGCGCGCCTCCTATAGTTCTTTCCATCGGGAGACCCATCCACTTTCTTCTTGGGTCGATTGTCGCCCACCAAGGAAAGACAGATCTCCCAGCCGAAGCCAGAGAGCCACGGAGGGCCGCGTTCAACTGGTTATTGAACTGGGTATTCGTTAGTTTTTCCGCATCGCACCCGGCGTGGATCAACAGGGCAGGTGATAGTCTGGTGCTGAAACTTCGGAGGGGGCATGCTTTACGAAATCGCGGGCACGAATGCCCGCATCCTTGGAACGATGCACTACTTTCCAGCCGGCCCGCAAAGGTGGGTTGAGCCAGTCCGAAAAATCTATGGATGGGCTGAGCGCATCTATGTGGAGATGAAGGCCGAACGGGGCTTCGACATATTCAAGCAGCCAGCCCGACTCATGGCGCGCGATCTCCCTGCCGACCTCCGTGCTTCCGTCGAACCTCACTGGCCGCGTGAGCAGTTGGGCGATATGGAGCATTGCAGCGCCCTTAGTGTGTGCCTTTTCGCAAACAACCTTGCCATGCCGCCAACCAAGGTAGATGGCATTGAGGCAGCGGTGCGGGCGTGGCTCGGTTCATCGGGCGATGTTCTTGAACTGGAAACGCCGGAAGATTTCGTTCAGGCGGCGCACGACGTTCCCCTCGACGATTTGCTTTTCTCCACCCGATTCGTGCTCAGCCAAGATGCAGCCGAGGGAGCCAGAAACTTTGAGGCTCAGGCGCGGGCTTGGCGGGTGCATGACCTGGCGAAGCTCGAAAGGATTGCGAGGATCGGCACCACGGAGGCAATGCGTCGCGCCCTGTTCGAGGTTCGAAATCGAAAATGGGCTGAGATCATCGCCCGGGAGGCGAAATCGCCGAAGCGCACTCTTGTGCTTTGCGGCGCGGGCCATCTGTGCGGACCGAACAACCTGCGCGATGTTCTCGCGACGGCCCATGGCTTCCGCCTAGCTCGAATGATGATGTAGTAGGCGTGTGGGGCGCAGATGAATTGATAGCCTGCGAAAACGACCGATAAAAAGTTTTGTCCGTGCTTATCGGACCGCAGAGAATCCCCGTAACACGAACAAGACTCGGAGGAGCTCCCACATGCGAATGGTCATCCTGGCGTGCGCGCTCATTGCGGCCGGCTGCGCGCAGACGAACTACCAAACCTATGAAGGCCGGGGCGCCAACATCGTCGAGGGCCAAGGCGGGACGAAGGAGGTCATCGACGGCTACGAGATCTGGGACAACGGCGACCCACCTCGGCGCTACCAGGTCATCGGCGTGGCGACCATCGAGGACTTCGACAACCTGTTCGGCAACCAGCGCATGCGGTCTGCCATTCCTGCCGAGATCAAGAAAGCCGGCGGAGACGCCGCGATCGTTCAGGACGGCTGGTCACAAGGTCAGAGCGTCGGCGTTGGCACTGCCTACAACTCCAAGGGACAGATGTCGGTAGCGACGGGGCAGAGCTTCGGCAGGAAGCAGATCCGCTACAAGATCGTCAAGTATGTGGATGGCCCGCTCGCAAGGCTGGGGCCGCCCAGAGACTCAAGCGTTCCGTCGCAACAGCGCGCGATGTTGAGCAAGGCAGAAGTTGAGCAACTTCTTGTGGGTCGAAGCCACACCTTCAAAGGCGAGTCTGGCTCACTCAAATGGGATCTTCGTGCAAACGGTGAGTTGTACTCAACCAACTATTCCGTTTCAAGCACCGGAACTGGTCGTTGGGAATTGAAGGACGACGGAGCCTTGTGCGCGACATTCAACACTGGCGACCGTGGTTGCGTGTATTTCTTCAGGGATGGAAACCAGCTAAGGCGAACTTCGAGAAACGCCCAAGACGATCGTATAGGGACAGTGATAGAGGTCACGCCATAAGGCCGGTGTGAGTCGATCAGATCGGCGAGGCATAGGCCATCGCGTCCTGCCAAGCACGCGGGCGGCTACCATTCGATGCATCCCGACTTTCAATCACGATCAAAAGAATGGCATCGATTTACGAGTATCTGTTTTGCAGCCCTGGCTATGCGGCGTGGTTGTTGGCCGGCGTTGCTCTCCTGCTTGCCATAGTTGCCATTCTGCGGGTGAGCGTGCCATTCCTTAAGGTGATGGCTATGAACCGGATGACGGTCTTTGAAAACTACGTCGTGAGCATGACCGCGCCACCTGGCACCTTTCGCGGTTTCTTGTTTTTCTGGGTTTGCGTCGCCTATCTGGCTGGGCTTTGGTTCTATGGGATGCCGCTCTTGAATGCGATGCCGTCCTGCAAACCGACTCCGCAGGTTTCCGCCTCCACGGATGGCCTTGCCCCGAAGCCCGGCGTTGATAAAGAGTTCGACAAGCTCGTGCCGAAGCCAAAGCAGACCGTCCAAGCTCCAGTTTCGCAAGTAGATGAGCCGCGTCCCACAGTGCAGGCACCGACGGTGGTTGTCGCCCCATCCGCGCCAACTTTTCCAGCCGCCACCGGTCAAGAAGTGATTCGCCCGAGCTTCGATTGCGCAGAGGCGAGGAGCCAAGTGGAGCAACTAATCTGCAGCGATGCGGCGGTCGCGCGCTTGGACACCGTGCTAGCGGAAAGCTACAGCTCGGCTGCGCAGAGGGCCGACGATCGGCAGGAACTCAAGAAGGCACAGCAGCGCTGGTTGCGAGAAGAGCGCAATCGGTGCACTGATGCGGTGTGCTTGGTGTCAGCGTACAAGGCGCGAATCGCCGACCTTGAGCGTCTGTGATCGCGGACCAGGCAGCCCACTTGCCAATGGTTGCCAATGGTTGACTGCGGTTGCCTGTCGGTGGACGCGGGGGCTTTTGTAGCTTTTGTAGCGTCCCTTTTGGGGTTCGTAGCAAAAAAAGCCGTGCTCAGTTGCTTGCGCGGCCAAACAGCGCTTGAAGAATGCGCCCCAGCGCTGGCCCAGACAACTGCGGGTAGTACTGGGCCAAACGCCTCTCGTCGAACCTGGCGCTGGCATCTATCACCGGGCCTTGGTTCGTCGGAGCTCCTGACGATGAGCCCCAACCAGCTCGGTTCATTTTGAGGAGGATCGCCTCGTTGATGCGATCCTGATCCAGTGAGCCGTCCGCCGTGACGTGAAATCGTTGGTTTTCGAGCTGGATGATCTGCTCTGGCTTTCGGTTCTTGAGCCTGTAAAAGACGGTGGCCAGGTTGATCGCTTGGTTTGCGAACTGCGGCAGCGCGGGCTCGTTCCGGAAGAAGAAGGCGGTGAACGTCTTTTGGGACATCGGCTCGATCGTCTGGTCATCGTGCACGACGAAATTGCGGTAGCCGGTGCTCATATTCCCGAGGGCCGAAAGTTAGAATTTGTTTGGCGCGGCCCGCTGGCACAGGTAGGGGGGCGGGGATGACTTGTCCGATCCCATGATGGACATCGTGCCCGTGGCACGCTTGATGTTGTGCGACCAGGTTTGGCCGCTTTTCGTTGTGAAGCTGAAGTAGATGTTCTGGTCGGAAAAATGCACATTTTCGACCGCCCAGCCATCCATCAGGACTGTCTGGCGCGCGGGGTCAATGACGACAGACATTTCGTGGTCGCCGGATGGACTCCTGCAAATCAACGGTATTGGCTCGGCAAAGGCTGCAAGCCCAATCATTGCCAGCATCGGGATCACAATTTGGCGAACCGCTCTAAACATCGCTCTCTCCAGTTTTGTTTGCAGGAATGTACAGGAGGTTTCAGTCGCCGTTCCAGAAAGTCCAGCCCAGCCACTCGCGGGGGCTCGCAACTGCGCTCAATCTTGTTGAGTCGAGTTGAGGACCCTGATGTTTTCGCCAACTCGACTCCCTTGTCTACCGGCGCAGGGTCCGTGCGGCTGGATCCTCAGGGGAGGCGACGCCAAGCCGTGGAGCGCCACGCGGCGAGGGTGCCTTCTTGGACTTGGAGGGAACTACGATGTTTGGCGCGCTGTGTGGAGCGGGCGCTTATGACTCTTTAGCAGGTCGAGAAGCACGCGTAGGGTACTTCTGACGAACCGCGAAGCCATCTTGCGAGGTCCGATGTTTCCCCAGTGTTACCCGGAGCATTCTCGGTTGCTTAATGGACTCCGCTAAGTCCTTGTTTTTATTGGTCGGGGCGGCGGGATTCGAACTCGCGACCCTCTGCTCCCAAAGCAGATGCGCTACCAGGCTGCGCTACACCCCGACAAGCCTTCTATTCTAACCTGACTCAAGGGGCGTTCCGGATTCAATCGGTCAGCGGCGCTGATATTGCGTCTTGCCGAAGAGGATTTCGCGTTCCTTGTCGCCCGTGATCGGCGTGCGCAGGTCCGCAAGCACCTTGACGCCGCGCTGCACCGCCGGCCGCGCCGCAATGCCGTCGAACCATTGCTTCAGGTACGGGAAGTCCTCGAGCGTGATGCCCTGGTTCTCGTAGCTGCGCAGCCACGGAAAGATGGCGATATCGGCGATGGTGTAGCTGTCGCCCGCGATGAACTTGTGCGTCGAGAGCTGCTTGTCGATCACGCCGTAGAGGCGCTTGGTCTCGTTCGAGTAACGGTCGATGGCGTAGGGGATCTTCTCCGGCGCGTAATTGCGGAAGTGGTGCGTCTGCCCGAGCATCGGCCCGACGCTCCCCATCTGGAACATGAGCCACTGCAGCACGGCGAAGCGGCCGCGGTCTTCCTGCGGAAGGAACTGGCCGGTCTTGCCCGCGAGGTAGACGAGGATCGCGCCCGACTCGAAGAGCGAGATCGGCTTGCCGTCCGCCCCCTCCGGATCGGTGATGGCGGGGATCTTGTTGTTGGGGCTGATCTTCAGGAAGGCGGGCTCGAACTGGTCGCCCTTGCCGATGTTGACCGGATGCGCGCGATAGGGGAGGCCGCATTCCTCCAGCATGATGTGAACCTTGTGGCCGTTCGGCGTGGCCCACGAATAGACGTCGATGGGTGCATGAGACATGTCTCGGGATCCAGAGTTTGATGACGGGCCGGCCAGCATAGCCGCCGTCGCCGGATCGTGCAGGCGATGCCTTCAGGCCACCGCGCCCTCGCTCGCCGCCAGATGCTGATGGATGAGCGCCACGACGGCCGCGCCTTCGCCGATGGCGCCGCCCACGCGCTTGACCGAGCCCGAGCGCACATCGCCGACCGCGAACACACCGGGCACGCTGGATTCGAGCGGCGCGGCCACCTTGGCCGGAAAGCCCCCGCGCGCCTGCGCTCCGGTCAGCACGAAGCCGTGCCTGTCGAGCGCGACGCCGCAGCCTCCGAGCCAATCCGTCTCCGGCACCGCGCCGATGAAGAGAAAGAGATTTCGGGCCGGGCAGTCGTGCTGTTCGCCGCTGCGGCGGTCGCGCCAGGTGGCACCGTCGAGGCCGGTGGCCGGCTCGCCATGCAACTGCACGAGTTCCGTGTGAGGCCGCAGCGCGATGTTGGATGTGGCTTCGATGCGGTCGATCAGGTAGCGCGACATGGTGGCCGCGAGCGACGGGCCGCGCACCAGCACGTTGACCTTGGCGGCGTGCTGCGAGAGGAACACCGCGGCCTGTCCCGCCGAGTTGCCGCCGCCGACCAGTGCGACTTCCTGTTCGGCGCACAGCTTCGCTTCGAGCGCGGAGGCCCAGTACCAGACGCCTCGCCCCTCGAAGTCCGCAAGGCGCGGAACCTCGGGCCGGCGGTAGCGCGCGCCGCTGGCGATGACCACCGTCTTCGAACGCAGCCGGCGGCCATCCACCAACTCCACGGCGATCTCGCCTTTCGATTCCGCCATGGTGCAGTCGAGCGACGACACCTGGGCCGGAATCAGCATCTCCACGCCGAACTTCTGCGCCTGCACATAGGCCCGGCCGGCCAGCGCGCCACCGGAGATGCCCGTCGGGAACCCCAGGTAGTTCTCGATGCGCGCGCTGGCGCCGGCCTGTCCGCCGAAGAAGCGGCAATCGACGACGATGACGCGCAGTCCTTCGGACGCTGCATAGACCGCCGTCGCCAAGCCGGCCGGACCAGCACCGACCACCAGCACGTCGAAGAGCTCCTGGCGCTCGAGGGTGTCGACCATGCCGAGGCAGCGCGCCAGCGCGTTCTCCGACGGATTGACCGAGACGGTGCCATCGGGGCACACCACCAGCAGCTCCGCCTCGCCGTACTGTTCGAGCAGGGCCGCGGCATCGCGATCCTGCGTCGCATCGACGACGTGGTAAGGGTGTCCGTTGCGGCCGAGGAAGTTCTGGATCCGCAGCAGGGCCGCGGATTGCGGCGGGCCGATGAGGACCGGCCCGCTTGCGCCCGATTCGATCAGCGCCACGCGCCGAAGGATCATCGCGCGCACGAGGCGCTCGCCGAGGTCGGCTTCCGCGATGATCAGCGCGCGCAACTGCTCCGGCGGCACCAGCAGGGTCTCGACCCGGCCCTCGGCGTGGCCGTCGACGAGCGCGGGCCGTCCGGAAAGCTGCGCCACTTCGGCCAGGAACTGGCCCGGGCCCTGACGTTCGATCGGCACCACGTGGCCGAGGCCGTCGCGCTGCGTGATCGCGACCACGCCTTCGAGCACGACGAACATGCCCGGCCCGGGCTCGCCGGCCGTGAACAGGCAGGCGCCGTCCTCATAGTGACGGATGGTGCCGAAGCGGCGGATGCGTTCGATGTCCGCGGCGCCGAGCACCGGAAACATCTGATGGCGGCGCGTCTCGACCTCGATGCGTACTTCATTGGCCATGAAAACTCCAAGGCTCCTTCGAGCGAATCCCCGGCATTAAACGCCGATGTGGCCGCTTTGGTGCGAGTCACGCAAATGCCACTGGACTGACACGCTTGTTTCACCGCGGGTGCCGAGACTCCGTCCGCAAGAAAGGGACCCCGCATGAAAGAACTGCCCACACCGACGTTTCCGTTCTCGGAACTCGGCCTGCGTGCCGCGCTCTGGCCTGCCCAGACCCCCTCGCAGCGTTCCGATGCAATCACCGTGCCGCAGCCTGTGCAGCCGGCGGCGAACGAAGCGGCGGGCGGCATCAGCGTGACCTGGGCTCGTCATCTGGACGAAGTGCGCGCCGCGCAGCGCCTGCGCTACGACGTCTTCGCCGGCGAAATGGGCGCGCGTCTCTCGACGCCGGTCGAAGGCCATGACGTGGACCTGTTCGACGACTTCTGCGAGCACCTGCTGGTGCGCGACGACGCCACCGGTCGCGTGATCGGCACCTACCGCGTGCTCACGCCCGCGCAGGCCCGCCGGGTCGGCAGCACCTACAGCGACACCGAGTTCGACCTGACCCGGCTGCGCGACCTGCGCCAGCGCATGGTCGAACTCGGACGCAGCTGCGTCCATGCGGAGCATCGGCAGGGCGGCGTGATCCTCGCGCTCTGGGGCGCGCTGGCCGGCTTCATGAACCGCAACGGGCTCGACACCATGATCGGCTGCGCCAGCATCCCGATGTGGCACAACGGCGTGACCAGCGGCGACGCGGCGGCGAGCATCTGGCGCCAACTGTCGCAGACGCACCTCGCGCCAATTCAATATCACGTGCAGCCGCGGTTGCCGCTGCCGGTGCACCGGCTGGACGATTCACTCGACATCGAGCCGCCGGCGCTGATCAGGGGTTACCTGCGCCTTGGCGCCAAGGTGCTCGGACCGCCGGCCTGGGACCCGGACTTCAACACCGCCGACCTGCCGATGCTGATGCGCATCGAGGATTTGCCGGTGCGCTATCGCAAGCACTTCCTGGGCAATCCGGCCGATTGAGGCCGGTGCGACAAAGTCACATGACTGTCACGCAACTGTCATAAGCTGTTGCGTTTTGGTCTATGGTTGTATTTGTGTCGGCTGATCCTGAGTTCGTTGCCCCGTTGCCGGAAACCGGCGAGACCCTGAGCGTCCCCGTCAAACCCGGGCTCACGCTGCTGGATCGTGACCACAGCATCCTGGCCTTCAACGAGCGTGTGCTCGACTGGGCGCACCGCCCCGAAGTGCCGCTGATCGAGCGGCTTCGCTATCTCACGATCGTCTCCTCGAACCTCGACGAGTTCTTCGAGGTTCGCGCCGCGCCGCACCTGGCCGCGCACATCGCCGGCGAGCGCAAGGGCAACTACAACGTCGATTCGTTCGAGCGGCTGGCCGACGCCGCGCATTCGCTGGTGGGCCGGCAATACGCGCTGTACAACGACGAGCTCATCCCGGCCTTTGCGGCCAAGGGCATCCACGTCATCTCGCACGGCGAACGCAATGCGATCCAGCGCAAATGGGTGCACGACTACTTCGAGCGCGAGGTGCGTCCGCTGCTCATTCCGGTGGGCCTGGATCCGGCGCATCCGTTCCCGCAGGTCGCCAACAAGTCGTTGAACTTCATCGTGCGTCTGAGCGGCAAGGATGCCTTCGGTCGCGACAACCCGATCGCGATCCTGAAGGTGCCGCGCGTGCTGCCGCGCATGATCCGCATGCCGGCCAAGGTCTCGGGCGGCAAGACGCTGTTCATCGCGCTGTCGAGCGTGGTGCGGGCGCACCTGTCGAGCATGTTCCCGGGGCGCGAGGTCGGCGAGTTCTCCCAGTTCCGCGTGACGCGTCACTCCGATATGGCAGTCGACGAAGAGGACGTGAAGAACCTCCGCACGGCGCTTCGGCAAGGACTTCAGCATCGCCATTTCGGGCAGGCCGTGCGGCTGGAGGTGTCGTCGAGCTGTGCCGAGTCGCTCGCGAGCTTCCTGCTGGCGCAGTTCGATCTCCCGCCGCAGGCGCTGTATCGCGTGCACGGGCCGGTGAATCTCGCGCGGGTCGCGCAGATGATCGACCTGCTGGACGAGCCGCAGTTGCGCTTCCAGCCCTATCAGGCGTCGTACCCGGTGGCCCTGTCGCCGGGGCAGTCCTTCTTCGAGCGGCTGCAGCAGGGCGACGTGCTGATCCACCAGCCGTTCGAGAGCTTCGAGGGCGTGCTCGCGTTCCTGCGCGAAGCGGTTCAGGACCCGCAGGTGCTCGCGATCAAGCAGACCATCTACCGCACCGGCGCCGATTCGCAGATGATGGATCTGCTGCGCGAGGCCGTGCGCCGGGGCAAGGAAGTGACCGCGGTCGTGGAACTCAAGGCGCGCTTCGACGAAGAGGCCAACATCAACTGGGCCGAGATGCTCGAATCGATCGGCGCGCAGGTGGTCTACGGCGTGGTCGGACTGAAGACCCACGCGAAGATGCTGCTGGTCACGCGCCGCGAGGGCAAGCAGATGCGCCGGTACGGCCACTTGTCGACGGGCAACTACAACCCGCGAACTGCCGCCCTGTATACCGATATCAGCCACCTGACGGCCGATCCGCTGCTCACCGCGGACATGGAGGCGGTGTTCGTCCACATGGCGGGCCAGAGCCGTCTGCCCAAGCTCAACCGGATGTGGCTGGCACCGTTCGACCTGCACCGAAACCTGATCGCACGCATCGACGCGCTGGGTGTGGCCGCAGCGGCCGAGGAGCCGACGCGCATCGTCGCGAAGATGAACGCCCTGACGGACGAGGCGCTGATTGCCGCGCTGGTCAAGGCGGGCCAGAAGGGCGTCAAGATCGACCTGATCGTGCGCGGCGCCTGCACCCTGCCGGCGAAGGTGCCGGGGTTGACCGAGAACATCCGGGTGCGTTCGGTGATCGGCCGCTTCCTGGAGCATTCGCGCGTCTTCTATTTCCGGCAGGGGAACGACGAATCGCTCTATCTGTCGAGCGCCGACTGGATGAACCGCAACATGCTCCGGCGGATCGAGCTGGCTTGGCCGGTAACCGATCCGGTGCTGCGCCAGCGGCTCATCGACGAATGCCTGGTCGCCTACCTGCACGACGGGCGCGATGCATGGAACCTGGATTCCGACGGTGTCTATCACCGTGTCTACAAGGACACCCACGCAGGCGAGGACGGGGCATCGCGCAATGTCGAAGCGCACGGCGCCCAATTGGCGCTCATGAATCGTTATGCGTCGCGCGGGTTCCGGCGCGCCGCACCACGGAGCTGACACCATGGATCTGATTTTCTGGCGCCACGCCGAAGCCGAGGAGTGGGTCGAGGGCATGGACGACATGCAGCGCTCGCTGACGCCGCGCGGCGAAAAGCAGGCCAAGCGCATGGCCGCGTGGCTCGACCGCCAGCTGCCGGAAGGCACCCGCATCGTCTGCAGTCCGGCGCGCCGTTGCGAGCAGACGGTGCTTGCCCTGGGCCGCAAGTACAAGTTGCGCAGCGAACTGGCGCCCGACACCACACCCGATGCCTTGCTCTCCGCCGCGGGCTGGCCCAACGGCAGGTCCGTGGTGCTGATGGTCGGCCACCAGCCTTCGCTCGGGCAGGCGATTTCGCTGCTGCTGGGGCTGCAGCAGGACAGCTGTCCGGTGCGCAAGGGCGCCGTCTGGTGGATCCGCACCCGCGAACGCGACGGCGACGTTCAGACCGTCGTGGTGACGGTTCAGGCGCCGGAATTGCTGTAGATCGATCCCCAGGGCCGCATCAGGCGGCCGCCTTGAGTCCGCCGGCCAGATCGATCCGCCAGTTGGTCCGCTGCCACGCGACCACCTCTTCCCGCAGAAGGTGGCTCGACTGGGGATACAGCTCGGGCCAGTCCGGCCGCGTGGTGATCGTGAACTGCCGGGTGCCGGGGGTGTGAATGATCTTCAGCCCCTCGAGGTCCGGGTCCCGCCGAGCGTGGCAGAGGATGACGGCCAGGCGCAGGGCGAGCAACTGCGACACGAAGGCCTCGTCGTCCAGGACCATTTCCAGCTTGCGCAGCTTGCCCCGGTGGCCGAGCACCAGCTGGCTGAGCCAGTGCATCTCGTTGACCGCGAAGCCGGGTGCCTCGGTGTGGTCGAGGATGTAGGCGCCGTGCTTGTGATAGTCGCTGTGCGACACATGCGTGCCGATCTCGTGCAGCCTGGCCGCCCAGCCGAGCTTGCGGAGGGACCGGCCGGGGCGGCTGGTGGTGCTCGCGCCGCGCGCGCGGGGCTCCAGTTGCAGGAAGAGTTCCGCCGCGGTGTCGCCCACCCGTCGCGCTTGCGCGGCGTCGATCGCGAAGCGGTTCGCCAGCCTGCCGACCGTGGAGCTGCGCAGATCGGCCACGACGTCGTCGCGTTCCAGCAATTCATACAGCACGCCGTGCCGAAGGGCGCCCTGGGCCACCCGCATTTCTTCGATCTCGAGCAGGTCGAACACCGCGCGCAGCACGCTCACACCGCCGCCGATCACTGCCTTGCGGTCCTCGCGCATTCCATCGATGCGCAGGCGGTCGGCGCTGCCGGCCTTCAGGAGCTTGTCGAGCAGCCAGTCCAGCCCCTCGCGCGTGACGAGCCCGGGTTGGTTGCCGGCGGCCACGAGCACGTCACCCACCGCGCCGATGGTGCCTGACGATCCATAGGCCACGTCCCAGCGGTCCGGCACGTAGGTGGAGAGCGCGTCATCGAGCACTGCCTTCGCCGCGACCTCGGCGGCGCGGAAGGTGGCGGGCGTGAACAGGCCGTTCGCGAAATGTTTCATCGACCAGGCGACGCTGCCCACGCGGTAGGACTCCATCGCCTCGGGTGCGAGCCCCTGGCCGAGGATGATCTCCGTCGAGCGGCCGCCGATGTCGACCACCAGCCGGCGCTCGTTGTTCGAGGCATCGGTGTGTGGAAGCATGTGGGCGACGCCCAGGTAGATCAGGCGCGCTTCCTCGTGGCCCGAGATGACGTCGATCCCGAATCCCAGAATGGTGCGCGCGCGCAACAGGAACTCGTCCCGGTTGCGGGCTTCGCGCAGCGTCTGGGTCGCGACAGCGCGGACCTCGGAGCGCTTGAAGCCGGCCAGCCGTTCGGCAAAGCGGGCGAGGGTGTCCCAGCCGCGCTGCATCGCTTCGGGGGTGAGATTGCGGGCGCTGTCGAGCCCGTTGCCCTGCCGGACGGTCTCTTTGATGTACTCGGTGCGGTGGATCTGGCCGTGATCGACCCGGCCGATTTCCAGCCGATAACTGTTCGAGCCCAGATCGACCGCAGCGAGGCGGGTTCCGTTTTGCATGTTGAAGTTGGGATTTCCGGAGCTTGATCGTAGCCGCAGGGGCATCAAGGCCGCGCGCGGCGAGGGGTAAGGCTAGGCGTGCCGTATGACGGTTCGATGACAGCGTCACAAACGGCGGCCTGCCATGGAGGGCGATTCTCCTCTGTGAAGGATGTCATCGCACTGTCACACAAGCTTTCTAGAGTCCGTGCAACCCCTGAAAAAGGGGCTTTTGTGCATACCAAAGGAAGCCTTATGAAAATGACGTTCAAGTTCGCAGCCGTCGCCGGCCTGATCGCCGCCGCGTTTGCCGCCCATGTTTCCGCCTTCGCCGATGAGGCCACGGGCGCCGGTGCCAGCTTCCCGGCGCCGCTGTATTCGAAGTGGGCCGCCGACTTCAACAAGGCCACCGGCGCCAAGATCAACTACCAGTCCGTCGGCTCGGGCGCTGGCATCAAGCAGATCGACGCCAAGACCGTGGACTTCGGCGCTTCGGACATGCCCCTATCGGACGACGAACTCAAGAGCAAGGGCCTGCTTCAGTTCCCGACCGTGATCGGCGGCGTGGTGCCGGTCATCAACATCCAGGGCATCAAGGCGGGCGAGCTCAAGCTCAACGGCCAGGTGCTCGGCGACATCTACCTGGGCAAGATCGCCAAGTGGAACGACCCGGCCATCAAGGCATTGAACCCCTCGCTGAACCTGCCTGACTCCGCCATCGCTCCGGTTCGCCGCGCGGACGGCTCGGGCACCACGTTCCTCTTCACCAACTACCTGAGCAAGGCCAACCCCGAGTGGAAGGCCAAGGTCGGCGACGGTACGGCGGTCAACTGGCCTACCGGCGCGGGCGGCAAGGGCAACGAAGGCGTCGCTGCCTTCGTGAACCGCCTGCCCAACTCGATCGGCTACGTGGAGTACGCCTACGTCAAGCAGAACAAGATGAACTACGCCCAGATGCAGAACAAGGACGGCAACTTCGTTTCGCCGGACGATTCCGCATTCAAGGCGGCCGCGGCGGGTGCGGACTGGTCCAAGACCTTCTACCAGGTGCTGACCGACCAGTCGGGCAAGGAGTCGTGGCCCATCACCGGCGCCACCTTCATCCTGATGCACAAGACGCAGGACAAGCCCGCGCAGGCCGCGACGACGCTGAAGTTCTTCGACTGGGCCTACAAGAACGGTGACAAGACCGCTGGCGATCTCGACTACGTGCCGATGCCCGACAAGGTCAAGGGCGTGATCACCACTGCCTGGGGCGACATCAAGGACGCGTCGGGCAAGCCCGTCGCCCCGGCTTCGAGCAAGTAAGCAGCAATACAACCGGCGCGCCAATGGGCAATCCGCTTGATGGCGCGCCGCTTTCGGAGCGACCTGTGTCATCCACATTTCCTGCGAACGCCACGCCGATCGACGTGAACGCCGAGCGCGCCCGTGCGAAGGCAAACCCGCCGCCGGCCAAGCGCCCGCGCTCCGGCCCCGCGGCCGATCGTCTCTTCGGCCTTGCCGCCAAGGGCGCCGCGCTGCTCACGCTCGCGATGCTGATCGGCATCCTCCTTTCCTTGTTGGCTGGCGCCTGGCCGGCCATCTCCAAATTCGGGCTCGGCTTCCTCACCAGCAGCGTGTGGGATCCGGTGCAGAACGAATTCGGCGGCCTCGTGATGATCTACGGCACGCTGGCCACTTCGTTCATCGCCCTGGTGATCGCCGTGCCGGTAAGCTTCGGCATCGCGCTGTTCCTCACCGAGATGTCGCCGGCCTGGCTCAAGCGGCCGCTCGGCACCGCGATCGAACTCCTCGCGGCCGTGCCCTCGATCGTCTACGGCATGTGGGGTCTGCTCGTCTTCGGCCCGATCCTCTCCACCTACGTGCAGCAGCCGCTGCAGAAGCTCTTCGCAGGCGTGCCGTATCTGGGCGCGCTGGTGTCCGGGCCGCCGGTGGGCATCGGCATCCTGTCGGCGGGCATCATTCTCGCGATCATGATCATCCCGTTCATCGCCGCGGTGATGCGCGATGTGTTCGAGGTCACGCCCGCCCTGCTCAAGGAATCGGCCTACGGCCTCGGCTCCACGACGTGGGAAGTGGTCTCGAAGGTCGTGCTGCCCTACACCAAGGCCGGCGTGGTCGGCGGCGTCATGCTCGGCCTCGGCCGCGCACTCGGCGAGACGATGGCCGTGACCTTCGTGATCGGCAACACCAACCAGCTCGCGTCGCTGTCGGTCTTCGAAGCGGCGAACAGCATCACCTCGGTGCTCGCGAACGAGTTCGCGGAAGCCGGTGCCGGTTTGCACCAGGCCTCCCTGATGTACCTGGGCCTCGTACTGTTCTTCATTACGTTCGTGGTGCTGTCGCTGTCGAAGCTGCTGCTGGCGCAGATGTGCAAGAGTGAAGGGAAGAAGGCATGACGACCGCTGAACGTCTGCTGAGCGCCAAGGCGCTCGAGGAAACGCGCGCGGCCAAGTTCGCCAGCCGCAAGCGCGTCAACATCATCGCCCTGGGGCTGTCGCTCGCCGCGATGGCCTTCGGCGTGTTCTGGCTCATCTGGATCCTCTGGGAGACGCTGCGCCTGGGCTTCGGCGGTCTCACGCTCGCCGCGCTGACCGAGATGACCCCACCGCCGAACGACGCCGGCGGCATCGCGAACGCGATCTTCGGCTCGGTGGTGATGGTGGCGCTGGCCACCTTCATCGGCGCGCCGATCGGGATCATGGCCGGCATCTACCTGGCCGAATACAACCCCAAGGGCTGGCTGTCGAGCGTCATCCGCTTCGTCAACGACATCCTGCTGTCGGCACCGTCGATCGTGATCGGCCTGTTCGTCTATGCGCTCGTCGTGGCCCAGTTCCGGTCGTTCTCGGGCATCGCCGGCGCTGTCGCGCTCGCGCTGATCGTGATCCCGGTGGTGATCCGCACGACCGAGAACATGCTGCAACTCGTGCCGCCCGGCCTACGCGAAGCGGCCTACGCGCTGGGCACGCCGAAGTGGCGCGTCATCCTGAGCATCACCCTGCGGGCCGCGCGTGCGGGCGTCGTGACCGGCGTGCTGCTGGCGGTGGCGCGCATCGCGGGCGAAACCGCGCCGCTGCTCTTCACCGCGCTGAACAACCAGTTCTGGACGGCAGACCTCACGCAGCCGATGGCGAGCCTGCCGGTCACGATCTTCAAGTTCGCGATGAGCCCCTACGAGAACTGGCAGCAGCTCGCGTGGGCCGGCGTGTTCCTGATCACGCTCGCGGTTCTTGCACTCAACATCCTCGCGCGCGTCCTCACGCGCAACAAGCTCTGACCAACATGCCATCCACAATCGCTCAACCCACGCGCGCGAAGATCTCGGTCAAGGACCTGAACTTCTACTACGGCAAGTTCCACGCGCTCAAGGGCATCAACCTCGAGATCCCCGAGAACAAGGTCACGGCCTTCATCGGCCCGTCGGGCTGCGGCAAGTCGACCCTGCTGCGCACCTTCAACCGCATGTTCGAGCTGTATCCGGAGCAGCGCGCCGAAGGCGTGATCGCGCTCGACGGCGAAAACCTGCTGACCTCCAAGCAGGACGTGGCGCTGATCCGCGCCAAGGTCGGCATGGTGTTCCAGAAGCCGACCCCGTTCCCGATGTCGATCTACGACAACATCGCCTTCGGCGTGAAGCTGTTCGAGAACCTCAGCGCGTCCGAGATGGACGACCGGGTCGAATGGGCGCTCAAGAAGGCGGCCCTGTGGACCGAGGTGCGCGACAAGCTCCAGCAAAGCGGCTCGGGCCTGTCCGGCGGCCAGCAGCAGCGCCTGTGCATCGCGCGCGGCATCGCGATCAAGCCCGAAGTGCTGCTGCTCGACGAGCCTTGCTCGGCGCTCGACCCGATCTCGACCGCGAAGATCGAGGAACTGATCGCGGAGCTGAAGAACGAATACACCGTGGTGATCGTGACCCACAACATGCAGCAGGCCGCGCGCTGCAGCGACTACACCGCCTACATGTACCTCGGCGACCTGATCGAGTTCGGCGCGACGGAAGAAATGTTCTTCAAGCCCAAGCGCAAGGAGACCGAGGACTACATCACAGGCCGTTTCGGCTAAGGAGCAGATATGAACCCCCAAGCTCACGTTCGTTCGCAGCCCCCCAAGGGGGCGCATGCCTCCTTTGAGGCGGCTCGGCAGGAGGCACGATGACCGAAAAGCACCTTTCCAGCCAGTTCGACAGCGAACTCAACATGGTGTCGTCGCGCGTGATGGAGCTCGGCGGCATCGTGGAATCGCAGATCAACCAGGCCGTCTACGCGCTGCAGGAGTTCGACTCCGAGACCGCGGAACGCGTCATGGAGACCGAGAGCCGCGTCAACGCGATGGAGATCGAGATCGACCGCGAGCTGTCGTCGATCATCGCGAGGCGCCAGCCGACCGCGCGCGACCTGCGCCTCCTGATCGCGATCTCCAAGACCACCGCCAACCTCGAGCGCGTGGGCGACGAGGCGCACAAGATCGCGCGCATGGTCAAGTCGATCATCGAGAGCGGCGCGGCCCGTGCGCTGCCGTCGACCGAGCTGCGCATCGCCGCGGACATGGCATCGGGCCTGCTGCGCAAGGCACTCGATGCGTTCGCGCGACTCGATACCGCTGCGGCGCTGTCGATCCTCAAGGACGACGACCTGATCGACAAGGAATTCGACGGCTTCGTGCGCAAGCTGGTGACCTACATGATGGAAGATCCGCGCACGATCTCCGCGAGCCTGGACCTGCTGTTCCTCGCCAAGGCGATCGAGCGCATCGGCGACCATGCGAAGAACATCGCCGAGTTCATCATCTACATCGTGAAGGGCGCTGACGTCCGGCACGCCTCGATGAACGAGATCGAGGCACAGCTTCAATGAAGCTCTCCCCAGGCCGCTTCGGCTGCGTCAGTTTCATTGGACAATTCGATAGCGCATGAAAAAACCCCGCATTCTGATCGTCGAGGACGAGTCTTCGATCGCCGAGCTGATCGCCGTCAACCTCCGGCACAACGGCTTCGAGCCGATCTGGGCCGAAGACGGCGAATCCGCGCAACGTGAGATCGATGCGTTCCTGCCGGACCTGGTGCTGCTGGACTGGATGCTTCCGGGCCAGAGCGGACTGCAACTCGCGCGCCAGTGGCGCAAGGACCCGCGCACCAAGAGCATCCCGATCCTGATGCTGACCGCGCGCGGCGACGAGCCCGACAAGGTCGCCGGGCTCGACGCCGGCGCCGACGACTACATCACCAAGCCCTTCTCGACGCAGGAGATGCTCGCGCGGATTCGCGCGGTCTTGCGGCGCCGCGCACCCGAAGTGGTGACCGAGCGGGTCGAGATCGGCGAACTCGCGCTCGATACGGCCACGCACCGCGTCACCTGGCAGGGCAATCCGCTGAAGGTCGGGCCGACCGAGTTCAAGCTTCTGGGCTTCCTGATGCAGCATGCCGAGCGCGTGCACAGCCGCGCGCAGCTGCTCGACAAGGTCTGGGGCGATCACGTCTATATCGAGGAGCGGACGGTCGACGTCCACGTCAAGCGCCTGCGCGAATCCCTCGGCCCGGCTGCGCCGATGGTCGAGACGGTCCGTGGCGCGGGCTACCGGTTGACTTCACAAGCCACCGTCTGAGAGGCCTCCCCGCTGAGCTGGGCGGGATAATGTCCGGGCATGCCCTTCCGTATCGCGACTTTCCTACTCGCCTCGCTCCTTGGCGGCGGTGCCGCTGCATTCATCTCCTGGCGCTTCGCCTGGCTCGGTGCGTGGCTCGGTGCCGTGGCGTGGCTCGCGATGGACGCATGGCATGCGCACCGGCTCCTGCGCGTGCTGCGCAACGACGCCGTCGGGCTGCCGTCGCGCGGTCCGGGCGTCTGGGTCGAACTGGCTGAACGCATCCGCAAGCTGCTGCGCGACCGGGAGAAGCTCGCGCAGCAGGCGGAGGAGCGGCTGCAGGAATTTCTCGCAGCGATCCAGGCTTCGCCCAATGGCGTGGTGCTGCTCGACCAGCAGGGCCGCATCGAGTGGTGCAACCAGACGGCGGCCGAGCAACTCGGGATCGACGCCGAACGCGATCTGCTGCAGCACCTTTCGAACCTGGTCCGCGACCCGGCCTTCGTGGCGTACCTGGCGTCGTGGAACTACAGCCGCGACGTCGTGATCGATGCGCCTTCCAAGGCGCTGCAGCGCAACCAGCACTGTCGCCTGTCGATACAGGTGCACCCTTATGCCGGCAACCGGCGCATGCTGTTGACGCGCGACGTCACCTCCCTGGAGCAGGCGGAGGCCATGCGCCGCGATTTCGTCGCCAACGTCTCTCATGAGATCCGCACGCCGCTGACCGTGCTGGCCGGCTTCGTCGAGACACTGCAGAACCTCCCGCTGGATGCCGACGAGCGCGCCCGTTACCTCCACCTGATGAGCCAGCAGTCGCACCGCATGGAGACGCTGGTCAACGATCTGCTCACGCTGTCGCGCCTGGAGGGCAGCTCCGCGCCGCCCCCCAACCGATGGATTCGCGTGCGAGCCCTGCTGGCCCAGTGCGAGGACGAGGCGCGCGGGCTTTCGAGCCGGCTGTCGCAGCAGGGCCATCGCCTGTCGTTCACGATGGAAGCCGACACCGAGATTGCCGGCGTATCGACCGAGTTGCAGAGCGCCATGTCGAACCTCGTGAGCAATGCGCTGCGCTACACGCCGCCGGGCGGCGAGGTCACGGTGCTCTGGCGCCTGCTGCCCGACGGGCGGGGTGAATTCTCCGTGCGCGATACCGGCCCGGGCATCGCGGCGGAGCATATTCCGCGGTTGACGGAGCGCTTCTATCGCATCGATCGCAGCCGTTCGCGCGAGACCGGCGGAACCGGCCTCGGCCTCGCCATCGTCAAGCACATCGCTCAGCGCCACGGCGCCGAACTGCGCATCGAAAGCAAGGTCGGCGAGGGTTCGCGCTTCACGCTGGTTTTTCCGGTGACGCGGCTGCGCCGCACGCCGGCCGTCAGCGCCGTCGCCTGACAGTCCAACCGAGCAGCACGAGAAAGAGCACCGCGGTGGCGAAAAGCGCCACGCCGCTCATGAGCCAGAACGCGAGAGGCGATTGCATCGCCGTCCACGGTCCGATCCCGCGATAGGCCAGCAGATAGCTCCCGCCGAGGCCAACGCCCCAGAGCAGGGTCCCATAGAGGACCAGCGGCATCACGGTCACCTGGTAGCAGCGCAGCACGAAGACGCACAGCGTCTGCAGCGCGTCGGCCAGGTGGTAGAAGGAGGTCGCCAGCAGCAGCGTCGCGCCCAGCGCGATGACAGCCGGATTGGCCGAGTAGATGCCCGCCAGTTGCCAGCGGAACATCGCCATCGCCGATGCGATCAGCAGCGCGAAGAGCACCGTCAGCTGGAAGCCCTTGCGCCCAGCCTTCCGCGCGAGCAGGGCATCGCCCGCACCCAGCCAGAAGCTCACGCGCGCGCTCGTGGCGATGGAGAGCGACAGCGGCACCATGTAGGCCACCGCCGTGAGGTTCGCCGCGATCTGGTGCGCGGCTGACGCCGCTGTCCCGAGCCGGGCGATGAAGAGCGCCATGAGAGTGAACGAGGTCACTTCCACCAGCACGGCGAGCCCGGCCGGGATGCCCAGCCTTGCGAACTTGCGAAGCTGCGTCCAGTCGGGCGGCTCGATGCGCTGCCAGAAGCGGTATTCGCGGTACGAAGACTCCGAGCGCAGGAGCCAGATCGCCGCCCCGAGCATGGCGTAGTTCACCACCAGCGTGGCCCAGCCGCATCCGACGAGGCCCATGGCCGGCAGGCCCGCGCCGCCGAACGCGAACCAGATCGACAGCGGCAGCTTGATGCCGAGCGATGCCAACTGGAGCCAAGTGACGAGTTGCGGCTTGCCGAGACTCTGGTTGAGCGTGCTGAAGAGACGGAAGAGCAGGGCCGGTGCGAGTGCGAAGGCCAGCACGCCGAGGTAGGCCTCGACGTCGCCGCGCATGCTCGGCGGCACATCGGTCCATCGCAGCATCGGCGCCGGAAACAGCAGGATCGCCATGCCGACTGCGACCGCGCAGCCGCAGACGTAGAGGGATTGCCGGACCGAGCGGCCGACCTCGGAAGTGCGCTGGGCGCCATGAAGCTCGGCCCAGACAGGCAGCAGCGCCTGAAGCGCCCCCATCAAGGAGACGTAGACGCTGATGAAGATCGCGGACCCGACCGACAGCGCAGCCAGCGCGCCTTCGGCATAGCGGCCCGCGACGATCGTGTCTGTGACGCCGAAAGCCATGACCGCCATCTGCCCGACGAACACCGTCGCGGCGTGGCGTCCGATGACGCGCCGCTCGCTAGTCACCGACGGGCGCGAGGCGTTGGTAGAGCAGCAGGTCGTCGCCGGGGCTGGTCGGGCGACGCAAGGTGCCGACGAGGCGCCAGCTTTCGAGATTGACTATCTCGTGGAGCTTCGCGATCGCGTCGGGGCTGACCAGCAGCCAGGGGCAGGGCGGACCGCCGACCAGCGGCTGCACATTGAAATTGCCGTGGTAGCGCAGCGCCGCGATGTGGGGACGGCCCAGCGCCAGTTCGGAGATGCAGCCCGGCTGGCCGACGCGCTCGGCGATCGCATTGACCTGCGGCACATAGCTGCGCGCGAAGTCGAGCACCGGTAGCCACAGCGTCATCACCAGCATCCAGCACAGGGCGGCGCCTCCGGCCGGCAGGACGAGCGTCTTCCACAGCGCTGCGCGATGCCGGCCGGTGCGCCATCGCACCAGCCAGGCCCAGGCGAGCGTCGCCGTCAGCGCGAAGAGGAAGGGCGCCAGGGAAAACTGCGGGACGAATCCCGGGGCCAGCTTGGCGACATTGGCCGCCGGCTTGGCCGGGACGCCGGTCTGCATGGCGACCCAAATCACCCAGATGATGATCGCCGACCCGCTGAAGAACAGCAGCGTGAACCAGTCGATCAGCGCGGCCACGCTGCGCCGGAAGGTCGGCAGCGCGAAGGCTGCGAGGGTCGCGAACGCCGGCAGGCCGAGGAGCAGCGAGCGCTCGGAGAAATTGGTGGTCCAGGTCGCCAGCAGCGGCACGGCCGCGAACCAGAGGGGCAGGGCGACGTGGCGCGCGGCCAATTGCCGGCGCCAGCGCCAGAGGGTCCAGATGGCGAGCGGCCAGGCGGGCCAGGTGAACCAGAGCAGGAGCTTGGCCTGGCTGCGCACTTCGGGCAGTACGCCCTGGGACGTCGGCAGGTCGATCCGCCACTGCAGCAGTCCCAGCGCGCCCGCCAGCGCACCGGCCAGCAGCGTGATGACGAACACCCCCGCGATGGAGGCTGTGCTGTAGGTGGGCTCGGAGGCCGGTACTTCCTCGGCCGGCAGGCGCCTGCGCTCCATCAGCAGGATGGCGCCACAGCCGATCCCCAAGGTCAAGCCGACCGTCGGGCCGCCGCTGAGTGCCAGCCCGAAAGTGCCCAGGATCAGCGCGGCGAAGGGGCCGATGCGGCGGTAGGGCAGTGCCGCCACGCCGAAGAACAGGTTCGAGGCGAAGAACAGTTGTGCGAGGGCGGGCGTGGTTTCATGCCCGAGCTGCGCCAGCCCGAGCGATGCAATGAGCGCCAGGAGCGCGCCGTCTGCGATGGCGCGCGCGTAGTCGGTCGGCCGGGCCTCGCCGCCGAAGGCGAATGCAACCGGCTGGGCGCGGTAGGTGCGCGCCAGGTAGTAGACGGCATACCAGGTCACGGTGAACGTGCCGGCGAGTAGCAGCGCGAAGGCGATGCGAACCGCTAGGTCGGGATTGATCCACGAAGGCGCGATCTTGATCGCCCACGCACCGATCCAGTAGGGGAACAGCGCCGGCGTTTCCGGTCGCAGTCCGAGCAGCAGCGGGTCGAACCAGGCCGCGATGCCGTCCTTGCTCTGGGCGAGTTCGGCCATGTAGCCGAACGCCGTGATGTCCGCGCTCTTCCACGGGCCGCGGCCGAGCAGCCCGGGCATGAGGTACGCCGCGCACAGCAGCAGCAACGCAATGCGCGGCAGGCGGCGCACGGCGCTCTGGGCAACGATTGCGGGCGTCGGATGGTTCAACTCGGGAAGGGAAGGTGCTCGTTGGGAAAGAAAAAGGGCAGCGCGGTGACCCGGGCTGCCCTCGACTCGGAAGCGCCTTCCTTACTTGGATGCGGTCTTGCCGAAGCGGTTGCGGAATTTCTCGACGCGGCCGCCCATGTTGTCGACCGACTTCTGCGTGCCGGTGTAGAACGGATGCGATTCGCTCGAGGTATCGAGCTTGAAGAGAGGCAGTTCACGACCGTCGTCGGTCTTGCCGGTTTCCTTGGTGTTGACGCACGAGCGGGTCACGAACTTGAAGCCGTTCGACAGGTCGACGAACAGAACTTCGCGGTAGTTCGGGTGAATGCCTTCTTTCATGGTGATTCCTTTGGTCGATGCGAGAGCCACAATCCACGCAGCAGGGTGCCGCGGTGCACTTTTCGCGAAGCCTGCAATTATCGCATACTGGCCGTTTTCTGCGCCAGAGGCCTAGAGTCATGTCCCAAACCACCCTGCGTGCCGGCCTGGTCGGCTACGGATTCGCCGGTCAGACCTTTCATGCGCCCGTCCTGTCGGCTGTGCCCGGCCTGGTGCTTGGCGCCGTAGCAAGCTCCCAGCCGCACAAGGTGCACGCGGACTGGCCTGCGGTCGACGTGGTTCCGGACGTGGACGCCCTGCTGCGCCGGACGGACATCGATCTGGTCGTCGTCGCCACGCCCAATGCCCAGCATCATCCGGTCGCCAAGGCGGCCCTCACGGCCGGCAAGCATGTCGTGGTGGACAAGCCCTTCACCCTCGATGCGGCGCAGGCGCGCGAGTTGGCGGCGCTGGCCGAGCGGCAGGGCCGGGTGCTGTCCGTCTATCAGAACCGGCGATTCGACGCCGACTTCCTCACGCTGCGCGAGGTTCTCGCAAGCGGCGAACTGGGGCGTCCGGTCTACTTCGAATCGCATTTCGACCGTTTCCGTCCCGAAGTGCGGGCGCGTTGGCGTGAGCAGCCGGTGCCGGGCGCCGGGCTCTGGGTCGACCTGGGTTCGCACCTCGTCGACCAGGCGGTGCAATTGTTCGGGCGTCCCGATGTGCTGCAGCTCGACAGTGCGGTCCTGCGCGATGGTGCGCTCGTCGAAGACTACTTTCATGCCGTCCTGCGCTACGAAAGCGGCCCGCACGCGCCGTTGCGGGTGGTCCTGCATGCGACAACGCTGGCCGCGCATGCCGCGCCGCGCTACATCGTGCACGGCACCCGGGGCAGTTACATCAAGCGTGGCGTGGACCCTCAGGAAGACGCGCTGCGTGCCGGAGGCCGCCCGACGGATGCCGCGTGGGGTGCGGATCCGATCGACGGCGAGCTCACCGTGTGCGCGGCGGACGGCCGCATGCAAACGCGCAAGCTGCCGACGAAGGCGGGCGACTATGTCGCCTACTACGCCGCGGTGCGCGATGCGATTGTGGGGAAAGGCCCGAATCCGGTCCCGCCGGATCAGGCGGTCGAGCTGATGGAACTGCTCGACCTCGGCCGACAAAGCGCCACCGAAGGGCGGGCTCTGCCGGCGCGCTGATCAGCCGCCGCGACGCATCATGTCGAAGAACTCGACATTGGTCTTGGTGGCCTTCATGTTCTTGAGCATCAGCTCCATCGCCTCGATCTCGTCCATGTTGTACATGAGCTGACGAAGGATCCGGGTCTTCTGCAGGATCTCGGGTGGCAGCAGAAGCTCTTCTCGGCGGGTTCCGCTGCGGTTGAGCTGGATCGACGGGAACACGCGCTTTTCGTAGAGGCGCCGGTCGAGGTGGATTTCGGAGTTGCCGGTGCCCTTGAACTCCTCGAAGATCACTTCGTCCATGCGGCTGCCGGTGTCGATCAGCGCGGTGCCGATGATGGTCAGCGAGCCGCCTTCCTCGACATTGCGCGCCGCGCCGAGGAAGCGCTTGGGGCGCTGCAGGGCATTGGAGTCCACGCCGCCGGTCAGCACCTTGCCGGAAGAAGGCACGACGTTGTTGTAGGCGCGGGCGAGGCGGGTGATCGAGTCGAGCAGGATCACCACGTCCTTCTTGAGCTCGACCAGGCGCTTGGCGCGCTCGATCACCATCTCGGCGACGTGCACGTGGCGCGCGGCGGGCTCGTCGAAGGTCGAGGCGATGACTTCGCCCTTCACCGTGCGCTGCATCTCGGTCACTTCCTCAGGCCGCTCGTCCACGAGCAGCACCATCATGTGCACCTCGGGGTAGTTGGCGCTGATCGCATGCGCGATGTGCTGCATCATGACCGTCTTGCCGCTCTTGGGCGGGGCCACCAGCAGTGCGCGCTGGCCTTTGCCGATCGGGGCGATGATGTCGATGATCCGGCCCGTGATGTTCTCGTCGCCCTTGAAGTTGTCGCGTTCGAGGCGCATCAGCTGCTTGGGGAACAGCGGGGTCAGGTTCTCGAACATGACCTTGTGCTTGTTCGCCTCTGGCGGGCCGTCGTTGACCTTGTCGAGCTTGGTCAGCGCGAAGTAGCGCTCGCCATCCTTGGGCGTGCGCACTTCGCCTTCGATCATGTCGCCGGTGTGCAGGTTGAAGCGGCGGACCTGGCTCGGAGAGATGTAGATGTCGTCCGTGCTCGCGGTGAAACTGGTGTCGGGGCTGCGCAGGAACCCGAAGCCGTCGGGCAGGATTTCGAGCACGCCGTCGGCAAACACCTGTTCGCCGGCCTTTGCACGCTTCTTGATGATCGCGAACATCAGTTCCTGCTTGCGCATGCGACCGACGTTTTCGATCTCCAGGGCCTCGGCCTGCTTGAGGACTTCGGAGACGTGAAGTGCCTTGAGTTCGTTTAAGTGCATGGAACGACCCCTTGCGGGGATAGCTGTCAAAACGAGGGGGGAGGTTTGATGTGAGGCGAGAGATGCCTCACGAACCGGGGAACTCGAACCGGGTCCCTGAATGGGCCGGTGATCTGTGGGGGATTATGACAGGAAAAAAGCCGCCAACGCATTGCGCGCTGGCGGCCGGGAGGCTCTTTTTCAGGCGAGCTGCTGGTCGATGAAGGCGGTCAGTTGCGCCTTGCTCATCGCGCCGACCTTGGTGGCGGCGAGCTGGCCGTCCTTGAACAGCATCAGCGTCGGGATGCCGCGGATGCCGAACTTGGCCGGGATGTCGCGGTTCTCGTCGACATTCATCTTGGCGATCTGCAGCTTGCCTTCGTAGGCGCTGGAGACTTCGTCGAGGATCGGCGCGATCATCTTGCAGGGGCCGCACCATTCGGCCCAGTAGTCCACGAGCACAGGCTTGCCGGACTTGAGCACGTCGGCTTCGAAAGAAGAGTCGGAGATGTGTTTGATGAGTTCGCTGGCCATGGGATGGGTCCTTCTGCGCTGAGAGTTTCGGTGCAGCTAAAGTGCGGGTCATTGTGACAGAAACCAAGTTCCGGCGTGGCCGGCACGGAAGCTATGGCGCCGATAGCCAAAGCACCTACAGCGCTTCGACAACCTCCCATGCATCCCTCTGAGCATCATCCCGCGCACGCGCTCTGGTGCGACCCAGGCCATGGCATCGTCGGCCGCATTTCGCGCGCGCTGGCTCAGCGTGGCCTGCATCCGTCCCGCACGGTGGTTCTGGTGCCGTACGCGCAACTCATGCAGGTCGCGCGCGACATGTGGGCCGCCCACGCCGCGGCGGGCTTCGCGCCGCGCTTCGAAACCACGCGCAACTGGGCGCGCAGCATCGGCGGCTTCGTGCCCGATGCGGACGACATCGCCTTCGATATGGCGCGCGACCTTCTCACTGCACAGTCGCTCCTGGGCCGAGCGGGATTCGGCACCTCGCGCAATGCATTGGCGGGGCGCCTGGTCGAGATCACGTTGCAGCTCGCACCGCTGGCTGCGGCCGAGGCGCCCGGAGAGCGCACGGCGTGGATGCAGCGCGTGCGTGGATCGATCGAGGCCGGACGCGGATCCGAGTGGTTCGACGTGGAGAGCGCGCTGAACGGGGTCGCGCTCGCCTGGGCCGGGAGTTCGGGCTACGCGACCGACGTCCTCTTTGCACCCGGCGCCCTGGCGCAAGTGGACCAATTGATCGTGCTCGACGGCCTGCAGCCCGACCCGCTGATCCGGAAGCTCGCGGAGCGCTTCGGCGAACGCTGCGTGCACCTGCCGCTCGTCACGAAGGACGCGCCCTCGCACGTCGGCCTTCACGCGGCCGTGGATCCCGAAGACGAGGCCGAACGCGCCGCCGCCTGCGTGCTTCGCCACCTGGCGGAAGGCCGCGCCCCCGTCGCGCTGGTGGCGACCGATCGTGCGCTCACGCGACGCATCAGCGCGCACCTCGTCTCCCATGGCGTCACGCCGCACGACGAGACGGGATGGAAGCTGTCGACCACGCGCGCGGCGGCCGGCCTGATGAGCGCGCTTCGCGCTTGCTTCCACGACGCCGCCAGCGACCAGGTGCTGGACTGGCTCAAGCATGCCGAAGCCTTCGAGCGCAGCGCGGTCCTCTTGCTCGAGGCTCGCCTGCGCGATCGCGGCATGCGCGACTGGCGCGGCTGGTGTGCATTCGTGGCAGCCAGCTCGAAGCCACAGGAAGAGGCACTGCGCCCTCTGACGGAATCGATCGAAGCGATGCGCGCAGCGCTGGTGGGCTCGCGACCGCTTGGCGAGTGGCTCGCTGCCGCCCGGACGCTCCTCGATGCCAGCGGCCAGTGGCTCGGCCTGATGAACGACGTGGCCGGTCTTGAGACCATTTCCGCACTGCATCTGGATGCCGAATCCGGCGAGATGCGCGGCCCGCGCTGCACGCTGGTCGAGTTCACGGGCTGGGTGCGCGATGTACTCGAGGCCGCGAGCTTCGTGCTGGCGCCTGACGTAGCGGAATCGTCCAGCGCCGTGGTCCTTCCGCTGCATCATCTCCTGGGTCGTGCCTTCGCCGCGGTGGTCGTGCCGGGTTGCGACGATCAACGTCTGCCCGCGTCGCCTGAACCCGCCGGCGACTGGAGCGCTGCCCAGCGCGAAGCGCTGGCGCTGCCGTCGCGCGAAGCGCTCGAGGCAGCACAGCGCGCGGGTTGGGCGGTTGCGATGGGTGCGCCGCATTGCGACGTGCTCTGGCGCCAGTTCGATGCGAGCGGCGAACCGGTCCGGCCGAGTCCGCTCGTGCAGATGCTTCATCTCGACGGCGCTGCCGAAGACGCGGCCGATCCGCGCACGCCCGTGCCGGTGGCGACGCAGCCGACGCCGCATCCGAGGCCGCACGGCGATGCACTGATGCCGCCCACGCTCTCGTCGACGGCTTACGAAGACTTGCGACGCTGCCCTTATCGATTCTTCGCCTTGCGGCAATTGGGCCTGCGAAGCAGCGACGAGCTGGACGCCGAACTCGACAAGCGCGACTTCGGCAATTGGCTGCACGCGGTGCTCGGCCATTTCCATGAGGCGCTGAAGAACGCACCGACGCCCGACTTGCAAGCGCGCCGCACCATGATGGCCGCCGCAGAGGCCCAGGCGACCCGCGAATTCGGCCTATCCGAAGCAGAGTTCCTGCCGTTCGCTGCCGCCTGGCCGGCGACGCGCGACGGCTACCTGGCATGGCTCGCGGGCCATGAGGCCGGCGAAGGCGCCGTGTTCGTCGAATCCGAGCCGTGGAAAGAAGTGCCGCTCGCGCGCGTCAAGCTGGTTGGCCGCCTGGACCGCGTCGATTCGACGCCCGATGGCCGGGCCTTCGTGATCGACTACAAGACCGAGTCCGCCGACAAGACCCGCGAGCGCGTGAAGGACCCCTACGAAGACACCCAGCTCGCGTTCTATGCCGCGCTGTTCCCGGACGACACGCTGCGCGCCGCCTATGTCAACGTCGGCGAGAAGTCCTCCGGCACGCGCACCTTCGAGCAGCAGGACATCGTGGAAGCCCGCGACGCGCTCGTGGAAGGCGTGATCGGCGATCTGGAACGCATCGCCGAAGGTGCGCCGCTGCCGGCGCTCGGCGAAGGGCAGGTCTGCGAGCACTGCGCCGCGCGCGGGCTCTGCCGAAAGGATTTCTGGGAGGGTCAGCCATGAGCGCCGCCCGGCCGCCCGAAGGCGCTCGCACCGCAGCGCGAAGCGCGGAGGCTGTCCAATTCGCGCCCGCCTACGAACACAACGGCGCGCATGTGTCGCGCGAGCGCTTCTACGAGATCGCGTGCGACCCGCGCCGTTCGGTCGCGGTGGAGGCTTGTGCCGGCGCCGGCAAGACGTGGATGCTTGTGTCGCGCATCCTTCGCGCGCTGCTCGAGCAGGGCGATGCGGCCTGTGCACCGCATGAGATCCTCGCGATCACTTTCACGAAGAAGGCGGCCGGTGAGATGCGCGAGCGTCTGGACCAATGGCTGGAGACGTTCGCGGCAAAACCGGCGGAAGAACTGGTGCCCGAACTGCGGATGCGGGGCATGTCGCTCGAAGTCGCACAGGGCGCGGCGCCGCGGCTGAAGGGGCTCTATCGCGAACTCCTGAGCCACGGGCGGCCGGTGCAGTTCCGCACCTTTCACGCATGGTTCGCCGGCCTGCTGCGCAATGCACCGGTCGCGGTGCTCGAACGATTGCGCCTGCCGGCCAACTACCAGCTGCTCGAAGACGACGCCGAGGCGCGTGTGCGCACCTGGCGCCCGTTCTATGCGGCGGTGACGGCGGACGCGGGGGCTTCGGCGGACTACCACGCGCTGGTCGCGACCCACGGCCGATCGCAGGTGGCGAAGGCGCTCGACGAAGCGCTCACGCGACGCGTCGAGTTCGCGCTCGCCGAGGCGCATGGTGCGGTCGATGGCGCGGTGACGCCGATGCAGGCGATGTTTCCCGCCTTTGCAGCTTCGGACTCGCCGGACGACATCCTGCTTCGCGATCCGGCCTGGCGCGGCGTGCTGCTGGCGGCGGCGCGTGCACTGGGCCGAGCGAGCGCGCCGACCTTCTCGCGCCGCGGCGTCGAGTTGGAACAGGCGGTGACCGACGGCCAGGCCGCGGGCGTGCTCGACGCCCTGCTCACGCAGAAGGGCGAGCCGCGCAAGTTCGGCGAGAAGCTCGCCGGCATCGAGGACGTGCGCGCGGCGCAGGAGCGCGTGCAGCAGTATTGCGCGGCACGTGCGCAGCACGAGGCATGGCTCCACCAGCAGCGCATGGCCCGCCTCACGCGGCTGCTCGTCAAGTGCTTCGCGGAGGTGAAGCTCGCCAACGGCTGGGTCGACATGAACGATGTCGAACAGGCGGCGCACATGCTGCTGGGCAATGCGGAGCTCTGGGGCTGGGTGCAGGAGCGGCTCGACGCGGGTGTGCGGCACCTGCTCATCGACGAGTTTCAGGACACGAACCCGCTGCAGTGGCAGGCGCTCAACGGCTGGCTCGGCAGCTATGCAGGAGCCGGCGCGCGGCGCCCGGGCGTGTTCATCGTCGGGGACCCGAAGCAGAGCATTTACCGGTTCCGACGCGCGGAGCCGCAAGTGTTCATCGCGGCCAAGGACTTCGTGCAGCAGGGACTCGGCGGCGATTTGCTCAACTGCGATCACACCCATCGCAATGCACAGTCCGTGATCGGCCTCGTGAACGCGGCGATGCAGGAAGCGCAGCAGGCCGGCGAGTTCAGTGGGTTCCGCGATCACACGACCGAATCCCGCACGGTGGGACGCATCGTCAAGCTGCCGCTGATCGGGCGCGACGCTATCGCTGCCGCGTTGGCGGACGATGCCACGGCGGATCCTGCACCTGCGTGGCGGGACAGCCTGACCACTCCGCGGCTCCTGCCCGAAGAGAAGCTCCTTCAGAAGGAATGCCAGCAAGCCGCCCGCTGGATTGCAGCGCGCATCGCAGAGGGCACCGCGCCGAGCCAGATCATGGTGCTCGCGCGGCGGCGCAGCCGGCTTGCCGTGATGCAGGACGAGTTGCGCAAGCTGCACATCGCAGTCCAGCAGCCGGAAAAGAACGAGTTGAACGACGCGCCTGAAGTCCAGGACGTGGTAGCGCTCATCGATGCGCTGGTATCGCCGGACCACGATCTCTCGCTTGCACGCGCGCTGAAGTCGCCCCTGTGGCACGTGGGCGACGACGCACTGGTGCAGATCGCCCGTCGCCAGCGCGAAACCCGCGCGAGCTGGTTCGACCTGCTGCAGGCGCCGGACTGGTCCGGGTCGCTGGCCGGCATCGGTCCGCGGCTGCGCGAGTGGCAGCAGTGGTTGCAGGTGCTGCCGCCGCACGATGCGCTCTGCGCGATCTTCCATGACGCCGATGTCCTTTCGACGTTTGCGGCCGCCGCGCCGGCGGCCATGCGATCGGCCGTCATCGCCAACCTGCGAGGACTGCTTGCGGCCTCGCTCGAACTCGATGGGGCGCGCTTCGCGACGCCGTATGGCTTCGTGCGCGCGTTGCGCGCCGGCGGCGTGCGAGCGCCTTCGGTGTCGGTGACCGAGGCGGTGCAGCTTCTCACGGTGCATGGCGCCAAAGGCCTTGAGGCCAGGTTCGTCCTGATGCTCGACGCGGACGCCTCCGCGCAGCGCGCGCAGACCATGGGCGTACTCGTCAAATGGCCGGGCCATGCGCCCGCGCCGGAGCGCTTCGTGTTCATCGCGAGCGAGAAGAATCCACCGGCTTGCGCGGCGGACGATCTGGCGCAAGAGCAGTCGGCGAGGCATCGCGAAGAGATCAACGGGCTCTACGTGGCGACCACGCGCGCACGGGAAGCGCTGGTGGTCTCCGCCGTCGCTGCCGCGCGGACCAATGGGCGGAGCTGGTGGACGAGGCTCGAAGGTCTCTGCGAGCCGATCGACGATGTGGCGACACCGGTGGACATCGCGGCCGGGTCAGCGCCTTCGTCGTTCGAGATGCTGAATCTGCCGACGCTTGCGATCGACTCGCCCCTCAAGCCGTCCGCATCCATGGTGCGCAACACCGACAGCCGCGCATCGGCGCTCGGACAGGCCATGCACCGGTTGCTCGAATGGACGCGGCCCGGTGCGCCTTTGCCGATGGAGCATCTGCGCGCGGCCGCACGCGAGTTCATGCTCGACCTGCAAGCCACCCGGGCGGCGGCGGCCATGGCCCAGCGCATCCGTTCCGGCGCGGGCGCCTGGGCATGGGAGATCGATGCGCTGGACTGGCACGGCAATGAAGTCCCGCTCGTCCACGAGGGGCAGGTCCTGCGCATCGATCGCTTGGTGCGCCATCGCGAAAGCGGCGCCTGGTGGGTGCTCGACTACAAGTCCGCGGCCCGCCCCGAGCGCGATGCAACCCTGATCGCGCAACTCAATCGCTACCGCGATGCGGTGCAGGAAGCCTATCCCGGCGAGACCGTGCGCGCGGCCTTCCTCACGGGGCAGGGCGAACTGGTCACACTCGAATGAACAAGTCAAAGTCAGTAGCGATCGTCGGTGGCGGACCCGCCGGATTGATGGCGGCCGAAGTCCTGAGCCGGCGCGGCGCGCAGGTCCACCTGTATGACGCCATGCCATCGGTGGGGCGCAAATTCCTGCTCGCCGGGCGCGGCGGGCTCAACCTCACGCATTCCGAATCTTTCGATCGATTCGTCGAACGCTTCGGCGAGCGACGCGCGGAGATCGAACCGCTGCTGCGCCGATTCGGCCCCGATGCGGTGCGCGAATGGGCGCACGGACTCGGCATCGAGACCTTCGTCGGCACTTCGGGGCGGATCTTTCCGAAGGACATGAAGGCCGCGCCGCTTCTGCGGGCGTGGCTGCATCGTCTGCGGGAGACTGGCGTGCAGTTTCACATGCGCCATCGATGGGCCGGCTGGGAGGATGCATCGACACCGACAAGCCGCTTGCGCTTCAAGGCACCGGGCGGCGACGTCGTCGTCTCGCACGATGCGGTAGTGCTCGCGCTCGGCGGTGCAAGTTGGGCGCGCCTGGGGTCCGACGGCGCATGGGTGCCTTGGCTGTCGTCGCGCGGCGTCGATATCGCGCCGCTGGTTCCCGCCAACTGCGGGTTCGATCTGTCGTGGACGCCATACTTTGCCGAGCGCTTCGCCGGAATGCCCTTCAAGTCGGTAGCCATTGCGTTCACCGACCGGCAGGGTCGCCGGTTCGCCCGCAAGGGCGAGTTCGTCGCGACTGCGACCGGCATCGAGGGAAGCCTGATCTACGCCGCGTCTGCCTTGCTGCGCGACGAGATCGCGGCAGAGGGCAGCGCCACCTTGACGGTCGACCTGTTGCCCGACCGTACGCCGGAGCAGGTGCGCGCTGCCGTGATGCATCCGCGCGGTTCGCGATCGGTGGCGAGCCATTTGAAGAGCCGGTTGGGTCTGGAGGGCATCAAGACGGCCGTGCTGCACGAAGTGCTCACGAAAGACGAGATGCATTCGCCGGAAAGACTGGCCGAAACGATCAAGGCCGTGCCGCTTCGGCTCGTCGCACCGAGGCCGATCGACGAGGCCATCAGCACTGCCGGCGGCGTGCGCTTCGAGGCGCTCGACGACGGACTGATGAGCCTGGTGCTGCCCGGCGTCTTCATCGCCGGCGAAATGCTCGATTGGGAAGCGCCTACCGGTGGCTATCTGCTGACTGCCTGCATGGCCAGCGGCGTGGCTGCGGCAGACGGTGTGCTTCGCATCCTGGACTGAGCCCTACACCGCCTCTGGACGCAACTGCCAGTGCCTCACGCTGGTGGCGATGACCCGCGCCGCGTGGACCTGAAGATTGACTGCGCGCGGGGCGGGCGTTGCGGGCGCGGTGGACGCAATGGGGAAGGGCCACGCAGACCGGCCGACCCGCGGCCGAGGTGCAAATGGAAGCACTCGCGCTGCGGCCTTGGGGAAAGGGTGGGTGGTCATATCGTCGCCTCGAGTTGTTCTTGGAGACGACGAATTCTACTCGCTTCACTGTATTTGCATACAGTGCTTTCGGATGAAAGCCCTGGGGCGTGAACCCCTCGGCGAGCTTCTTGAATGAGGTTGACGAGCCTTACCGCCGCCATGCGGAAGATAAAGCCTAATCAAATCAATAACTTACGGCGCCTCACCTGTCTCAAGTGATACAAGCCAGTGTCACAGCGAGGAGTGTGATCGTACCGCACCCGCCAGAGGGCAATCTCGCTTCCGAGATAATTTCGATAGCGAGATGCTCTCGGAAGGCGACTTTTAATTTCCTTTGACTATGGGCATGATTCCTGTGCCGCGCCATGTGGAGCGCGGAAAACCAACAGGAAAAGCAAATGGCAATGGTCGGTATGCACTCCCTCAACCTCGCAGTGAACCCCCTTCGGGGCTCCCTACTATCCGCCGCCCGGGCTCTGGCGAATGGCTATGCCGACCACTGGCACAGCCCCGTAGCGTTGCCGTGCGAAGTCTCGTTCAGGTTGGCCGATAGCTACACCTTTTCCCACCAGGATTCCCGTAACCAAACCCGGGAAGAGGCGTGCATGTATCTCCTCTTGGTCGATGCTGCCGAGCACGGGCCGTTGCTTAGCTGATGTCCCACCACAACCTCTTTCCCGGCGAAGATGTACGTGCGTCCGCAATGAGCATCGACCTGAACAGCTATGAACGCGTAACCAGCGAGATGCGCAAGGCTGCACCCGGGCTCACCGCAGAACAGATGCAGACGTTTATCGCGATCGTTCGCTATGGCGGGCGCTCGCAGTCGGAGATTGGAAAGGTGACCGGCTTCAAGAGGCAGACCACATCGCGCCACGTCGCAAAGCTGGTGAGTGTCGGGCTTATCGCTCAGCGTCGGGGTCTGGATGGTAGGCGCAGAGTATTGAGGCTCACTGCACTCGGCCGCCTCATCCCGGCGACCCTTGCTGGTGCCTCGAAAGCTTCCCGAAGTCGCTAGCAGCGTGTCGGCGATACAGGTTATGGCGCATCGTTCGCAAAGTTCCAGCGGTTGGCGTCCACGAAGGCGCCAAGTAACGCCCGTCCGTCTGCCGTTATGAACCATTCCCCGTTGCTGTCGTAGCCCACGAGTTTCAAGTCTCGCAGGCGGTCCAGTGTTCTCTGCACATCAAAAGCGGGCAGTTGCATACGACGAGTTAGGTCTTGGGTGGGGAGCCGATTGCCCTCACGCAGGATTGACAAAATAACTAGCTGGGGACGACTGTACTGCTCGCTTCCGATATCCCTCGGAAGCCGCGCAGCGTCGCTTGCGACGAGCTTGAACCGCGCCCTTTCTAGTTTCGTGGCGGCGGATTCGTTGTCGTCTGCTCCTGGGGGAGTCTCCGAAACAGTTGATGGAGAGGGCATTTGGTTCTCGGGATCGCCATGAACCGCCCTGAGTTGAAGAACTTCATCGCGAAGTGCGTCCCGCTCTCGCGCAAGATCCGCAATCGTGTTTCGTCGGGCTTCGAGTTCCTTAATGAACGAATCTCGCTCGCTAGTCGATCGCTGCTCCGCCTCAGCAAGCCTTACGTGCAGTGCGCGGGATTCCTCTTTGGACAACAGTGCGGTGCCCTCCGCCGCCTTCATAAGGTTGTTTGCCTTGGTCTGCTGCTTGCGATAGTGCTCAGCAAGCCATGTAGTCGCCCAGGGGTATGCCAACAAGTACATCGCAGCGGTTGCCATCGGCACCACCAAGCCGCGCAGTGCCCAGTGCCGCCAATCGGGGTATAGGCTGGCATCAATGTAGGCGAACTTTTCCTGGTACGTCCCTGTGCCCGCGAACACCATAAGTAGCCGGAAATTCAGGATGACCCACGCGATGCAGAAGGCCCCGGTAAAGGGGTTTGCTAGGCGCTCCGATAGCTGCCCCTTGATGGCGTCGAAAAACTCCTTGACGGTCTCCATGCTTCCTCCGCGCATCTCGCGCTATGTGTCGTTTTGATTTTGGTTCGAAAACCTGAGAGCCCCCTCGAAGAAATCCGAGTGCAGCTTTCCCCCGTGGGGGTGCCTCTCGGGGCGACCTCCGGGGATGACTCAAGCCCCCGCAGCCCCGTCCTGGACTGCCCGTACCACTGCCGACGCGATGGCGATGTGATACGCATTGCTCTGGGCACAGGGTGCCCCGTAGACCTCAGGGAACAGCGGCGGGATGGCTTCCCATATGGTGGCCTCGTCGGCGTCCTTCAGGTGCGCCAAGCGCGACGCCATTTGGTCAATCCAATCCTGAGCAGTCATTTTTCCCCGGCCCCCTTCTGGAACCACTTCGTGTAGTGAGCGGGCGCCGCCTCTGCCGCAACATTCGTAATGGCGAACAGGAAGATGACGATCCCTGGCAGAAAGAGGTACAAAGGGCTCGCTTCAATGTTCAACAGGAATACGCCATAGAGGTACATGAACACGGGAGGCCCAATGAACATGAGGAGCAAGGCCACGCGGGTGCAAAAATATAGAAAGCAAATCGTCAGCCTGGGTAGGTTTGGGAAGCGAACCCTTCGGCGTGGCTCCGGAAGTCGACCCGACGGGTAGACGTTGAGCATGTGTGGAAAGAGCTGCGCCAGATTTCTACTCTCCTTGACCAACAACACCTCCCTCAGTCGAGTGTTGTACAGACTTCCCAGCCAAAGCATGAGTAACGGCGCAAGGGCAAACTGTAGGGCTTGAATCAGGGTGGGCGCAGCGATGGTGACAGGATTGCCAAGCAAGCTGAGGCTCGCCTTGTCGGGCATTGATACGCCATACAACTGTAGTGGCACCGCCCTCAACTTGGCAGCTTCGCCCTTGATCGCCGGAACAAGTTCTTCCGGGGGCATTTTTGTCCATCGCTCGATCTGAGGTTCGATGCTGCTCCCGCACTTCCCGACTCTGGCAGGGATAAGGGCAACGCTTAAGTCGTGCACATAGTCAATTTGCTTGAGATCTATCGCGAGCTTTGTCTTCTCCACAGGGCGGCGGAATGTTTTGATCAACTCTTCCACACGTGGTTGAAGCACCTCTACAGCGGCGTCGAGGCAGCGTGCTCGAACTTGGTCCTCCTGAGAGCTTGCAGCGAAAGCCAGGAAGAGCAACAGCGCCGAAAGAAGACTCAAGGGTGCAGTGAAAAGAAGAAGCCGCTCGTAACGCAAGCCAAGTTTGTTGTTCATCATTAATGCGCCTCATCCACCTACGCTCAGAGTATCGCTGTTGTCCCGTCCGAATGAGGTACACCCTCAGCAGACACACACGGCGCCCTCGTTTGATGTCTAGATAGGGTTGGATTCTGGTTTGTTTGACACATTCCAGAATAACTTTTAGACTTCATCCATACAAAGTCTCGGAGCGAACCAGCATGAACGCACAGCGCAAGACCCCCTCTCACCCCGCTACCGGCCAGCGCATTGGCTATGTCCGGGTTTCGAGCGTGGACCAGAACGATGCCCGCCAGCTTGACGGCGTGGACCTGGACAAGACCTTCACGGACAAGGCCAGCGGCAAGGACACTGACCGCCCGCAACTGAAGGCTATGCGTGAATACGTCCGTGAGGGGGACCACCTCTATGTCCACTCGATGGACCGCCTCTCGCGGTCCCTCAAAGACCTTCAGGCAGTAGTAGAGGACCTCACGGGGCGCGGTGTGTCGGTGTCGTTCGTGAAGGAGGGGATGACCTTCACGGGCAACGATGACCCGATGGCAACGCTGATGCTCCAGCTACTCGGCGCCGTGGGTCAGTTCGAACGCGCCCTCATCAAGGAGCGGCAGCGCGAGGGTATCGCCATTGCCAAGACCCAGGGCGCCTACAAGGGCCGCAAGCCGGCGCTCGATGCGGAAGCCGCTGCATCGCTCCGCGACATGGCGGCGCGTGGCATCCCCAAGACCGACATCGCGGCGACCCTCGGCATCTCTCGGGCCAGCGTGTACGAGTACCTGAAGGCGTCCGCTCGATAGTGCCGTGATCGTGAGAGCGTCCACAGCGGACGCATCACGATACCTCGCTGCCGGAATCTTGGGCCTTCATCAGTTCATTGAGCTTCGCTCGCTCTAGGTCAGGCCATTCGATGGCCCAATCTCGGGGAAACTTCATTGGGGCCAGATCGTCCCACCTGTTCGGATCGAGTGTGTACGCCCTCCGCTGCACGCGCTCCCACCAAACCGAATACCCATCAACCTGCTCGCGTCCGTATCGCCTAAGTTCGTCGCCTGCGGGTGATGCTCGAAAAGCGGACTCCTTTTGCCGAGCATCCTCTTGAACTTGCGCCAGCGATCCCTTGCGCGGTGTCGCGAAAAAGAGGTAAGCCGCCACAACGCACACGATGCCGATCAAGAGCTCTGCCATTCCGACTCCATATCGCAGTTCTCCCTGCAACGCGATTGTCGCAGCGGAGAGCGGGCACTGAGAACTGCGCGATTACCCCTCTCATTAGGAAAGAGCCAGTGGCCCGAGCGATTTCCCCTCTCAATAGGGTGAGCCCATCGACTCGGCCGAATACCCCCTTGACTAGGAGAGCACGCGGCGCCGGTGCGCCCCCTTGTTGGGGGCGTTCCTGAGGCGAGCCGATTTCCACGTTGACTAGGTAGAGCACCGCACCTCGCGGCGTCTCGACCACACCAAGTCCTGCCATCCGCGCAGGCACCCAAACTCAATCGCTGCACCCCCCCTCGGGGCGCCGCACCGAGACCATCGAAGGGGGCGATGGAATCGTTTTGAGCACGGGGAGGGGGCAACCTAAAGGTGAACCTAAACGATTTCCTTTCGGTCTCCTGAAGGTGCATCTCTGATGAGGATGATTAGAAGAATAAAAACCTTAGGGATGAACCTGAAGAGGAACCAGTTGATTCCCTTTAACGGTGCCCTCGGCGTGAGACCAACTGCGGTCCTTCACGCTTCACCTCACATGGGTGGATTCCTTCGTGGTCTTTCCATCGAACCATACCCCCTGCGGCGGTCTATCGCCAGTGGCTTGATGCCCCCTCACGCTCATCTCTCCGTGACTCCAAGCCATTGCCGATAGGTCGCCTTCGCGTCCTTGTCCCCAGAGCCCCTACGCCTCTCCGGTGTCGGGGCTTTTTCTTTTTCCTCCTTACGAATCTACGGCCTGAACATGGCAACTAAACCTCATCCCCGAGTCCTCCGCGCTTACTCCCTGTCCCTCGAACTATTCGATCACGTCAAGGTAGTACAGCGTCGCATCCAGAGCGAAGCCGACAAGCGCACCGGCACCGTCGCCCGTGAAGGTGACCCCACATGGGCGTCCTGCAGCTACGCCCTCAGCCACATTGTCAATTGCCATCGCCTGATCTCCAGCGCGGCCGGGCGTGTCGGTCTCACGCCTGAGGAGCTAGTTACCGCCCTCGTCCTAAACGGCGTCACGGTCAACGCTCCGACCGGTGCCGTCGAGGTGCAGCGATGAAGCGCGTCCAGGTCAACGACCAGTTCGGCGAGCAGCACCTCCAGACGATGGCCCGTCCTGTTGCCAATACGGAGATCGCTGCGGCACCCGAACAGGAGACCCGGTGGAAGGGCCTCGCGGACGCCTTCGCGCAGGGCGCAGGACTGGCCGACACGATCCGCCATCAGGCCGAGATCGATGACGCATCAGCCGCCAAGCGGTGGGCTCAGTCGATGACCGTAGGGGAACTCGGCAAGAAGATTCAGAGCGGCGAGATGCTGCCCTCGCAGAGCCCCGTCTTCGTCGGCACCGCACAGCACATTTGGGGTGTCAACTCCCACGAGGCTGGAATGCGGGACATCACCTCGAAGCTCACCAAGGGGGAACTGAAGTTCAACTCCCCGCAGGAGGCGGACAACTACCTCACCGAGTGGCGCAACAGCACCCTGGCGGGGCAGAGCAAGTACGCGGCTGCGGGCTTCGACAAGCAGTACACGCAGACCCGCGACCGGGTGATGGATCAGGTGGCGAAGATCAATGACGCCGAGTGGGTGAACAACGCCCAGGCGCAGGCTTCGGACTTCCTAGGGATGGTCTGCAAAACAGGCCCGGCCCTTGCATGATCTGAAGCCATGATTTCCAAACGCGTGACGCCCCCGGGTCAACTCGGTCTGGGTTTGAATCTGTCGACGAA